>JBKJQW010000131.1:0-26162 GCA_046593715.1 Luteitalea sp.
GTTTCCCGGTGGCCATAGGGGAGGGGTCACACCCGTTCCCATTCCGAACACGGAAGTTAAGCCCTCCACCGCCGATGGTACTGCAGGCGCAGGTCTGTGGGAGAGTAGGTCACTGCCGGGGATATATCAAAAGCCCGACGCGTCGTTTCGATGCGTCGGGCTTTTCTTTTGTGTCGAGGGGTGCGCGAGAACCGTCGCGCACCCCGGCCTTGCTTAGAAGCTCAAACGCGCCGCCAACTGAAGCTGCCGCGGGAACGGGTTCTGCGACGTGATCGTGCCGAAACCCGTGCTGACAGGCGAGGTATCCGGGTTGTTGAAGTTGGTCCGGTTGAGGGCGTTGTACGTCTCCACCCGCAGCTGCAGCCGCATCCGTGGGCCCAGCATGACGTTTTTCATGATGCCAAGGTCCAGCACCATGTAGCCCGGACCGCGCACGTCAGCCAGTCTCAGGGGCGTGGTGCGGACGTTGGACACCAACTGGTCCGCAGGGGCGCGCTCGAAGGCATCGGTGTTGAACCAGCGCGTGATGGCGGGGTTGTCGACGGCAATGTCTGCACTGGTCATACCTGGCTTGAGCAGATAGTTGCCGAAGCCGAGCGGTGCCCCGCTTTGGCTTTTGACCAGGAATGAAACCTGCCACCCGCCAAGCACCGTGTCGGTGAAGGTGTTCCACTGCGACCCCCAGTGCCGCTCACGGCCGAACGGGAGCTCGACAATGCCGCTGGTGACGAAGATGTGGGTGCGGTCGAACGCGCCGATCACCCGATGCCGCTCGGCGTCGAAGGCGTTGAGATACTCGGTCTCGGTCATCGTCTTGGACCAGGTGTAGCCGGCCTGGACCGTGATGCCGCTGGCCATGCGACGCTCTACGCGCGCCTGGAGCGCCTTGTAATCAGACAGGCCGTTGGTCTCGAGTGCCGATACCCCGGTGAACTGCGGGTAGGGCCTCAGCAGCTGTGAACGGGACACGGTGCCGCCATTCAACCCGGTGCCAGGCAACAGGCCAGCCAACGGGTTGGCCACCTGCTGGGTGAGGTAGTTGTTGGTCGTGTTGTCGCGCACGGGTGAGGTCGAGAAGAACTGCCCGGGCACGGCGTTCAGGTCGCGGGCCACCGGCAGATTGTCCGAGTAGCCGCCCACGTAGGTCACCTCGGCAATCAGCAGGCCCGGCAGTTCCTGCTGCATCCCGAGCGACCAGCGATGGGTGCGCGGAGTGTGGATGTCACCGGAGTAGGGGAACGACACCGCGAGGCCAGCGTTGGTGAATGCACCCAGGCCGCTGCCCACCGGGTCGAGCAGGCCGTTGGGGAGCGGGTTGGCGAGCGTGGCGATGAACGTCTGCCCGTTGTCCAACGAGGGAACGATCGACGTCACACGTGAATATCCCGCCTGATTGGCGCTGATTCGACTCGAGCCGAGGGCGTCGTAGTAGAGCCCGTATCCGCCTCGCACGGCCGTCTTGGTGAACGGCTGCCACGAGAACCCGGCGCGCGGCATGAAGTTGTTGCGGTCGGCCGACCACGCCTGTCGGGACCCACCGGTGTCTGGATACAACACGCCGCCTCTCGCGCGGAATGCCTGAATCGGCACCTCCGCTATCGGCGACCGCGCATAGGCCGCCTCGGCTGCCACGCTGATGGGCAACACCGCGGACTGGTCGAAGCCGCTGATCATGCGGTCGCGCGACTCGGTCAGCGGCGCCTCGTACTCGTAGCGCAGTCCGAGGTTGACCGTGAGGTTGCTGCGCACGCGCCAGTCGTTGTGCGCGTAGAACGACATCACCCCGCTCGTCTCGGTGTAATCGGCGGCGCGGCTCATCGAGCCCCCGGCAATGTAGCCCAGCATGAACGAGGCCAGGTCCTGCCCGCGGGGCGCGCCAGCCGCGTTGTCGATCGGGCCGCGCGTCCACTGGTTGCTGAAGGTCAGCGTCGGCGAGATCGCCGTCGGATACCGGCTCGAATGCTCGACGTAGTGACGATACTCGGACCCGAACTTGAGGTTGTGGTTGCCGAGCAACCACATGACGCTGGCGTTGGCGTTGTAGACGTCAGTGGTAAAGAAGCCATCGCCCGACTCCCAGGTGCCGAGAGGGGTGTAGCCGCCAATGGAGACGTTCGGGAACGTGGCTTGCGCCGGATCGACCAGACCCGTCAACGCCGGGGAGAAGCCGAGTCCCGCGACATCGAAGCCCTGGCTCTGTCGGCGTTCGGGGAAGAGCTGCCGTGTATACCCGGCGCGTACGTTGGTCAGCAGGTTGTTCTTCCACGTGAACGCATCGTCGATGCCGAGGACGCGGTTCTTGCGATTGAGCACGATGCCGGTCGCCGCGTTGTCGAACAGGTTGTTCTTCTGTTCCTCCCAGAAATCCCAGCTGTAGCGCCCGTAGAGGCGGTGCCGGGATGACAGGCTGTGATCCACCCTGGTGGTGACCGTGTAGTAGGACTCATCGGCCACCGAGGTCGGGTTGACGTAGTTGTTGCCGCCATCGACCGTGCCAGCCTGGTTGGGCAGCGGGTAATACTCGAGGATCCGGCGCGCGATGGGGCTGAGCCGATTGGCCGGGATGATGTTGCCGGGGAACGGATCGCGGACGAAACGCCCCGCCTGGGTTGGATGCGGCCGCGTGGTCGCCGGGTCGTAGATCTGATACTGCGGTCCGATCGCGAGCAGCTCCGAGAAATCACCGTTCCGCATCCGTTCGGTCGGCACGGTGAGCACGGCTGGCGTGGGCACCTCGAACGGGTTGAACTCGACGTTGGCGAAATAGAAGGTGCGATTGCGAAGCACCGGGCCGCCGACGGCCACCCCGAAGCGATTGTCGGTGTAGTCGCGCTTGGGCCGCCGGGCGGCCTTGTCGAAGTAGTCCTGGGTGTCGAGCCCGGAGCCGCGGAACCACTCGTACGCCTGACCGGTCAGGCGGTTGGTGCCGCTCTTGGTGACGACGTTGACGGCCGCTCCCATGGCGTTGCCGATTGCGGCGTCATAGGTCGAGGTCTGGATCTTGAACTCCTCGACGGCCGCGGAGGGCGGACTGTACGCCACGCGGTCGCCAGCCACGTTGGCCACCCCGTCGATCGTGAAATCGTTGCGTTTCTCGCCGGCGCCATCGCTCGAGAACTGCGACAGGCCGTTGTTGAAGGCGGCCTTGCGCGACCGGAGATTGGTGGTGTTGGCCACCCCGGGAGCCAGGATCACCAGCTCGACGGCACTGCCTTCGCGAATCGGCAGCTCGGCGATGCGCCGCGCGTCCACCACCTGCCCGAGGCTGGCCGACGACCGGTCGATGGCAATCGGCGCGGCGCTGACCGTCACTTCGTCGGTGACCTGCCCCGCTGGCAGCATCGCGTCCACGGTGAGCACGTCGGCGACGTGGACCGTGAACTCCGGACTCTGGAAGCGGCCGAAGCCGACCAGGCTGGCCGCCACGCGGTAGCGACCGGGAATGAGGAACGGCACCCGGTAGTTGCCCTGGTCGTTGGAATTGGTGTCGGTCACGACACCGGTGGCGACGTTGGTCACGTCCACTCGCGCGCCTGGCACGACGCCACCGCTCTCGTCGGTCACGCGACCCTGGATCGTGCCGCGCGCTTCCTGCGCCACGGCCGTCGATGCCAGCAGCATCGACAGCAGGCACCCCACTGCCCCCCGCACCAGACTTGCCATGCTGTGCTCCTCCCGGTCGCACTCCTCGGGCACGCCTGACGCCTGGACAACTCACGCGTCCACGGGTGCGCCTGGCTCCTGCTGACCTTGCCCAATGCGACTGTGCGCCGGAGGCTACACCAGCCGGTCACCTACGCCAACCTCATAGCCGAGTTCGCTTTTTGTTCGCTATCTCCGTATGCTGGATCCCACGCGCTATGGACGTCCAAGACAAGTTGCAGATTCTGGCCGACGCGGCAAAATTCGATGCGTCCTGCGCCAGCAGCGGCGCCAAACGCGCCGGCCAGAAGGGCGGCCTCGGGCATGCCACCGGCAGCGGGATCTGCCACAGCTACACACCCGACGGCCGGTGCGTATCACTGCTCAAGATCCTGCTCACCAACTTCTGCATCTTCGACTGCTTGTTCTGTCAAAACCGGGTGTCGAGCGACATCCCGCGCGCCCGCTTCACCGTCCAGGAAGTCGTCGACCTCACGCTCGAGTTCTATCGCCGCAACTACATCGAGGGGCTGTTCCTCAGCTCCGGTGTCATCCAGTCGCCCGACCACACCATGGAGCTGCTGGTCGAGGTCGCCCGCCGCCTGCGCAGCGAGCATCGCTTCAACGGCTACATCCACCTCAAGACGATGCCCGGCGCCTCGACCGTCCTGCTCGACGAGGCCGGACGATGGGCGGACCGCCTGAGCGTCAACATCGAGTTGCCGACGCAGGCCGACCTCGAGAAGCTCGCGCCGGAGAAACGCCACGACACCATCGAGGCGACGATGGGCGCGGTGAAGGCGCGTGTCGATGAGGCGGTCGCAGCACGGAAGGTGTCGCGCCAGGCCCCGCGCTTCGCTCCGGCGGGCCAGTCCACCCAGATGGTGGTTGGCGCTACCGACACGCCCGACGCCCGCATCATCCACACCGCCTCGCACCTCTACCGCCACCACTCGCTGCGGCGGGTGTACTACTCGGCGTTCAGCCCGATCCCCCGTGCCGATCGCGTGCTGCCGTCGCGGCCCCCAGCCTTGATCCGCGAGCACCGCCTGTACCAGGCCGACTGGCTGATGCGCTTCTACGGCTTCGCCGCGGGCGAGCTCACCACGCGCGCCGAACCCAACCTGCCGCTCGACATCGACCCCAAGCTCGCATGGGCCCTGCGACACCGCGACGTGTTTCCCATCGATGTCAACACCGCCAGCCGCGAGCAGCTGCTCAGGGTGCCTGGGCTGGGCCATCGCACCGTTGCCCGCCTGCTGCAGGTGCGTCGCCACCATCGCGTCTGCCTGCACGACCTGCAGGTGCTGCGCGCGCGCCTGCAGGAGGCGCGCCCTTTTCTCATCACCGCCGACTGGAAGCCGTCGCTCCCCCTGCTCGATAGCGATGGCTTACGCGATCGGCTGCGCCCGCCGCCCACGCAGCCATCGCTGTGGGACGACCCCCTGACAGGCGCCTGATGTCGGCGGCGCTCACCCTCACTCCTCCAGCCACGTGGCGCGACTGGCAGGCGGTCGCCGACGGTCTGATTGCCCGTCAGGTGCCGCCCGCAGCCGTGACCTGGGCCGACCGCGACGCCGCGCCCGACCTCTTCGGCGGGGCTCCCGACCGAACCGTGACCGCGCCGGCCGTCGCCGGCAACGACCACGTGCCAGTGTCGGCGAAGCGGACGTGGCCAGCGGACTTCGTGCGCCAGGCCCGCGCGGTGATGCGCCATCGCGACCCGCGGCGCTGGCATCTCCTGTACCGACTCGCCTGGCGCCTTGCCGGCGACGACCCTGGCGCCATGGGGAACCCGGTCGATGCCGACATCCGGCGCCTGCAGCAATGGACACTGCAGGTACGCCGAGACGTCCACAAGATGCACGCCTTCGTCCGGTTCCGTAAGGTCGAGGCGATTGACGGCGCCGTGTACGTCGCGTTCTACCGCCCCGACCACCTGATTCTTCCGGTCGTGCAGTCGTTTTTCGTCGAGCGATTCGGCGCCATGCGCTGGAGCATCCTCACGCCGGACGGCAGCCTGCACTACGACGGCACAACCTGCCGCAGCGGCCCGCCCACCACCAGCGCTGCGGCACCCGAAGGCGATGCCCTGGAGCTGCTCTGGCGCACCTACTACGGAGCGATCTTCAACCCCGCTCGAACCAACCTGGCGGCGATGCGCCGCGAGATGCCCACCCGCCACTGGGACCTGCTGCCCGAGACGCGTGATATCGCCAGCCTGGTCGCCGCCGCACCAGCACGGACGTCGACGATGGTCGAGTCACGCAGCGACGCGATGTCGGCCCGGCTGTTCGTGCCGGACACGGTCAGCTTGCGTGCGTTGCGAGAGGCCTCGTCGCGATGCACCGGCTGTGACCTGCACCGCAATGCCACGCAGACCGTGTTCGGCAAGGGCGTCAGGCGCGCCGCGGTGATGCTGGTGGGCGAGCAACCGGGCGACGAGGAGGACAGGAGTGGGGAGCCGTTTGTGGGGCCTGCCGGCCGGGTGCTCAAAGCCGCGCTCGAGGACGCAGGCGTGTCACGGGCCGACCTCTACGTCACCAATGCCGTCAAGCATTTCAAGCACGAGCCGCGCGGCAAGTGGCGCCTCCATAAGAAGCCGGACGCGGCAGAGGTCCGCGCATGTCGGCCCTGGCTGGAAGCCGAGATTCGCAGTGTCATGCCGAAGGTGATCGTCTGTCTCGGCGCCACCGCCGCACAGGCGCTGCTCGGCCCGCAGGCTCGCGTCGGCACATCGTCGGCACCTGTCCCCAGCCCGTGGGCCTCGTCCACGCTGGTCACCTACCACCCGTCGGCGGTGCTGCGTGCTCCAGACGACGTGGCGCGCGAGGAGATGCGGGCGCGTCTGGTCCGCGACCTCGCCCTCGCACGAGACCTTGCCGCGTCCGACCACTAGGCATCGTGGCCGTCCCGACGGCACTGACCCCGCAGCGGTCTGCCTGCGGCCGCGTGTTTCTGTGTACGCTGAGTGTCATGACCTGGCGGCAGTCCCTGTTATTGGCCGGCACCCTTGCGCTGCTGCCCTCCGGGTCGACGGCGCAGGTGTCGTCCACCGCGGTGCTCGAGCTTGCCCGCTCGCGCGACCCGGGCATCGTCACACTGCTACGCCACGCCAGCGCGCCGGGTACCGGCGACCCGGCGGAATTCTCGCTGGCCGACTGCGCCACGCAGCGCAACTTGTCCGAACAAGGGCGACAGGAAGCCACGCGGCTGGGAGAGGCGTTGCGTTCGGTAGGCGTCCGAGAGGCCGACGTCCGCTCGAGCCAGTGGTGCCGGTGCGTCGAGACGGCCCGCCTTCTCGGCGTCGGACCGGTGCAGACCGCGCCCTACCTGAACTCCATCTTTGCCGGTCGCGGCGACCAGCCGTCTGCGACGCGGGCGTTGCGGGCCGCCGTGCTGCAGAAGCTCGACTCGCGACGACCCACCTTCCTGGTGACCCATCAGGTCAACATCACCGCGCTCACCGGCCTGGTTCCAGCCGAGGGCGAAGCGATTTTCGTACGCGCCACTGCCGCCGGAACAATCGAGGTAGTGGGCCGGGCGCGCCTGCCGTGAGCATGGGCCGATGAGTGCAGCGGATCTGTCACGCGTGGTCTTGATCACCGGTTGCTCGTCGGGCATCGGCGCGGCGACGGCGCTGCGCCTGGTGCAGCAGGGCTGGCGCGTCTACGCGACGGCGCGGTCGCTTGACTCGTTGCGTAGCCTCGAGCAGGCGGGCTGCCGCATCCTCGTCCTCGATGTGGACAGCGAGGCGTCGATGCAGGCGGCGGTGGAGACCATCACGCACGAGGCCGGCGGTGTCACGGCCCTGGTCAACAACGCCGGATACAGCCAGTCGGGCCCGGTCGAGATGGTCAGCATGGCTCGCGTGCGCCGGCAGTTCGAGACCAACGTCTTCGGCCTGATCCGTCTCACCCAGCTCGTCCTGCCTGGCATGCGCGCGCGCCGGCATGGCTGCATCGTCAACATCGGATCGATGGGCGGGCGTCTGACCTTCCCTGGCGGCGGCCTCTATCACGCGACCAAGCACGCGCTCGAGGCGCTGTCGGATGCCTTGCGGTTCGAGGTGGCCGGCTTCGGCATCCACGTCGTGCTGGTGCAGCCTGGACTGATCCAGACGTCGTTCACCCAGGCTGCTTCCACGAGCCTGGAGGGGCTCGGCGCCGGCCGCGCCGGTCCGTACGCGAACTTTACCGCCGAAGTGGACCGCATCACCAGCGACACCTACGTCAAGGGGCCGATAGCGGCGCTTGCCGGCTCGCCTGAGGACGTCGCGGCGGTCGTGCAGACGGCCCTCGAGGCCAAGGCGCCGAAGGCTCGCTATCGCGTGGGCTGGACGGCAACGCTGTTCATGACGCTGCGGTTGCTGCTTTCCGACAGACTGTGGGACCGCCTGTTGGCGCGCTCCTATCCCCGGCCGGGCCAGCGCGCCGATTCAGCTCCTCCGTGACGCCCCGTACCTTCGAATCGGGTTTCGACTCAGGCGGGGGTAGGCCGCCGTATACTGCCCTGCTGTGTCTCATCGCATTCCCGTCGAGTACGACACCGAGCGCCAGATCCGCACGCGTAACAAGCTCTACTACCGCTGGTTGCACTGGCCCATCTGGATCTTCGTGTTCTTCATTGCACCCGGGCCGCTGACCTTCGACCTGTTCGAGCGCGGTTTCGACCTGCGGATGGCGCTGTGGCTCGGGTTTGTCATCGTGGCCACCGGTATCCCGTTCCTGCGGGGCCGCCTGCCGGGCTGCGAGCCGGCGCCCTACATCATCCGCTTCACCGAGGATCGCCCCAACCCCGTCTACCGCCGCATCTGCTACTCCATCGCCTGGGGGGAAGCCATCACCTTCGCGGTGCTGAACGTGGTCGGGCTCCTCGTGGCCATCACCACAGAGACGTGGATGCTGAAGGAGATCTACCGCTACGCGTATTTTCCGATGGCCGGGCTCATCTGGGTGATTGGCCTGACGGGTCACATGCCACGCGTGAAACGGTCAACCGCAGGCGAGGGGCACGAGCGGCGCTATTTCTACGGCACCGTCTGGGCCGTCGCGATCGCGCAGCCGGTGCTCTGGTTCCTGTACCTGACCATGCCGAAGGGTCCGCTGCCAGACACCTTCAAGCTCGTGGTCTTTGTCGGGGTCATCGCGGCCATGGGCTGGCAGGCCTACAAGGGGAAGCTGCCGCGCACGCGTCCGATCGTCGCCGGCGAACTTGCCGCGCTCGACTGAGTCGAGCCCGCAGCCCGGAGTCCATACGACATGACCGCCAGCCGCCCGACGACGATCCTGTGCGTCGCGACCTTCGAGAAGGGCGCCGAATTCTTGCGCGAGTGCAAGCGGCAGGGGTGCACCGTGCTGCTCCTGACCACCGAGGCACTGCAGGATGTGCCGAGTTGGCCGCGTGAAGCGATTGACGAGGTGTTTACCATCCCGGCGGCGATCACTCGCGACGACTTGCTGAAGGGGGTCAGTCACGTGGCCCGCAGCCGCCGCATCGATCGCATCGTAGCGCTCGACGACTTCGACGTCGAGACGGCCGCGTTGCTGCGTGAGCACCTCCGGGTACCCGGCATGGGGGAGACGACGGCGCGGTACTTCCGCGACAAGCTGGCGATGCGCGTGCGGGCCGCTGACCATGGCGTGCTGGTGCCGCCGTTTGTCGGCCTCTTCAACGACGAGGCGATCGACGCGTACCTCGACCAGGTCGAGGGTCCCTGGCTGGTCAAGCCACGCTCGCAGGCGGCCGCGATCGGCATCCGCAAGGCCACCAGCCGCGACCAGGTGTGGCAGCACGTCAACGACCTTGGGGACCTGCGTGGCTTCTCGCTGCTCGAGCAGTTCATCCCCGGCGACATCTACCACGTGGACTCGATCGTCTGGAACCGCGAGGTCGTCTTCTCCGCCACCCATCGCTACGGGTTGCCGCCGTGGACCGTGGCGCATCAGGGCGGCATCTTCACGACCAGCACCGTCGACCGCGAGTCGGTGGACGCGCAGGAACTCGAGGCGCTGAACCGGCGCGTGCTCGACACCCTCGGCCTGGTGCGGGGCGTGACGCACACCGAGTTCATTCGCGCGCAGGCTGACGGCCGTTGCTACTTCCTCGAGACGTCGTGCCGGGTGGGGGGCGCCTTCATCGTCGACGTCATCGCCGCGGCAACCGGCATCAATCTCTGGCACGAGTGGTCCAAGCTGGAGGTGGCCGGTGAGCACGGCCAATACGAGGTGCCCCCGCACCGGAACGACTACGCCGGGCTGGTGCTGTCACTGGCGCGCCAGCCACACCCCGACACGTCGGGCTATGCCGACCCCGAGATCGTCCAGCGCATCGACCTGCCGCACCACGCCGGACTGATTGTCCGCTCCGACACACCCGACCGCGTCGCGGCGTTGCTGGACGCGTATGCCGGGCGCTTCCACGAGGACTTCTACGCCTCGGCCCCCGCGCCTGACACGGCGACGCACTGATCGGCGCGGCCTCCGCCACGCCTGAACCTGCCATGTCCCGTGACATCGACGCCCTGACCTCGTACACCCTGAAGCATCTGCGCGATCGCTGGTGGACCACCAGGTGGACGCACTGGGTCAGTAGTCACCTGCGCTGCGATGCGGGCGAGCGACTCGTGCACGTGGGATGCGGCAATGGCGAGATCGACGTGGCGTTGGCACTGCTGACGCCGGCGTTGTCGGTCGTCTCGGTCGATGTGCTCGTCGAGCGCGCGCGCCACACCCGTGAGCTGGCCATCGAGACCGATGCCCGGGTCGCGGCGCTGGCCGGCGATCTGCGGGCGCTGCCCATCGCGCCGGCGAGCGCGGACGCGGTGCTCTGCATCGGCGTCCTGCAGCATCTGCAGGATCCCGCCTCGGCGACGCGGCACCTGGCAACCCTGCTGCGTCCCGGCGGGCGCATCCTGATCATCGAGCCCGATCACGAGGCCCGGTACTGGTTCAGTGCGGCCAGGTCTGGCGGTCGTGCCTTCGCCCTGGCGCGGGACGTCCTCGGCGGCTGGCACCGCGAGGCCGCGCCCGATGCGCCCTCACGACTCGGAGTACACGTCCCGGAATGGCTGCGCGAAGCCGGTCTCGAGCCATTGTCGGTGGAGGCGGTCCCGGTCTCGGAGTGCCGCCTGGGCGCGCCGCCAGACGGGGTGTGGGAGGCCCGCCAGCGGGTCCTCACTGAGGCGGGCGTCGTCGAGGGTCGTACCAATGCCCGTCAGACCCTGCTCGACGCGGTCGCCGCGTATCGCCTCGAAGCCGATACGCAGGGCCCGGCCTTTGTCGAGGTGCAGCACGCGCTGCTGCTGGCCACGCTCGCGCAGCGCCCGCATTGACCGATCGCGCCGCCGCGACATCGCCGCCTGCGGCATTCCGCATTATTCTCACTCCCCTATGCCAGCCGGCCACGAAGGCTGGGGCGCCTATGCGCCCTTCTACGATTGGGAGAACGCCCGCACGATGGGGCGCCGCGATCTCGGATTCTGGAAGCAGTTGGCCACACGCACCGGCGGGCCGGTCCTCGAGCTCGGCAGCGGCACCGGACGGCTGACGGTGCCCTTGCGCCGCCACGGTATCCCGGTGGTCGGCCTCGACCGCTCGGCCGAGATGCTGCGGCGCGTGGCCCCTCGGGCCAGACGCGCTCGCGCCAACCGGCCGCCGCTCACGCGCGGCGACGTCACGCGCCTGCCGTTTGCCGACGCCAGCTTCCGGCTGGTGATGGCGCCGTATGGCCTGCTGCAGTCCTTGCTGAGCGACGTCATGCTGGCCCGGGCCATCCGCGAGGCGTGGCGCGTGCTCGAGCCGGGCGGACGGTTCGGCCTGGACCTGGTCCCCGATGTGCCGAAATGGCGCGAGTACACCCGCAAGCTCGTCTTTTCCAGCACGGAAGGCCCACGTGGGGTGCCGATTTCCCTGCGCGAGACGGTGCGGCAGGATCGGAGCAAGGCACTCACCACCTTCGAGCAGGAGTACATCGAAGGGCGCGGTGCCGCAAAGACAGTGACCCCGTTCACGATCCGGTTCAGAACGCTGCCGCTGCCGGCCATCGCGCGCCGCGTCGAGCGCGCCGGATTCGAGGTGGAAGCCGTCCTTGGCGACTACCGTGGCGCGGCCTGGGATCGCCGCGCCGACGTCTGGCTCCTCCTGGCCCGCAAGCCCTCGTAGGCCCCGCGTTGGTAGGGGCAGCTCCCCGAGCTGCCCTGCCCGGACGTCGACACGGGCGCCTCGGGGAGGCGCCCCTACCAAACGCATCCACCAGACGCATCCACCAAACGCATCGGCCAACCGCATCGGCTAACCGCATCGCCGGTCGGGGTCTCGCTGGTAGGGGCAGCTCCCCGAGCTGCCCTTCCCCGACATCGCCACGGGCGCCTCGGGGAGGCGCCCCTACCAAACGCATCCACCTGACACATCGACCAATCCATCGACGGCCGAGTCAGGCGCACCGCGTGCTAAGATCCCGAGGTTTTTACGACGTTCTGCCGAGGAGTCCCACGCCATGTCCGGCCACTCGAAATGGCACACGATCAAGCACAAGAAGGGCGCGCTTGACGCCAAGCGCGGCAAGATCTTCACGCGCATCATCAAGGAACTGTCGGTCGCGGCGCGAGGGGGCGGTGGCGATCCGGCAATGAACCCGCGGCTGCGCACGGTGATCGCCGAAGCCAAGTCCGTCAACATGCCCAATGACAACATCGCGCGGGCCATCCGGCGCGGTACGGGCGAGGAAGACGGCGTCAACTACGACGAGATCACCTATGAGGGCTACGGCCCTGGCGGCGCCGCGGTGATCGTCGAGACGCTCACCGACAACCGCAACCGCACCGTCGGTGAACTGCGCCACATGCTGACCAAGTACAACGGCAGCCTGGGCGAGACCAACAGCGTCGCCTGGATGTTCGACCGCAAGGGCTACATCGTGGTCGACAAGGCCGCGGCCGAGGAAGAGGCGCTGATGAGCGCCGTGCTCGAGGCCGGCGCCGACGACATGGCTGACGATGGGGACAGCTGGGGGGTGACCACCGACATCACCAGCTACGAGGCGGTACTCGAGGCCATCAAGCTGCTCGGCATCGAGCCGTTGACCGCCCAGGCGATGGCGATGCTGCCCAAGAACACCATCAAGCTCGAAGGCAAGACCGCCCAGCAGATGCTCAAGCTGATGGACGCGCTCGACGACCACGACGACGTCAAGCAGGTCTGGTCCAACTTCGACATCGAGGAGAAGGAGATCGAGGCCTCGATGGCATGAGGATCTTCGGGATCGACCCCGGGTCGGTGCGCACGGGGTATGGCTGCATCGAGCCCAGCGGCAGCCGCTGGGCCCTGATCTGCAGTGGTGCCATCGTGCCGTCCGCCCGCATCGCGTTCCCCGAGAAACTCCAGATCATCCACCTCGAACTTCAGCAGCGGATGGCGGAGGCGCGTCCGGACTGCGTCGCCCTCGAGAGCCTGTTTCACGGCTTGAACACCCGCAGTGCGTTCGCCCTGGCCCACGCCCGCGGGGTGATGGTGCTGGCCGCCGCCCAGCTCGGCCTGCCGGTCGTCGAGTACGCCCCGGCGGAAGTCAAGCGCGCGGTGGTGGGGTACGGACGGGCCGAGAAGCCGCAGGTCCAGCAGATGGTCGCGCTGCTGCTCGGGCTGGCGACCCCGCCGACCCCGTTCGACGTCTCCGACGCGTTGGCCGTGGCGCTCTGCCACGCGCACATCGCCACGTCGATGGTGCCGCAGGCCGACGCCTCGCCGTTTGCGCGCGGGCGCCGGGTCACCAGCTGGCGACAGCTGCGGCCCGAGGACCTGGAGCATCGGTGATCGCCGCCCTGCGTGGCCGTCTGATCGAGAAGCACCCCGCGCGGCTGATCGTGGACGTGGGCGGCGTGGGCTATGACGTGCAGGTGCCGCTCTCGACGTACGGCAGCGTCGGTGAACTCGGCAGCGACATCAGCCTGCGGGTGCACACGCACGTCAGGGAAGAGCAGATTGCGCTGTTCGGCTTCAACACAGCCCTCGAGCTGCAGATTTTCGAGCGCCTGATCTCGGTGAACGGCATCGGTCCGAAAGTGGCGTTGGCAGTGCTGTCGGGGATTGCCCCCGGTGATCTCGTCGCCGCGGTCCAGGGCAACGAGCCGGCGCGCCTCACCACCATCCCTGGCATCGGCCGCAAGACCGCTGAACGCATCGTCCTGGAACTGCGTGACCGGCTGCCGGCCGCGCTCCCGGTCAGCGCCGACCCGGCGACACCGGGCAGCGTCGTCCGGGCCGATCTGCTGTCGGCCCTGGTCAACCTCGGCTATCCGCGGCCCACCGTCGAGAAAGCGGTGGGTGACGTATTGAAGGCCCAGGCCAACGCCACGTTCGACGAGGCGCTGCGCCAGGCGCTGGGGCGGCTGGCTCGCGCATGACGCTCGACGAGACGGATATGCCCGACGCGCGAGTGGTCAGTGGCCGTGTCGGCGCCGACGACGCGCAGTATGAGGTCGGCCTGCGGCCCCGCACGCTCGACGACTACATCGGGCAGGACCGGGTCCGCGAAAACCTGCAGGTGGCCATCGCGGCGGCACGGCAGCGCGACGAGGCGCTCGACCACGTGCTGGTCTCGGGGCCACCGGGCCTCGGCAAGACGACGCTCGCGCACGTCATCGCCAACGAACTCGGGGTCTCGATGAAGGCCTCGTCGGGGCCGGTGATCGAACGTCCTGGCGACCTGGCGGCGATTCTCACCACGTTGCAGCGCCATGAGGTGCTGTTCATCGACGAGATTCATCGACTGTCGCCGATCATCGAGGAGATCCTCTATCCCGCGATGGAGGACTACGAACTGGACATCGTCATCGGGCAGGGACCAGGCGCGCGGTCGGTGAAAGTGCCGGTCCAGCCGTTCACGCTGGTGGCCGCGACCACGCGCACCGGGCTGCTGACAGCGCCGTTGCGCAGCCGGTTCGGACTGGTGCATCGCCTCGACTACTACACCGAGAGTGACATGAACGAGATCGTGCGCCGATCGGGTCGCATTCTCGGCGTCCCGCTCACGGGTGACGCGGCCAGCGAGGTGGCGCGCCGGTCACGGGGCACCCCCCGCATCGCCAACCGCCTGCTGCGGCGGGTCCGCGACTACGCGCAGGTCCGTGCCGACGGCTCGGTCTCGTTTGAAGTCGCCCAGGCCGCCCTCACCCTGCTCGAGGTGGATACGCACGGCTTCGACGAACTCGACCGCCGCCTCCTGCGGACGATCATCGACAAGTTCGATGGCGGACCAGTCGGCGTCAACACCCTGGCGGCCGCGCTCGGCGAGGAGCGCGATGCCATCGAGGACATCTACGAGCCCTTCCTGATGCAGGCCGGCTTCCTGGAACGAACACCGCGAGGCCGCGTCGTGACGCGTCGCGCTTACGCATTCTTCGGGCTCGAGGAGCCTGGAAAGGACAATCGCCTGTGGTAAGGGAGTTCGCGGCGGGCCCGCACGGCGTCCTGAGTGGTGGCGGGACGACTATTCAACCCTGCATCAGCGGGCTGGCGACGTACCTGCCGCCGCGCACGCTGACCAATGCCGACCTCGAGAAGATGGTCGAGACCAACGACGAGTGGATCCTCCAGCGGACCGGCATCCGCAAGCGTCACATCGTGGATCCAGGCGTGGCCACGTCGGACCTGGCCGCGGAGGCCTCACGGGCCGCGATCGCGCAGGCCGGCCTGACGCCAGCCGACATCGACGTCATCGTGGTGGGCACCACCACGCCGGACACGATGTTTCCCAGTACCGCCTGCCTGTTGCAGCACAAGATCGGCGCCAGCAGGGCCTGGGGCTTCGACCTCGGCGCGGCGTGTTCTGGGTTCACCTATGCACTGACCACGGCAGCCGGTATGGTCAGCGCCGGAATGGCACGGCATGCGCTGGTGGTCGGCGCAGACGTGATGTCGAGCATCATCGACTACACCGACCGCACCACCTGCGTGCTGTTCGGCGACGGTGCCGGTGCGGCGGTGCTCTCACCTTCGCCCGGCGACGGGCTTGGCCTGATCGACTTCACGCATGAGGTGGACGGCAGCGGCGGTCCGGCCCTGTGCATGCCCGCCGGCGGTTCCAAGCTGCCCGCGTCGCACGAGACGATCGACCAGCGCCTGCACTACGTCCATCAGGACGGGCAGTCGGTCTTCCGGTTCGCGGTTCGCAAGAACGAGGAAGTGTGCCGGAGGCTGATGGAACGCAACGGCATCACGGCGGACGACCTCGATCTCTTCGTCTCGCACCAGGCCAACAAGCGGATCATCGAGTCGGCCGCGCAGCGACTGGGCGTGACGCCCGACAAGATGGTGCTGAACATCGGCGAGTACGGCAACACCACCGCCGCGACCATTCCGCTGGCGCTGCACGACGCGGTCCGCGACGGTCGGCTGAAGAAGGGCGACCTGGTGATGCTCGCCTCGGTTGGCGCCGGGTTCACCGTCGGGTCGGTGCTGTTGCGCTGGTCGTACTGACGGCGACGCCGCTATGCGTCGCCGGCGTCCTGGTCGAGCGAGGCGGACTCGGCGCTCGGCTTGTCGGCTTGTTCGAGCGTCACCAGGCCTCGTCGGATGGCGGCCGTCGCCGCCTGCGTGCGATCGCGAACGCCCAGCTTGCTCAGCAGTCCATTGACGTACGACTTGATCGTGCCTTCGGTGGTGTTCAGGTGCTGCGCAATCTCGCGGTTGCTGTGGCCGCTGACGATCAGCCGCAGCACGTCCATCTCACGCCGCGTCAGGTCGGTGCGCCCGGCCTGGTCCAGCACCTGCGTGATCCGGGACGGGATGTACTGACGACCTTCGTGCACGGCGATGATCGCCTCGAAGAGATGTTCGCTGGGCATCCCCTTCAGCACGTAGGCGGCAGCGCCGGCTGCCAGGGCCCGGGCGATGTCCACATCGCCCTCGTGGACGGTGAGGACGACGACGCGGGCGTCAGGGGATTCCGCGCGAATAAGGCGGATGGCGTCGGTACCTTCCATCACGGGCATGCGCAGGTCCATGATCGCCAGGTCGGGACGCGTCCGTCGGAAGGCCGCGACAGCCTCCTCGCCGTTGCTGGCCGTCGCGACGACCGAGAAGCGTAGGTCCCGCTCGAGCACCGCGACCAGTCCCTGACGCAGGATGTCGTGATCGTCGGCAACCAGCAGACGGATCGGTGAACGCTCTTGGCTGGTCACAGCGACTCCTTCGGGGAGCGCATGCGCCCCATCCCGTGTGCGGTCAGCACGCCCGGCGCCTCGGCAGACGCCATGCCCGCTGTCGCGATGTTCGCGGCCCCGGCATGGGCCGGCACGCAACTCCCTGCATCAAGGCGCCATCATGGCATAACCGATTGCCCCGGCGCTGCCCCCCTGCGCGGTGTCATGGCTCGACCGGCACCAGCACGGCCACAGGCAACGTGGGGAAAGCGTGCGCAAGGAATATCCATTGTTCCGAGGCGGTCTGCGTGGGCGTCAGCATCGAACCGGTCAGCAGATCCCGCCACGCCCCGCTCGGCGAGCCCGGGGGCAGCAGCACGCGCGACGTGCCCCAGACGCCGCCAATCGGCCAGTCGCCGGGCAGCCGCGCCGTCTGAACGCCGACAAGCACCAGCGCCTGGCCTCCCCCGTCGGCCAGCCGCGCGAAGGCCATCACCGCCGCATCCACCGACACGTCCACGGGCAACGGGCGGTACGCGCCACCGAGCCAGAGACCCGGATCAGCCCGACGTGCCCGCAGCAACGCTGAGGCGATGTGCAGCTTGAGACGACCGTCCGGCCAGTGCTCCCGCCAACCCGCCACCTCGTCGGGGCCGAAGGTCGAGGACGACCGGGCCTGATCGACCTCGTGCAGCAGTCCGGCGAGCCTGTCGAAGGGGACCGGCTGGCGATTGTCCGGGTCGACGAGATCGAACTTCCAGGTTTCGGCGCCCTGGTAGGTGTCGGGCATGCCGGGCGCCGTCAGTTTCAGCACGGTCTGGGCCACCGTGTTGGAGACCCCGCAGTGCGCGAGCCGATCGGCCAGCGGACGCAGCACGGCAAGCACCTTCGGCGCCACCGTGCCGGTCAGCACCTCGTCCACGTAGGACGCTGTTGCCGCCTCATATGCCTCGTTCTGCGTGATCCAGCTGGTGTGACGCTTTGACTCGCGGATGGCCTTGAGCATGTACGCCTTGAGGCGATCCACCAGCTCCACCGGAGCTGGCGCGTCAAACGGCAACCCAGCTGGCCAGCACCCGAGCAGGACCTGCAGGAACCGGCACTCGTCGTTCCGGTCCGGGGCCCAGGCGCCACGCAACATCGTGCGGGCCGGCGCCGATGCACGCAGCACGCGGTTCAAGGCGTCGCGCCACTCGTCAGGCAATACGGAGAGCACATTGATGCGCGCCCTGACGTCCTCGCCGAGCTTGGTGTCGTGCGTCGACAGCGTCGTCATCTCGGTTGGCCAGTCGCGCTGACGGCGGCCGTTGGACGCGTGGGCGTCGTCAACCGAATGCGGGCCGTCACCCGGCTCGCCGCCCACCTCGTTCATCGACACCAGCACGTTGTAGCGGTAGAACGTGGTGTCTTCCACGCCCTTGGCCTGCACCGGGCCTGTGTACTGCTGCAGCTTCATGGCGAAGGCGAGTCGGCTGTCGGCCTGCGCCGCCTGCCCGGCCGACCTCGGCGCGTCGCCATCGATCGGCGCTGGCAGCAGCACCTGGCGCAGGAACTGGAACAGGGACCCCTCCATGGCCGGATTGCGGCGTTGCGCGTCGGCGATCGTGCGGTCGATGATCGCCTCGTCCTCGTGCGTCCAGCCGCGCGGACTCACGTAGGTGCGATAGACGCTGATGCACGCGACGTATTCGGTAATCAGCTCGCGCAAGCTGTTCAGCGTGAAGTCGCGGGTGTGCCGGTCGGCGCGCGCGATTCGCGCCAGCGCGTCGGCCAGCACGCCGAGCTCGCTGGACATCGCCGTGTTCATGATCAGCTTCTTGGCGTCGTAGACGATCTCGTTGAGCGGCTCGTGCTCGCCCGTCGTTCGTGCGTGCAGCCGCCGCAGCCGGCCGAGCCCGCCAGGGTCGAGAAACAGCCCGTTGACCTCGTTGAGGAAGGCGTAGCCGGTGGTGCCATGCACCTGCCAGTCGTCGCGGAGGTGCTCGCCACCGGCGAGGATTTTCTCCGCCACGACGTACAGCGGCTCGTCGCGTCCGGTCTGCTCTCGGGCCAGCTGCTGCAGACGGCTGAAGTAGGCCTCCGGGTCGAACAGGCCGTCGGGATGGTCGAGCCTGAGTGCATGCACGAGCCCGTCGCGCAGCCAACGGCCGATCAGCGCGTGCGTGGCTTCAAACACCGCCTCGTGCTCCACGCGCACGCCCGCCAGCTCGTTCACATCGAAGAAGCGCCGGTAGTTGATCTCGTCCACGGCGGTCCGCCACGACGCCAGACGGTAGGGCTGCGCCTCCAGCAGGCCGTGCAGTTGATCGAACGAGGCAGGCTCGCCGGCGCGGCCGTTGACGTGAGCCACCGCGTCGCCGATGGCCTCGGCAACCGCGGGTGTGTCCCCCACCAGGCGGAGCAGGCGGTTACGCAGCACTTCCTTCTCGCGCTGGCGCACGACGATCCGCTCGGGGTCGGTGTCGGTGTACGGCGGAAGGTTGTGCAGGCCTTCGAGAATGCTCTGGAACTCGAGGACGGCGCCGTCGGCCTCGCCCAGCGTCTCGACAAGGCCCGCCACCGCATGCCGCAGCACCAGCGGCGTCTGTCGCGGGTTGATCGGCAGCCGGTGCTCGAAGTAGCGCAGCCACAGCGTGCCGTCCTCGTACTCCACCTGCATCTCGCCACGCTCGAGCACGTCGCCGTACTGGGCACCGAGGATGGGCAGCAGCACCTTCTGGCGCAGATGCGGCGTCACGGGATCCCAGTCGATGTCGAAGTACTCCGCGTACGGCGAGCACGGGCCGTTCTCGAGCACCTCGCGCCACCAGGGATTGGCTTGCGGGTCCACGCCCATGTGATTGGGCACGATGTCGGCGAGCAGTCGCAGGCCATGCGCGGCGGCAGCGCCGGCCAGCGCCTCGAGATCGGCCTCGGTCCCGAGGTCGGGGTTGAGGGCGGCGTGGTCGACGATGTCGTAGCCGTGCGTGCTGCCGGGCCGTGCCTTCAGCATCGGCGAGAGGTACAGCGCGTCGATGCCGAGGCTGGCCAGGTACGGGACGATCGCCTGCACGTCGGCAAAGCCCAGCTGCGGTCCGAGTTGCAGCCGATACGTGCTGGTCGGTGTCCAGGCCGCGGCCGCCATCGTCACGACGTGGCCCCTTGCAGGTGCAGGACGGCTCCGAAGGGCTCTGGGCTGGTGTCGAACACGAGGGTTCCCTCATTCACCTGAAAATTTCGCACGACCGTCCTGTCTGGGGCTGGCGATGTGGCGTGCAGCAGGATGACCGCTGTGGGCGAGGCTCCGGCCGGCAGGGGCAGCGTCCGTGTCGATGCCGCCGAGAAGTCGATGAACGTGAGCAGCGAGCCGCCAAGCGCCGACGGTTGCTCGAGCCACAGGCTGTCGGGCCCGGCCGGCTCGCAGCGGATCCGGGAGCGCTGGCGCGGCTGCGCCGTCAGATGGCTATGCCGTAGCGAGAGCAGTCGGCGCGTCTCGGCAAGCACATGCGCATGGGGCAATGCCTCGCGCTCCGCCCATTGCAGGTGGCTGGCGCGCCATGTGCGCTCCGATTGCGGACTCGGAATGGCTGCTCGTGCATCCGGGTGGTCAAATGCCGCGAAGTGCGAGAACTCGCGTCGGCGGCCCTCGATGACCAACGCTCCGAGTTCAGGCGCATGGTCGGTGAAGTAGAGGAACGGCGTCGTCGCCGCCCACTCCTGGCCCATGAACAGCAGCGGTGTCTCTGGCGCCATCAGCAGGAGCGTCGAGGCCGCGAGCCAGGTGGCATGCGTGACCTGGTGGTGCAGGCGCTCGCCGTGGGCGCGATTGCCGATCTGGTCGTGGTTCTGCAGGCAGATGACGGCCGCCTCGATCGGCACACCGGCCGGTGAGGTGCCGCGCGGGCGATTGGGGTGCGTGGCGTGCTGACCGCTGAATACCCAGCCATCGCGCACCGCCGTGGCGATCTCGCCGGCGCTGCCGTCGAAGTCGGCAAACCACGCTTCGTGGTCGCCGGCCATGCGGCGGCGCATCGCGTGATGGAAGTCGTCGGCCCACACCCCGGTCAGCCCATAGCCGCCCTCGCTGCGTGGGTGCATCAGCGTAGCGAGGTTGCGCTCGTCCTCGGCGATGAGATGCACCTCGCGCCCCTCGACCAGCTGGCCGACCTCGCGAGCGATCTGCGCCAGGATGTGCTCGGGGCTGTCGTCGGCCAGCGCATGGGTGGCGTCCAGCCGCAGTCCGTCCATGTGGTACTCGAGCAGCCACTGCAACGCGTTGTCGCAGATGAGACGACGCACCTGTGCGCATCCCGGGCCATCGAGGTTGATGCCACGGCCCCAGGGCGAGGCGTGCGTGTCGGAAAACACCGTCGGCATCCACGCGGCCAGGTACGCGCCATCGGGGCCGAGGTGGTTGTAGACCACGTCCAGCAGCACCGCCAGCCCGAGGCTGTGCGCGCGGTCGACCAGCGCGCGCAGCGCGTCGGGGTGCCCGTAGCACTCGGCAGGCGCAAACAGCGCAGCGCCGTCGTACCCCCAGTTGCGATGGCCTGGAAAGGCAGCCACGGGCATCAACTCGATGGCCGTCACCCCGAGGTCGGCGAGGTCGTCGAGACGTGCCGCCGCCGCGGCGAAGGTGCCCTCCGGCGTGAAGGTTCCGACGTGCAGCTCGTAGATGACCAGGCGATGACGCGGCACGCCGCGCCAGCCGTGGTCGGTCCAGGTGAAAGCCTGCGGGTCGATCACCATCGACGGCCCGTGGACGCCGTCGGGTTGCCACCGGCTGTACGGATCGGGCCAGGCCGGATCGTCGTCGCGCTGCAGCTCGTAGCGAGCGCCGGCGCGGGCACCGGCCACGTGGGTCTCGAACACGTCGGCGCCAACCGCGGTCAGCTCGACGGGCAGGCCGGCATCGATGCGCGCCCGGACCGCCGTCGCGCCCGGCGCGCCCACGCGCAGCCGGACGCCCGAGCCGTCGACCGATGCGCCAAACGCCGGCTGCCACGGTTGGCTCATGGCTGGTCACCCACCGGGCGTGTGGCCAGATCCATCAGCACCGCCCGCGCCAGCTGTCGCCGTGTCTCGGTCGCACTCACGGCATCGACCACCAGCCGCCAGAGCAGACCCACGCGCAGCCCTTCGACGAGGTCGTCCACGGGCATGGGGGTGCGTCCGGCTGCGGCCAGTTCTTCCTGCCACCCGCGCACGAGCGCCCAGGTGGCGATGGACCACCAGGCGCGCGTCGGCGGGTCCCGTGGATCGCGGTGTCCCACCTGCTGCAAGGCCGTGAGGGCGACGTAGGCCAGATCGGCGGCCAGCGCGGCGATGTCACGCTCACCGAGGTCGGCCGTCGTGCCGAGCGACCCCGGAGTGCTGTCGTCGGGGTCGACCGGCGTCGGCTCGCCTTCGGTCCAGCGCCAGCGCGCGAGGGCGCCCAGCACCTGCCGTGATGCCAGGATGCGCTGGCCTGCCGACGAACCCAGCAGCGTCGCCCAGCGGCTGCGCGCGTCGGAGTCCAGGTCGGACAGGGAGGCCAGGGCCGCCTCTCCCATCTCCCGATCCTTGGACTGGAGGGTGTCGCCGGTCACGGCACTCTGCGCCGCACCCGCTGGGCCAGCGTCGACGATTGCCATGTGCGTCACCGCCACCCGGCGACCCATCACCCGGGCCATGCGCTCGACTTCGTGCAGAGGTTCGCTGTCGAGCGTCGGCGCGTCACGGCCTTCACGCAGCCACGCGAACGGATCCGGCCGGTCGGCCAGCACCCGCGGCTCGGCCAGCCAGCGCAGCGCCAGCTGGCGCGAGCGCTCCCATCCGTCCTCGATGTACGGCACGCGCGACCGCAAGAGCACGAAGGGCCAGCGGCCGCCATCCGGGGTGAGCAGGTCGATGTGGGCGTACGGCACCGGCAGCTCGACATCGAGATTCTGCGCAAGGGCCCCGAGCAGCGTCTCCTCATGCGATCGCCCCGGCAGCAGGCGTCGCCGAATCTTCAGCTCGGCGGCGGCGCCGCAGGTGATCACCGTCTGCGCGAGCGTGGTCGGCACCAGCGTGTACGGCTCGTGGTCGGCCAGTACCGCGGGTCCCTGTGACGCTGCGTCGAAGATGCCGTCGCGGCCGGTCAGGCGGGTGCCGTCGGTCAGCAGGCGCATCAGCACGCGCGCGGCATCGGCCTCGATCACTTCGTGCAGCGTGCCAACCCTGGCCCCGGCAATGCGCGCCAGCACCCGATCGGGATGCCGGTCGAGCATCTCCTCACCGCGCGGACCGCTGCCGAACGCCAGCACCAGCCCGTAGCGATAGGTATCGACCTCGCCTTCGACATCCACGGCCAGCAGCACCACCGGCTCGGTGCCGCCTCTGGCCAGCGCATGACTGGCAATGCGGACGCCGCGCACCGTCGGCCCTGGCGCGCGGTACCACGGCTGGCGCTGCAGGTAGGGCAGCAGATAACGGCGTTCGAGCACGGCGCGCCCCGGCCCGTCCAGCAACGTGTCCCAGCGTTCGCTGACCAGCAGATCCGGCAAGGGGTGGCGACGTGCGTCAGCCACCGTCTCGCCCTTGGCGCGTGGATCGTCGGCGTGGACGATGTGGAGCCAGTACCAGCCGAAGGGCGCCAGGGTCAGTCGCACCGCGCCGTTCTCGAGCGGTGGCAGCGGCGAGCATCCGAGCATCTCCACCGGCACGCCGTCCAGCCGCGTCTCCACCTGCGCCGTCTGCACGTTGGCCGAGAGGTTGGCCACCACCAGCACGGTGTCGTCGAGGTAGGTGCGGATGTAGGCGAGCACCCGGCGGTTCCCGGTGTCGACAAATTCGATCGCGCCGCGCCCGAAGGTCGGGTGCGCCTGTCGCATCGCGATCATCCGCCGCATCCAGTTCAGCATCGACGCGGGCGAGCGCTCCTGCGCCTCGACGTTGACCGCCTGGAAGCCGAACACCGGGTCCATCACCAGCGGCGCGCACAGGCGCTGCGGGTCGGCCCGCGAGAAGCCGCCATTGCGATCGCCGGTCCACTGCATCGGGGTGCGCACGCCGTGACGGTCGGCCAGGTAGATGTTGTCGCCCATGCCGATCTCGTCACCGTAGTAGATGACCGGCGTGCCCGGCAGTGACAGCAGCAGCACGTTGAGCAGCTCGATGCGGCGGCGGTCGCCGTCGAGCAGCGGTGCCAGCCGGCGGCGGATCCCGACGTTGATTCGCATGCGCGGGTCCTCGGCAAAGGCCCCGTACATGTATTCACGCTCCTCGGGCGTCACCATCTCGAGGGTCAGCTCGTCGTGATTGCGAAGAAACAGCGCCCATTGACAGCTTTCCGGGATATCGGGCGTCTGCCGCAGGATCTCCACGATGGGCTCGCCGTCCTCGCGCTCGATGGCCATGTACAGCCGTGGCATCAGCGGGAAGTGGAAGGCCATGTGACACTCGTCGCCGGTCCCGAAGTACGCGCTCACGTCGGAGGGCCACTGGTTGGCTTCGGCCAGCAGCACGCGGCCGGGGTACTCCGCGTCCATGAAGCGCCGGAGCTGCTTGATCAGGGCGTGGGTCTCGGGCAGGCTCTCGCTCGAGGTGCCTTCACGCTCGATCAGGTACGGGATGGCATCGAGCCGGAAGGCGTCCACGCCCAGGTCGAGCCAGAACCGCATGATCCGCAGCATGGCCCGCATCACCCGGGGGTTGTCGTAGTTCAGGTCGGGTTGATGGTGGAAGAAGCGATGCCAGTAGAACGCCCCGGCCACCGGATCCCAGGCCCAGTTGGACGTCTCGGTATCGGTGAAGATGATGCGCGTGCCGTCGTACTGGCGATTCGAGTCGCTCCACACGTAGAAATCGCGCGCCGGCGATCCCGCGGGGGCATGTCGGGCGGCCTGGAACCAGGGATGCTGGTCCGAGGTGTGGTTCATCACCACCTCGGTGATCACCCGGAGCCCGCGCGCATGCGCCTCGCGAAGGAAGCGTCGCACGTCCCGCAAGGTCCCGTAGGCCGGGTGCACACCCTGGTAATGCGCGATGTCGTAGCCATCGTCTCGCAGGGGCGAGGGATAGAACGGCAGGATCCAGATCGTGTTGATCCCGAGCGCCTGCAGGTAGTCGAGCTTCTTGATCAGCCCCGCGAAGTCGCCGATGCCGTCTTCGTTGCCGTCGAAGAAGGTGCGGACGTGCACCTGGTAGATGACGGAATCTTTGTACCAGTCGGGCTGCGAGGGGCGCGAGAACTCTTCCATGGTGTCCTGGGGAGCGAATCGCACGCCGTGATCCCGGCGGGTAGGCCGGGACGACGTGCGCGAGCCTGCGTTACCGGGTGACGCAGGCCCTGTCCAATGGCGGGACGTCGAGTGACGGGTTGATCCTACCGGACCACGGCCCGGGTTCGCTCGTCGGCTCGCAGCGCCACGACCGAGCGTCCAGCCACCGGGTAGGTACCCCGCTCGGCTGGCGCCACCGGCTGATGCTCGATTCCCGTGTCGAACACGCGGTTCCAGGCCAGCCCGCTGGCCAGTTTGGGCAGCGTGAAGGGCAGCGGGGCCGCATCGGCGTTGAGCAGCACCAGCAGGGTGTCGTCCACGATTGGCTCGCCGCGCTGGTCCACCTCGTCCATGGCCACACCGCTGAGCAGGACGCCAAGGGCGCGGACGTGCGGCGCCGCCCACATCGCATCGGTCATCTCGACGCCGGACGGATCGAACCAGGCGAGGTCCTTGACGCCCGCACCGCGCAGCGGCCGGCCCTGGAAGTACCGCTGGCGGCGCAAGACGGGGTGTTTCTGCCGCAGCGCGATCAGCATCCGGGTGAACTCGAGGAAATGTCGGTCCTCGTCGCTCAGATCCCAATCGAACCAGCTGATGTCGTTGTCCTGGCAGTAGGCGTTGTTGTTGCCGTTCTGCGTGCGGCCCATCTCGTCGCCGCCGTAGATCATCGGGACGCCCTGTGACAGCAGCAGCGTGGCCATGAAGTTGCGCCGCTGCTGCACGCGGGCGGCGTTGACCACCGGGTCGGTCGTCGGCCCCTCGACGCCGAAGTTCATGCCGAGGTTGTTGGATTCGCCGTCGCGGTTCTGCTCGCCGTTGGCCTCGTTGCGCTTCTGTTCGTAGGTGACCAGGTCGCGCAGCGTGAAGCCGTCGTGGCAGGTGACGAAGTTGATGCTGGCGCTCGGCAGGCGGCCGGTGGTCTCGTACAGGTCGCTGCTGCCGGCCAGGCGGGTGGCAAACTCGGACACCTGATCGCCATCGCCCCGCCAGAAGCGACGCACCGAGTCACGATACCGGCCGTTCCACTCGGTCCAGCCGACCGGGAAATTGCCGACCTGGTAACCGCCTTCGCCGAGGTCCCACGGTTCGGCAATCAGCTTGACCTGCGACAGCACCGGGTCCTGATGGATGATGTCGAAAAACGACCCCAGCTTGTC
>JBKJQW010000105.1:0-5193 GCA_046593715.1 Luteitalea sp.
GGACCGACTGCGCGGCGTGATGGACCCGCACGGGCGGTTCGCGAACGGACGCCTCGGCGAGGCGTCCCTACCATCCTCTGGGCGCTGATCGTGCAACATTCCATTCCGCCTGATTCGTCCAACCCGCAACGCGACGCGATGGCGCGCGCTGTGGAGACCTGCGTGCACTGCGGCTTCTGCCTGCCGGCATGCCCGACCTACCAGGTGCTCGGCGAAGAGATGGATTCGCCCCGGGGCCGCATCGTGCTGATGAAGCAGGTGCTCGAGGGCAGCCTGACGCTGGCCGACGCGCAGCCGCACATCGACCGCTGCCTGGGCTGCCTCGGCTGCGTGACGGCCTGCCCGTCGGGCGTGCAGTACGGCGACCTGCTCGTGCCGTTCCGCACGGGGCCAGACACCGGCGTGCAGCCGATGCTCGATCGCCTGCAGCGACAGCTGCTGCTCGACACGCTGGAATCGCCGGCGCTGTTTCGCACGTCGGCCCGACTGGGGCAGCTCGCCAAGGGCGTCGAGCGGTTCCTGCCGGCGCGCCTCAGGCCGATGGTGGCGTTGCTGCCGGCCCGCTTGCCGGCGGCGGTCACGCTCCCCGCGCTGGTGCACGCCCGCGGGCCGCGCCGGGCGCGCGTCGCGTTGCTTGCAGGATGTGTCCAGCAGGCACTCGATCCGGAGATCTCGCTGGCGACGTTACGCGTCCTGGCCGCCAACGGGGTGGAGGTCGTGGTGCCGGCGGGGCAAGGGTGCTGCGGCGCGCTCGCGCTCCACAGTGGCGAGGCCGATCGCGGCTACGACCGCGCGACCGCCCTGATGCGGGCCTTCCCCACCGACGTCGACGCGATCATCACCAACGCGGCCGGCTGCGGGTCGGCGATGAAGGAGTACGGCCATGCGTTTCATGGCCGGGCCCAGGCAGCCGCACTCGGCGCCTTCGCGTCGCGCGTGCGGGACGTCTCGGAGTTCTTGCACGTCCTCGGCCTCGTCGAACCGCCGCCCCTGCCTGCCCCGCTGACCGTCGCGTATCACGATGCCTGTCACCTCGCGCACGCCCAGGGCATCCGCAGTGCGCCGCGGGCGTTGCTGGCCAGCGTCCCCAACCTCCGCGTGGTGGACATCCCGGATGGCGACACCTGCTGCGGTTCGGCAGGTCTCTACAATGTCGAGCATCCCGACATCGCCATGGCACTCGGCGGACGCAAGGCCGCGGCGGTCATCGCCACCGGCGCAGATGTGGTCGCGGCGGGCAACATCGGCTGCCTCGTGCAGATCGCCACGGGGCTCGCGCGCGCCGGCGCCGCGCTGCCGGTGCGCCACACGATGCAGATCCTCGACAGTGCCTACAAGGGGCACACAGAGACTCCATGACACGACATATGCGGTTGTTACTCGGGGGCGTGCTCCTCTCCTGCTTCGTGCTCCAGTCCGGACCCGCCCACGCCCAGGGTCCGCAGCCCGACTGGACGCGACTCGAAGCGGAGACGATGGAGCACTGCCAAGCCATCCACTGGGACCTCGTCGTCAAGGTCGCCGGCGCGCAATGATGCGGATCACCGCGATCCACTCCGGCGTCGTGCCCATCGCGTCTCCGATCCGGAACGCGTATATCGACTTCTCGAAGATGACCGTCAGCGTCGTCGCCGTGGTCACCGACGTGATCCGCGACGGGGCGCCGGTCGTCGGCTACGGCTTCAACTCCAACGGCCGCTACGCGCAGCAAGGCCTGCTGACCGAGCGCTTCCTGCCACGGCTGCGCGAGGCCGACCCGGTCTCCCTGCTCGACGACTCCGGCGACAACCTCGACCCGCACCGGATCTGGTCGACGATGTTCGCCAACGAGAAGCCGGGCGGGCACGGGGAGCGGTCGGTGGCGATTGGCACGGTGGACATGGCCGTCTGGGATGCCGTCGCCAAGATCGCGCGGGTGCCGCTCTCCCGTCTGCTCGCCGACCGCTACAACGGCGGTGAGATGGACGAGAAGGTCTTCGTCTACGCCGCCGGTGGCTACTACTACCCCGGCAAGGACCTGACGGCGCTCCAGGACGAGATGCGCGCGTACCTGGACCTCGGCTACTCCGTGGTGAAGATGAAGATCGGCGGCGCGCCGCTCGACGACGACCTCGCACGCATCGAGGCCGTGCTGAAGGTGGTCGGTCGTGGCGATCGGCTGGCCGTGGACGCCAACGGACGCTTCGATCTGCCCACGGCCATCGCCTACGCGAAGGCCCTCGAGCCCTACGGCCTGTTCTGGTACGAGGAAGCAGGCGACCCGCTCGACTACGCCCTGCAGGCCGAACTGGCCACGCATTACACCGGGTCGATGGCCACGGGCGAGAACCTGTTCTCGATGCAGGACGCACGCAACCTGATCCGCCACGGCGGCATGCGGCCCGACCGCGACTGGCTGCAGTTTGATTGCGCGCTGTCGTACGGGCTCGTCGAGTACCTCCGCACGCTCGCCATGCTGCGCGAGCACGGGTGGTCGCCACGGCGCTGCATCCCGCACGGGGGCCACCAGATGTCGCTCAATATCGCGGCCGGCCTGGGCCTCGGCGGCAACGAGTCCTACCCCGACGTCTTCCAGCCCTTCGGAGGCTTCGCCGACGGCACCCCGGTCGTCGATGGTTTCGTCACGCTGCCGCAGGTGCCCGGGATCGGCATCGAGGCCAAGCCGCGGCTCCACGCGGTGCTCCGGAGCCTGCACACGTGACCCACGCCACGCCCGTCGTCGATCATGACGACCAGCACACGCACGGGCACGGGCGTCGCCAGGTGATCGGCGCGCTGCTCGGCGTCATCGCCCTTGCAGTGACGGTGGTGATGGCCCCTCCCGCCGGGCTGAGCCCCGAAGGCTGGCGCACGGCGGGCGCCGGGATGCTGATGGCGATCTTCTGGATCACCGAGCCCATCCCGATTCCGGTCACGGCGCTGCTGCCGCTCGTGCTCTTTCCAGCGCTCGGTCTCGGCGACATCCGCGCGACGGCGGCTCCGTACGCCAACCCGATCATCTACCTCTTCCTCGGCGGGTTCATCATTGCGCTCGCCATGGAGCGGTGGCAGTTGCACCGCCGAATCGCGATAGGCCTCGTGAGCCGCCTCGGTACGCAACCAAAGGCGATCATCGCCGGGTTCCTGCTGTCCTCCGGGCTGGTCAGCATGTGGGTCAGCAACACCGCCACGACGCTGATGATGCTGCCGATCGCCATGTCGGTGGCTCACCTGGTGCCCAACACCGGAAGGCTGCCGCGCGAGCTCTCCCACTTCCGCACGGCCCTGCTGCTGTCGATCGCCTATGGCGCGACCAGCGGCGGCATGGCCACGCTCATCGGCACGCCTCCCAATGCGCTGTTGGCGGCCTACATGAGTGAGGTCTACCACGTCTCGATCGGCTTCGGCGAGTGGATGCTCCTCGGTGTCCCGGTGTCGATCGTGGCCCTCGGCGCGGTGTATGTCGTGCTGACCCGCGTGATGTTCACGCTCGGCACAGCGCCACTGCCAGGCATGGCAGAGCTCATCGCCGAGCAGCGCGACCGGCTGGGGCCGGTCAGCCGGGGCGAGTTCGCGTCAGGTGCGGTCTTCCTGCTCACCGCAACGTGCTGGGTCGCGCAGCCGCTCATCGCGAAGGTGGTGCCATTGGTCTCTGACACCACCATTGCGATCGCCGGAGCGCTGTTGCTGTTCATGATTCCCGTGAACCTGAAGCGCGGCGAGTTCGTGATGACGTGGGACGCCACCAAAGGCCTCCCGTGGGGTGTGCTCCTGCTGTTTGGCGGCGGCTTGAGCCTGGCCGGCAACATCGAGGCGCACGGTCTCGCCGCGTGGCTCGGCAGCCTGGCCCATGAGCTCAACCATCTGCCCACCATTGCCGTCCTCGCCATCGTCGCCTTCGGCATCCTGCTGCTCACCGAGCTGACGAGCAACACGGCGACAGCGGCCACGTTCCTGCCAATCGCCGGCGCACTCGCCCTGAGTCTGGGCGAGAACCCGATGCTGTTCCTGGTGCCGACCGCCCTCGCGGCCAACTGCTCGTACATGCTGCCGGTCGGCACGCCCCCCAACGCCATCGTCTACGGCAGCGGCGTGCTGCCCTTGTCGGCCATGGTGCGCGCCGGCTTCCTGCTCAATGCGCTGCTGGTGCCGATCCTGGTGGGATTGCTGTGGCTGCTGGGCCCATGGATTTTCGGCATCCAGGCAGGCGTGATCCCGGCGTGGGTGCGGTAGGGACACGGCGCGCGCGCTTCAGTCAATGGTCACGTAGCGCCAGAGACGCTCGGTCTCCTTCGGGCCGACGTACTTGCCGATCTCCTTCAGGAACTGCTCCTTGGTCTTCCACGGGCGGTACTCCTTGAACTCCCGGACCATGCGCGGGCCGGCGTTCGGGATGCTCTGGATGTCCTGGTCGGTGGCGGTGTTCAGGCGCACGGGGATGAAGGTGTACTGCGCCAGCTTGGCAGCCCCGTCCGGGCCGACGTACTTGCCAATCTCCTTGGAGAACTGCGCGTAGGTCTTCCACGGCCGATACTCGTCAAATTCATGCACCATGCGCTTGCCCGCCCCTGGCACGAGCAGGATCTCTGCGGGCGTCGCGGTGTTCAGGTTGATGTGGACAAACGCCTTCTCGTAGAAGGCCATCGCCTGCTCCTGCGTGAGCTTCTGGCCGAGCAGGAGGGCGTTGAGGTCGGTGATGCTCGAAAACGGTCGCTTGTCGATCAGCGCGGTGACGATGGCCGGCGTCATGCCCGGCATCGAAAGCAGGTCTTTCTCTGGGGCGGTATTGGCATCCACCACGCCGACGGACTTGCCCACCTGGGCGACGGCCGAGCCATTCAGGGCAGCAACGAGGCACACGGCAGCGATAGCGATCGGCAACAGTTTCATGTCACGACTCCATTGGTGGGACGCCCAGCGCCGGATGGCGCCAGGTAGACAGAAGGCCGAACAGTCCCACCTGGACCATCGCGGCTGGCGCGAGCGTGGGCGGCGCCTTCGCCCGCATGACCTTCACAAACAGTGCCCAGCCCGTCAGGGCCGGGTCCATCTCGATGTGGAACTCGCGACTGCCGCTGACATGCATGCCGACGCCAACCGCCCCCGTCAGGACGACCAGCAGCATCACGAGGCGGAATATCGCCACCGACCACGCGCTCCCGGTGCGCGCCATCCATGCCGCCGCCAGCAGCGCGACCGCGATCATCGCAAGCG
>JBKJQW010000061.1:0-13522 GCA_046593715.1 Luteitalea sp.
TAGAAACGGCCGCGCGTGCCGTTCAGGCTGGCACGCAACAGGTGACCACCCACACGCTGCCCCGTCTCACGTGACCACTGGTAGTCGAGGCCCGCCCCGACGGGACCCGCACTGACCGCTACGCCTGCAGGAGCGCCGATGCTCTGCATCGCCGCGTGCGACCCGCCGCCGTCGAAGGTTGAAAAGAACGAGCCGCCATGCACCTGCCACGACCTCGCGAGGGTTCGGCTCAGGTCGACGCGCAGCACATGGGTGGATTGGTCGCTGGGGCCCTGACCGAACTGCTGCGAAAGGGCGCGCGCGTCCACCCGCCAACGTTCCGTCGACTTCACGATGCCCGCGTCGATTTGTCGGCCGGCGGGCTGATCGGTGCGCAGCGTCGGCAGCGCCTCGGGGGCGACCCGCAGCGTGGCCCACGCCTGGAGGTCCGGACGGGCCACCTGCAGGTCCAGCGCAACGCCACCCGTGCCGCCGCCGACCGCCACTTCGGCAAGTGCCTGGGCACCCTCGAACGGCTGCGTCTCGAGCACGGCGGTGGCCGCGAGGCCATCTCCCGGGCCCCTCGTGCGTGAGCGGTAGAAATACAGATTGGGTGTGACGGTCGTGTTCCGGCCGAGACGCTGCCGATAGCTCACTCCCGCCACCGCCTGCCGATCCGCCGGGATCAGCAATTGCTCGAACGTGCCGAAAAAGCTGTAACCGCCGAGCAAGCGCAGCTGGCCCTCTTGCCAATGCACGCCACGCACGTTGGAGCGCACCAGCGTGAGCGGGGAGTTGTCGACGACTCGGTCCATCAGCGTGACATGGCGTCGGCCGTTCCTGAATGACAGCGACGCCAGCGGGAGGCTGACAGGTGGACGGTCGCGCGACGAGACGGCAGCGGCGGCGCTGACGGCGAGTTCGACCGACCGCGCGCCATCTCGCCGCATCAACCGCACGCCGCTCTGGAGCAGACCGAGGTTGGTGCTGTACTGCAGGTCGGCGGACCCGGCCTGCTGCTCTGGAACGCCCGCAGCGGTGAAGCCAGGCAGCCGCGTGATGGGAGGGTCGCCAACCACCACCCGCAGGTACTCCACCAGACGTCCCCGCGTGACCACCACGTGCGTGCTGCCGGTGTTGCGCGCCACCACGCTGACCACGTGGCCGCTGACAGCGGCGCGCGCGACTCCCGCATCGAGAGAGTACGCAGCGGTGGCACCTTCGATGGCGACCGCGACCGTCTGTCCATAGGGCACGGTGATGACCTGCGCAGCAGCGCCAGCCGCGTGCCACGAGGCATCGGCTGACGAGACGGCAATCACGCGCGGACCGGCGAGCAAGGGGGCCACGCGCGCGGCGACCGCATCGGGCGCCGCCACCGGTGCATCGCTGGGTACGGCCGGCGCGACCGTCGTGGCCGATGGCGTCGGGCCGGCGGCAGGACAGGCGGAGGGGTCGGTTGGACACACCTCGGGTGCAACGACGGCAGGAGGCGACACTGGCGCAGCGCCCCCGGTCGTCTGAGCCCCGACCGAAGGGCTACCGTGGACCGCCGCCGCCAGCAGGACCAGCAAGACGCTGGTCACCAGGCGGCGGGGCGACGGCAAAGTCAACCGTTGTGGACTGCGCACTGTCTGTGTGTTCGAGCGAGAACACGGCTCGGTATCGGCCCGCCGCCAGCAGCGTCGGGTAATCGGCGTGGAATTGCAGCTGTTCGCCTGGCAGCAGGCGTTGCGCCTCGATCGGCATGCGTGCCACCAGCGTGCCCTGCGCATCGAGCACCGCCACCGCGCCGCCAAAGTACAGCGGCTCGGTGCCGGCGTTGCGGGCCGCCTGCGTGAAGCGCAGATTGACCGTGTCGGTTTGTTCGGTGACCGTCACCGGCGTTGTCTCGAGGCGGGCATCGCCAGACAGGGTGAACGTGAACAACGCGCCGAGCGAGGCCGTGATGCCGACACCCTCCCGCACCGTGGCTGGCGTGCGGCTGCGGAAGATGGCCGCAACAGCGCGCACGGCGGTCCCCGACGGCACGGTGAACGTCACGTCGGCGGTGCCCGAGCTGTTTGGCGCGATGACCAGCGTGCGGGGGCTGAAGACCGCGGTTGCGGCGATGCTGTCGGCGCGGTCACCTGCAGGCAGGAATTTCCGCTCGCCCTCCGCGACGATGTCCTCGGCGACGAGGTCGAACGTGAGCTCGCGTTCGGTGGTGTTGGTGAGCCGGAGCGCCTGTCGGTGCGCCTGTCCGGCGGTGCCCTTGAGCATCACCACCGACGGCGAAAGCGAGATCCCTCCGCCATCGCCTGCCGCCGCTGCGGGGTGCAAGGGCACCAGCAGGAGGGCGACGCCATTGACGACCAGCACCGGCAGCACCCATTGCACGAAGAATCGAACCAGGCGAGGAGGTGTGGATAGCAGGCGTCTCATAGTCGTAGCTCAGTTTGCGATCGCGAGGAACTCGAGGTTCTGTGAGATGGACAAACCAGTCGTCTGCGTATCGGGGATGACAATCTGGAGTGCGTAGGTGTAGGTCGTACCGTAGTTTCTGTTGGTCGAGAGGTTTGTCAACGTGGTCGACAGGACCGTCGTGCCGACCTTCCAGGTGAAGACACTGGCCGTCACGATGCGGGCGCGCAGGGTGTACTTGGTGCCCTCCGCCACCTCGGTCACTCGCGCGGACAGGTTGGTGGAGATCGTGTAGTCGGACGCCGTGGTCGTACGTGTGAGATTGGTGCCCAACGCGCCGTATTTCGAGATCGTCCCGAAGTCCATGCTCGCCGTCGCCGTTCCCGCACCGGTCACCGTACGGCCGCCGGACGCCGCGGTCAGGAACTCGAGCGCGATGGAGGCGGAAAGGACCACCGGCACGGTCAACATGGCAACGACTAGCGCTGGCACACCCGGTGCGTACCACCGCGGGCGCGCCCACACGCGCGTCCCAGGCACCCAGTGACCTGCTCGGTCTGCTCCCATCTGTCTGTTCATTGCCCGTTGGCGTTGCCGCTCAGACTGGCGTCGCGCCAGCTTCCCTGCACCACGCCTGCACCGTTGTACGAGCAAGACCTGGACCAGAACGCGCGGGGGCCCACGCCACGCATGGGCGTTCACGCGACGCGACAGCAGCAGGATGAAATTGGGAACTTCGCGGCGCTTGTCGCATTGAACTCATGCCGAGCGCATGAATGGTGCGACCGCTGCGTTGTGCGGGGGGCGACGGCTGACCGATACCCGATGACGGCGGAACGACCGTGTGGGCTCGCGGAGAGAGGCGCGGCCTCAGGCCACGCAGGGAGCAGCCTGGGCCGACTGGCGCGTCAGTTGGCTGTGGCGGTGAAGTTGAGCACCTTGCTGATCGCCCCGGCTGACGCCGAGTACGGCACCTTCAGGTACAGGGTGTGCGCTATGGCGCTCCCGTACGCGTAGGCCGCGCCGAGGTTCTGGTTCGCCGTCGTCAGATCCGTGCTGTTGACCGTCCAGGTATTCACGGCATCGGCTGAGCCAAGGGCCACGGCCAGCGTGTAGTTGGCACTGGTCGAGTTGGCCTTCAGGACCTTGGCGCCGAAGGGCGAGCTGACGGTGAAATCCGACGCCGAGCGGGTGCGCGTGACGCCCGTAGTGGCAATGGTGTTGTAGGCCGAGACGGTGCCGAAACCGAGCGTGACGGCGTTGGTGCCCGAGCCGGTCAACGCGACGCCGGAGACATCCGACTCGAACGTGAGCGTGATGGAACTCTCGACGGTGGCCGTGACGGTCATGGCGCCGGTGGACGTGGACTGCGCGCCCGCCGGGACTGCGGCCAACGCCAGAACGCCGGCCAGGGCCAGAGGGCCCCATTTCAAGGTGTGGCTATACATGATCATAAGACTGTTCCTGCTTCTCTCACTGCCGTCTGCGGGCCCGGCGTACGGGCGGGCGGCGGCCTGCCTCCGCGTGGTCTGACGGTTCGGGTGCGGTCCCGAAGCGCCACTTCTCAGTACATCGGCAGGCCCTGGGCGCCCTTGAGGCAGGCAGCCCTGATCTACTTGCGCAGCATCCGGTCGAGCAGCGACGGCTTACGCGTGACGAGACGGTTGCGGCCCTTCCGCTTGGCCTCGTATAGCGCACCGTCGGCGCGCGACACGAGGTCGGCGGCGCTGTCGTTGGGCTGCAGGTGGGTGAGCCCGCAACTCACCGTGAACCGCACGTGCTGCTCCTGGTGCGCTGGGCCGTAGCTGAACGTGCTGGCGGCAATCTCTCCAAGCAACGTGTCGAACCGTTGCTCGGCCTGGCCAGCCACGGTGCCGGGCATCAGGATGGCGAACTCCTCGCCCCCGTAGCGCGCCACGACGTCGCCCTGGCGGACGGCGCTGGCCAGCTTCTGCGCGAGGCACAGCAGCACGCGGTCGCCGACCGGATGGCCGTGCGTGTCGTTGATCTGCTTGAAGTGGTCCACGTCGATCATCGCCAGCCCCATCGGCGTACCCTTGCGGCGGGCCACAGCCACCATCTGCGCAAGGGCGCGGTCGAACGAGCCGCGGTTGCCGACTTTGGTGAGCGGGTCCAGGGTGACTTCCACTTCGAGCTCAGACAGGCGCGACTGCAACGTCTCGACCCGCTGTGTGAGTGCCCGGAACGCTTCGACCTCGCGTTCCTGCTTCTCGACCACGGCTCGTCGCAGTCCGGCGACCTCCTGACCCAGGCGACGGCGAAGGTCACGAATGTCGTCGAGTTCCGCAATCGTCTCCACGCGGCCAGACGCGGCCAGGACCTCGGCGCTGAATTCTGCCGAGTCGCCAAGCGAGAGTCGCGCGGCTTCCTGGAGGATGGCGACCAGCTCGGTCCACTCCTGCTCTCGCTCGAGGGTGTGTGCGCGCGACGCCTTGAAGTGCGCCGTGCACGAGGCAACGCACGCCTCGGCGGTGCGGTCGATGTCGTCATGCTGGCGGGCGTCGAGCGCGACTGCGCGGTGGCCTCGCAGGCCTTGCCTGAACGCGTCGAGGTCAGCGTCGTCGGCTGGCGGCGCGAAGGCCACGACCACGTCGATCAGGCGGACGAGGAAGTCGGCCAGCGACTCGGCGCGTGCGACACCCGTACCCGCGCCCGCAACGTCCTGCAAGTTCAATCTCAATTCGGTCACGCCAGCCGTCATGCGCAGTTGCACCCCCGTGGCAGAGGCGCCACATGACAGCGCTATCGGCCTGGGAGGGATCGGACGTGAACGGTGAGCCTCGCAACCAACATCAAAGCGTTGGCCGCTCTGGCGACGTACTAGAATCTGCCGGGTCGTTGCCGAAGGGACTTCCGAAGATGACTGACGTACGAGTAGGCTGGCAGCGCGTGCTTGCCCTGATGCTCCTGCTGGCGCTCGCACCTGGCGGCGCCGCCGCGCAATCCACCGCCGCCGCCAAGGCGCCCGCGCAACCAAAGAAGGCGCCGCCGAAGCCGACGGTGCCCGTGGCCCCTGCGACGGCCCGGCCCGCCGTCCGCAAACCAGCCCCCGCCAGGCGGCCCTCGCCGGCTCGACCAGCGGCGACCGCCGCCCCTGTCACACCCGTCGCGCCTGCGCGGGAGGCGGCAACGCTGCCGTCGGGTTTGAGTTATGTGATCACGTCGCGCGCGAACGGACGCCGGCCGAAGGTTGGCGAAACCGTGTTCGTGCATTACACGGGCACGCTGACCGACGGCACCAAATTCGACAGCTCGCAGGATCGCAAGGAGCCGATTGCCTTTCCCCTCGGACAGGGCGCCGTGATCAAGGGGTGGGACGAGGGCATCGCGCAGCTGGGCATCGGCGATCGCGCCGTCCTGGTGATCCCCCCGCAGCTCGGGTACGGCGCCACCGGAGCCGGACGGATCATTCCGCCCGACGCGACATTGATTTTCGTGGTGACCCTGGTGGACATCAGGGGCGAAGCGCTGTCGCAGGTCCTGCTGAAGGTGATCGACGATCGCGGTATCGAGGCGGCCTTGGTCGAGTATCGCGCGCTCCGCGCACGTGGATTCGACGAGCTCTACACGGACGAAGGAGAATTGAACAAGCTGGGCTACCGACTGCTGGGCCAGCAGAAGCTGCACGAATCGATTGAGATCCTGAAGCTGAACGTCGAGGCCTACCCGCAGTCGGCCAATGCCCACGACAGCCTGGCCGAGGCGTACATGCGCAACGGCGACAAGGAGTTGGCGGTGCAGCTCTACGAGAAGTCGCTCGCGCTCGATCCGTCCAACACCAGTGCTGCGGTGATGCTGAAGAAGCTCAAGGTCTGACGGCTCAGGCCTCCGTGCAATGATCGGCCATGACCACCTTGCAAGTCGGACAGCCCTTGCCCGGCCTGACCGCCAAGAACGACGGCGGGCAGGACGTGGCGATCGCCGATATCGTGAAGGGACACCTCGCGGTGGTGACCTTCTACCGCGGCCACTGGTGAGGCCACTGCCGTCAGCAGTTGGCTGACTTGGAACAACACCGGGCCGCCCTCCAGACCCTCGACGCGCAGATCGTCGCCATCTCGTCGGATGCGCCCGAGGACGCGCGCGGCACCGTCGAAGCTCTCGGCCTCGGCTTCCAGGTGCTCTCCGGTCTCGAGGCGAAGGACAGCGCCGCGCACCTGGGCTGCTACATCGGCACCCACGCCGGCACCGCCCACGTGCAGCCGACCTCGTTCGTGCTCGACCGGGACGGGCGCATCGTCCACGCCCTGTATTCGAGCGGCAGGGTAGGCCGGCTCACCGGCGACGACGCGGTGACGCTGGTCGAAGGTCTCCAGTAGCCCGCGGTCGAGTTGCGATTGCCGCGGCGTCTCTCCCACGCATCAGTGGACCGCCGCCTCGAGGCGGGCGAGAAGGTCGTCGTTGGCGACCACATCGCCCTTCTTCACGAAGATCTCGGTGACGGTGCCCGCTACGCCAGCCGAGATTGTCGTGAGCATCTTCATTGCCTCGAGCGTGATGAGCGGATCGCCGGCTTTCACCTTCGTGCCGACGCCGACCGCCAGGTCGGTGACCATGCCGGGCATCGGGGCAATGGCTTGCAGCAGGTCGCCGGCGGTGCCCTTGGGCCGGGTGACGATGTGCTTCGGCGCGAGCGCCTTGTCCACCACCTGCGACTCGCGCGGCATCCCGTTCAGCTCGTAGAAGACGCTGCGGCGGCCCTGGTCGTCGGGCTCGCCCATGTTGATGAGCTTGATGAAGAGCAGCTTGCCGCGGTCGATCTCGACCTCGATCTCCTCGCCGACCGCCAGGCCGTAGAAGAACGCGGTGGTGGGCAGCCCGGCCATCTCGCCGTACGTCGTCACGAACTGGTCGAACTCGGCGAAGACCTGCGGGTACATCAGGTGGCTGTAGAGGTCGTCGTCGGTGGCGCGGCGTCCGAGCGTCTTGCCGAGCTGATCCCGGGTGGCGTCGAGGTCCACGTGCGCGGCGCGGTCGCCGGGGCGTCCGGTCAGGGGCACCCGGTCGCCGAGCACGACTTTCTGCACCTGAGGCGGCCAGCCGCCGTCGGGCTGCCCGAGGCCGCCCTGCAGCATGTCGATGACCGATGCCGGGAAGTCGTGCGAGCCCGGGGTCAGCGCCGGCACGTCCTGCGGCCGAATGCCACGGGTGATCAGGTACATGCACATGTCGCCAACCACCTTCGAGCTCGGCGTCACCTTGATGATGTCGCCAAACAGCTGGTTGACCTCCGCGTACGTGCGCGCAATCTCAGGCCAGCGATGGCCGAGGCCCATGGCGCTGGCCTGCTCCTTGAGGTTGGTGAACTGCCCGCCGGGCATCTCGTGGACGTACACCTCGGCGGAGCCGGCACGGGGCGCGGTGTTGAAGGGCGTGTAGAACGCCAGGACCTCTTCCCAGTAGTCCGACATCTCGTTGAGCGCCTCGAGGTCGAGACCGGGATCGCGCTCGTGGCCACGCAGGGCTGCGCAGACCGAGTTGAGGTTGGGCTGGCTGGTCGAACCCGACATCGACGCGATGGCCAGATCGACGATGTCCACCCCGGCCTCGGCGGCCGAGAGGACCGACGCCGCGTTGATCCCCGAGCTGTCGTGGGTGTGGAAGTGAATCGGCAGGCCAATTTCGTCGCGCAGGGCGGCCACGAGCCGGCGCGCCGCGAACGGGCGGCACAACCCCGCCATGTCCTTGATCGCCAGGATGTGCGCGCCCATCCGCTCGAGCTCTCGCGCCTTGGCCACGTAGTACTTCAGCGAGTACTTGTCACGTGACGGGTCGTTGATGTCGCCCGTGTAGCAGATGGCGGCCTCGCACACCGCGAAGGGCTGGCTGCGCACCGCTGCCATGGCCACGGTCATGTTCGGCAGGTAGTTGAGCGAGTCGAAAATCCGGAAGATGTCCATGCCGGACTCGGCCGCGTGCTTCACGAAGCCGGTGACGACGCTGTCGGGATAGTTCGAGTAGCCAACCGCGTTCGACCCCCGGAACAGCATCTGGAAGCAGATGTTGGGCACTTGTGCGCGCAGGTCGCGCAGCCGGTCCCAGGGCGATTCGCGGAGGAAGCGCATGGCGGTGTCGAAGGTCGCGCCGCCCCACATCTCGAGGCTGAACAGATTTGGCGTGCGGTGCGCCACCACGTCGCCGACCTTCAGCATGTCGATCGACCGCATCCGCGTCGCGATCAGCGACTGGTGCGCGTCGCGCATCGTCGTGTCGGTGATGAGCAGCGGCTTCTGGTCGCGGATCCAGGCGGCAAAACGCTCCGGGCCGAGCTCTCGCAGGCGATCGCGCGAACCCTGCGCCATGCCGGCCTTGAGGTCGAATGCGGGCACCCGGGCGGCAGGCAGGACCTCGGCCGGTCGATAGCCCTTGGCCGTCGGGTTGCCGTTGACCGTGACGTCACTCAGGTAGGCGAGCAGCCTGGTGGCGCGGTCGCGGCGTGGCTGGAACTTGAACAGGTCCGGGTTGGTGTCGATGAGCCGTGTGGTGGCCTGGCCGGCGCGGAACGTCTCGTCGAGGACGACATTCTCGAGAAACGGGATGTTGGTCTTCACGCCGCGGATGCGGAACTCGCGCAGGGCGCGGTGCAGGCGCTGCAGGGCGATGTCGAAGCGCGGCCCGGAGGCGGTCAGCTTGACCAGCATCGAGTCGTAAAAGGGTGTCACGACCGACCCGGCGTCGCCCGTGGCGGCATCCAGCCGGATGCCGAAGCCGGCGGCCGACCGGTAGTTGATGATCTTGCCGTAGTCGGGCGCGAAGCCGTTGGCCGGGTCTTCGGTGGTGATGCGGGCCTGGACCGCGTAGCCGTTGCGAGGGATGTCGGCCTGCTGCGGCACGTCCACGTCGTGGCTGAAGAGCGAGTGCCCCTGCGCAATCAGGATCTGCGAGCGCACGAGGTCGATGCCGGTGATGACTTCGGTCACCGTGTGTTCGACCTGGATGCGGGGGTTCATCTCGATGAAGAACCATGCTTTCGCGTCCATGTCGTACAGGAACTCGACGGTGCCGGCGTTGTTGTAGCCGACAGCCTTGGCGAGCCGCACCGACGCGTCGCAGAGCTCCAGGCGCACCGTGTCATCGAGCCCGACCGACGGCGCGATCTCGATCACCTTCTGATGGCGGCGCTGGACCGAGCAGTCGCGCTCGTGCAGATGGACGATGTTGCCGTGGCGGTCGCCGAGGATCTGCACCTCGATGTGCTTGGCGCGCGGCACGAAGCGCTCGAGGAAGACAGCGGGGTTCCCGAAGGCCTTGCCCGCTTCCCCCTGCGCCTGGTCGAGCAGGCCGTCGAGCTCGGACTCCTTCTGCACGACGCGCATGCCGCGCCCGCCTCCTCCGAAGGCCGCTTTGATGATGAGTGGGAAGCCGATGGTCCTGGCGATGCGGCGCGCCTCATCGCGATCGGAGACGGGCTCCTCGGTACCGGGCAAGGTCGGCACGTCCACCGAGTGGGCGAGCGCGCGCGCCGCCACCTTGTCGCCCATGGCGTCCAGCATCTCCGGATCGGGGCCGATGAAGGTCAGCCCTGCGGCACGGCAGGCGCGGGCGAAGTCGGGATTCTCCGAGAGGAAGCCATAGCCCGGATGGATGAGGGACACGCCCTTGTCCTTGGCCAGGTGGACGATGCCCTCGATGTCGAGGTAGGCACCGACCGGTCCTTTTTCCTTGCGGAGGCGGTAGGCCTCGTCGGCCTTGAAGCGGTGGCGCGAGAAGCGATCCTCGTCGGCGTAGACGGCAACGGTGCGCAGGCCGAGTTCGGTGGCAGCGCGGAAGATCCGGATGGCGATCTCGCCCCGGTTCACGGCCATCAGTTTCAAGGGCGTCACGGGCATCGGGCACTCGGTGGCGGGCAGGGCCGCGCCACGGCTGGCCGCCGACCCGCGTCGCAGGGACCGAGTGCGCGCAGTGGTGGGCGTGCCGCGTAGGACCTGAACAGGATTCGGACGGACGTAACACTGGTGGAGACGCGGTGCGCGTCACCCAGCGACGATTCTACCTTCGCTCAGGCTCCAGGGCCGTCAGGACGATTTCCGTCGAATCTGGTCCCAGTGGTCGCGGCGCCAGCGTTGCTCGGTACGGGGGATCAGATCTTTCGGCACGCCGCGGTGCGTGAGCGTCAGTTCCGTGCCCGTCGCCACCTCGCGCAGCGTCAGCGCCGCCATCGAGAAGACGCCTTCGGGGTAGTCAGGCTCGCGCCACGCGCGCACGACCCGGGTGTCCGGCGCGAGATCCACGACGACCCCGGAGCCGGCGCCCAGTGTGAAGCGGCGGCCCACCTCGTCGTCGGGGGTCACCAGATGCCGGTACACCTCGGCTGGCGTGGCCCGGAATCTCACCTTCTGCTTGATGGTCTTGCACATCTGCGATCCTCGCGCCCCTTCGCGGTTTCGAGCGTGCCGTCAGCGGGCCGACGGCACCGGTGCTGGCGCCAGTCCCAGCCCGTCTACGGCGGCAATCCAGTCACCTGGCCCGCGTTGGTGCGCTTCCACGTGATGCGCCGCCTTGCGAAGCCAGCCCGTGCCGCCGGCCTTTAGGAGCGGTGCCTCGACCTTCTGCTCCGAATACGTCGTGGCGGTGAGCGAGGTGATCCTGGTGGCAAACACCTGCAGACCGTACGTCGGCTGACAGTCCTGCGCCACGCGATGGAGCGCGCCGTCGACGATGAAGGGGCGGCCGGCAGTTCTGGCATTGTGCGGATCGTTACGGACGATTGGGCTGGACGGGTGCTCGACGAAGGGGCCGTCGAAGCGGTCGGCGTGCAGCAGTCGCAGCGTGTCGTTGCCGGAGGGCGACGCGAAGAGGTACCAGCGACCCTCGTGGCGCAGCACCGTGGGACTGATGAAGTGCTCGTCGGGCCCGCCCTTGACCAGATCACGAACGTACTCCCAGCGATCGGGGAACGACGTCGCGCGATACAGCCGCACCGTGGTCCCGGTGTAGGACTCCGGCGTCATGTAGTAGGTCCCGTCCACCTGGAACACAAACGGGCTCGACAGGACGAACGGCTCGCGGATGACGGTCCGGGTGAAGGTCCAGGTGAGGCCGTCGCTGCTTTGCGCCAGTCCGATGCCGCCCTTGTTGGCCGCGAGATCCTTCGCGGTGAAGAACATGTCGTAGCGCCGGTCGGCCAGCACCAGGTTCGGATGCGCCACGGTGTCGATGCGCAGATCCGGCATGTCGGTGACGTGCAGACCGGTGATCACGGGCTGGGTCAGCCCGGCGGGCGGCGCCAGCTGGAAGGGCGACGGCCCCGTGTGGATGCCGATGTTCCAGAGGTCGCGCGCGGCTATCGCGGCGGGCGGTGCCGGTTGCGCCGCGCCTCGCGCGCTGCGCAGCAAGGCCGGCGCGGCGGTGATCAGCGCGATTGCGGCGCGGCGGGTGAGCGGATTGGTCATCTGGACAGCTCCTCTGTGAACGTGTGCACGTGCCGACCCGCGCGTCACCCGTACCGTGTGTCTGTTGCCGCGGGGGACGGCGGAGGAGAGCCGGCCGGCTCGCGATCGAGCCCCCCGGTGACTGGTGCCATTCGTCGGGCGGTCAGGCTGGCGAGGACCGCGACCAGTTCAGTCGGTTCCACAGGCTTGGTGACGTGCGAGTCGAACCCGGCTGCCAGAGCCCGCAAGCGGTCTTCGAGCCTCGCATGCGCGGTCACCGCTACGGCGGGAATCTGCCGCCCGCGGTCCGGCTCGAGTGCCCGCACGCGCTGCATCAACTGGTAGCCGTCTTCGCCCGGCATCCCGATGTCGCTGATGATGATGTCGGGCGCCTGCCGTAGCACCACGTCGATGGCCTCGGCCGCCGACGCGACGCCGGTCACCTCGGCCTGGCACCAGCCCAGCACGGTGGCCAGCAAGGCGCGAGCGTCGGGCTCGTCATCGACCACCAGCACGCGGAGCCCGGCCAGCGCCGGCGGGCACGTGAACGGCGCAGCTCTGTCGGGCGAGAGCGGCGGTCGGTCAACGTCATCCCCGGTGTCCGCCAGGTCGCGCACGGTTGCCGCGGGCAGTCGCACCGCGAAGGTCGTGCCCAGCCCCTCGCCGGCGCTGGTGACAAGGGTGGTCCCGCCGTGCAACTCGACCAGGTGTCGCACGATGGCCAGACCGAGCCCGAGACCGCCCTGGGTGCGCGTGATGGACCCATCGGCCTGGCTGAACCGGTCGAAGACGTAGGGCAGGAACTCTGCCCGAATGCCCTTGCCGGTGTCACTCACCACGATCTCGACCCCCGAGTCCACGCGTTGCAGGCCGACCCTGACGCTGCCTCCAGCGGGCGTGAACTTGATCGCGTTGGACAGCAGGTTCCAGACCACCTGTTGCAGCCGGTCGGGATCGCCGGCCACGGGCAGCGCGTGGGGATCGAGCGTCAGGTCGAGCGTGACGTGTTTGGCCTCGGCCGCCGGACGCACCGCGTCGATCGCGGCCTCGATGGCCGTGGTGGGCTCGATGGTTTGAATGTCGAGTCGCAGCTTGCCCGAGATGATCCGCGACACGTCGAGCAGGTCTTCGATGAGCTGCGTCTGGACTTTGGCGTTGCGCTCGATCGTCTGGAGCGCGCGGTCGGATGTCGGGCCATCCAATTGGCCGGTCCTCAGCATGCGCGCCCACCCCAGCACGGCGTTGAGCGGTGTACGGAGCTCGTGCGAGACCGTGGCGAGGAACTCGTCTTTCAGCCGATTGGCCTGCTGCAAGTCGGCCTCGATCCGCTTGAGCGATGAGATGTCCTGGAACATCAGGACCCCAGACGCCGGGTGCCCGTGCATGGCGGGAATCGTGTCGCCGAAGATGAGCAACGAGCGGCTGCCGGCTGGTGTCGACCAGTTCATCTGCATACCGTCCAGTCGTTCGCCCTGGGCGAGGCGGACGCCGGGCATCCGCTCGTTGGGGATGGCCGTACCTTCGGCGTCGGTGCATGTGTAGACGGTGTGATACGCGGCGGCAGGCGTGCCTTTCGGGAAATCACCGCCCGCCATCTGGTCGGCCGCCCGGTTGGCAAATGTCACGCGAGCCGTGCCCGGCTCGATCAGCAACAGTGGCACCGGCGTGAGGTTGAGCACGGCCTCCAACCACTTCTGCTGGTCTTGCAGATCCTCGCCGACCCGCTTGCGCTCGATGGCGACGGCCGC
>JBKJQW010000081.1:0-3166 GCA_046593715.1 Luteitalea sp.
AGGGGCGCCTCCCCGAGGCGCCCTGATCAGGGCAGCTCGGGGAGCTGCCCCTACCGACCCGGGGGGAGCTGCCCCTACCACCGTGACGTCAGGGCAGCTCGGGGAGCTGCCCCTACCAATCTGGTGACCCACATGTACGTCGAACTGCACACCGCCTCGGCGTTCTCCTTCCTCGATGGCGCATCGTTGCCGGAAGCCCTTGTCGATCAGGCCAGGGTGCACGGCTACGACACGATCGCGCTGCTCGACCGCGACGGGGTCTATGGGGCGCCTCGTTTCTATCAGGCGGCGCGCAAGGCGGGCCTGCGGGCGCTCGTCGGCGCCGAGTTGACGATGCGGACGGGAGGTGGGGAAGCGATGATGCTGGCGGGGCACGTGCCGTTGCAGGCGCCACTCCTCTGGCGGCTGCCCGTGCTCGTCGCGTCACCGAAGGGTTACCGATCGCTGTGCCGGCTGATCACCCGGATGAAGCTGGCGGCCGCCAAGGGACAGGGCGCCCTGGCCGTACGCGACCTCGATGGCCACGTGGAGGGGCTGGTGGCCGTGGTGGGGCGGCCGATGCTTGCGGCCGATCGGCATGGCGTGGCCGGGCTGCTCGACCAGATCATCGGCGTCTTCGGGCGCGCCCAGGTGCACGTCGAGATCCAGCGGCACCTGACGCGTGACGAGGAAGTCGACAACCGCATCCTCGTGTCGGCCGCCGAGGCCTATCGGGTGCCGATCGTCGCCACCAATGGCGTGCGCTTTGCCACGCCAGAGGCGCGGCCGCTCTACGACGTGCTCACGTGCATCCGGCACGGCACCACGCTCGAACACGCAGGCCGGCGGCTGGCGGCCAACGCCGAGCGTTACCTGAAGTCGCCGCGGCAGATGCAGGCGCTGTTCAGCGACCTGCCGCAGGCCGTGGCCAATACGCGGGCACTGGCCGAGCGGCTCGACTTCACGCTGGCCAACCTCGGGTACCGGTTCCCGGACTACCCGGTCCCTGACGGCGAGACCCAGATCTCGTTCCTGCGGCGGATCACCGAGGCCGGCGCGCACTGGCGCTATCGCCCGTTCGCGGACAAGGCGCGACGACAGATCGCCCGTGAACTGGATCTGATCGAACGGCTCGACCTGGCCGGGTACTTTCTCATCGTGTGGGACCTGGTGAACTTCTGCCGCCAGCACGACATCCTCGCGCAGGGCCGCGGGTCGGCCGCCAACAGCGCCGTGTGCTACAGCCTCGGGATCACCGCGGTGGATCCGGTGGGGATGGAGCTGCTGTTCGAGCGCTTCCTCTCGGAGGAGCGCGGCGAGTGGCCCGACATCGACCTCGATCTGCCGAGCGGCGATCGACGCGAGCAGGCCATCCAGTATCTGTACACGCGCTATGGCGATCGCGGTGCGGCGATGACGGCCAACGTCATCACCTATCGTGGCCGCAGTGCGGCGCGCGAGGTGGGCAAGGTGCTCGGCTGTCCGACCGAGATGATCGACACGCTGGCCAAGGCGATGAGCCCGTTCGAGTGGCAGGACCCCAAGGACACGCTGGCGCGGCACCTCCGCGAACTCGGCTTGGATCCAGATGTTGCGCAGATCCGGCAGTTCGGCGAGTTGTGGATGCAGATGCAGGATATGCCGCGGCATCTGGGCCAGCACTCGGGCGGCATGGTGCTGTGCCAGGGGCGGCTGGACGACGTGGTGCCGCTCGAGCCGGCGAGCATGCCCGGCCGGGTGGTGGTGCAGTGGGACAAGGACGACTGTGCCGACATGGGCATCGTCAAGGTCGACCTGCTCGGTCTCGGCATGCTGGCCGTGCTGCAGGAGGCCATCACCATCGTCAACACGGCGGCGCCCGAGCAGATCGACCTCGCGCATCTGCCTCCCGACGATCCGGTCGTGTACCAGATGCTGCAGGAGGCCGATACGGTGGGCCTCTTCCAGGTCGAGTCGCGGGCCCAGATGGCGACTCTCCCTCGACTCAAGCCGACATGCTTCTACGACCTCGTGGTGGAAGTGGCGATCATCCGTCCGGGACCGATCGTCGGACAGATGGTGCATCCGTACCTGGCGCGGCGCCGTGGTGACGAGCCGGTCACGTATGCACACCCGTCGCTCGAGCCCATCCTGAAGCGCACCCTGGGGGTGCCGCTGTTCCAGGAGCAACTGCTGCGGATGGCGATGGTGGTCGCCGGGTTTTCAGGCGGCGAGGCCGAGGAACTGCGGCGCGCCATGGGTTTCAAGCGGTCCGAGGCGCGGATGCGACAGATCGAGGTGCGGCTGCGATCGGGGATGGCCGAGCGCGGCATCACCGGCGAGACGGCCGAGACGATCCTGCGGTCGATCTCGTCATTTGCGCTCTACGGCTTTCCGGAGTCGCACGCGGCCAGCTTTGCGCTCATCGTGTATGCCAGTGCCTACCTGAAGGCGTACTACCCGGCGGCGTTCTCCACGGCACTGCTCAACAACCAGCCGCTGGGCTTCTATCATCCGGCCACGTTGATCAAGGATGCGCAGCGCCACGGTGTGCGCTTCCTGCCCGTGGATGTGCAGGCGTCGATGTGGCGCTGTCACATCACGCCGGACGGCGCCGTGCGTCTCGGCTTCTGCATGGTGCAGGGTTTGCGGGAAGAGGTGGGACGGAAGCTGGAAGCAGGGACGCCCAACGCCGAACGTGGCACGCCGGCCGTCACAGGCGCTGGCCCGAGGGCGCACGATCGGCAGGTGACGTGCCCCAAGTGCGGCGCCGACGACCCGACGATGTTCGAGGTCGACCGGCGTGGCGACGACCGCCACGTGTACTGCGGTGTGTGCGCGCATGATTGGGAGGCAGGGGGACACACACCTGACATTGCCAATGTCAAATTGCCAATTTCAAGTTCACGGTTTTCTTCCCTCGACGCGCTAGTGGCGGCTACCGGCATCCGTCGCGACGAGTTGAACACGCTGGCCAGTCTCGGTGCGCTCAATGCCTTCGGCGCCGACCGGCGCGGCGCGTTGTGGGCGGCCGAGCGCGCCGTTCGCCCGACCGGCGACCTCTTTGCCATGCTCGATGAGCAGGCCCTGCCCATCACCGTCGACGGGAGTTCCCTCGATCGGCGGCAGGCGACAGACGGCGGGCGACGCGGTCAGGGTGAAGGCGGTGGCCCGCTTGCCCCGATGACGCCGATGGAGCGGACCGTTG
>JBKJQW010000104.1:0-7284 GCA_046593715.1 Luteitalea sp.
GGCATCGCCGCGGCCCTGGCCTAACTCCGGCGTCGTATCCGAGGGGGATACGCCATGCACGCCACACTCCGGTCCCGCTCGGCGCTCGCTCTCGGCGCGCTGCTGCTGCTGACGGCCAGCGTGTGGGGACAGACGCGCCCGAACCCGTCCTACCCGGGCGAGCCTGCACGCGAGGGTGAGGCCGCCTCACCACAGCGCTTCGAGACGACCTCCACCGCGATCGTGGTGGACGTCGTCGTACGCGACGGCCGCGGCGCGCTGATCACGGACCTCGCGCCAGACGACTTCGAACTCTACGAAGATCGCCTCCGCCAGTCGATCGGGTCGTTCACCGCGGCCAACCGCGGCACGGGCATCGCCGTGGCGGCGCGGAAGCGAGATGGCGCGCTGCGCATCGCGGGAGCGGCAGCTGCCGACGAGGGGACGGCGGCGACGGCAGTCACCGCCGAATCCGGCCTGACCGCGCTGGTGTTCGACCGGCTCAGTCCCGAGAATCGATCCCTCGCGCAGCGGGCGGCGCTGCGTGGCATTGCGCGGTCTGGCGAGCTTCCCGACAGCACCGGCGTGTTTGCCATCGACCTCGGTGTCAACCTGGTGCAGCCGTTCACCCGAGACCCGGCCGCCGTGCGCGCCGGCCTGGTCCGGGTCGCCGGACTCAGCGCCTCGCAGTTCCAGCCTCGCGACCGGCGCATGGTCGAACTGCAGGAGCGACGGCAGGTGCTGGGCCCTCAGCTCACGGCGACGGTCGTCGCCGCTCGCGCCACCCCGGGTGCAGCGGGTACGCAGGGGATCGGCAGCATCGAGGTCGAACTCGCGCAGAACCGGATGGAGGGCCGGATGCTCGAGATGTTCGATACGCTCGAGCGCGAGCAGCAGGGTTACGGTACGACCAACGCACTGCTCGCGGTGGTGGCCAGTCTGCAGGACGCGCCCGGGCGCAAGACCATCGTGTTCTTTTCCGAGGGGCTCGCCGTGCCACCGGCCGCCCAGGCGGCGTTCCGGTCGGTGGTGGACACCGCCAATCGCGCCAACGTCACCATCTACACGGTGGATGCCTCCGGCCTGCGCGCCGAGAGCACTGTCGGCGACGTGCGAAGGGAGATCACGGCCGCCGGCATAGACCGCATCGTCCAGATCGAGTCCGGCTCGCTGCCCCTGTCGGGCGCACTGCTGCGTGGTCTGGAGCGCAACGAGGACATGCTGCGGATGGATCCGCACACCGGGCTCGGCGATCTGGCCCGTGACACCGGCGGCTTCCTGATACGCGACACCAACAACCTGCAGGCGGCCTTCCGTCGCATCGACGAGGACATGCGTTTCCACTACGTGCTCACGTACGCCCCGTCGAACCAGACCTTCGACGGTCAGTTCCGCGACATCGACGTGAAGGTCAAGCGACCCGGCGCGCGCGTCTTCGCGCGGCGCGGCTACTTCGCCGTCCGCTCGCTGAGCCCGATGCCGATCCTCGGCTACGAGAGCGTGCCCCTGGCCGCGCTCGACCACACACCGCTGCCCAATGCCTTCCCGATACGTGCCGCGGGCCTGTCGTTTCCCGAAATGACGCGACCGGGGCTGACGCCGATCCTGGTGGCCGTCGAGACGGCCGTCTTCTCCTATGAGCGAGACGCGGCGGGCGGCACCTACAGCGCCGAAGCGGTCGTCGTGGTGCGCGTGCGTGACACGCGCGGACGCGTCGCCTACAAGACCAGCCAGCAGTACCTCTTGTCGGGGCGCCTCGAAGAACTGGACGCTGCCAGGGCGGGCGAGATTCTCTTCTACCGACAGCCGGAGCTGCTGCCGGGGGCGTACAGCGTCGAGGCGATGGTCTACGACGCGAAGTCGAGGCGCAGCAGCGCGCGCATCTCCACCGTGACCGTCCCCTCGCCCGACGCGGTTCATGCGCGCATCAGCAGCGTCGTCATCGTGCGGCGGGCCGAGACCGTCGCCGCGGCCGACCGCGACGCGCAGAACCCGCTGTACGTCGGCGACCTGCTGCTCTATCCCGACGTCGGCGTGCCGGTGCGTCGACACGGCGACCAGGACCTGGCGTTCTTCTTCACCGTCTACGGCACGCCCGGCGCGGCCACGGACGGACGCCTCGAGCTACTGTCGCAGGGACGTGTCGTCTCGTCGACCCCGCTTGCGCCGGGCCACTTCGACGCCGAGGGGCGTGTGCCGCAACTGCAGCGCATTCCGATCGACACGCTGCCGGTCGGCGTCTACGAACTGCGGGTCGTCGTCGCCGATCGCACGGGCAGCGACAGCAAGACCGCGAAGTTCCGAATCGAGCGGTAGGGACCGAGACGTCCCTACCTCCGAACGTTGCGCCACACGTCCACGACCCCGTCCATGGCCGGGCCGAACGCGAACCCGCCAACGATGAGGTCGGGACGCCCGTCGCGATCGACGTCGCCGATGTCGAGCGTGGCATAGGCGGGCGTGCCGACCTTGATCGTGTGACGGACCCACGTGTGTCTCGCCGTCTGCTCGAGCCAGACCACTCCGGGCAGCGAGGCTTCGTTTGGACCCCCGCCTCCGAACACCATCGCCGCCGCGGCGATGTCGAGATCGCCGTCGCCGTCCAGGTCGGCAGCCATCGCGCGGTGGGCGCCCGGCAGGGCCGCGATCGGCCGCGGCGTGTACGGGTAGGTGCCCGTGTTCTCCAGCAGCGTGATGCCGTGGTACGGCTTCACCACGAAGTCGTCGAAGGTGTCGCCGTGGGTGTGCAGCACGTCGAGGTCGCCGTCCTTGTCGAGATCGACGAGCTCGATCCCGGACGATCCCCAGTTCGGGTGCGGGGCCTCGAAGATCGTCTCCGTCCGGAACGTCCCCTTGCCCGTGTTGATGAGGGCGGCGACCGTTTCGTGCTCTTGGGCGAAGAGCACCACGATGTCGGGCTTGTCGTCGCCATTGAGGTCCGCGATCGGCACGTGAATCGCCCCGTTCCGACGATCGAGTTCTGCCGCGACGAATTGCGGGCGCGTCCAGTCCGAGGTCCGGTTCTCGAGGAGCAGCAGGCTGCCGGTGCGGCGCCAGCCGAACACCGCCGCCACGAGATCGAGGTCGCCGTCGCCGTCGAAATCGGCGGCCCGCACGTCGGCGACGCGTCCGAGGCTGTCGGCCAGCACGATCGGGGTGAACGCGCCGTTCTTGCCGCGACGGAGCCAGACGATCGCGCCGCTGGTGTGGTCGGCCGGTTGGAACGATCCGAGATCCCCCACGAGCAGGTCCTGCAGGCCGTCCTTGTCGAGGTCGACTTGCTCGATGTGTGAGGGGTGCGGCACTTCGGCGATCACCTTCAGCGTGCCGCCCCTGACCGGGGGGCCCGCCAGCAGCAGCCCAGCCCGCATGTCCGACGCCACGACCTGCAGCCTGCCGCGGCCGTCGAGGTCGAGCAGTCGGACGTTGGCGATGGCGGGACGGGAAGGCCCGGCCTGTCCTTCGACGCGCAGCGACTGACGCTCGAATCCCGTCGTCGCGTTCGGCGTCGCAGGCCACGGCGTGTGCGCCGGCAACGCCACCGGAGCCGAGGCCTCGTAGAACCGCTGAATCCGCAGCATGTCGGGCGGCAGCGGGATCATGGCTCTGGCGGCGTCCTTCATCCCGGCCGGCTCCGGCACGCCGTCCATGATCAATTGCATCCGCACCAGTTCGTCGCGCCACGCTGCTCGCGGCAGGATGTCGGGCGGGGGGAACTTGTGGCACACCGTGCCGCACCGTTGGCGCACTTCAGCTTCGGTCGCCACGGGCCGGGCCTGCCGCATGCTGGTGGCGTCCACCCGCCCGATGTCGTCGAAGGGGTGGCTCGGGTAGACTGCCGAGGTACACGCCACCACGGCCAGGGCGAGCAGCCATCGCGCGGCCGCCGCCGCTCGTCCCGTCGCTGGCTGCAGGTGCATCACGTCAGTCTAAGCCCTGTGCTCACGCTCGCCGCGAGTCGAGGCCCCCGTCCATGTCAGACGCCGCGCCACCCGATCCCGCCGCATCCCGCAGCCCAGTCGCCTGGCTGGTGATCGGCGTCCTGATGGCCGCGCTCATCGTGGTCGCGGCGTCGATCTACGCCCGTGTCGAGGTGCGGAGACTCCGCGACGAGCAGGTCGCGCTCACCGAACGCCACCGGCTGGACACCCTGCAGCTGATCCGCATCGACAACAACGTCGCGACAATCGCAGACACCTTGCGCGACATGACCGACCGCAGCGAGCCCTATCCGCTCCCGGCATGGCAGCAGGCTTTCGAGCGCCTTCGCGTCGACCTGGATCAGGCCCTGAGACGGGAGCGGGGCCTCGCCCCGGTCGCGCGTCCCGCGACCCAGACGCGTCAGCTCGACGAGGCGTCGCGCCGGCTGTGGTCCGCGATCGACAGCGGGTTCGTGGCCGCGCGTGCCGGCCAGGACGAGCAGGCGCGCTCGATCTTCATGACCGCCGCCGCGTCACGTCAGGCAGAACTGACGCATCAGGTATCGCAGCTGCTCATCGCCAACACAGGCGCCGACGATGAAGCCACGGCGCGCGCGAGGGCCGTGTATGATGCCGTCGATCGTCAGATCCTGTGGCTCAACGTGGGCCTGGTCGGCGCACTCCTCGGCGCGGGCGGCACCGTGGTGCTGGCGGTGCGCCGCAGCATCCGCGCGCTGCAGCAGGTATCGGCCGAGCGCCAGGCGCTGTCATGGCGCATGATCGGTCTGCAGGAGGACGTCCAGGCCGGACTGGCCCGGGAACTCCACGATGAATTCGGTCAGGTCCTGACGGCACTCGGTTTCGGCCTGGCGCGGACCCGACGTCACGTCGAGCAGGGCTCGACGCCAGCCAGTGACGTCGCCGGACAGCTGGCCGAACTGCAAGGGCTTGCCACGCAGGTGCTCGACGGCGTCCGGCAACGGTCTCTGGCGCTGCACCCCGCGGTGCTCGACGATTTCGGCCTCGAGCACGCCTTGCGATCGCACGTGGAGCTGGTGATACGGCAGTCGGGTCTGCCCATCGCGGTGGCCACCCGCGGCGACCTGGCCGGCCTGCCGACCGAGACGGCGACGCACCTGTATCGGATCCTGCAGGAGTCGCTCACCAACGTCGTCCGTCACGCCGGCGCATCCGAGGTCGCCGTGAGTGCCGTCGGCGACGTCGCTGGCGTGACGCTGACCGTGGACGATGACGGGCGCGGCGTCGAGGATGGACGTGCGGTGCCGGCCGGACTCGGGTTGACGAGCATGCGCGAGCGCGCAGCGCTCATGGGCGGCACCTTCACGATCGGGCCCGGCCCTCTCGGCGGAACACGAGTGCAGGTGCAGGTACCATGGTCGGGGCCGCTCCCCGAGCGGCCCTGACTGGCGCGTTCGGGGAACGCGCCCTACCGCCGTCAAGTTGTACGATTTCGACATGTTGAAAGGCATCTGTTGATTCGCGTCATCCTGGTCGATGACCACGCGCTCGTGCGGCAGGGGTTTCGGCGAATCCTCGAGGAAGAGCCGACCATCTCCGTCGTTGGTGAGGCAGGCACGGCGCAGGACGGCGTGGCGCTGGCGCGCAAGGAGAAGCCCGATGTCGTCCTCATGGACATGTCGATGCCCGACGCCAACGGCATCCACGCGGCGCGTGAGATTCTCCGCGAGCGTCCCGAGACCAGGATTCTCGTCCTCAGCATGTACTCGGATGGCCAGTACGTGCGCAGCGCGCTCGACGCGGGCGTGTCCGGCTACATCCTCAAGAGCGCGCTCGAGACCGACCTGACGCGCGCCGTGCGATCGGTGGCCGGCGGCCAGCAGTACCTCAGCCCGGAGTTGTCGCACGTGCTGATTCGCGCCCTGAAGGAACGGCAGGACGCACCGCCGGCGCCTGACGGCTTCGACAAGCTGACCCAGCGCGAGAAGCAGGTCCTGCAGCTGATTGCCCACGGCAAGTCGAACAAGGAGATCGCCGTCCTGCTCAATCTCTCGGTCAACACCGTCGCGGTGCACCGAGCCAACCTGATGAGCACGCTCGGCGTGCACAAGGCGGCCGAACTCGTGCTCCTGGCAGTGCGCAAGGGCCTGGTGTTACCGGAGTAGCGATGGCGCGATGCCGGAATGCTGCCGCCAAGGTAGGGGCCGCTCCCCGAGCGGCCCGGTCACCACGTGACGGGCCGCCACACACGGCGCGTTCGGGGAACGCGCCCTACCTTCTGACGCTCGCGCGGCGAATTCGGAGAACGCGCCCTACCCTCGTCATCCTGTGCCTGACGCTCGCGGCCCTTGCCATTGCCGCGCAGTCTCCAGCCCCACGGGTCGTGCTCACCGACGTCACCCGTGAGGCGGGCATCACCGCCCGGCACGACAACGGCGCGGCAGGCGGCAAGCTGTTGCCCGAGACGATGGGGGCGGGTGTCGCGTTGCTGGACTACGACAACGATGGCCATCAGGATCTCCTCGTCGTGAACGGCTTGTTCCCGGGCGGTGGCGGAGGCCGTTTCGCCACCCTCTACCGCAATGACGGCACCGGGTCGTTCTCCGACGTCAGCGCGCAGATGGGCCTGCAGCCGGGTGCCACCGTACCGGGACCGAGGCCGGGCTCGCCGAAGGCCAAGGGCGAACGGCCCGCCGAGACACGAGGCAGAGGGCCACAGGCTCGGGGGGCGGCGCCAGCGGCGCTTCGCTACGGCATGGGGGTGGCGGCGGCCGATATGGACAACGACGGCTGGACCGACATCGTCCTGACGTCGGTCGGCGGCATCACGCTGCTGCGCAACGACAACGGGCGTCGTCTGGTGGACGTCACCATCCCGGCGGGCCTCGGGGATCGGCGTGGCTTCAGCACGTGTGCGGTGTGGATCGACGTCGACCGTGACGGACTGGTGGACCTGCTGGTCTGCAACTACGTGCAGTGGTCACCGCAAACCGACCTCTACTGCAGTGCCGACGGCCGGCAGAAGACGTACTGCACCCCCCAGGCCTACCGTGGCAGCACGTCGTGGCTCTTTCGCAACCTCGGCCGCGGCCGCTTCGAGGACGTGACTGCGCGGGCCGGCATCTTCGACGTCACGGGCAAGGCGCTCGGCGCCACTGTCCTCGACCACGATGGCGATGGCTGGCCCGACCTGTTCATTGCCAACGACACGGTCCCCAACCGCCTCTACCGCAACGACCGCGACGGCACCTTCAGCGAGCTCGGGTTGCAGAGTGGGGTGGCCTTCAGCGCCGACGGCCGGGCCCGCGCCGGCATGGGGGTCGATGCGGCCGACGTCGACAACTCGGGCCGCGCGTCTGTGGCCGTGACCAACTTCTCCGGGGAGATGCTCGGCCTCTTCGTGCCG
>JBKJQW010000071.1:0-48229 GCA_046593715.1 Luteitalea sp.
GCGGTGATCGTCCAGGTGCCGGGCGTCAGGTGCCCGTAGTCCCAGGTGATGCCGCTGTTGTCGGGGAATGTGCCCGCCGCCGATCGCGGCGGCGGCGTCCCGCCGGGATTGGCTGCAAGGTCCTCTGGGAAGACCTGCACCGCCTGGGTGCCATCGGTCGCCGTGATCACCACGTTGGCGCCAAGCGACTGCCAGGCGAGACGGACGGTCCGCGGCGCCGTCAGGCGGACCCAGTCCAGCTGAACGCTCGAGCTTGACGGCGCATCCCCTAACCCCAGGTTCAACCCCATCACCTGACCGTTCCACCGCGAGTCGGCCTCGTTGAAGCGATTCTTTGGAAAAAGCTGATCATCGGTGAGGCGCACCCGATAGACCTGCCATTCGTTTGCCGATCCCTGGGCGCCAACGGGATTCTGGTTAGTCCAGCGGCCGGTGTCGTTGTCGTAGCCTTTGGCCAGCAGGACGAGCGTGCCCCGTGGCGAGGTGCCGCGGCGGCCCTTTTCCCAGCCGACGCTGACCGCTTCAAACGCACCGGCCGCCCACGACCTACGCATCCGGAACGACAAGGTGCTATACCGGCCCGCGTCAATTGGCTGGCGCAGGCCCGTGTCCTGCTGCGCGTTCATTGCGCCCGGGATGCCACCGAAGAGCATCTGCAGAGACGGCTTGGGCTCGCGGGTGATGCCGCTGAAGATTCCGCCCGCTACGGTCGGGTACGGCTGCCACGCCGTGTATTCGAAGGAAGACTGCGTTGCGCCCAGCGAGTACGTGTAGACGTAGTCACTCGCCTTGTCGAAGTCCCACGGGTCGCCCTTGACCTCGGCCGCGTAATCGGGCGCCGCCGGCACCGTCGCCGACCCGGCGCCGTTGACCGTCAGCTCCGGTTGTCCATACGCCGAGCTGGTGACCAGCACGCTGAGCAAAGCACCCGTTGCGAGTGCCAACATCCGTACCCGTGAAGTCATCTATGTAATCAGCACCTGTGATCGCCGGACGCCCCAACGGCGCTCGCGGACCCGTGCACACGGCGTGACCGCGCACGGCCTCATCAATCGGCCCGCGCAGACTCCGGCCACACCCCATCCGTGCGCGGGGCCTGGCTCATGAGCGCGAACGCCGGCCACGAGGGAGACTCGCAAAGGCGATACCAACAAGGGTGAGCAGCGTCAGGCCAATGGCGGGCCGTACGGAGGGCTGACGGAACTGCATCGTGACCGTACGGCTGCCCGGGGGGACGGCCACACTGATGAGCACGGCGTTGGTCACCTGCCAGGGGACAGCCTGTCCGTCGACGGTGACATTCCAGCCGCGGTGGGCGCGTTCGCCGATCACCAGCACGCCGCCGTCGGGTGCCTCGACCCCAACCGTGCGGCGGTCGTCGTCCAGGCTGATCGACGTGACCCGGGCCGTGGCCGACGGGGCATGCAGGGGACGGCTGGCCACCCAGGCCAGTCTGTCGGCCTCGAATGGCTGCGTATGCATTGCCGACGCCTGCGCCGACGGGTCGGTAACGATGACACGGTCGACGAACCAGGCGCGGGGTCGGGCATATGGGTTGAGGTAGATGTTCAGGTCGCCTGCCCGCACCAGCCGGGCCTCCCCGAACCTGCCCGTGGCGTTCGACATCGTCCTGAACCAGATCGAGCGCGGGTCGTTGGCGCCGTCGAGCACCAGGCCCGTGCCGAGCGCCGAGGGCGTCGCGGTGGCCAGCAGGGTCGCGCTGCTGCCGGCGTCGCTGCCCTCGCTGCGCAGCGTGAGCGTCAGGGTCGTCCCCGCGGATCGTTGCACCGGGGGCCACGACAGCCGCCACCACTCGTTGTCCTTGACGGCGGCCTGTTCGAGGCTGCCACTCGACAGCACCGCCCCGGTGTCGGTCGTCACTGTCCAGTGCCAGCGGCCCCGGTTTGGCCTGCCATACGTCGCGGTGAGCAGGTCGATGCTGCGGATGCCGTCGTAGCGCACGGGAACCGTGAAGCGGAGCGTCCGACCATCGACCATCGGGCCAACCGGCACGTAGCCGCCCGCACGCGGCGTCAGATCGAGCGGCGGCGCGACGATGTAGCGGGCGCCGAGCACGCCCAGCATGCGGAGATCCAGGGTGTCGCGATGCAGGCCCACGTATTGCCACGTCGCGGGCCGTGTCGGCACGTCGGCGCCCGGCGGCTGCTGCGCGAGCCGCATGTAGTGCTGATAGTCGGAGTCGCCCTCGAAATCGAAGCCGGTCACGGCGGCCAGGCCGTACATGCTCCAGACGTGCCCTTCGATCAGGTCGGTCGCCGTGTCCACCGGCGCCAGGCGCGTGTCCGAGGCGTGCTCGCGCAGCCAGTCGAGGCCGGCCGTCAGGGGGTAGTACTGGTCGCGCGCCACGCTCGGGTTGAACCGGCGATTGGCCTGCACCAGATCGGCAGCCGCCAGCACCACCAGCACCATGGCGCACGCCATCCGCTGCCGCGTGCCGTGCAGCCACGCGGTCACGGTCATGATCGACAGCGCCCCGCCAGCCAGCAGTGCGAATCGGAGCACCTGCGCGCGCTCGAACGCCTGCAGATTGCGGGCCCGCAGCTCTGGCAGGAAGACCAGCAAGGCGGCCGCACCCGCGCCGGCCAGCAGCAGGCTCACGCCTGCGGGCGCCACCAGCGCAGCGAGCCGGCGTCGGCGCTCCGGCTCAGCCAGCCAGGCATGGACGCCGAGGCCCGTCAGCACGGCCAGGCCGCAGGCCACGAGTGCGTACCACCGGAACGGGTTGGACTGGCCCTGACCGGCCAGCAGGACCAGCCATCGTCCGGGCGGCGCGCCATACGCGCGCGTGAGCGCCAGCGCCGTCAGCGCGACAAACGTCCAGCGCACGGCCGACAGGGGGCGCGGGAGGCGCACCGCAAGCGACAGGCTTGCGAGCAGGACGACCACCACGCCGAAGTACGCGACGTGTTCGGGATAGCTTGCCGAGGCGTCCGGGTGCCACCAGTTCCCGAGCAGCGGCGTGCCCCAGAAATCAGGCATCGCCAGCGTAGCCAGGTTGGCCCACGACGCGCCCTCGGCCGACACGACCCGCGCGCTCGCCGGGGACGCGCGCAGGGCCACGAGCATCGGCCAGAGCGCCACTGCGCCCACGCACAGTCCCAGCACACCGCCTGCCGCGAGCGCGGCCACGCCGCGTCCGCGTGGCCGACGATCGCCAGCCTGGAGGGTCGCGGTCGCGTCGGTGCCTCGCGCCAGCCACAGCTCCACCAGCGCGTAGAGGCCAGCGGCCAACAGGCAGACCAACGTGGTGGGCAGATAGGTGCCGAGCAGCAAGGCGCCGAGGGCCAGCGACAATCCGGCGATGTCGGGCCAGGCGCCGCGCCGGGCGCAGCGCCGCACCTGGCGCAACACCAGTGGCAGCCATGCGGCCACCGTGGGCATGGGGGCGCTGAGCCACGTCAGGAAGTGGCCGTTGAGCGCGAAGGCAACACCGGCTGCGGCCGCGGCAACGGGCCCGGCGCCGAGCTCGCGCAGGAACAGCCACATGGCCAGCGCCGCCACCAGGAGCCGGAGCGGGCCATACCAGTTGACCGCGTCCGCGGCTGGCAGCAGGTAGTACGGCAAGCTGAATGGCGAGAACGCGCGTCCGACGTCGAGGCCATCGAAGAAGGCCGGCGCACCCGCCAGGCGTGTGTCGTCGTAGTCGGGGAATTCGCCGTCCCGCAGTCGCGCGAAGTGCGACGTCATCAGCGGCTGGTGGTAGAACGCTTCGTCGGAACGGGTGGGATTGGTAGCTGCCTGGCGTGGTGTCTGGTGCGCCCAGGGGTAGTACTGCCACACCAGGTCGGCGGGGGAGAACACCTCGTCGCGGCGCCATTCCCTTTCGAACAGAGCCAGCAACGCCACGACCATCACGGCCAGCAGCGGCAGCAACGACCGGCGTCGCGCCGCCCACGCGCCTGGTGGCGGCGTGTCGCGCAGTGGCGTCACGCGTGATTCCTGGGCGCCAACAGCCATCCTATGTGCCATTCCCAGATGGCGGTGATGCCGAACAGGATGACCGCGGGCCACAGCCGGAGCGGCGTGGTGGAAGACAGCACGCCCAGCCCGCCGAGCACCAGCAGCGCGTCGAAGGCCGCCAACCACCCGCGCGCGGCCGGCACCAGCACCAGCACCTGCACCGCGAGCACCAGCAACACGATCGCCGGCACGTAGTCGATCACGCGCTGTCGGCCGTGTTGTCGCACGAGGCGGCGCTCGGCCTCGCCGTACCGCCGCATCATGCGGCGGAACCACGGGAACGTCCCGGGGCGGTGGTGGTGCACCACGGCCCACGGCACGTAGTAGAACGTACCGCCGCGCGCGGCCAGCCGCAGGTCGAGATCGACGTCCTCGCCGGGCCACAGGCCGGGGGTGAACCCACCGACATCGCGGACCGCCGTGATCAGGTAGGCGCTGCAGCAGCTGGCGTTGTGCTGGACGTGGCGGGGGCGGTCGTCGCCGCGCGTGTAATCGCTGACAATCGAGGCGGCGCGAAAGAACGCCTCGAACGCGTCACGCAGCGATTGCCGTCCGGGCGGAAACACGTTGACTTGCCGTCCGCCGACGCCGGTGGCGCCGCTGCTGTGCAGGGCGTCCACCAGCGCCGTGGCCCAGCCGGTCCCGGCGACGCAGTCGCCATCGGTGAACGCGACGATCTCGCCGTTGGCCACCTGCAGCCCCAGGTTACGTGCCGAGGACGCGCCCACGGCCGGCGTCCGTACCACGCGCGCTCCTGCGGCCTCGGCAATCGCCGCCGTGTCGTCCTCCGATCCGTCGTCGACGACGATGGCTTCGAGCCGGGGATAGTCCTGCGCCGCGAGTGCCTGCAGGCATGCCCCCAACGTCGAGGCGCTGTTGCGCGCGGCAACGATGACGCTGACCAGCGGCGGACTGGTCACCGCTCCCGTGCCTTGCGGCGGGCGCGCTGGATGGCCACGGCATTGCGCATGGACATGCCGGCCCGCACCGGCCCCCAGCGCTTGAGCGCTTCCACGTCGCCTTCCTTCACGCCGAGACGAAGCGCCGTACGCTTCAACCAGCGCGACGCCTTGAAGCTCTCGGAGAGGTGCGCGCGGAAGGCCACGACCTCGTCCTCCCGATCGGCCGCAAACGCAGGGTCCGTGCACCAGTGCCGCAGCGGCGCCACCACCTGCTCCCAGGTCATCGTCGCGGCCACCGCTCCCAGCGCTTCGCGCGCCTCCTGGCGCGCCGGGGCGACGTCGAGCATCTCGGCGATGGCCGCCGCCAGTGCCTCCGCGTCGCCGGGTGGGACGGCACGACCCAGGCGCCTGCTGCGGACGAGGTCGCCGAAATGGTCACCGGCCGTGCACACGATCGGCAGTCTCGCCCAGAGGTAGTCGAGCATCCGCGTGCGGAAGGCATACCGCGTCTCGAGGTGCGCATGATGCGTGCTCACGCCGAGGTCGGCTTCCATCAGGTACAGCGCCCGCTCGTCGTACGGCACCCAGTCGTTGAAGATGACGTGCGAACCGGCGACTCCGAGCGACTCGGCCAGGCGGCGCGCCCGATCGACGACGGCCATCGGTGAGACCTGGGGATTGGGATGTTTGACTCCCAGGAAGAACAGCTTGACGTCGTCACGGGTCCGCGAGAGGTGTGCCACCGCTTCGATCAGCGTCTCCGGGTCCTGCCAGTCCAGCAGCGAGCCACCCCACAACAGCACGCGATCGGTGCTGCGAATCGACGGATGCACGCCCTTCATCACACCACCCGACAACCCTCGCGCGAGTCGATCCTTGGTGGCGCGGTCGGCAGCCGCGGCCATCGGCTCGGACGGCAGGCCGAAGGGCACCACGTCGATCAGGGATCGGAGATCCGAGTCCCGCGCCAGGGTTCGTGGGTTGACACGGCCCGCCGTGTGCAGGGTGCCGAGCCAGAAATCGCGCTGGCGCTCGCTGGCGCAGATGAAGAAGTCGGCCTGGCGCAGTTGGGCGTTCTGCACCGCCAGGATCGCGGCAGCGTCGGCTTCGTGCCCGGGCGAGGCAGCGCCACCGGCGCGATGCTGCTCGAGGTGCTCGAGCGTGAACGGGCAGTACAGGTCCGCGACGATGGGGCAGACCAGGGTGGTGAGGAAGGGGTACGAGGTCAGCGCGAAACCCTGCACGACCAGCGCGTCGGCGCTTTCTGCCTGCGCCTTCAGGGCCGTGGGGTGCGCCGGGTCGAAGGGCACCAGCGCCACACGGTCGTCGCGCACCTCGAGGGGGGAGGGTGCGCACACGGTGACGCGAGCCGTGCGGCTCAGGGCTCGAGCCATCTCCAGCACCCGGATGGCGGGCCCAGACATGTTGGTGCGCAGGGCTTCATGCGTGACCAGTACGATGTGCGGCCGGATGCCCAGCCGCGCTCGCAGCCCGAGCGACTCCACGAGCGCTTTCTGCGCCGCGCGGTAGGACCTGCGGCCATCGAGTTCCTCGAACGGGCGGCCCAGAAACGGCAGCACCTGGTCGTCGGGCACACGTCGTCGGCGTTGCTGCTCGGCGCGCAGCGCCAGCAGTCGCGGCAGGTCCTGCAGCGTGGCACCGATGGCGGCCAGCTCCGGCATCGCGATACGTGCCAGCAGACGCGCGGGCACGCCCGGTGCGGGCGCCGGCGGCACGCCGGCATCGGAGGCGTAGACCCCCTGGCCCACCGCGTGGTGGCGCGCGGGTTCGAGCCACGGGCGCAGCAGGTCCCAGACCGGAGACCGCAGCCAGGTCATGTCCTGCGCCACGCGCAGCCCGGCAAGCGCGAGGATGGCCGGCAGCACGTGCGGCAGCGTCCGGTCATCGTAGTTGCGCAGCGCAATCCACAGGGCATTGCGGGCGAGCATGAACCGCTTGTGGGCATGCGGCTGCGTGCCGACCGTGGCGCCGTGGCGGTGGTAGGCGATGGCATCGGCAGCCGTGCCGATACCATGCCCGGTCATGCGCAGCCGCCATCCGAGGTCGACGTCGTCGTAGTAGGCAAACAGGGCCGGGTCGAAGCCGCCAGCGTCCTCGTAGGCGCGCCGCGTCACGGCACATGCGCCGCCGTTGGGGAAGAACGATTCGGCAAGTGCCATGCCCGGGGCGAAGGCCTGCCCGAACTGTTCCTGGAAGCCGCGCGCCTCGAAGCTCGACGTGCCGCGCACGAAATCGATGCTGCCGCCATCCCAGCTCATGACGCGGGCGCCGACGCAGGCCGTGTGGGCGTCGAGGTGATCCACGAGCCGGCTGACCATCGTCGGCTCGAACTTCATGTCGTTGTTGACGAACACGAAGACCTCGCCCGTGGCTGCCGCCACGCCGGCCGCATTGCCTCCGGTGAATCCCCGGTTGTCGTCGAGCGGGATGACACGCACTGATGGAAAGCGGTCCGCCAGCAGCGTGCGGCTGTCGTCGATGGACCCGTTGTCCACGCAGATGACTTCGAGCAGCGACGCCGGATAGTCGCTGGCCAGCAGGGACGAGAAGCACGCGTCCAGATGGGCGCGTCCGTTCCAGTTCACGACGATGACCGAGACGCGGGGGCGCGCCAGTGCCACGCCGGGGTCGGTGACGGGCCGCGGCGCCGGTGTGGTCTGTGCCTGAGGCTGCCGACCGAGGCCGCGTGCCTCGCGCAGCCTGGTCAGGCCCGGGAGTTCCTGGGCAAACGCCTGCAACGCGGCGAGTGGCAGGGCGGTGCCCAGTTCGTCCTGCGGCCACAGGGTGTCCGGGGGAGGCCCGCCCAGTCGGGTGCGCAGGCGGGTGGTCAACGAGGCGCGACCCCAATCGCCGCCGAAGGCCACGCGTGTGGCGTCGAGGCCGGTGCTGGCCCACGCGCGCGCGAGCAGGGTCACGAGCGGAATGGCGAGCGCCGCGCCGAGCTCGTCGGCCGGCGCATTCAGGAAAGCCGTGCGCAGGTGATTGCGATAGGTCAGGAACGTGGCAAACGAAGGCTGATAGGGATACGAGGCGTCGGACACGCCGATGTCGGGCAGTGCCAGGTACTCGACGATCGCGCCAAGTCGCGTCATCCGACGAGCGAGATCGTCCACCGCGCCGTAGGACCACAGCGCCTCGTCCAGTCCTCCGGCATCGAGCAGGGCTTCGCGCTGCGCGGCCCACACTGGCGGATCGGCAATCTCGCACGACGTGTCGGCTGCCGCGGCCAGCAGCAGTTGGTCATCAAAGGTGCCCGACGGCGCGAAAGAGGCGGCCGTGGTGCCAGGCAGGGCGAGCGCGGCGCGGTCGAGAGCCTGGACGAGCGATCGAAGCGTGGCGTCGTCGGGCACGGCGTGGACGTCGGCGACCACCACCTGCGGCGCCAGGGTGCGGCCGACGGCCTGCATGACGCACGCCGCGGCGCCGCGCGGGGCTGATGGCTCGTCTCTGGCCAGCACAATCTCCACGTCGCCCTGCAGCGCCCGGCTCAGGCGTGCGTGCCAGGCCGCGCCCGCATCGACGACGGGCCAGCGCGCCCCGTGGAGGATCGCGGCCAGACGTGGCCCGATCACGGTGCCACGTGCTCCCCACCGGCTGTGGGCACCAGGCGCCAGGTGCCCCCGAGCGTGACCTTGCCGAAGCGTTCGAGGGTGCCGCCTTCGGTGACGGTGAACGTTGCGACGCGCTCGCGATGATCGAGCGGCTCGACGAGGTGGTAATCGTAGGCCGACACCGAGACGACGTACCGACCCGGCAGCAGCGGCAGTCGCTCGATGGTGTAGCGCACCTCGCCATCACCTTCGACCTCGGGAATGACCAGCCCTGCCGTCCGCGTGTTCGGCCCGGTGAGATGGGTGCCGTCCTCGTGATACACGGCCAGGCCGAACACTGGCCGTGGCACCCGTGTGGCGGCCCGGTACGCGAATGCAATGGTCAGCGTCTCGCCGGTGTGCAGGCTCGTGAGCGGCTGGTCGGTCGCCCCAAGCAGGCGTACGAGCGGGATCTCGACCTCACGTGATCCCCACCGATACTCGCCGGCCACCTCGCCGCTGGCCGCGGCGATCTGGTGATAGCGGGAGATGACGTCGGCTGCCGGCCCGACCGCCACCAGTTCGCCTCCCTGCAGCAGACAGGCGCGCGTGCAGAGACGCTCGACCAGCAACAGATCGTGCGAGACGATGATCACCGTCACACCTTCGGCCTGGAACTGCTGGATCTTGCGCAGGCACTTGCGCTGGAACGCCTCGTCGCCGACGGCGAGCGCCTCGTCCACGAGCACGATCTCGGGATCGAGGTGGGCCGCCACCGAGAAACCCAGGCGCATGTACATGCCCGAGGAGTAGTTACGCACCGGCGTGTCGATGAAGCGCCCGAGTTCGGCAAACGCCACGATGTCGTCGAACTTGGCGCGAATCACCGCGGACGGCACGCCGTGCAGCGACGCGTTGAGGAAGATGTTGTCGCGCCCGGAGAGATCGGGGCTGAAGCCGGCGCCCAACTCGAGCAGCGAGGTGATGCGGCCGCGGGTGGTCACGGTGCCGCCGTCGGGATCCAGGATGCCCGCGATGATCTGCAGCAGCGTGCTCTTGCCACAGCCGTTGTGGCCGATCAGCCCGAGCGTCTCGCCGCGCGCGACGTCGACGTCGACGTCGCGCAAGGCCCAGAACGTCTCCCGCAGGTCACGCCGGCCACCGACCAGCCCGACGAGACGGTCCTTGAGGCCGTTGCCGCCCTGGTGCAGGAGCGTGAAGCGCTTCGAGACGCCGCGCACCGAAACGGCAGGGTCAGACACCGGGGAAGTATAGCGGCGCCGCGGGCGCCGCCACAGGTCCGGGCGTGGCAGGTGCGAATCGCCGATTTACCGGGATCGGATCCAGTCTTCGGTCACGATGGCGTGATTGATGACCTTGCGTGCATCGGAGGTGTAGACGACGTGGATGCGCCCGTCGCGCCCCTGCAGGGCGATGGGGTAGGCATAGCTGTTGTTGCCGCTGGCAAGCGCCTTCTTCACCGGCCACGTCCGGTCGGCATCGTCAGACAGGGCGAGCATCAGCGGCGTCCGCTGCCACATGTGGTCGTTGTAGACCAGCAGCAGCGCGCCCGAGGTGAGCTTCAGGAAGTCGACCGCCGAGTTGGGATTGGGAAACGTGGAGTTGGCCCCTTCGCTCCAGGTGACACCGCCGTCCCGGGACTCGGCTCGGACCAGCCAGCCCTCGGTCGTCTCTCCGTAGCCGCCGCCGCGCCGCGCGTACGCGATCAGATGGTTGGGCGCCACCTCGACGACCGCGGGCTGGATGTTGCCGTTGGCCGACGCGATCTCGCCGAGCGTTTCCCACTGGGACGTCTTCGGGTCGAAGCGAAGAAAGCGCGACGTGCTCTTCGGGCCGACCCGCTCGGTGTCAGCCCCGTCCTCGAAGTAGATGGGCAGCAGATACCGGCCATCGTGCAGCACGATCGGCAGGTTCCTGACCATCATCCCGGCCTCGAGCACGAGCGGGAAGGCATCGGACCACGTCGCCGCGAGGTCGCGCGACACCTTGGCCTGAATGCGTGACGTGCCCCAGGTCTCGCCGAAGCGGACCACGTAGAACAGCCAGACCAGCCCGTCGGGGGCTTGCCAGATGACGCCGTTGCCGACCGACCGGAACGGGTCACGGGCCAGCGCCACCGGCGCACTCCACGTCGTCTCGCCCTTGCGCAGGCGGGCGCCGAAGACCGTCGTGTCGCGGGCGTACTCGCCCTGGCCCCCGTAGTACACCAGGTACAGGTCGCCGTTGGACAACTCGGTCATGCTCGCCGGGTGCTTGTAGGGCCCGGTGGCCGTCTCGGGCCCGAACACGCGGGTCACGACGGGCGCCGCCGGCCCGCTCTGCGCCGCAGCGACAGCGGCGCCCAGGGCACCGCAGATGACACATAAGCCGGCAAGCAGAACGTGACGCATCAGCACTCCTGTGAAGTTCGACGTAGGTCTTTGGACACGATCGGTACAATATCGGCAAACGCATGCCAGCGCGCAGTCTTCGCCCCCCCGTCGCCATCCCGGTCCGCAAGGCGGGCTCCCGCGCGCGCGACGACAAGTACTACTCGAAGGTCATCGGCCGGGCGCTCGACATCCTCGCGGTGTTGCGCAAGCACGAGCACCCGCTGGGGCTGGCCGACATCGCCAGTCACGTCGGCCTGGCCAAGAGTTCGGCGTTTCGCCTGTTGCACACCCTCGAGGTCTCCAGTTACGTGGAGCGAACCGCCGACGGCGCGTACGGCCTGGCTGCCGACCTGCGCATGTGGGGCGACGGCAAGCGCGTGACCGACCTGGTCGACGCGGCGCTGCCGCACCTGCGAAAGCTGAGCCGCGAATTCGGCGAGACCATCACCCTGGCGATGCATTTCGACAACCGGATCGAAGTCGTCGCCACCCTCGACAGCCCGCACCTGATTCGGATGGCCAATACGGTGGGCCGCATCCTGCCGCCCCACGCCAGCTCGCTCGGCAAGGCCATCACCGCCCACCTGGCCGACGATGTCGTCGAGCGCCTGCGCCGCAGCTACGGCAACCACCGCTTCACCGCGCACACCATCACCGACGAAGTGGCGCTCAAGAAGGAGTACGAGGCGATCCGCACGCAAGGCTACTCGCTGGACGTCGAGGAAAGCGTGCTCGAGGGGTGTTGCTTCGGCGCCCCGGTCACCGCGCCCGACGGCATGGCGATCGCGGCGTTGAGCCTCTCGCTCCCCAAGATGCGGCTGCGCGACAAGTCGATGCAGAAGCTGATCATCGCCGCCGTCCGGGACGCCGCCGCGCAGACCAGCAAGACGCTGCACCGCGGTTAGTGCGTCAGCTTCCATTGCCGCAGCGCGTCCACCGAGAACCCTGGGGCGCTGATCAGGTCCAGCAGCGCCCGCTCCTCGCGGCGCACCTCGTCGCAGGCCGCCGCCACGTCCGCGGCAATCGCCGCCGGCACCACCAGCAGGCCGTTGACGTCGCCGTGCAGCAGGTCGCCCGGAGCAATCGGCAAGCCGTGGATCTCCACTGACACGTTGACCTCGAGAATCACCGGCTGCCCGTGCGACACGACAAACCCCGGGCAGAAGTACTGGAAGTCGCCGAGCGCCGCCACCTCCTTCACATCGCGCAGCCCAGCGTCCGAGACGCAGCCGACCGCGCCCAGCGCGCGCGCCGTCGTGGCCATGATCTCGCCCATGTGACAGCCCTTGCGCGGATGGGGCCCGACGTCCTTGATCACCAGGACGGCCGGCTTGGGCGCGGCTTCGAGCGCCGCCCAGAGCCCGAGCAACCCGGCGCCGTCAGCACGCCCCTCGGTGGTGCTGTCGGCGGTACACGTGACGGCATAGCCGAGCGTGGACGGGTAGTGCGGGAACGCGCACCGCAGGTCCAGATCGGCGTAGCCGTCGATGCGCCGACGCACCAGGAAGCGTTCGATGGCATTGGCAACCGTGGGGCTGTCGTTCGCGGCGAGTGCGGCCAGTTGTTCGGGGGTCAGATTCGGCATCGGCAGTTTGGTCGATCCGCGGCGGACGCGGACCACCTCCGGAGGCGCGTGGACCTAGGGGCCAACCGCGCCGGCACATGTAATGAGTAGCATTTATAAAACACTTGGTGTAGAAAATGGAACGTCTTTCAAATTGGCATCCAGACGCTCCCTCCCGGAGGCATTGTCCATGCTCGCCCCCGTCCGCTCAGGTTTTCTTCTCCTCGTCTGGCTGTGGGGATCGTCGGCGTCGGTGTTCGCACAGGCGCCACCCGCGCAGCCGCTCGATTTCTCCGTCTCCACCATCGTCGTGGCTGCTGATGCCACCCCCCGCGAGCGAGCGGCCGCGACGATGCTCCTTGAAGAGGTGCAGCGGCGTTCCCTCGCGCGCTGGACCCTCGCAGATCGCGCCGCGAGCGGCGCCACCATCCATGTGGGGCGCCTTGCGACGCTGCAACGGGGCCCGCTCGGACGTCGCCTCGGCGGCGCTGCACCGGGACCGGAAGGCTACCGGATTACCACGGCACCCGGCAGCCTCGTGGTCGCCGGCGTCGATGAACGTGGGGTGTTGTTCGGGGTCGGTCGCCTGCTCCGGACGCTGGAGATCGGTCGAGACCGGGTCCTGCTGCCCGCGGCTCTCGACGTGACCGAGACGCCGGTGGTGGCGTTGCGCGGTCATCAACTGGGCTATCGCCCCAAGACCAATTCCTACGACGCGTGGGACGTGCCGCAATGGGAGCAGTACATCCGCGACCTCGCGGTCTTCGGCACCAACGCGATCGAGCTGATTCCGCCTGTGTCCGACGATGCGGCAGACAGCCCGCATTTCCCGCGCCCGCAGATGGAGATGATGGTCGAGATGTCCAGGATTGCCGACAAGTACGGCCTGGACGTCTGGGTCTGGTACCCGGCGCTCGAGGACGACTACACGTCGGAGGCCAGCAAGGCCAAGGCCGTTGCCGAGTGGGAGGGCGTGCTGAAGCAGTTGCCCCGTCTCGACGCAATCTTCGTACCCGGCGGCGACCCGGGCCATACCGAGCCCTCGGCGATGTTCGGCCTGCTCGACCGGCAGACGGCGAACCTGCGCAAGTTTCATCCCAACGTGCAGATGTGGTTGTCGCCGCAAGGCTTCACGAGCCAATGGATGGAGACCTTCTACGGGCTCATGGCCAAGCAACCGGCCTGGCTCGCTGGCATCGTCATCGGCCCGCAGAACCGCGACTCGCTCTCGACCGTCCGTAAGCGCATTCCGGCGCAGTACAAGCTTCGCCGCTATCCCGATATCACGCACACCATCCGCGCCGAGTACCCGGTGCCGCTGTGGGACGTCGCCTACGCGCGCACCCTTGACCGCGAGCCGATCAACCCGCGCCCACTGGATCAGGCGGCGGCATTCCAGCGCTGGCTGGGCGTGTCGCCCGATTTCCTGACGTACTCGGAAGGTTGCAACGACGATCTGAACAAGATCGTCTGGAGCGCGCTGGGCTGGAATCCCAAAGGCGACGTCCGCGAGGCCGTGCGGCAGTACGCGCGGTACTTCGTCGGCCCGACGTACGCCCAGCCGCTGACCGAGGGCATCTTCGCGCTGGAGGAGAACTGGCGTGGGCCGCTGGCCGCCAACGTCGGCGTCGAGCGCACGCTTGCCAAGTTCCAGGCGATGGAGCGGCTCGCGGCGCCACGGGATCTGCTGAACTGGCGCTTCCAGCAGACGCTGTACCGCGCCTACTACGACGCCTACGTGCGGCGCCGGCTCCTGCACGAGCAGGCCGCGCAGGTGCAGGCCACGAGCGCGCTGGCCAACGCGGCCGGTGGCGGCGCGATGGCGGCGATGGCCGAGGCCGAGCGCCTGCTCGGATCGACGGCCCAGGCGGTGGCGCCTGATCTGCGGACCCGCGTGTTCCAGCTTGCGGAAGCCCTGTATCAGAGTGTCCGGATGCAGTTGTCGGTGCCGCTGTACCGCGCGATCGCCGTCGGGCGTGGCGCCAACCTCGATCTCATCGATGCGCCGCTGAACGACCGGGTGTGGATGTCGGAGCAGTTCACGGCGATCCGGGCGATGCCGAGCGAACGTGAGCGTGTTGCGGCGCTGAATCGGATCGTCGACTGGACAGACCCGGGGCCGGGCGGGTTTTATGACGACCTCGGCGTGGAGGACGCGCAGCCCCACCTGGTGGCGCCGCCGGCCTTCCGCGAGGATCCCGGACCGTATCACTCCGGCCTCACCGGCTTCGGCTCGCTGCCCAACTGGCGGCTCTCGTGGATGAGCCACGCCGAAGCGTTCTACGATGGCGCGCTGCAAATGCAGTACGCCGGGCTCGACCCCGCCGCGCGATACAAGGTGCGGGTGGTCTACGCCGGCGACATCTACAGCCAGAGCGTCCGCGTCCGCCTGACGGCCGATGACACGCATGAAGTGCATGGGCCGATGGCCAAGCCATCGCCCGTGGCGGCGGTGGAGTTTGCGATTCCGCAGGCCGCCACCGCCGATGGCGCGTTGACGCTGACCTGGCGGATCAACGAAGGCGTTGGCGGTGCAGGCCGCGGCAATCAGGTTGCCGAAGTGTGGCTGATCAAGGACACGACATCGAAGTGACCATCACACCGGATTCACCGCCCTGGACCAACCCCGTCAAGTCACGTCTCGCACGCGGCGAGTACGTGGTCGGGGTGCCGATCACCTCGACGAGCCTGGACATGGCGGCGCTGGCCGCCAGATCGGGCTTCGATTTCCTGTGGGTGGAGATGGAGCACAGCCCCATCACCCTCGAGACGCTTCGGCACATCGTGCTCGCCACGCGAGGCTTGCCGGCGGTGCCGTTTGCCCGCATTCCGGCCGGCGAGACCTGGATGGCCAAGCGCGTGCTCGACCAGGGCGTCCACGGCGTGGTGGCGCCCTTCACGAGCACCGCGGCGCTTGCCGAGCAGGTGTCCAAGGCATGCCGGTATCCGCCGCGCGGCCGGCGGGGATCGGGGTCAGGGCTGGCGGAAGGCACCTGGCCGGTCGTGCCCTCGTACTTCGATTCGGCCGATGACCAGGTGCTGGTGGTGGTGGTGATCGAGGAGGCAGCGGCCGTCGAGCAGTGCGAGGAGATTGCCGCAGTGGACGGCGTTGACGTCCTGTTTGTCGGGACCAGCGACCTGTCGTTCTCGATGGGTCACCGCGGCAACATGCTGCACCCCGACGTGATCAAGGCCGCCGAGCGCGTGCGCGACGCGGCGCTCCGCCACGGCAAGCACTGCGGTCGTCCGGTGGCCTCGCCAGAGTCGCTGCAACGCTTCGCGGCCGACGGCTTCCGGCTGTTCCACGCCGCGTCGGACCTCACGCTGTTTGCCGAGGGAGCAAAGGCGTGGCTCGACCCGCTGGGGCGGGCCATCGGCGGACCGCGTGCCGCGTACTGAGCGCGGACCGGTGGGCGACCGCCGGGGCGCGGGTACTGGTGGTCGCCGTGGCTTCCTGCGTGGCAGCCTCGCCGCGATGGTGGCGGCCGCCGCCGGGTGCGCGCGGCCCGAGGGCCCGTGGCCGTCGCGGGAGCTCCGCGTCATCGTCCATGCCGCGCCTGGCGGCATGTCCGATACCGTGGCCCGGTTCACGTCGCGCGGCCTGAACGAGCGCCTTGGCGTGCCGGTGCTCTGCGAGAACCGCGTCGGGGCGATGGGCGCGGTGGCCTTCTCCGCGGTGAAATACGCCGCTCCGGATGGGTACGTGATCGGCTACGCGCCCGTTGAACTGGCGGTCGTGCCGCACTTGCAGTACGTGGACCTGTCGACCGCGGACTTCGACCTGCTGGCGCGGCACCACCGGGCGCCTGCCGCGCTGGCCGTGGCCTCCTCCTCGCCCTATCGCACGCTGGACGCCTTCCTGGATGGCGTCCGTGGCGGGGCCAGGGTGGCGATGGGCGCGGCCGGGCCGCTGAGCGTGTGGCATCTCGGGACGCTCGCCCTCGGCCGCTACATCGGCCGCCCGTTCATCTTCGCGCCGTTTCCCGGCTCCGGGCCGGCCACCACCGCGTTGCTCGGCGGCCATATCGACGCGGTGATGGCCGGCGTGCCGGAAGTGCAGGCCCTGGTCCGCGGCGGCGCCGTGCGCTTGCTCGGGATCATGGGTGGCGGTCCCTCGCCGATCTTTCCCGACGTGCCGACCTTTCGCAGCCAGGGTATCGATCTGCTGTTTGAAGCCTGGGGCGGCTTCATGATGCCCAGGGGCGTCTCGCCGCAGATCCTGGCTCGGCTCGAACGCGAGATTCTCGCCGCCTTCGAGCAGCCCGCGTTCGCCACCTATTGCCGGACCGCCGGCCTGGACGTGCAGCCGCTCGGCTCGGTGGATTTCCGCGCCTTTGTTGACGCGGAAGCGACCCGCTACGCGCGGCTGGTGCGCGAGTTCGGATTGGTCAGCTGATGTCGGGACCGCGTGTGGTCGCACTGACGCTGGGGGCAATGGCGCTCGCCGTTCTCGCCACGACCTGGGGGTTCCCGCCGGGCCAGCAGGGTGTGCCTGGTCCCGCACTGGTGCCCCGCGTGCTCGGCGCACTGCTGCTGCTGGTCGCGGCCGGTCTGATGTGGGCCCCCGGAACGGGTGCGCCCAGAATCGTGCGCCACCATCGCGCCATCCCTGCGGCCATGGCCCTGCTGGTGGCGTATGGGCTGCTCTGGCGCGTCGTCCCATACGGCGTGCTGACCGCCTTCGTGCTGGTGGCGTTCCTGCGACTCACCGGCCTCGGCTGGCGTGGCGCCCTGATTGCGGCGGCAGCGATGGCGACGACGCTACAAGTGCTGTTCGAGCGCGGGCTCGGGGTGAGGTTTCAGTAATGCCCGGTGATCCGATGCTCCTGCTGGCGCCCATGCTGTCACCTGACGCCTGGCTGTATGTCCTGATCGGGGTGGCGCTCGGGGTCCTGTTCGGCAGCCTGCCTGGCTTCACGGCCACCATGGGCCTCGCGGTGCTGACGCCCTTCACGTTCTGGGTTGCGCCGGACCAGGCCATGGCCATGCTGCTCGGCCTGCTGGTCGCGGCCATCTTCAGCGGCGGCGTCCCGGCCATCCTGCTCAACACCCCCGGGACCCCTGCGTCCATCGCGATGACCTGGGACGGCTACCCGCTGGCACGCCAGGGGCAGGCCGGGCTTGCGCTCGGCCTCAATGCCATCGGCGCCTTTCTCGGCATCTTCCTCAGCCTCGTGGTCCTGCTGCTTGCGGCGTTGCCGCTGTCGCGGCTGGCGTTGCGCTTCGGGCCCGCGGAGTACTTCGCCGTCGCCGTCTTCGGCCTGAGCACCATCGTCGGGGTCTCAGGTGGCTCGATGCTCAAGGGACTGGCGACGGGCCTCATCGGTCTGCTGCTCGCGGTGGTCGGCCTGGACGCCATCACCGGGTACCCCCGCTTCACGTTTGGTCAACCGGAGCTGCTCGACGGCGTGTCGTTCATCGCGGTGATGGTCGGTTTGTTCGGCATCGCGGAGGTGTTCACGCAGATGGGCGCGCCGCCTCGCCAGCAACTCGATGGCCACGCGCAGACGTCCAACATGCTGCCGACGCGCGAGCAGGCCAGGACGCTGTGGGCACCCGGGCTGCGCGGGTCGTTGATGGGCATCTGGATCGGCCTCATGCCGGCCGCGGGTGCCGATGTCGGCGCCATCCTGGCGTGGGATCAGAGCCGGCGATTTTCCAAGACGCCGGAGAAGTTCGGCAAAGGTTCGATCGAAGGGCTCATCGCCGCCACGACCGGCGCCAACGCCGGCATCGGCGGATCGCTGGTCACCACGCTCGCGCTGGGCATCCCTGGAGACTCGGCTGGGGCGGTGCTCATCGGCGCCCTGTTGATGCACGGATTGCAGCCCGGTCCGCTGCTGTTCCGCAATCGGCCCGATCTGGTCGCCACCATCGTCGCGCTGGTGTTCATGGCGTCTCTGGCCACGCTGGTGTGGGGCCTGATCGGCGCGCGCGTGCTCGGCAAAATCCTTAAGGTTCGCGACCAATACCTGTGGGCGACGGTGCTCGTCGTCTCGCTGGGTGGCAGCTATGCGCTCAATCAGTCCACCGGTGACGTGTGGACGGCGCTGGCGGCTGGCGTGTTCGGCTTCCTGCTCCGCCAGCAGGGCTTTCCGATGGGGCCGCTCGTGCTGGCGCTGATCCTCGGGCCGATGGCCGAGTCCAACCTGCGCCGAGCGCTGGCCCTGTCGGAGGGCTCGGTGCTGACCTTCGTTGCGCGGCCTATCTCGTTGCTGTTCCTCGTACTCGCTGCCATGACGCTGCTCTGGCCACTCTTCTCCAGGCGTGGCCACGACAGTCGCCTGCCCGATGCCTCGGTCCCCGACAGCGACACGTTGTAGACCTCAGGAACAGCCAAGTTCAGAATTCAGAATTCACAATGCCGGGCGGCTCGGACGACACCACCCATCCGCGCTGCATTCTGCATTGCCAATTCTGAATCAATCTATGGCGCCCACAGCGTCGCGGCGATGTACCGCTCCGGGCTAGTGCGGTCGTTGTAGTAGTAGGCCGCCACGACGACGCCGTCGGGCCGCTGCACGGCGCGTGGATAGCCGAGGTCCCAGTCCACCGCGTCGTCGCGCAACGTCACTGGCGGCGCCCAGGTGCGTCCCTGGTCCTCGCTGAGCACGCCGAACATGCCGAAAGGGGCCTTGCGGCTGCCGTAAATGAGGGCAAGGCGTCCATCGGCAAGCGCCAGCAGCGCGCCCGGGTTGCCCCGGCCGGTGTCGGCCACCGGCGTGCCGGCCGACGTCCAGGTGCGGCCGCCATCGGCGGACACGAACGCGTCGAGGCTGTGCCTGTCGCCCTCACGTGTGCGGATGACACTGTAGAAGCGGCCGTCGGGGAGCTTGACGGTCGTCGGCATGATCCGCCATCCGGCGGTTTCCGGACCGACCCAGCCGAGCCTGCTCCACGTGAGGCCGCCATCACGCGTCTCGATTGCGAGGGGACGTCCCTCCTTGCCATTGGGCTTGGCCGCGGTGACGACCGCCACCAGATGCCTGGCGTCCATGACGATGTAGTCGGTACGGGCCGTGATGCCGGGCGTCCCGAAGGTCGGGAGCGTCCAGGGACCGGTCCAGCGTCGCCCACGATTGGTCGAGGCGTAGAACCACGACGGCCCGGTGTCCTTGTCGGCCATGCGCAGCGTCAGTGCGAAGTCGGCGGCGGCGAAGTCGAGGGGCTCGGCCAGGGGCACGGGGGTGCGGCCGCCCTTCTCGGTGGGCACACCGGACATGTGTCCAGGCTGTGGCGGCGGTACGAGGTCCTGGTGAAGCTCAATCGCCCAATGCCGGCCGCCGTTGCCGCTGCGCGCAAGGAGGTGGCGTTCCGGCTGCGTGCGATCGATGGGGTGACGTTCCGGGTCGCCGGTCTTCAACCGGCCATCGCTGAAGCCGACGGCAATCTCGTTGCGCCAGATCCACATCCCGTGATTGGCCGGCCAGCCACCGTAGTGGCCCGGCTGCCGCCAGATCTCGACGTGCTCGAGGCCATTGGCGGGCTTGGGGAGCGCGCGCGGCTGGGGCGGCGTCGCTGGGGCAGGCGCCGATGGTGATTGCGCGAGCGCGGACGACGTGACGGTCGATGCGGCCAGCGCCGCGGTGGACTGGGTGAGAAACGATCGACGGTTCACGCTGTTCTCCCGGTGTCGCCCCGCGGATGCCTGCCGGTGCCCGCCCCGCGCTTCATCCTGAATTCCGAATTCTGAATTTTCGACTTGCCCTATGGCGTCCAGATCGTTGCGGCGATGTAGCGTTCGGGTCCGGTCGCGTCGTTGAAGTAATAGACCGACACGACGCGGCCATCCGGGCGCACGACCGATCGCGGGTAGCCGAGGTCCCAGTCTGCGGCGCCGTCGCGCACCGACTGCGGTGCCGACCAGGTGCCACCCTCATCGCGGCTCAGCACGGCGCGCATGCCGAACGGCTCGGCGCGGTAGCCGTAGAGGCAGCACAGGCGGCCGTCGCCCAGCCGTACGAGACTGGCCGGATTGCCACGCCCGGCATCGGCGGCCACCACGCCCGTCGCGGCCCAGGTCGCCGCGCCATCGCGGCTGCGGTAGCCCTCGAGGGTGTGGCTGGTCTGGTCGCGGCGACGCACCACGGTGTACAGGTGTCGGCTGCCGAGCGCCACCGTTGCCGGCATGATGCGGAAGCCCTCGGTTTCAGGTCCGATCCACCCGAGGCGTTCCCACGTCAGGCCGCCGTCACGGGTGCGGAGCGCAAGCGGCCGGCCTTCCTTGCCGTTGCTCTTCAACGCGGTCATGCCGACCAGCAGTTCGTGACGCCCCAGCACGACGTAGTCGGTGCGGGGGTCCAGTCCTGGCGCGTCGAAGGCCGGCACCTGGAACGGCCCGGTCCACTGACGGCCTCGGTCCTGCCCGACGAACATCCAGGCGCCGGGCGTGCCGTGCGACGCGCGGAAGGTCAGGGCCAGGCCCGGCGCGGTGAAGTCGATCGGTGCGGCCAGCGGCAGCACCTGGGGCAGGCGCACGGGCTCGCCGGTCAGTGCCCGCCGCTCCGGTCGCGCCGGCGGTTGCAGCAGCGCCGGCGCCTCCATCTGCCACGTCCGTCCGCCATCGCGCGATCGGGACAGGACGTGCTGTTCGCCGGCCGATCGATCGATCGGGTGACGTTCCGGGTCGCCCGTCTTCAGGACGCCAGCGGTGAACCCCACGAGGATCTCGTCGCCCCAACTCCAGATGCCGTGGTTGGCGGGCCAGCCACCGTATCGGCCCTTCTCTCGCCACACGGTGACGTGCTCGGGCGAGGCCGCCGCGCGCGGCAGGGCCGAGGCAGCGAGCACCGCGGTCGACTGCGTCAGGAATGTTCGGCGATTCATGGTGTGGTCAGCCAGGCTTCCGAGAACGACACGTGGCGAATCGACTTCAGGTTGTCCGAGAACGTCACGTGGATCCGTCCGTCCCTGGCCTGGATCACCGACGGGTAGTCGAAGCGCTCGCCCGGCACGTGGACGAGCCCCTTGCGGGTCGGCCAGGTTGTGCCGTTGTCACGCGACACCGCGATGGACAACTGGTCGCGTTCCGCCCCGGCATGGTCGTTGTGCACCACGGCGATGGCGCCACTGCGCAGCACCACGGCCTCCACGCCGCCCGACCGGTTCGGCAGGTCGATTGGCACCGCCGCGCTCCACGTGCGTCCCTGGTCGGCCGACGTGCTGCGGGCGATGCGGCCAGTCCCTCGCGCGTCGCGGAAGTACGCCTGCAGGGAGCCATCGGGCACGCGCACCACTGACGGCTGGATGACACCGGGCGTAGGCACCAGCGCCGAGAACGTCCACCGCGCTCCGCCGTCGTGGGCCAGGGCCATCGCGGCCATGTTGATGTTCTCGTTGGCCAGCGCGATCAGCACGGTGCCGTCCGGCAGCACCAGCGGGTGATTGCGCGGCATCCAGCCGAGGTGCCGCGCGTAGGGGTCGGCGGCCGCGGCCAGCAGGCGATTGGCGCGCGCAGCCACGTCAGTCGTGCGCCCCGGGCCGATACGGACCGCTTCGGCGGCGCGGGCGAGGTCGCTGGTGAAGCCCGGGGGTTTTGGCACGATCGTGTGCGAGGCGTCCCATCGCGGCGTCGCGTCGCGGTCGTAGTCGCTGGACACGAGCGCGCGCGTCAGCGCGCTGCCCCAGGCCTTCTCGGGCACGCCGAGCAGCGTCGCGTGCACGAGCCACAGCCGTCCCGAGGTATCGATGCCGAGCGCCGGGTTGTTGTCCGGGAGATCGACGGTGTCAGCCAGCGTGAACGGGCGGCTCCACGTGTGGCTGCCGGCCGCACGCCGGGCCCCGCTGATACGGACGTCCTGTCGCTTGTCGAGGTCCTGCCCTTCGAAGGGCCCGGTCCCCTGAGGGTCGCCGTTTTCGTACCACGCCACCAGCAGGGCGCCGGTCGGGGTTTCGACGATCGAGGAGGCATGCACGTGACCGCGGCTGTCGGTGAAGACAGCCGCGGTCGTGAAGTCCTCGGCCGCGTCCATGCCCGCCCACGCAGCGCACAGCAGCGCCACGAGCGACAGGTGGATGCGGCGCACTACTTCGCGCCTACCAGGGTCAGGCCGAGCGCCTGCTCGACCCGTGTGAGCCAGCCGGGCACCCAGGCGATGAACGCCGCACGTTGCGCGCGACGGGCTGGCGAGGCCGGCAGCGGCAGCGGCCCGACCGGGATCCCGCGCGCCTCCAGGCCGATGCGAATCGCCCATGGGGTCGGAAATACGCCCTGCTGGGCAAACAACTCGCGGAGCAGCGGCACCAGCACGCCGAGCGCCGTGGCTTCACCCGCGCGCGCCGCGTGGGTCACCGCCACCATCAACTCTGGAAAGGCGCCGGACGTACCCGAGATGCACCCGTCCCAGCCCTCGGCCATCGCCTCCACGAGCATGCCGTCATCGCCGACCAGCAATCGCCATGGTCGATCGCCGCGGGCGTGGGCCAGCTGACCCAGCCGGTCCTGCTGCCCGCTGCTGTCCTTGATCCCGATGATGTTCGGGGCCCCGTTGAGCAACCGCAGCACGGTCTCGGTGCTGAGCGGCGTGGTGAACGAGGGGAGGTCGTACAGCAGCAACGGCCCTCCGAGTGTGGCGGCCGTGTCCAGGCAGAACGATTCGAGATCCTCCTGGGCGTAGCGGAAGAACAGGGGCATCGACAGCAGCACCGCCGAGGCCCCCGCACCGAGCGCCGCACGACCGATGGGCACCACATCGGCTGGCGATGCGGCGCCGATGCCGACCAGCAGCTGGCGACCACCCAGCCGTCCGGCGGTGCGTTCGATCAACCGGAGCCGCTCGTCGCGTGTGGCGTGCGGATACTCGGCGGTGGCCCCACCAAGGCACACCCCGTCCACGCCGGCCGAGAGCAGCAGGTCGAGCACGCGATCGAAAGCGGCGTAGTCGACCTCGCCTGCCTCGGTGCGCGGGGTTACCGCGGCCGAGAACAGGCCTGTGAGCGACGGAGGCCCGGAGGCCTCCGTCATCGAGTGAGGTTGCGGCACGCGTCGATCCTCAGAAAGAGAACCGGAGCGCCAACTGCAGAATGCGTTGGTCGCTCCCGCCGCCGGCCGCCGACGCTCCGGTGATGCGTCCGAAGTTGCCGGACGAGCGGTTGCCGTCGGGAAGGTTGAAGTTGGCGCGGTTCAAGGCGTTGAAAGCCTCGAAACGGAACTGCGTGCGGACACGGGCCGTGATCGCGAACGTCTTGTGCAGCCCCAGGTCGAGCACCTGGAAGTCCGGGCCTCGCAGCGAGTTGCGACCGGCGTTGCCGAAGGTGCCGGGCGCATTGACGGTGAACGCCGATGTGTTGAACCACTGGGCGATCCGTTCCGACTTGGGTCGATCGCTCGAGAGCTCCGGGTCGCCAATCTGGTCGGCGAACTGACCGCCGGTACCGGACCGCGCGTTGTCGACGCCGCTGTTGACCGTGAACGGCTGACCGCTCATCAGCGTGTAGATACCCGTAAGGTTCCAGCCCGAGAGCACCGCCTGCAGCGCCGCGTTGTCGAACTGGCCTGGAACCTGCCACAGCAGTGACGTCACCCAGCGATGCCGGCGGTCGGCGTTGGCTGGTCCGTAATCGTAAGACAGGTCGAACGGGTTGACCGCTGTCGAGCCGTTCTGCTTGTTGGCCGACGTGTTGTCCATGCTCTTGCTGAGCGTGTAGTTGGACAACACCGACAGTCCGCCGCTGAGCCGCTTGTCGACCGTCAGCTGCAGGGAGTGATAGTTCGACCTCCCGCGCGGCTCGATGCTGGTGATGTTGCCGTAGTTGGGAAACAGCGGCCGGCGCTGATTCGTCGTAGCCGTCGTCACGCCCGGCGCGTAGACGGCCGGATTGAGCTCGCGGCCGATCGTCAGGCCATCCCCCCGGGAGCCCGCATAGGCCACGCGGAGCATCGTCGCCTTGAAAATCTCGCGCTCGCCGGTCACGTGCCACGAGTGCATCTTGCCGGGGCGCATGTTCTCGGCGTAGCTGAACGCGTTGAATGGCAGCACGACGGGCGCATCGGCGGGCACGTTGAAGATGTCCACAGGGAACGGGTTGGTGGTGCCGGCCCACGTGTTGCGGAGGCTGTTGGCCGCGTTGCCATCAGTGCGCGCGACGGTGCCGAAGGGCCCCTGCGTGGCGGCGCTGTTGGTCGTGATCGTGTTCGGCTTGTCGTAAAACAGGCCGTAACCGGCGCGCAGGCTGGTCTTGCCGTCGCCGGTTACGTCATACGCAAAGCCGGCGCGCGGCGCGAACAGGCCCCAGCTGTTGTCGTAGCCAGCGTCGGGGAAGCCCTGGTCGCCCGGGTAGAGCATCCCGACAGGCGCGTTGGTGTAGACCTGCGACTTCTGGCCCGGCCGATAGCCCGCCAGGCGGCCATTCACGTCGGTATACGGGGTGTTCGGATCCCAGCGCAGGCCCATCGTCAGCGTCAGCCTCGGGCTGATACGCCAGGTGTCCTCGGCAAATGCCGCGAGGTAGTGGAAGCGCGTGTTCTTGTACTCGCCAACGCCCTGCTCGAACGACTGGAACTTGCCGAGCATGAAGTCGGCCAGCGCGTCGCCGGTGAACGGCGCGGCGTTGTTGAACGTGTAGCGGCCGTTGGCGCGGAAGTTGTTGATGATGTCGCCCTTGCCGTAGCTGTAGTCGATGCCGGTGGTGATCTCGTGACGGCCCTTGGTCCAGCGCAACGTGTTGACGATCTGGTACTCGTCCCGGTTGAACTGGTTGGTGTCGCCCGTGTTGACGCCGAACCAGCCGCCGACGTTGAAGAACCACTGCGGGTTCGCATCGTTGTACACACCGGGGATGCCGATGTCGGCATAGGACGGCGACGGCACCTGGAAGTTCTCGTTGTAGGTGCGGTTGTAGGTGACCACCAGGTTGTTCACGAGCGAGGGCGACATCACCCAGGTGTCGTTGGCCGAGATGATCTGGTTGTCCCACGTCCGACCGAAGGCGCTGGTGAGCACGTTGCTCGGGTCGCGGAACTCCGGCACCGCGGCCTTCGACAGCCAGTAGCGGCCATAGATCCGATGGTTGTTGCTGAAGCTGTGGTCCATCCGCAGCAGGTACTGATGGTCGTCGGAGTTGGCCGGCCGCGAGTAGCGCAGCGTATTGGCTGGTTCACCGGCACTCGGGTTCGGCAGCGGCAGGTGCTGCGAGAGAATCAGGGCGGCCGTCGGGTCGATGCGGTTGGCCGGGATGACGTTGCCCGGGAAGGGCTGTCCGGTCAGCGGATCGCGCAGCGTGCGCGTGTAGCCGGCGAAGTTGCCCTGACGCTGGGCCGCGGTCGGCACGAGGGTCCTCAGGTCGGCCGGACGCTGCTCCTGCAGTGTGCCCTGGTAGGAGCCGAAGAAGAAGGTCCGGTTCTTGACGATCGGGCCGCCGAACGTGCCGCCGAACTGCTTGCGGTTCAGGCCATCGTCGATGCCGGGCGAGAAGAAGTTGTTGGCGTTCATCGACGAGTCGCGCAGGTAGCCGAAGCCGAGGCCGCGGAAGGCGTTGGTGCCCGAGCGCGTCACGGCGTTGACGATCGCGCCGGCGTTGCGCCCGTACTGCGCGCTGAAGGAGTTGGTCTGGACCGAGAACTCCTGCAGCGCGTCGGGATTGGGCATCGGGTTCGAGCCGTTGCTGTAGTGGTCGTTGTTCGACCCGCCGTCCATGATGTAGTTGGTCGAGTTGGCGCGGGCGCCGTTGGCCGTGATACCGCTGGTGCCGGGATACGTCGCGCCAGAGGTCACATCCGCGCGCGGGTCGGGAATGACGCCCGCGACAAGGGTCATCAACTGCGTCGGATTGCGACCGTTGAGCGGCAGCTCCTCGATCCGCTTCTGGTCGACCACCGTCTTCAGCGTGCTCGACACCGTCTCCACCGTCGTGCTGAGCCCGCTCACGGTCACCGACTCGGTCAGGTTGCCGACCTTCAGTGCGACGTCGAGGCGGACCTCCTCGCTGACCCGGACGACGATGTTTTCCACCTGCACCGTCTGGAAGCCGGAGAGCTCCACCTTGGCCGTGTAGTTGCCGACCGGAAGGCCTCGCAGCACGTACTGGCCGGTGTCGTTGGACACCGCCATCAATTCCGTCCCGGTTGCCGTGGCGGTGGCTTTCACGGTGGCGCCCGGTACCACCGCGCCATCAGTGTCACGGATGACGCCCGTGAGTCCGCCCGTCGTCGTTTGGGCCTGCAAGCCGCCGGCACCCGCCGTTGCGACCAGCAGCGCCAGCAGCGCTACTCGAGTAATAGTCCTGATCATTGAGGTCTCGTCCTTGCGCCTCACACGCGTCCGCCCCGCGACGGGAGGGACGCGGGAGCGAAGAACGGACCCACCCGTTCCTGGCGTGTCGAGGCTCGGGACCATGAAAACTCCCGCCGGCCCGACCTGTCAATCGAAATTTGATATCGGCGTTTCATTTTTGAAACACGCGTGCTGTGATTGAAAAGCTCCGACCGGATCGGCTAGCGTGTCGCCTCGCGCCGCCGCTCGTCGACTGCGGTGGGTGCGCTGGAGCGAATCAATGCAACAACGCGTCAGGGCAGGCATGCTGGCGGCCATCATGGCCGCCGTCGCGGGCGTGGCCGCACAAGCCCCTCCACCGTCGGGTCGCTATCGTGCCGAACTGCTGTTTCCGGTCGAACACTGGCACAACCACTCTTCGAGCATCGTCGAGCATCCCGACGGCCACCTGCTGGTGACGTGGTTTCACGGCTCGGGCGAGCGCACCGCCGATGACGTGGAATTGCTCGGCGCCTGGCAGCGCAAGGGGGCCTCGACGTGGACCGCGCCAGCCCGGATGGCCGATACACCTGGCTACCCCGACACCAATCCCACGCTGTTTGTGGACCGCACGGCCAGGCTCTGGCTGCTGTGGCCCACCATCCTGGCCAATGAATGGCACACCGCGTTGATGAAGGTGAAAACCACGCGGACCTGGCCGGTCGGGCGCATGCCGCGCTGGGAGACCAGCGAGGTCATGCACATCACGCCGGGCGACCGCTTCGCCGAGGTCACGCGCCGCGAAGCGGACCGCATCGCGACGACGCTGCCAGCCGGCGAGTCGGGTGACCGGACGCGCGCCTATCTCGAGAAGCGCAAGACCGATGCGGCCGACAAGCTGACGCGACGCCTCGGCTGGATGACCCGCGTCCATCCCCTCCAACTCGAGGACGGCCGCATCATCGTCCCGCTCTACTCCGACGGCTTCAGTTTCTCGTTGATGGCGATCAGCGACGACGACGGGGCGACCTGGACGGCCAGTGAGCCGCTGGTCGGTGGCGGCAACATCCAACCCGCGATTGCGCGCCGGCACGACGGCACGATCGTCGCGTACATGCGCGACAACGGACCCGCACCCAAGCGCATCCACGTCGCCGAGTCGCGCGACCGTGGCGACTCCTGGAGCACCGTCACCGACGACGCGCTGCCCAATCCTGGCACGAGCGTCGACGTCGTGACGCTGGCGAGTGGGCGGTGGGCGCTGGTCTACAACGACCTCGAGCGCGGTCGGCAGAGCCTGGCGATCTCGCTATCGGAGGACGAGGGACGCACGTGGCCGGTGACGCGGCACCTCGAGCGCGACCCCGAGGCCGCCACCGGTGATGCAACGGGGCAGTACCATTACCCCTCGATCATCCAGTCGCGTGACGGCCTGATCCATGTGACCTACAGCGTCTTCCTGCCGCCCTCGCAGAGTGTCAAGGACGGGCAGGGCCGGCTGCTGCGCAAGTCGATCAAGCACGCCGTGTTCGACGAGGCCTGGGTCAGCGCAGGGGACAAGTAACGCCGAACGCCACACCCCACGGCCGAAAGACAACATGCTCGAACATCTGCAACCTCGCCCCCTCCGCATCGGCATCCTCGACTTCGGGGACGGCCGCGACTTCCTCAGCCAGCCACTGGCGCCGGTGCAGCGGCAGTTCCGCGACGCCCTGGCTGGCAAACTCCGCGACGACGGGCATGAGGTCGTGCTCGGCGACGAGGTCATCTGGCGCAACGACATCGCCGTCCGCAACGGCAAGGCGATGGCTGCGGCCGACGTCGACGCAGTGATCTTCAATTTCTCGGTCTGGGCGTGGCCGCAGTACGCACGCGTTGCCGGCCAGTTCTGCCCGCAGCCGATCGCCATGTTCGCCAGTGTCAACCCGCAGTACCCGGGCCTGGTCGGCATGTTGGCCAACGCGGGCTCACTGGACCAGGCTGGCATCCGGTTCACCAAGACCTTCGGCGACCTGGACGACCCGGAGGTCTACCGGGCGCTGCTGTCGCGGGTGCGCGCGGTGTCGGCGGCGCGGCGCCTGCGGGGCCTGACCTACGCGCTGATCGGCGGGCGCTCGCTGGGCATCGACACCACCGTCATCGATCCCGCGCAGTGGATGTCGGAGTTCGGCATCGACGTGGACCACATCGATCAGTTCGAGCTGGTCCGCCGCGCCGAAAAGGAACTGGCCACCGGCACCCGCGTGGAACCGGCCCTGGCCTACCTCGAGGCGCACCTTGGCAAGATCCACTGGACCGCCGCTGATGCCACCTTCCGGCTGACCAGGGACCTGCTGAAGAAGCAACTGGGGATGTACTACGGCGCCATCGACCTGATTGAGGAGTTCGGCTATGACTTCTGCGGCATCAAGGGCCAGCGCGAACTGACGGAACACTTCGCGACGGCGGATGTGGCCGAGGCGTTCCTCAACGATCCCTATCACCCGGACGGCACGCCGAAGCCGTCGATCGTGTGCGCCACGGAGGCCGATTCGGATGCCGCGCTGACGATGCAGATCTTCAAGCATCTGATGGGGACGCCCGTGCTGTTTGCCGACGTGCGCCACTATCATGCCGACCTCGGCCTCTGGGACCTGTGCAATAGCGGCGAGCACGCGACCTATTTCGCCGGACACAGCACCGACCCCACGGTCAACCTCGCCAAGACGGAGTTCCGTCCGCAGGGCTTCTATTTCCCAGCCGGCGGCGCTGCGGTGTACCACGTGGCCGCGCCCGGACCCGTGACCCTGGCTCGGCTGACGCGGCGTGCGGGCCGCTACCGCATGGTGGCGCTGCGGGCGGAGTTCGCCGACCTCGGCACGCGCGCTCACGAAGTGGCGGCGATCAGCCAGGACAACTGGCCGCACGCCTTCGCCAGGTTCTCCTGCACCCCGGACGCCTTCATCCAGTCGTTCAACTGCAATCACATCCACGGCGTCTACGGCGACTGCCTCGCCGAGCTGCAAGGGGTCTGTGACGTGCTCGGCGTCGAGTGCGAGGTGCTCGGATGACCGTCGTGATCGGCGTGGATTTCGGCACCGAATCCGCGCGTGCCGTGGTCGTCGATACCCGCGATGGTCGAGTGATCGGGAGCGGTGTGGCGGCCTACCGTCACGCGGTACTGGACGAGCGCCTGCCGTCGGGCGCGGCCCTTGGCGCGGAATGGGCGCTGCAGCATCCGGGGGACTGGCTCGAGTCCACCGAGACCAGCGTGCGTGAGGCGATGTCGGGCGCCCGTGTCTCGGCCGCCGACGTGGTCGGCATTGGCATCGACTTCACCGCCTGCACGGTGCTGCCCGTCAAGGCCGACGGCACGCCGTTGATGCAGGTCCCCGGGCTGGCAGCTGACCCGCACGCCTGGCCGAAGTTGTGGAAGCACCACGCGTCCCAACCGCAGGCCACACGCGTCACCGACGTCGCCGCCGCGCGCGGCGAGTCATGGCTGGCGCGGTACGGCGGCCGCATCTCGTCGGAGTGGATGCTGCCCAAGGCGCTGCAGATCCTGGAGGACGCCCCGGCCACCTTTGCCGAGGCGGACCTGATCGTCGAGGGCGGCGACTGGCTGGTGTGGCAGCTCACCGGGCAGTTTGCGCGCAACGCCTGCGCGGCCGGGTACAAGGGCCTCTGGCACAAGCGTGACGGCTACCCGTCGGACGCCTATCTCGCGGCCCTGCACCCGGGGCTCGAGGGCTTCTACGCCAGCAAAGGCGGGGGGCAGAAGGTCGTGGCGCCCGGCGCTCGCGTTGGCACACTGACGCCAGCCTGGGCCGACCGTCTGGGCCTGGCGCCGACCACGGCCGTCGGCGCGGCGCTGATTGACGCACACGCCGGCGTGCTCGGCAGCGGCGCGACCAGCGCGGGCGCGCTGATGCTGATCCTCGGCACGTCCACCTGTCACCTGCTGCTTGCCGAAGGCGAGCACCTGGTGCCAGGCGTGGCGGGCGTGGTCGAGGACGGCATCGTCGCGGGCATGTTCGCGTACGAGGCGGGTCAGGCCGCGGTGGGCGACAGCTTCGCGTGGTTCGTGGACACACTGGCCTCGTCCGAGGTCCAGACCGAGGCGGCGCGGCGGCAGGTGTCCATCCACGACGTCCTCAGTGAGCGCGCCGCGACGCTGAAGCCCGGAGAGACCGGACTGCTGGCGCTGGACTGGTGGAATGGCAACCGCTGCACGCTCGTCGATGCCGAGTTGAGCGGCGTGCTCGTGGGGGCAACGCTGGCCACGCGGCCCGAGCACGTCTACCGGGCCCTCATCGAGAGCACGGCGTTCGGCACCCGGGTCATCGCCGACGCGCTCCGGGCCGGTGGGGTGCCGGTCACCCGCGTCGTGGCCGGAGGGGGACTGACGCGGAACCGCCTCCTCATGCAGATCTACGCCGACATCCTCGGCATGGAAATCGAGGTGTCGGGCGCCGCGCAGGCCTCGGCCCTCGGCGCAGCCATGCTGGGCGCGGTTGCGGCCGGCGCGGAGGCCGGCGGACACGCCACCATCGAGGCCGCCGCTGCCGCGATGGCACCGGCTCCCAGCGAGCGCTATGTGCCCGACTCAGCCGCGTCCACACGGTACGACGCGCTCTACGCGCTGTACACGGAGCTGTACGACCACTTCGGCCGGCGCAGCGACCTCATGCACAGGCTGCGGAGCCTCAGATAATTGAGGAATTCGCGAACGCACCGTGTCATGACCATCAACGGCCGCTCGAACAAATGGGCTGGGCGGCCAAGGCTCGACTCCGGCCATTCTTCAAAATACTGAGCGCTGGTCTACGCTGTCTGCCGTGCGATCGTCTTCCCGCGGGTGGACAGCGTTCCTGCTGCTCTACGGCGCCCTCCTTGCCTGGCAGGTCGATCGGTGGTGCTTCACACGCCACGGCGTCGTCTCCACGTGGGCTGACCGGCATGACGGACTGGTGGTGTCGGCGGGCGCGCCAGGCGGCGTCTCCCAGACGTTTGTGATGGGTGCCGACGGCTTGGACGGCGTGTGGTTGCGGCCGTCGGTCACCGGCGGCGTGCCGCGCGGCGCCCTGCAGGTCGATCTCCTGCAAGTGCAGGGGCACGCCCAGCAGCGTGTGGCCCAGGTTGTCGTGCCCGCCTCAGACGCCACCAGCGGGGCGTCGCTGCACGTGCGATTCCGGGCCGTGAAGGCCTCGCGTGGCGTCATGTACCAACTGCAGGTGCGTCACGCAGACATTGGAGGCGGCCCCGCCATCAGCCTCGCCGCGACACGCGACGATGCGGTGCGAGGCGGGAGATTCGTGGCCGACGGCGTGGAGCAGTGGGGCGACCTCGTCCTCCAAACCTCGTCATCGCGCGCCACGCTGCCCTACTGGGTGCACGAGGTGCTGCGGCCGTGGCCGGCCTGGCTGCGGGCCGCACCAACCGTGGTGGTGACGCTGGTGGCCTTCAACCTCCTGCTCGCGTGGGCCTGCGCGCGGGCGACCGGACTGGTGGGCGAGGCGACGGAGGGTTCGATGCCTGTCGGCCTGCCGGCCCCGAGCGCGCCCGGCGATCCAGCCCGGCCACTGGCGACGGGGGTGGTGCTGGTCATCGTGCTCGCAGGCGCCGCGTTTGCCGCCCGCCCGACCGGGCGCTTCCGATCCCTCGACCTGATCGCCGCCCTGCCGGATGCGAGGTACGAGACGACGTGGCCGTCCCTGCATTCCGGCATCTCGGAGCAGGCGCTGCTCATCGACGGCCACATCCTGCGCGCCATCGTGGCCTTGCCGACGTCCACGATACGGTGGACGGTGGACGTGCCGAGGGATGCGGTGTTGCGCTTCGGGGCGGCGATGCGTCCCGACATGTGGGAACGCGAAAGCGATGGCATCGAGATGCGTGTGCGCGTGGAGCATGCCGCTGGTGCCACCACGGTGACCGAGTACACATTGGTGCCGATGCTGGTGCCAGCGCACAAGCGGCTGTTCGCCACCGAGGTGCCGCTGCAACCGTGGGTGGGCCAGCGCGTGACGATCGTCTTCGAGACCACGCCCGAACGGTGGGGCAACGCGGTGAACGATGTGCCGGTGTGGACCGAGCCCCGCATCGAATGGTCGCGCGCGCTCTCGGCGGGGGTCGCGAGAGTCGTTCGGTAGGACAGGGACAATTCCGAATTTGGAATGAAGAATGCAGGGGGCGTCCACCGAGCGGCCGAGGGATAGTTGCGGTCACGACCACGGTGCGTTCGCGAATCGGCGCGCGGCGACTTCGACGCGTCGCGGATGGCCGAGACGCTACTATCGTCGGCGTGTCGCACTCCCTCTCCACGGCCTCGCCCCCGAGCGGCCACACCATACACGTCGCTGCGGCGTGTACGGCGCTGGTGATCTTCGCGGTCGACCTGCAGTTTGCGGCAGACAGCGCGATCGGGATGCTCTACGTCGGCGTCATCCTGCTCGGGCTGTGGAGTCCGTGGCAGAGATTCCCGCTGATGGGGGCGATTGCCGCGACCGTGCTGGTCGTGATCGATCTGGTGGTCGACGTCAGCCGTCCGGCGACCGGCAACGCCTTCCTCAACCGTCCTCTGATGGTCATGGTGTTCGCGCTCACGGCCACGCTCGTGTCCCGGTCGGCACGCCTGCAGCGAGCCGCGCTGGGCTCTCTCGAGCAACTCGCCGATTTCAAGCGCGCACTTGACGCCGCAGCCATCGTCGCCATCACCGACGTGAGCGGCCGCATCCGGTACGTCAACGACACGTTCTGCGCGATCTCCGGCTACTCGCGCCAGGAACTGCTCGGTCAGGACCATCGGCTGATCAACTCGAATTATCACGACCCCTCGTTCATTCGCGACCTGTGGCAGACCATCGCGCGCGGTCGTGTCTGGCATGGCGAGATCCAGAACCGTGCCAAGCAGGGGCACCTGTACTGGGTGGACACCACGATCGTGCCGTTCCTCGACGAGCGCGGCAAGCCGTACCAGTACATCGCCATCCGCTCGGACATCACGCTCCGCAAAGTGGCCGAGGCGCGACTGACCGAGCAGGCGGCACTGGCGCGCGTGGGGCAGATGGCGGCGGTGCTCGCACACGAGATCCGCAATCCCCTCGCTGGCATCAAGGGCGCCGTCCAGGTCATCATGTCGCGCCGCCCGCCCGATGATCCCGAGCGCCCGATCATGCGCGACATCGTCAGCCGCATCGAGTCGCTGAGCGGTCTGATCAACGACCTGATGGTCTTCGCACGGCCGCGAACGCCGACGTTTGCCAGCGTCTCGATTGCCGGTCTGGTGGGCGACGCCATAGCGCAGGTGAAGCGCGACCCCGCGGCGGCGTCGGTTGAACTGACGTTCAGCGGCGACGACGTGCTGGCGATGGTCGACGCCGATCTCATCCGCGCCACGCTGCTGAACCTGCTGCTGAACGCCACCCAGGCGATGGGAGGGCAGGGCCGTGTCGCCGTGGCGGTACAGCGCACCGGGGACCACGTCACACTCGGTGTGACAGACACGGGGCCGGGCATTCCGGCGGACATGCGGGCGCAGGTCTTCGAGCCGTTCTTCACCACCAAGGCGCGCGGTGGCGGGCTCGGTCTGCCGATAGCGCGGCGGACGGCCGAACTGCATGGCGGGACGCTGGAGCTGACGTGTCCGGAGCGGGGTGGAACGAGTGTGTCGATGACGCTACCCTTGCGTCAGGCGGGCCGGGCGGACGTCGAAAGCTGAGGACGCGCAGCGGATCGCCAGCCCCGAGACGTCCGCGCCTGGAGATCTCGCCTCGCAGACGGTCGATGGTCTCGTGAGCGTCGCGTTCGAGGAGTCGGCGGAGGAGGAACGCTGGTACGGTGAAGGATGGGTCGGCGGTGAGTCGGTAGACGATCACGGTCTGCCCATCGTCGCGCGTGACCTGCCACGCGCCTTCGTAGCGGCGGAAACTGCGTCGAGAGATATCGCTGAAGCGAAGCGTGTCGTGGTCGCGGTGCACCTCGAGCATCAGATAGAGTCGCTTCGAGAACAGCATGACGCGCGAGATGGCTTCCTGCTCGACGACGGTGCGCGTCTGCGTGCGTTCGTGCACGATGCTCTTCTTGATGTCGGGCATGAAACGCGGGATGCCTTCGTAGTCGCTCAGCACCTCGAGCACCGTGGTGACGGGTTGCGGCACGCTGAACTGCGCGGCCACCGTGTAGGACGTACCGTCCCGGCCAATCGTGACCGCCGGCCTGTGGACCGTCTGGCCGTGCGCCAGGCCAGTCGCGAAGGCCAGCAGCACGGCAGTCACCAGTGCGGTGCGGACGCCGGAGCGTCCGCACCGCACCTTCCGGGTGGTGTGCCGGGGAGGCGGCACCCACATCAGAAGCCGACGACCCCTTCGAGCATGAAGCCATTGAACTTGCCGCCGTTGCGGATGTCGGTCGGGAGGAAGTGCTTGTACGCCTGGGTCACGTACTCGGCCTTGACCAGCAGTGTTGGCAGCACGAACCAGCCTGCACCAATCTGCACACGGTCGATGCTGACGTCGCTCGACATCCCCGCCAGTCTGGCGTCCACCTTGTTGTAGCGTGCGCCGACAAACATCATCTCGTCGGGCATGAACCGGTAGACCACTTCGGCCGCGTACTGGTTCATGGCACGCCGGGCGGTCTCGGTCGACGTCCGGCCCTCCGCCATCTCCAGCGCGCCGAACAACTCGAGTCCGCGATACTTCACGAACGGGTTGACCTGGAAGGCCCTGACGTTGTTGCGGAATCCAGGATTGAAGCGGCCTGAGGTGAACTGTGCCGACTCGGTCGCGGCCGTGTTCTCCAGCACGAAGTAATAGCGCGAGCCGCTTCGGTCACCCCCGTACAGCGTGTTGCTGTTGGACTTGTCGGCCGAGTACATCGAGCCGGTCACCCGCACCCGGAGGTCCTCGCTCAGCTGGCGGTCGTAGCCCACCTTGCCGAGCAGCGCCGGACCGCGGTTCTGGGGCACCGTCACCGTGCCGCGGATTTCTGCGCCGGTGAGACCGCCCATGACCATGAAGCCGTTCTTCTGGACGTAGACTTCCGCGCCGATCTCGGTGGCGAAGGCATCGACGATGAGGTTGCCGACAAACGGGTTGTACATCGCGTTGCCGTTGTCACTGCGACGGAAGTGCTGGTCGCCGTAGTTGATCTCGAAGTGGCCGACCTTCAGCGTCACGTACTCCATCAGCCTGTTGAGCGGCGGGAGGTCGATGGGCGAGGCGTCGATGAGGATGAAGCCATCCTTCACCCAGGTCTCGTTGTGATGACGTGACGAGAGGTACGACGTCAGCTGCACGCGGACGCCCTTGGCCAGCTGGGCGTGCATGTACAGGTTGGCGTTCGAGGTGTTCGGACCGAAGCCGATGCGGACCAGCTCGTTGGCATTGACGCCACTGACGACGCGCGGATCGGCGGTGTTGCTGTGCTCGAGGTTCTGGATCTGTGACGTGAACGCCGCGCCCCAGTCGAGTCTGAAGCCCTTGTACTCGACGCCGGGGTCCTTCGATGTCTCGAACATGTTGACGCCGCGTTTGTCCTGCGGTCGGACGTGCTGGATGGTGATCTTCCGGCCCTGCCAGGGATCCAGCGGCTCGGCCGTGTCCTGGTCCTCGGCCTCCTCGGCCGATGCCGCGGCCGCGGGCAGCTCTGGGATCTCCGGGATGGGCGCCTGGGCGTGGGCTGGGCTGGCCAGTAAGAGCGCGACGAGCGCGCCGGTGAGCAGCTGGGATGTCATGAAGATTCTCCTGGAATACACGGATATGAAAGCGACGCGGTACGCCGGTCTCAGGTCGTCGGCGACGACAGAACGACCTCGAACGTGATGGTCACGTTCGGGCTGCTGCGCACGGTGCCGAGCAGGGCCCGCGGCGGGTCGATGCCGAAGTCGGTCATCAGGAGGGCGGTCGTGCCTCGCACGACCAGGTGCTGACTGGATCGGCCCAGCGTGATGTCGAGGGTGACGTCGCGCTCGACGCCGGCAACGCGCAGCACGCCGGCCGCGGTGAATGCGCCGGCAGCCGCCTTTGGCGTCAGGGCCTTCAGGCGGAACGTGATCTCCTTGTGCTGGTCCGACTTGAGGGCCTTGTACATGTTCTTGTCGAGACCGCTCCTCGGCGACGTCAGCGTGGCGACGGGGATGACCACCTCGAACGACTCGATCACGCCGGGTTTGACGATGGCGTCCCAGAAACCGTCGCCCTTGGCGTCGGTGGTGATCTGCGACCGCGCCAGGCGCACCGTGGTCGACGTCGCCGTCCAGTCGTGCACGTTCGACGTGCCTTCGATCGTGACCGTGGCCTTGGTCATGACAAGCGGTGTGGCGCGCGCTTGCGCGAGCAGTGGGGCGCCGTTCAGGCAGACGGCAAGCGCGACGATGCCGGTGAGGCTCGGCGAGGCGATGCGTGCGAGGGTCATGATGTCTCTTCCTGGATGAATGCGCGGTGTGGCGTCTGTTCGCTAGTTCATTGAGCAACTCGCGTGCCGTGCGTCGGTCTGGCGTGTTTGCGGTCGTTTCGGGTGAGTTCGCCGCGGTCTCGCGGTGGACCGGCTGCGCGTCGCGAGTTTTCGCCTGCGGCCGGGGATTTTTCCGCCGGTCATTAGCGCCCGCGGGCGGCAGATGCCTCGCGCAGACACACCTCGATTGCCTGCATGTCGAAGGGCTTGTCCACGACGCGGTACACGCCCAGCGCCAACGCCTCGCACGTCAGCTCGGGCGTGTTGCAGGCCGTCATCATCACCACGGGTCGGCCCGGCGCGATCTGAAGCAGCTGCCGCAGGATGCCGAGGTCACTCGAATCCGGCAGCCTGAAGTCGAGCAGGACGACATCGATGGCCACCGATGCCTGCCCCAGTGCGCGCACCGCCGAGGCACCATCGTCCACGGCCGTCACGACATGGCCGGCAGACGTCAGCGACTCCGACAGGGCCCACCGCAGCAGCGGCTCGTCCTCGACGACGAGCACGCGAAGCACGCTGCGGTCGGGAGTACGGGTGGCGAGGGGTTCCACGGGTGCCAGTCCCTTCAAGTCACGTTCCACATCGGACACGATGCTTCCGCCACGCGATTGGTCAGGCGGCGACGCCGCCCGTGGGGAATTGTCCGCGCGTCCCGCGGGATTTCCGCGGTCCGCTACACTGGGGACCGATGCCGGCCTCTACCGTCCTGGTTGTCGACGATGAACCGCTGATCCGATGGTCGCTGACCGAGCGACTGCGTGGGGACGGCCACGTGCTGCTCGAGGCCGGAACGGGCCACGACGCCCTGGAGAAGATGCGCGAAGGCGTCGACCTCGTCCTGCTCGACTACAAGCTGCCGGACATCGACGGCGTCTCGGTGCTCCGGCAGATCAAGGAGCACGATCCCGACATCCTGGTGATCCTTCTCACTGCCCACGCGACAGTGGACACCGCCGTCGAGGCGATGAAGATCGGCGCCTATCACTTCGCCAGGAAGCCGTTCGACCTCGAGGACATCTCGGCTCTGGTCGCGCGTGCGCTGGAGACGACTCAGCTGCGACGGGAGGTGCGGCAGCTCCGCACCGCGCAGGCGCAGCCCTATGCCTTCGACCGCATCGTCGGCGAGTCGGCGGCGATGGAAGGCGTGCGAAGCCTGCTGGCCAAGGTGGCGCGCAGCCCTGCGTCGACGGTGCTGCTGACCGGCGAGAGCGGCACTGGCAAGGACCTGGCGGCCAAGGTGCTGCACTTCAATAGCGACCGCGCGCACCGGCCCTTCATGAACATCACGTGTTCGGCCATTCCCGAAGCCCTGCTCGAGAGCGAGTTGTTCGGACACGAGCGGGGCGCGTTCACCGATGCGCGCCAGCAGAAGCGCGGGCTGTTCGAGCAGGCCGACGGGGGCACCGTCTTCCTCGACGAAATTGGCGAGATGGTGCCGGCCCTTCAGGCCAAGCTGCTGCGCTTCCTCGAGGAGAAGACGTTCAAGCGGGTGGGTGGACACCAGGACGTGCGCGTGGATGTGCGCGTGGTGGCGGCCACCAATCGCATTCTGGCCGATCAGGTCAAGGGCGGACACTTCCGCGAAGACCTGTTTTATCGCTTGAACGTCCTGCCCATCGAACTGCCACCGCTCCGAGCGCACCGCGATGACCTGCCGGCGCTCGTGAAGTTCTATGTGGACCTGTTCAATCAGGAGTTTCGAAAGAACGTCAAGGGCGTGTCGCCGGCGACCATCCGCGCGCTGCAGCAGTACGGCTGGCCGGGAAACATCCGCGAGGTCCGCAACGCCGTGGAGCGTGCGATGCTGCTGTCGGATGGCGACCTGCTCGAGCCCGTCGACTTTCCGCTGATCGGGACAGGCGAGCCCGGCGCGCACGGCATCGGCCTGCCCGCCGAGGGCGTCAATCTCGAGGAGCTCGAGCGCAGTCTCGTGGTCCAGGCCCTCGAGCGCGCTGGCGGCAACCAGACACGCGCGGCGGCGTTGCTCGGGCTCAACCGCGATCAGATCCGGTACAGGGTCGAGAAGTTCGGCCTGGCCAAACCCGCAGTGTGAGCGCCCGCGGCCCGCGGACCTCGCGGTCCGCGCTGCATTCTGAATTCCAAATTCTGAATTACCGTCAGACGTATTCCGCGAAGCGCCGTTGCGTACGCGCGAACACCCACCAGCCGATTGTGAGTGAGACGCTGGCAAGCGCGGTCAGCACGGCCAGCGTTGCCAGCGACGGCCAGGCCTGTCGGGTGACGATGTCCTGGTAGGCCGTCACAAAGTGCAGCATCGGATTCAACTGCAGCCACCGGCGCAGGCCGGCAGGGGCCATGCTCGCGGCGTAGACGATGGGCGTCACCCAGAACCACACCTGCAGCGCGACGTCGAGGAGGTGGCGGGCGTCGCGCACGAACACGTACGCAGTGGCCAGCAGCAGCCCGAGCCCCGCGGTGAACGCCGTCTGCAGGGCGACAATCGGCAGCAGCGCCAGCCACGCCGCCGATAGCCCGGCGCCAGTCAGCAGCGCCGTCGGCACCAGCACGGTGTACATCAGCAGGAACTGGACCAGCGCCGAGGTCACCGCGGCCAGTGGCAGGACCGCCCGCGGGAACGCCACCTTGCGCACCAGGGTGCCGTTGTCGGCAATCGAGCTGGTGGCCGCCGACAGGGCGCTGGTGAAGAACATCCACGGCAGCAGGCCGCTCAGCAGGAACAGCGGGAACCGCTCGATGGGCACGCGGACGATGTAGCGGAAGGCCAGCGTGTAGACACCCACCATCACCAGCGGGTGCAGCAGCGACCACGCGACGCCGAGCAGGGACCCCTTGTACTTGACGGTGAGATCGCGCTGGACGAAGCCGCGCAGCAGCCCGCGATAGGCCAGCACAGCACGGAGATCATTGGCCGCCACGGCGGGCCGAGTGTAGCATGCAGCCACTGATGCAGGTGCCGCTGCTCGACCTCGCCGCCCAGTACGCCCCGATCAGGGACGCCGTTGTCGAGGCCGTCACGCGCGTCATCGACACGCAGCAGTTCATCCTCGGCTCGGAGGTGACTGCCTTCGAAGCGGAAGTCGCGGCTTACCTCGGCGCCCGGCATGCAATTGGCGTCAGTTCCGGCACAGACGCCCTGCTGGTGGCGATGATGGCGCTCGAACTCGGCCCGGGCGACGAGGTCATCGTGCCGACCTACTCGTTCTTCGCGACCGCCGGCTGCGTGACTCGTACAGGCGCGAGGCCGGTGCTGGTGGACATCGACCCGGTCACGTGCAACCTCGACGTGCAGGCCGTCGGCCGCGCCCTCACGCCCCGCACCCGCGCCATCGTGCCTGTGCACCTGTATGGCCAGGCCGCCGACATGGCGCCTCTGCTGGCGCTGGCCCACGAGCACGGCGTGTCGGTGATCGAGGACGCGGCGCAGGCCATCGGCGCCACGCTCGACGGCAGGTCCCTCGGCACGCTGGGCGATTTCGGCTGCTTCTCGTTCTATCCGAGCAAGAACCTCGGCGCGGCCGGCGATGCCGGGCTGGTCACCGTCCAGGACGACGCATTGGCGGCGCGGGTGCGTCTGCTGCGCGTCCACGGCGCCCAGCGCACGTACCACCACGAGAAGGTCGGGGGCAACTTCCGGATGGCCGCCATCCAGGCCGCGGTGTTGCGCGTCAAGCTCCGGCACCTCGAGGCATGGACAGAGGCGCGCCGGCGCAACGCCGACCGCTACCGCGCGCTGTTCGCGTCGCTGGCTCCCGCGGCGCCCGTGCAGTTGCCGGTGGAGTTGCCTGGACGTCGGCACATCTACAACCAGTTCGTCGTCCGTGCCGCACGCCGTGACGGGCTGAGGGACCACCTCCGCGCACACGGGGTCGGGTGCGAGATCTACTACCCGGTGCCATTCCACCTGCAACCCTGCTTTGTCGACATCGGGGCCCCCGCGGGGGCGTTCCCGCAGGCCGAGCGGGCCGCGGCGGAGACGTTGGCACTGCCCATCTACAGCGAGCTCAGCGAGGCCCAGCAGCAGTACGTGGTCGAGACCATCGCCGCGTTCTACGCGCCGGCCTGAGGCCCTCATGGCAAGGATCGAGATCGAGGCGCCCGGCGCCCCTGCGGATGGTCCTGCGGTTGGCCGGTGGTGGTGGCCAGGCACCACCACGCAGATCTTCATCGGCCTGGCCCTCGGCATCATGCTGGGCGCGACCGTCCCCGACGTCGCGGTTGCCCTCAGGCCGCTGGCCGATGCCTTCCTGCGGATGATCAAGATGATCATCGCGCCGCTGATCTTCAGCACGCTGGTGGTCGGCATTGCCGGCACGGGCGACATGAAGGCCATGGGCCGCATCGGCGTCAAGGCGCTGATCTACTTCGAGGTGGCGACCACGATTGCGCTGTTCCTGGGGTTGGGCCTGGTGAACTGGTTTCAGCCTGGTGCCGGGGTCGCCGTCGCCGGCACGGCAACGGCCGACGTCGCGGCCATGGCCACTCGCCAGCAGACGTTCACCGAGGTCTTCCTCCACCTCTTCCCGACCTCGATCTTCGACGCGATGGCACGCGGCGACATCCTGCAGGTTGTGGTCTTCGCCTCGTTTTTCGGCGTCGCACTGGCCGGTGTCGGCGAGAAAGGGCGTCCCGTCCTCAACTTTCTGGAGTCGGTGGCGCAGGTGATGTTCCGGTTCACCGCCTACGTGATGAAGTTCGCGCCGATCGGCGTGATGGCGGCGATGGCGGCCACGGTGGGCGGGCGCGGCCTCGGGATCCTCCTCACGCTCGGCAAGCTCGTGGGCGTGATGTATCTCGGCCTCTTCATCTTCCTGTTCATCGTCATCGGGGGCGTGGCGCTGCTGATCCGCGTGCCGTTGTTCACCTTCCTCAAGGCCATCCGCGAGCCGTTCCTGATCGCGTTCTCGACCGCAAGCTCGGAAGCCGCTCTGCCCAAGGCGCTCGAGGTGATGGCGCGCTTCGGCGTGCCTCGCAACATCGTCGGGTTCGTGCTGCCGACCGGCTACAGTTTCAATCTCGACGGCACCACACTGTACCTGTCCATCGCCAGCGTCTTTGTGGCGCAGCTGGCCGGGCTGCAGCTGTCGTGGGGCCAGCAGCTGATGATGATGCTGACCCTGATGCTCACCAGCAAGGGTGTGGCCGGCGTGCCGCGCGGCGCCCTCGTGGTGCTCACCGCCGCGCTGAGTACGTTCGGGTTGCCCCTCGAGGGCGCCGCAATCCTGCTGGGCATCGACCAGGTCCTGGACATGGGACGGACGGCGGTCAACGTCACCGGCAACTGCCTTGCCACCGCGGTGGTGGCGCGGTGGGAAGGCGTGCTCGACGACAGCCGCATCGCGGAGTTCCGATGAAGTTGGTGGTGGTTGGGGCGGCAGGTCAGCTGGGCGGCACGTTCTGCGAGGCGACGGGCCACGACGTGGTCGGCCTCACTCGCGCCGACGTCGATGTCACCGATCACGCCGCGCTGCTGGCCGTCGTGGATCGCCTCGAGCCCGACGTCCTGGTCAACTGCACGGCCTACAACAACGTCGATGGCGCTGAGGACGACGTGGCGACGGCATTGGCGGTCAACGGGCTGGCCGTCCGGTCGATGGCCGCAGCCGCCACGCGTGTGGGTGCCACCCTGGTGCACTACAGCACCGACTTCGTGTTCGACGGCGAAGCGAGTGCGCCGTACCGGGAGGAGGACCGGACCCGGCCGGTCAGTGTCTATGGGTGTTCGAAGCTGCTCGGGGAATGGTTTGCGCAGGACGCACCGCGCTGGTACGTGCTGCGGGTCGAGAGCCTCTTCGGCGGACGCCAGGCCAGGAGCAGCGTCGACAAGATCGCGGCGGCGCTGCGCGAGGGCCGGCCCACGCCTGTGTTTGCCGACCGCGTCGTCACGCCGAGTTACGTGAGAGACGTGACCGCGGCCACGCTGACCCTGCTGGCACACAACGCCCCATCGGGCGTGTACCACTGCGTCAACAGCGGCGCGGGCACCTGGGCGGACGTGGGCCTGCACATCGCCGAGCTCCTCGGAGCGGACCCCGGCCTGCTGGTGCGGACCTCGGTCAAGGACGTGACGCTGCGGGCGCAGCGGCCCGTCTACTGTGCGCTGGCCAACGACAAGCTGGCCGAGGCTATCGGCGCGCCGATGCCGTCGTGGCAGGACGCCATCGCGCGCTACGTCGCGACGCTCTAGCTCGGGCCTCGCGCACCGGCGCGGGCGCTGCGTGGTATCGCCAGCGTGCTAGCCACGCATGGCCGCGATGACCTCGGTGAGCACCTGGTCCAGTCCCACTCGTGGTTGGTACCCGATCATTGCCTTGATTCTCGTCAGGTCTGGCACTCGCCGGGCCATGTCCTCGAAGCCGGACTCGTACGCCTCGTCGTACGGGATGCGCACGATCTCTGACGCGCTGCCGGTCATCGCCTTCACCTTCTCGGCCAGCGCCAGCATCGAGATCTCGTCGCCGTGGCCGATGTTGAACACCTGACCGACCGCCCGGGGCTCTTGCGCCAGCGCCATGAGGGCGCCGACGACGTCGCCGATGTATGTGAAGCTGCGGAGTTGCCGGCCGTCGCCATGCACGGTGATCGGCTGGCCACGCAACGCTTGTTGCACGAACGTCGGGATGACCATCCCGTACTCGCCGGTCTGACGTGGCCCGACGGTGTTGAACAGTCGGACGATGACCACCGGCAACCGGCGTTCCTTGTGGTACGCAAGCGCCAGGAATTCGTCCATGGCCTTGCTGCACGCATAGGCCCAGCGATGCTTGTGGGTCGGGCCCATCACCAGGTCGGCGTCTTCGCGGAACGGAAAGTCGGTGCTCTTGCCATAGACCTCCGACGTCGAGGCGATCATGACGAGGCGCTTCTTCTTGCTGGCCTGGCGCAGGACCACCTCGGTGCCGTGGACGTTGGTCTCGATCGTCGCCACGGGCTCTTCCACGATCTTGCGAACACCGACCGCGGCTGCGAGGTGAAACACGACGTCGGCTCCGTCCACGAGTTCGGCGACGAGCGGCTCATCGCTGACGGTGCCAATGGTGTGACCGAACCGCGGCTGGCCCTTCAGGTGGGCGATGTTGGCCATGGCCCCGGTGGACAGGTCGTCGGCCACGTGGACGTGATGCCCGGCCGCCAGCAGCGCGTCTGCCAGGTGTGACCCGATGAACCCGGCGCCGCCGGTGATGAGCGCGTGCATCTCGGACGTCCTCTCCTGCCGTCGACGTGCCCCGGGGCGCGCGCCACCGGGACGTGGCGGCAGGCACCCTCACGTGGCCGACCAAGCGCCAGGGCCCGGGTATTGTCCCCGAAGCGGTGGGGATCCGGTTACCCGTACCAGTGGGGCGCTTGCGGTACACTACGGCAGCACTGCGGCCTGCCTCCCATGCCGCAGGACGGTGTCGGCCTTCGTGCAAGGTCAGGATTGCCGTGTTTCTCTCGGGTCTGCATGCCAAAGACAGCACTGCTTACGGGAATTTCCGGTCAGGACGGGTCGTACCTCGCCGAGTTCCTGCTCGACAAGGGTTATCGCGTCGTCGGCGTCGTGCGGCGCTCGTCCGCGCCCAACCTGTGGCGGATTGAACACCTGCTCGACCGTGTCGAACTGCGGCCGGGGGACTTGCTGGACCAGTTGTCGATCCTGCGCCTGATTGATGAAGTGCAGCCCGACGAGTTCTACAACCTCGCGGCGATGTCCTTCGTGCCCGCCTCGTGGGACACCCCCTTGTTGACCGGCGAATTCAACAGCCAGGGCGTGACGCGTGTCCTCGAGGCCATCCGACAGGTCAAGAAGGACACCCGGTTCTATCAGGCCAGCTCGAGTGAGATGTACGGCAAGGTCCGCGCGGTGCCGCAGAGCGAGGACACGCCGTTCCACCCGCGCTCGCCCTACGGCGTCTCGAAGGTGTTCGGCCACTACATCACCGTCAACTATCGCGAGAGTTACGGGATGTTTGCCTGCTCGGGCATCCTCTTCAATCACGAGTCGCCGCGCCGTGGTCTCGAGTTCGTCACCCGCAAGGTCACCGATGCTGTCGCCCGGATCAAACTCGGGCTGACCGACACCCTGCCGCTCGGCAACCTCGACGCCCGCCGCGACTGGGGTTTCGCCGGTGACTACGTCAAGGCGATGTGGCTGATGCTGCAGCAGGACACCCCCGACGATTACGTCGTGGCCACCGGCGAGACGCATCCGGTCCGCGAACTGGTCGAACTGGCGTTCAGTCATGTGGGCCTGGACTGGGAGAAGTACGTCAAGCTCGACCCGCGCTTCATTCGTCCCGCCGAAGTGGACCTGCTGATCGGCGATCCGACCAAGGCGCGTACCCAGCTGGGCTGGCAACAGGAAGTGGATTTCCGCGGCCTCGTGACGATGATGGTCGACGCCGACGTTGCGCGGCTCGAGAAGAGCGCCGTGCCGGCGCAGCCACTGGCGTAGTCGGCGCGGCGTCGCTCCGCGCGATGGAGCCAAGCGGCCACGTCCCACCCTGTGGCGATTATTGACGGACCAGACACGATGGACGAATTTCCCTTGGCTCGCCTGCGAGCGGCCGTGATCGCGAAGCGCCGGCTGCTGCTTGCACTGCTGCTTGTTGGCGCGGCCGCCGGCGCCATGTACGGCGCTCTGCGCCCGAGATGGTACGCGGCCGAGGTGACGCTGGCGGTCCGCCGGACGGCCGCGATCGACGAAGCCAACGTTCCACCCACTAGCGCCGATTACCCCACGCTTCTCGCCAACCGCGCCCTCGCCCAGGAAATCGTCAGCCAGCACCAACTGCAGCGTTGGGGCATCGATGCGGCGCGCCTGCTGCAGTTGGTGACGATTCGGGAGGTGCGGAACACCTCTCTGCTCGTCCTGTCGGTCACGCTCCCCGATCCAGAGCTGGCCCGAACGGTGGCGAGCAGCTTTGCCGCGCACGCGACCGAGCTCAATCGTGAGCTCAATGCTCGTGACGTAGTTCGCGCCAGGGACATCATCAAGGGTCAGCTCGAGGAGACGCGCACCATGTTGCGGCAAACCGAGCAGCGGCTCCTGGACCATCGCAGTTCGGCGCAGGTTGAGCTCAGGCGCTCCGACTCGAAGGCCAAACTCGATGCGCGCGAAGAGCTCGTGGCGCTCTCGGCAGACCTCGCAGCCGAGCGCAATCGTCTGAAGGTCCTCGAGGACCAACGCAAGGTCGTCCCCGAGTTGAGCCCGATGGCCCGCCTGCCAGGGGCCGAGCAGGAACTGGCCGAGCAGGCGCGGCAGTTCGAACGCGTCACGAGCGGCCCGTCTGTCCGGCCCGGCGCAGAGGCGACCATCGAGACGCGCCAGCAGGAGATCCCTGCTTGGCCGCGTACCGATGGCGGGGCCAACCCCGTCCGGCAGTTGCTGGAGTACCAGATTTCGGCGTCTCGCGCGCGCGTCGCGGGCATGGAGGGGCGCCTGCGTGACCTCACCGGGCGCCACCACGTCGACAGCAAGGTGCTTCCTGACCTCCTGGCTCTCTACCAGGGCGAAGTGGGGCTGACGCGTTTCGAACTGGAACGTGAGATAGCGGCGCGTGCGGTCACCGATCTGTCCGCGCAGTACGAGTTGGCAAGGCTCAAGGTGGCGAGTCGCGTCACCGACCTTCAGGTCGTCGACGAAGCGGTCGTCCCCAATCGTCCCGTCACGTCCGGCGTTGCGGTGAGTGCCGCCATCGGCCTGCTGCTTGCCCTGGTCGCCAGTGTGATCGTCCTGGTGCCTGCGCTGGTAAGAGCTGTCACGGCGGGCGACGCGCCCACGATGTGATACCCGACGACCTGTGGCTCTGGCTGGGGCGCTGCAGCGCCTTGCTGGGCGTTGCCTTGACGGCTTTTGCCCTGCTGCCTGGGCTGCTGCAACCCGCGTACTTCCGGCGACACTTCTTCTTCCTGTTTTATCTGGCGATCGTATGCGTGTACCTGCAGGTTGCGCCGGTGTTTTCGCAACTGGCAGAAACACCAGCGCTGGTGTTTGTCTACAACATGGCGCGCGTGCAAGACCTCCGGCCGGAGTACGGATGGCTGCAGGTGGCGGCGCTGCTCTCGTTTCAAGTGCCGCTGATGCTGACGTACTTTAGCCTCAAGCGGCGACAGCCCCTCGGCGAACTCGCGGGACATCCCGTGCGGGCGACGCTGCTCGCCATCGTCATGGGCGGGTTCGCGCTGGCCTTCGTCGGAGTCCTCGTGCGCAACGAGCTGTGGTCCGTCCGACTGGGCGATGCCCTGACGGACCGCTTCATGCAGCTCCCGCCGGTGGAGTTCGCCGTGTTCCGCCTGTATCAGGAATGCGGGTTGTTCGTCGTCGGACTAATGTTGTTTGCCTGGAGGTACAGCGTTGGCACGGCGCGCCGGTGGTGCTTCGGCGCCTTTGTTCTGGTGACCGCCGTATTTGGCGGCTTCAACCTTCTGAATTCTCGCTGGTTCGTCACCAGCTTGCTGGTGTGCCTCGTCGGCTGGATGGTCATGTCGTCGCCGGTTCCCCCCGTCCGGCGTCACCTCGCGCGCCTGGCGGTCGTGGCCACCATCGGGCTGGTGGCGGTCTACCTGTCGATTCTTGTCGTAAACATACGGAACGCCAGCGACGGTGTGTCGGTGGCATCCCTCTCGCCGTTGCGCGGGGGCGTCTTTGCCGACACTCAGGGGGTCAACCGGCTGGATTGCATCGACTTGATGGCCCGTCTGCACGGGCCTCTGCAGCGCGAGGGTCCCGCCTACTTGCGGTCGTGGGGACAGGTGACCTGGATCGTGCGGCGCTTCGTTGATCCCGAAGGCTTCGATGCCTACCGGCTGGCCAGGCAGACGACGGCCAAGTCGTACCTGATGCGCGAGTACCTCGGGGTCGTCGCGTCGGATTACTTCTCGTGCACGGTGACGGACCTGTATGGCAATTTCCGCCTTGCCGGGTTCGTGGTCGGCGCGCTCGTCCTGGGGTGCCTGTTCGGGTGGACGACAGGAGCCCTGGCGGCTCCGCGCAGCGGTGCGGTCCTCATTGTCGCGCTGTTCGTGCTTACGCAGATCGTCATCTTCGACCAGGAGGCCGTGTCCACCTTGTTTGGCTGGCCCAGGAAACTGCCGGTGCTTGCCGTGGCCCTTGCGTTACGCCCGTTCGTGATGCGGGGGCAGCCGTGAACCGACGGGTCTGCTTCTATGCCCCGGTGGACGGGCCGGAGATCCTCGATCGCGTCCTGTTCTACCGTCAGGACCTGGAGGCGCTGCGGCGGCTTGGCTATGA
>JBKJQW010000028.1:0-38765 GCA_046593715.1 Luteitalea sp.
TTCGGTACGGATCTTTGTCGGGTCGATCGCGTAGCGGCGGTCGTGGCCGGGGCGGTCACGGACAAACGTAATCAGGTCCTTGTAGCTGCCGCCACGCGCCGACGGCGCGAGTTGGTCGAGGATGTCGCAGAGGGTGTGGACGACGGCGATGTTCTGCCGCTCGCTGTTGCCACCGACGTTGTAGGTCTCGCCGGGGCGTCCCGCGTCGAGCACGCGCATGATCGCCGAGCAGTGGTCGGCCACAAACAGCCAGTCCCGCACGTTCAGCCCGTCGCCGTAGATCGGCAGGGGCCGGCCAGCCAGGGCGTTGTGGATGATCAGCGGAATCAACTTCTCGGGGAACTGGAACGGGCCGTAGTTGTTCGAGCAGTTGGTCGTCAGGACCGGCAGACCATAGGTGTGGTGATAGGCACGCACCAGATGATCCGACCCCGCCTTGGAGGCCGAGTAAGGGCTGTTGGGTGCGTACGGCGTCACCTCCGAGAAGCCCGGTGCGTCGGCGCCGAGCGAGCCGTAGACCTCGTCGGTCGAGACGTGCAGGAACCGGAACGCCGCGCGGGCCTCGCCCTCGAGGGAACTCCAATAGGCCTTCACCTCGTCCAGCAGCGCGAAGGTCCCGACCAGATTGGTCTCGACAAAGGCGGCCGGCCCGGTGATCGATCGATCGACGTGACTTTCGGCCGCGAAGTTGATCACGGCCACGGGATGGTGTGCGCGCAGCAGATCGCCGACCAGGCGGCGATCGCCGATGTCGCCGCGCACCAGCGCGTGCCGGTCGTCGGCGTGGAAGGCCGCGAGGTTCTCCGGGTTGCCGGCATACGTCAACTTGTCCAGGTTGACGATCCGTCCCTGACGATGCGACAGCCAGTAGTGGATGAAGTTGGCGCCGATGAAGCCGGCGCCGCCGGTCACGAGAATTGTCGCCATCGGTGACTGCCGATCCTAGAACAGCCCCTGCACGCTCTGCACGGCCAGGTTGATGACCCGGGTGGGCAGGAGGCCGAGATAGAAGATGGCCAGCGTGGCCAGTGCCAGGCCGGCAACGGCGGTCGGCGGCACCGCCGGCGCGGGATCGACGGCCACGTCGTCGGACATGTACATCAGAACCACGATGCGCAGGTAGAAGAACACCGAGACCACACTGGTCAGCATGCCGATGATGGCCAGGCTGTAGTAGCCCTCCTGCACCGCCGCGGCCATCACATACCACTTGGCGACAAAGCCTGCCGTCGGCGGCAAGCCGCCGAGCGAGAGCAGGAACACCGTCATCGCTGCGGCCATCCCGGGGCGGCGATGCCACAGGCCGGCGAAGTCGCGCACGTTGTCGTGCGGGTGGTCTTCAGTGGACAGCAGCGCCATCAGGCCGAACGCGGCGACGTTGGTGACCGCGTAGGCCGCCAGGTAGAACAGCATGCCGGCCTTGCCGACCGAGTTGGCGGCCACCAACCCCACCAGCAGGAAGCCGCCGTGGGCGATGCTCGAGTACGCGAGCATGCGCTTGACGTTGTTCTGGGCCACGCCCACCGTGGTACCGAGCACCATCGTCGCCACGGCCAGGGCCGAGACGATGGGGGCCCACTCGGCGTGCATCGGCTCGAAGGCGGAGAGGAAGACGCGGATGAACGCGGCGAACGCCGCGGCCTTCACGCCCGTGGACATGAACCCTGTGACCAGGGTGGGCGCGCCTTCGTAGGCATCCGGTGTCCACATGTGGAACGGCACCGCCGAGACCTTGAAGGCAAAGCCCACCAGCAGCAGCGCGAGTGCCAGGATGACCATCACGCTCGGGCCATTGACCTGGCTGGCCAGGGTGGCCGCGACCTGGTCGAGTCGCGTGCTGCCCACCACGCCGTACGTGAAGGCGACGCCGTAGAGGAAGAAGGCGCTGGAGAACGCGCCGAGCAGGAAGTACTTGAATGCGGCCTCGGCACCGGCCTCGCTGCTGCGGCGGATCCCGGTCAGCACGTACACCGACAGCGACATCACCTCCAGGGCCAGGAAAATCACCAGCAGGTCGCTGGCGCCGGCCATCAGCATCATCCCCGTGATCGCGAACAAGGTCAGCGCAAAGTACTCGCCCGACGGGATGCGCTCGCGGACGACGACGGCTCCGGAGAACATGATCGTCAGGATGCCGATCACGCACAGCGTCACGTTGACGAACAACGCGAAGTTGTCGGCGCGCATGACACCGAAGCCGGTGAGGTCGCGGCCCCACAACAACATCGAGGCCACGGCGGCGCCGATCAGGCCAATCAGTCCCAGGCCCCCGAGGGGCACACGCTCGCCCTTGGGCTGGAACGACTCTGCCACCATCGTCACGATCGCCGTCAGCGCGACGATCAGGATCGGCATGATCGCTTGCAGGTCGGTCATCATCGGGCGGCCTGCTCGGGAATCAGGGACACGGCGGGGGGCACGGGCCGCGGCGTGGTGCTGGGAATGGCTCTGGCTGACGGTCTGCCCGCCTTCGCCTGGGCGTGGTCCGCGGGCATGCCCGCCGTAGCCTCGGCGACCGCCATGGGCGTGATCACCGTAGCCTTGGCCACCGCCATGGGCGTGCTCACCGTAGCCTGGGCCACCGCCATGGGCGTGCCCGCCGTAGCCTTGGCGAAGGCGGGGCGCTGCGCATGCAGTCGCTCCACCAACCGGTCGACCGCCGGCGCCATCGGCGCCAGGAAGAAGTTGGGCACCACGCCCATGACCACGGCCAGCACCAGCGTCGGCCCGAGAGCCACCCATTCACGCGGCTCGAGGTCGTGCAGGTGTTTGTTCTTCGGGTTGCTCAACGGCCCGTAGTTGACCCGCTGGAACATCCACAGCATGTACACGGCCGAGAGGATGACTCCCGACGCGGCCACCGCCGCCAGTTCCGGCCGCCACCGGTAGGCCCCCATCAGCGTCAGGAACTCGCCGATGAAGCCATTCAGGCCGGGCATCGCGATCGAGGACAGCGTGAGAATCAGGAATGCGGCCACCAGCTTGGGCGTGACGTGCTTCAGGCCACCGTACTCGGCGATCTGGCGGGTGTGCCGACGATCCGACAGCATGCCGACGATGAGGAACAGCCCGCCGGTGCTGATGCCGTGATTGAGCATCTGGTAGATGGCGCCCTGCATGCCCTGGACGTTGGCGGCGCAGATGCCCAGGACGATGAAGCCCATGTGGCTCACCGAGGAATAGGCCACCAGCTTCTTCATGTCGGGCTGCACCATCGCCACCAGGGCACCGTAGACGATGCCGATGACGGCCAGCGTGCCGATGTAGGGCGCCGCCTGCAGCGCGGCATCGGGGAAGAGCGGGAACGCGAAGCGGACGAGCCCGTAGGTGCCCATCTTCAGCAGCACACCGGCCAGGATCACCGAGCCGGCCGTGGGCGCCTGGACATGGGCATCGGGGAGCCACGTGTGGAACGGGAACAGCGGCACCTTGATGGCAAAGGCCAGCGCAAAGGCCAGGAAGAACCAGAGCTGCGTGCGGGGGTCGAGGGTCAGCTCGTACAGCTGCAACAGGTTGAAGCTGTACTGCCCGGTGGCCTGGGCGTGCATCACCGCCAGGCCGATGATCGCCACCAGCATCAGCACGCTGCCGGCCATCGTGTAGAGAATGAACTTGACGGCGGCGTAGACGCGCTGGTCGTAGCCCCAGACCCCGATGAGGAAATACATCGGGATCAGCATCGCGTCCCAGAAGATGTAGAACAGGAACAGGTCGAGCGAGACGAACACGCCGAGCATGCCGGTCTCGAGCGCCAGGATGAAGAAGCTGAACTCCTTCACCTTCTTGTCGACGCCGTGCCAGGAGGACAGCAGCGCCAAGGGCGTCAGCAGGCCGGTGAGTACCACCAGCCACAGGCTGATGCCATCGACGCCGAGGTGGTAGTCAATCCCGAAGGTCGGGATCCACGGCACCCGCTCGACCATCTGGAAGTCGGCCGAGGTGCCGTCGAAGACGGCCCACACGGCAACGGTCAACGCAAACGCCACCAGCGAGATGCCGAGGGCGACGTAGCGCACGAGGCCATTGCGCTCACCGCTCTTGTTGGGAAGGGCGAGCAGCAGCAGCGCGCCCAGCAGCGGCGCAAACACGGTCAGGGTGAGGAGCGGCATGTTCATCGCGCGAGGAAGTACCCCAGGACCAGGAGAGCGCCCGTGAAGAGCGACGCCGCGTAGACGCGGACCGAGCCGGTCTGCAGCAGGCGCAGCGCGCCGGCCGACTCGCGCACCAGCAGACCGGTGCCGTTGACGGCGCCGTCGATGACCCGGACGTCCACCGTCTTCCACAGCACCGACGAGGAACCATCGCGCAGGGGATGGACGATCGCCGCGTCGTAGATCTCGTCCACGTAGTACTTGTTGAAGAGCAGGCGGTGCACGGGCGCGAGCCTGACCGCAGCAGCCTCGGCCGCCTCTGGTCGCGCGAGGAAGAAGAAGGCCGCGAGCCCGATGCCGAGCAACGCGAGTACGGTCGACACGCCCATCAGCGTCAGCTCAATCCGCGTCTTGTCCGGGTCGTCATGTCCTGCGGCGGCGCCGGGCTCGGACACCGGCGTGGCGTGCTCGTCCACCGGCGCGGCGTGGCCGGCAGCGGCAGGCGCGGCATGGTCGGCACCGGCGACTGCCGGTCCGTGCACCGAGGCCGGATGGAAGCTCGGATGCAGGAACGTCTCGATGGCATTGCTGCCGCCGAGCGCGTGCGGCACGCCGACATAGCCGGCGCCCACCGACCCGACCGCCAGGATCAGCAGCGGCAGCGCCATCGCCCACGGCGACTCGTGCGGCGCGCCGTGGTGACCGTGCCCGTGGCTGGCGTGCGCATCGGCAGGCGCATGGCCGTGGTCGACCACCGCATGCCCGACGGCGGCCAGATCGCTGTGGCCAGTCACGGCGGGTGCGGGTGCCCCACCGACGGCGAATCGCTCCTGGCCATGGAAGGTCATGAAGATCAGCCGGAACATGTAGCAGGCCGTCAGCAGGCCGGTCAGCGCACCGATCGCCCAGAGCCCGGTGTGGCCGGTGTAGAACGTCTGGAAGAGGATCTCGTCCTTGCTGAAAAATCCCGCCAGGCCGGGCACGCCGGCGATGGCGGCGGCGCCGATCACGAACGTCCAGTAGGTGATGGGCATGTACTTGCGCAGGCCGCCCATCTTGCGCATGTCCTGCTCGCCTGCCATCGCATGGATGACCGAGCCGGACCCGAGGAACATCAGCGCCTTGAAGAAGGCGTGCGTGTAGAGATGGAACACGCCAGCCGAGAAGGCCCCGACGCCCATCGCCAGGAACATGTAGCCGAGTTGCGAGACCGTCGAGTAGGCCAGGACACGCTTGATGTCGTTCTGGACCAGGCCGATGGTGCCGGCCATCAGCGCTGTCAGCGCGCCGATCACGGCCACCACCTGCATCGTCTGCGGCGCATGCGCGAACAGCTCGGCGTTGCGTCCGATCATGTAGACGCCAGCGGTGACCATCGTCGCGGCGTGGATGAGGGCCGAGACCGGGGTCGGGCCTTCCATGGCGTCGGGCAGCCAGATGTAGAGGGGAATCTGCGCCGACTTGCCGGTGGCGCCGATGAAGAACAGCAGCGTGGTGATCGACAACACGCCCCATGTCAGTTCCACGGGCATGGTGGCGACCTGCTCGGCGATGGCCTTGAAGTCCAGCGTGCCGAACGCGACAAAGGCCCCGAGCATCCCGAGGATGAAGGCGAAGTCACCGATGCGGTTGACGATGAAGGCCTTCTTGCCGGCGTCGCTGGCCGACTTCTTGGTGAACCAGAAGCCGATCAGCAGGTAGGAGCAGAGTCCCACGCCCTCCCAGCCGACGAACATGATCGGAAAGCTGGCCCCGAGCACGAGGGTCAACATGAACGCCGCGAAGAGATTGAGGTAGGCGAAGTAGCGCGCGTACTCGCTGTCGCGCTCCTCGTGCATGTAGCTGGTCGAGTAGATGTGGATCAGCGAGCCGATGCCGGTGACCACCAGGATCATCAGGGTCGCGAGCGGGTCGAGCCGCAGCGCGAACGGCACCGAGAAGTCGCCGGACGTGAACCACTGGAAGACGGTCTGCTCGATGACCCGCTGATCGGCCGGCGCGGCGAAGATTTGCGCCGCCGAGGCGAGCGACAGCCCGAAGGCGACCAGCATGGCGGCCACCGCGACACCGCCCGACACCGCCTTGGAGAGACGGCGACCGAGCGTCGCGTTGATCAGAAACCCGATGAACGGGGCAAGGATGATGAACAGCAGCATCGCGTCTTGTCGCCCTACCACTTGAGGGAGGTGAAGGCATCAGGGGAGAGGGTCTCCCGATGCCGGAACAGGGCGATGACGATCGCCAGGCCGACGGTGGCTTCCGCTGCCGCCACGGTCATCACGAAGAAGGTGATGATCTGGCCCTCGACCGAGCCGTTGAAGCGGCCCAGCGCCACAAACGTCAGGTTGACCGCGTTGAGCATGATCTCCACCGAGAGCAGCAGCGTGATCAGGTTCCGGCGCAGGAAGATGCCGGCGGTCCCGATGCTGAACAGCAGCGCGGAGAGGAGCAGGTAGTGGTTGAGCGTGATCATCGGCGTAGGGCGGTCCTCAAACGGTCTTCTTGGCCAGGACGACGGCGCCGACCATGGCGACGAGGATGAGGATCGACGTGACCTCGAACGCGAACGCGTGATCGCGGAACAGCATGACGCCGATGTCGCGCACCGAGGCGACGCGGGCAGCGGCCTGCGGGTCGTCGACAAACGGCACCGCGCCGAGCCGGCTCAGCGCCCAAAGCAGCATCGCGGCCATGGCCGCGGCCAGGGCCAACCCGTACGCCTTGATCGCTCCGGGGATTGGCAGCCGCGGCCCAAGGGCGACATCTTCGCGCGGCGCGTTGAGCAGCATCACCACGAACAGGAACAGCACCATGATCGCGCCGGCGTAGACCACGATCTGGGTCACCGCGACGAAGGGCGAGTCCAGGCCGATGTAGAGACCGGCCAGCGAGATGAACGAACCGATCAGCAGCAGCACGCTGTACATCGGGTTGCGTTGCCCGATCACGCCGAGCGTGCTGACCACCGAGATCACGGCAAAGAGATAGAAGAGCCAGGGGGCCACGGTCTCAGCTCCAGTAGAGAACGCCGGCCGCAGTCACCAGCAGGTTGACGATTGCCAGCGGCAGCAGTCGCTTCCAGCCGAAGTCCATCAGCTGGTCGTAGCGGAAACGCGGCAGTGTCCACCGCATCCAGATGTAGAAGAACAGCAACACCGCGACCTTGCCCACGAACCACAACGGTCCCAGCCAGACGGGCAATCCCGGCATGTAGAACCCGCCAAGGAACAGGCTCACCGTCACGCCGCAGACCACGACCATGTTGACGTACTCGGCCAGGAAGAACAGCGCGAACGACATCGAGCTGTACTCGGTGTGGTACCCGGCCACCAGTTCCTGTTCGGCTTCGGGGAAGTCGAACGGCGCGCGATTGGTCTCGGCGATGCCGGCGACAAAGAAGATGAAGAACCCGACCGGTGCAAGGAAGACATACCAGGCCGGCACGGGGATGACGTCGAACAGCCACCACACGCCCGCCTGCCCATCGACGATCTCGCGCAGCGACAGCGTGTTGGCGATCACCAGCACCGAGGCGAGCGCCAGGCCATACGCGATCTCGTAGCTGATCATCTGGGCCGAGCTGCGCAGCCCGCCGAGCAGCGAGTACTTGCTGTTGGAGGCCCAACCGGCCAGGACGATGCCGTAGATGCCCATCGAGGTGATCGCAAACACGACGAGCACGGCGACGTTGAGGTCGGCCACCTGCAGCGGCACCGGCTTCTCGAGCAAGCCGAAGAACGTCGTCGGCGGGCCGAACGGAATCACGGCAAAGGCCGCGAAGGCGGTCGTGGCCGAGAGGACCGGCGCGAGGTAGAAGAGCCACTTGTCGGCCGCCTGCGGCCGCAGTTCTTCCTTGAAGATCAGCTTGACGATATCGGCCAGGGGCTGCAGGAGGCCGAGCGGGCCGACGCGATTGGGTCCGACACGCTGCTGCGCCCAGCCGGAGATCTTCCGCTCGAAATAAACGAGCACCGCCGCCGAGATCTGCAGCGAGAAGAACACCAGGCCAATGAGCGTGAGCTGGAAGACGAGACTGGGACTGATCGTCGGCACGGGCTCTTCTCGTTAGTGCGCGCCGACGGGTTCGGCGGCGCGGAAGTCGCTCTGCACGGGCGACTCGCCCGTCCGGATGTAGGTCTCGTACTCTTCGCGGAAGTGCTGGATGGTGCTCAGCACGGGCGCGATCTCGGCGTCACCGAACGGGCAGAGGGTCTTGCCGCCGATGTTGTCGCACACGCTCAGGAGCAGCTCGATATCGCGCGGCTCGCCGTCGCCGCGCTCGATCTTGTCGAGGATCTTGTACAGCCAGTCCACGCCCTCGCGGCAGGGCGTGCACTTGCCACACGACTCGTGCTTGTAGAAGTGGATGAGATTTTTGGTCACCCAGACCATGCTGGTGGTCTCGTCCATCACGATCACCGCTGCTGACCCGAGCATCGAGCCGGCGGCGACCATGCCGTCGAAACTGAGATGGGTGTCGAGCTTGTCGGGCAGCAGCACCGGCGTCGACGAACCACCGGGGATCACCGCCTTGAGCTGCCGGTCGTGGCGGATGCCGCCAGCGTAGTCGTAGATCAGCTGGCGGAGCGTGGTGTCCATCGGCGCCTCGTAGACGCCTGGCTTCTTGACGTGGCCACTGACGCAGAACAGCTTGGGACCGGTGTTCTTCTCCGGACCGATGCCGGCAAACCACTCGTGCCCCTTGTCGATGATCAGCGGCACGTTGCAGATGGTCTCGACGTTGTTGACCACGGTCGGGCAGCCGTACAGGCCGACCACCGCCGGAAAGGGCGGCTTGAGCCGCGGCTGGGCGCGCTTGCCCTCGAGCGACTCGATCAGCGCGGTTTCCTCGCCGGCTTCGTAGGCGCCGGCGCCGCGGTGGATCCAGATGTCGCAATCCTGGCCCGAGCCCAGGATGTTCTTGCCGACGTACCCCGCCTGGCGGGCCTTGTCGAGTTCGGCTTCCATCTGTTTCTGGAGGTGGAAGAACTCGCCGCGGATGTAGATGTAGCAGGTCTTGGCGCCGATCGCGCGACAGGCGATGACACAGCCTTCGTAGAGCAGGTGCATGTTGCGCTCGAGCAGCACATGGTCCTTGAAGGTGCCCGGCTCGCTCTCGTCGGCGTTGATGCACAGGTACTTCGGCTTCGGGTTGTCCTTGGGCACGAAGGACCACTTCAGACCGGTGGGAAACCCGGCGCCGCCCCGGCCGCGCAGGCCCGACTTCTTCACACTGTCGACAATGGCCTCCGGCGTCATGCCGAGGGACGTCCTGAGCGCCTGGTAACCGCCGTGCTCGACGTAGAAGTCCAGCGTGTAGCCCTGCGGGTGGCCAACGTACTTCGTGAGGACCGGTTCGAACATGGTCAGGCGCGCTCCTTCACGAGATGGCAACCGTTCAGTGACGCAAGACCGCGTGTGCGCAGGCCATCGACCAGGGCGGCCACGTCGCCTGGCCCCTGACACTCGGCCCAGTGCTCGTTGTTCACCATGATCACCGGCGCCCTGTCGCAGGCGCCGAGGCACTCGAATTCGGTCACGGTGAACATCCCGTCCGGCGTGGTCTGGTTCGGCGTGACGTGCAGCTGCTTGCACAGCTCGGCGGTGACCTTCTCGGCGCCGTTGAGCGCACAGGAGAGGGTTCGGCAGACCTGCAGCACGTAGGTGCCGACCGGCCGGGTGAAGAACATCACGTAGTAGGTGACCACGTCCTCGACGTCAGCCGGGGTGCAGCCGATGACCTCGGCGACGTGCCGCATGGCGTTGCCGGTGATGTGCCCCTGCTGCGCCTGCACCATGTACAGCGCGGAGATCACCGCCGACTTGCGGCGCTCCGGCGGGTAGTGCGTGCACAGCTCCTCGAGCTGGGCGCGGTGCTCTGGGGTGAACTCGAACGCCGGGCCAGCGTCGGGAATGAAGCGTTCGCTCTTGTGCCAGCCCTCGCCGTAGGGCATCTGCGGGTGGAAACTCATCGATCCGAATCTCCCATCACGACGTCGACCGAACCGATCACCGCGATCACGTCGGCAATCAAGCCACCGGCAATCAGCTTGGGCAGGGCCTGCAGCGCCAGGAACGTCGGCGGCCGCGACTTGACGCGGACCGGCCGGTTGGTGCCGTCCGACACCACGTAGAAGCCCTGCTCGCCGCGTGGCCCCTCGATGGGCACGTACGCGTCGCCAGCCGGCACGGTGAAGCCCTGCGAGTAGATCAGGAAGTGCTGGATCAGCGCTTCCATCTCCGCGTAGACCTTGTCCTTGGGCGGCGGCACGATGCGCGGGTCGTCGACGCCCCAGGCGCCGGTCGGCGTGATCCGCGCCAGCGCCTGCTTGCAGATCTTCAGGCTCTCGCGCATCTCGGCCACGCGCGTCTGGTAGCGCGCAAAGACGTCGCCGTCCTGCTTGGTCGGCACCTCGAAATCGTAGTCCGGGTAGGTCAGGTAGGGGAACGCCCGACGCACGTCGTACTTGATCCCCGAGGCTCGGGCGATCGGCCCGAGCAGCCCCCAGTCCAGCACGTCCTGCTTGGTCAGGATGCCCACGCCCTTGGTCCGGCCGAGCCAGATCGAGTTCTTGGTGAGCATGCCCTCGTACTCGTCCATCTTCGCGGGGAAGCGGTCGATGAAGGCCGACACGGCGTCGTGGAACCCGTGTGGCAGGTCTTCGCGAAGGCCTCCGACCCGGATGTAGCTCGGGAAGAGGCGGAAGCCGGCCAGCATCTCGTTGATGTTGAGCAGCAGCTCCCGCTCGCGGAAGCAGTACATCATCATCGTGATGGCGCCAATCTCCATCCCGTGCGTGCCCAGCCACACCAGGTGACTGGAGATGCGCTGCAGCTCGGCGATCAGCACCCGGATGTCCTGCACCCGCTGCGGGGTCTCGACCCCGAGCAGCTTCTCCACCGACAGGACATAGGCCAGCGCGTTGGACTGCGGCGCCAGATAGTCCATGCGCTCGACCAGCGGCACGATCTGCTGCCACTTCTTCTGCTCGGCGGTCTTCTCGATGCCGGTGTGCAGGTAGCCGATCGTCGGCTCGGCCTTGACGATCTGCTCGCCATCGAGCTCGATGACCAGGCGCAGCACGCCATGCGTGGCGGGGTGCTGCGGCCCCATGTTCACCGTCATCGTTTCAGTGCGAATTTCAGCCATATCGGGCTACAGGCTCAGGGCTCAGGGCTCAGGCCGGCCTCACCGGCCAGCGCGCGTTCTATCTCGTCGCACAACACGTGCAGCACCGTGAGGTGCACTTCCTGCACCCTCGCTGTGCTGGCGTCTGGCACGGTCAGCGCCAGCTGCGCCCATTCCCCGAGCGCACTACTATCACCGCCAGTCAGCGCCACTACCGTCATCTGGCGAGCGCGCGCGACTTGCGCCGCCTGAACGACGTTGGGTGACCGGCCGCTCGTCGAAATGGCGAGCAGGACGTCGCCCGGCTGGCCCAGCGCCTCGACCTGGCGCGAGAACACCCGATCGAAGCCGTAATCATTGGCAATCGCCGTCAGCGCACTCGTGTCGACGCTAAGTGCCAGTGCCGCCAGCGCCACCCGCTCGCGACGAAAGCGGCCGGTGAGCTCCGCAGCAAAATGCTGACTCTCAGCCGCACTGCCTCCATTGCCGCACACGAGAATCTTCCGGCCCGCCCGGAGCGCCACGCACATCACGTCGACGACCTGCGACACGCGACCGGCTAAGTGCGCGGACGCTGTCCGATGCGCTTGCGCTGCCGCGTCGAACGCCTCGAGGCACCGGGTTTCAACGGGGTCGGTCACTGCACGTCGAATCCGGCGCTCACCCCGGCGGCGCGCTTCTGCCGCTCGATGTTGCGCACGAACTCCTCTTCGGTCACCTGCAGTGCCTGGCCGATGTCGACGGCCTTGTGGATCTGCACCGGATAGTCCTTGCGGGCCGGAAAGCCTTCCCAATCCTCAGGCATCAGGATGCGCCGCAGATCGGGATGGCCCTCGAACGCGATCCCGAACAAGTCGAAGACCTCGCGTTCGTACCAGTTGGCGTTGGGATAGATGCCGACGATGGTCGGGAGCCGGGCGAGGTCACCGTGCACCCGCACCTTGACGCGCAGCCGTTGCGGCGCAAGCGCGCCGGCGCCGAGCGCTTCGGGCCCCATCGAAACGAAGTGGTAGACGACTTCGAAACGCGGCTCCACCGGCCAGTAGTCGGCAGCGGTCAACTCGGCAAGCACCTGGAATTGCAACGACGGGTGCTCGCGCAGCTGCCGGGCGACCCTGTCGATCGCCGCGGCGGGCACGGCAATCGCCGGCTGGTCGACTGACGGCAGCTGGTCGATGACGATATCGGGCAGCCCCTGGCGGAGCGCGTCCAATCGGCTGGCAAAATCCATGGCGATCAACCCCGGTTCATCAGCGGCTGGGGCGTCCGCGCAATCTTGCGCTGGAGCTGGACAATCCCGTAGATGAGCGATTCGGGGCGCGGCGGGCAACCTGGCACGAAGACGTCGACCGGCACGACCTGATCAACGCCCTGGACGATCGCATAGTTGTCGAAGACGCCCCCGACCGACGCGCAGGCGCCCATCGAGATGACCCACTTGGGCTCGGGCATCTGGTCGTAGACGCGGCGCAGGGCCGGGGCCATCTTTCGCGACAACCGGCCGGCGACGATCATCAGGTCGGCCTGGCGCGGGGAACCGCGGAACACTTCAGCGCCGAACCGCGCGATGTCGTAACGATTGGCGGCCATGGCCATCATCTCGATGGCGCAACAGGCCAGGCCAAAGGCCACCGGCCAGATGGCCGAGCGGCGGGCCCAGCTCACCAGCTTGTCGACCGTGGTCGTGAGAACCGGAATCTCGATATCAGCCATGTTGAGGTGTCGTCCGTTGCGATCGATGTGGAGCGAGCCGCATCGCTCAGTCCTGCGTGTTCCAGTCCAGGGCGCCCTTGCGCCAGACGTAGGCGTATCCGGAGAGGAGGATCAGGAAGAAGACGAGAATCTGGACAAATCCGGTCCAGCGCAGCTCGCGCAACGCCACGGCCCAGGGGTACAGGAACGCCACCTCGATGTCGAACAACAGGAAAATCATCGCCACCAGGTAGAACCGCACCGACATTCGCTCGCGGGCATCGCCCACCGGCGGCATGCCGCACTCGTACGGCGCCAGTTTTTCGGCCGTTGGATTGCGCGGGCCCAGAAACTGCGACAAAAACACGTTGCCCGCGGCAAAGGAGAAGCCGAAGGCCATCAGCAGCACAATGGGAAGCCAGCCGTCCATACGAGTTGGTCGCCGCGCGTGCGGCAAAGGGGTGGCGCTTGTGAAAGTTTGCGCAAGCGTGGACGCGCGTGCCCATCACACGCCCCACGCTCGACTCGTCCATCGGCGTGTTCGCCGACCGGACTTGAACCTGTAGATGCTAGCCCGCCTCGCACACATCTGCAATGGAATCCGGTCCGCCTTCGCCGGATCCGCATCGGGCGCCGGCTCAGGCGGACTCGCTCGCTCGGCTCGCTCGGCCTGAGGGATCAGGCGTCAGGCATCAGGCATGAGGCCTTAGGCATTACTGTGTACCCCCATGCGTGTTGCCTGGTTCTCGCCGCTGCCGCCCGTGCATTCAGGCATCTCGGCGTATAGCCTCGATGTCCTGGAGGGGGTCCGGCACCACCATCAGGTGCACCTCTACGTGGACGACCCGGTCTGGAAGGCCGCCGGCGGCCACCTGCACGCCGGGCTCGGCAACGAACTGGCGCCCCTGCCGGGCCCGTACGCCCTGCCGCTGTATCGCGCCTTCGACTTCCCGGTGCTGCACGAGCGCTGCCCCTACGACCTGCTCGTCCACCAGCTCGGCAATGCGTCCTGCCACAGCTTCCAATGGCCGTATCTGCTGCGCTGGCCCGCCCTGGTGGTGCTGCACGACGCCGCGCTGCACCACTCCCGAGCCCAGGCGCTGCTCGGCGACCGCCGCACCGACGACTACCGCGCCGAGTTCCGCTTCAATCATCCCGGCATCGACCCGCGGGTGGCCGATTTCGTGGTCGCCGGCCTGGAGGGCTCGCCGTACTACCTCTGGCCGATGCTGCGGATGGTGATGAGCAGGGCACGAGGCGTGGTCGTGCACGGTCAGCCCCTCCGCGACGCCCTGGCCGAGGAGTTCCCGCAGACCCCGATGGCCGCCGTGTCGATGGGCGTGCCAGACCCATGGGCCCACGCCGACCGCCGCACGTCGGACACCGAAGGGCCCGGCCTCTGTGGGTCGGGGTCCGAGGGAGAGCGACCGGCGGCCGTCGAGGTGATCGTCGCGGCCTTTGGTGTCATCACCCCTGAAAAGCGCATCCTGCCGCTTCTTCGGGCGCTGGCGGCCATCCGCGCCGAGGCGCCCCACGTGCGGCTGAGGCTGGTGGGCGAGATCGGCCATCACTACGCGCTGTGGCAGGACGTAGCGCGCACCGGCACGCGTGAGCTGATCGAGGTGACCGGGTACGTCGACGACGCGCGGCTGGCGGCTGAGTTGCGCGCGGCCGACGTGTGCGTCTGTCTACGCTGGCCAACGGCGCGCGAGACCTCGGCCTCGTGGCTGCGGTGCCTGGCCGCCGGCAAGCCAACCATCGTGCCGGACCAGCTCAGCACGGTGGACGTGCCGACGCTGGACCCGCGCCACTGGCAGCTCAAGCATGACCGGGCCGATGCTGCGTCCGTGTTCCAGCCGCCGGGGTCCTCGTCCGCCGTCGCGGTGTCGATCGAGTTGGCCGACGAGGAGGCGATGCTCCGGCAGGCCTTGCGTCGTCTCGTGGCCGATGCCCCGTTGCGGCAGGCCCTGGGCCGGCGGGCGCGCGAGTGGTGGCAAGGGCGCCACACCATCGCCCGCATGCAGCGAGACTACCTGTCCACCCTGGACTGGGCGGCCGACCTCCCGTCGCCGGCCTGGCCGGCGGACGCGCCACCGCATCTCCATCCGGACGTATCGGCGGCGGCGCGGCAGCTGCTCGCGCCGTTCGGGGTGGATGTTGATATTCTCGGTAGCAGGGTGCCCGAAGCCGGTTCGGCGTGAAGCCCAGCCCAATGCCATGACCATTCACCTGAACGGCGAAGCGTACGAGCTCTCTGCCCCCCTGAGTGTCGACGCGCTCCTCACCCGCCTGGACATCGACGCCCGGCGTGTGGCCGTCGAGGTCAACGAGATCGTGGTGAAGAAGGCCGTGTACGGCGAGACGATGGTGCGCGCCGGCGATGCCGTGGAAGTGGTCAATTTTGTCGGTGGCGGATAGCAAGCGCCACGCCGTCGATGGCGCCTCTGGCCGGGTACACGCGAGAGACCTGCACCTGCTCGCCGCGCTGCTTTTGGCATCGTGGTGTCTGGCTACGGCCCATGCGTTCGTGCGGCCCCTGTTCCAAGTCTCGGACGAGTTGAACTACTTGCACACCGTTCAAATGACGGCGTTGCAGCGGGCGTCCGCTTCTGAGCGTGCCTGCGTCGCGCCACCCGGCGGCATTACCTTGGCCTACCCTCCCGGCGGTGGGAAGTTCGGGTTCCACCACACCACGGCCCACGTCCTTCTGACCGCGTGCCGTCTTGGCGCCGGCCCCACGGCCATACCACTGACGCGCGCAGTGCTCGCTCTCACTTTCCCGATGCTCGTGGCCTGCACCTGGGCGTTGGCGCGCGTCGTCTTGCCACACGCGCCGCACGTGGCGGCGGCGACAGGGATCTTCACAGCGGTCCAACCTGTACTTGCGACGTTCACGGGCGGCATCACGCCTGACGGTCTCGCCAACGCCGCGTCCGCCCTGACCCTGCTGATCGCTGCGCATCTGCTGCTGAATCGTCCGAGTGGTTTCTGGCTGCTTCCGATGGCCGCGGCGGCAACCGCTGGCGTCGCCAGCAAGGACTCGGCGCTCTTTCTTGGCCCCGTGGTGCTGCTCGTCGTGTGCGTCTGGGCGTTCGAGGGCGGTTGGCGATCCCGCGTCACGGCGTTATGCGCCGTCGCGGCCACAGGCCTGGCACTGAATCGGTCCCTGCTGGTGTCGCGTCTCGCAACGCCATTCCCGAACCTCGACACGGTGGCGGCGGATGCCCTGAGGCACCCTGGCACATTCGTTGGAGTTGTCCTGGATGCCTATCTGACGCAAGGGATGGGGCTTGTGCGGTCGGGGCTCGGCGGGCTGTCGAATTTCGGTGGCGGGACGCTCGAACTCTCAGGGCCTTTGCTGGTGCTACAAGTGCTCCTCGTCGGAGCAGGCATTCTGGGCATGGCGGCGCGGGTGCTGGCGGGTGGTGACGCCCGCTTGCGGCGTTTCGCCGCCTTCGCGGTGATCACAGTGGCAATCGCGGCCCTGCAACTCCCCGTGCGGCAGATGATGACAAACAGTCTCGGCCCGTTGCAGGGGCGCTGGCTGTTCCCCGTTTGGCCGCTCATCGCGTTGGCGTGTGCTGCCGGCTGGGATTACTGGCTCCGGCAACGGCGGCGCAGGCTGTTACCGCTGTTGAGCGTCGCGGGCGCGGCGACGGCAAGCGTGGCCCTGACGCAGGTGGTGGGCTATTACTATGTCGACTTTCCGTCCGCTTACGCTTGGTCGCATGTGTTCCTACGAGCGGCGGAGGGCTACGACCCCGGCGTCACCGTCACGCGAGCCATGGCCACCGCGGCCTTCGTTCCGGACGAGTGGCGATACGCCATCGTCGCATTTGCCCTGGCTGCGCTGGTGGTGGTGCAGCTTGCATCCGCCCGAGTGACAACGCGGGACGACTCCGCAGACCCAGATTCATGTCCGACACGCTGACCATCGCTGACCGAACGTTCACCTCCCGCCTTCTGGTCGGGACCGGCAAGTATTCGTCGCTGGCGCTGATGGCGCAGTGCCACGCCGCCACGGGTGCGGAAGTGGTCACGGTCGCGGTGCGGCGCGTCGACCTCTCGGACCGGAGCGGCACGTCGCTGATGGACCACATCCCCTCCTCGATGTTCATCCTGCCGAACACGGCGGCCTGCTACACCGCGGCTGACGCGATCAGGACGGCGAGGCTCGGGCGCGAAGCCGGGCTGTCCAACTGGGTGAAGCTCGAGGTGATCGGCGACCAGCGGACGTTGTTGCCCGACAGCGAAGCCCTCCTCGAAGCCACCAAAGTCCTGGTCAAGGAGGGCTTTGTGGTCCTGCCCTACACCACCGACGACCCCGTGGTCTGCCGCAAGCTCGAAGATGCCGGCGCGGCGGCGGTAATGCCGCTGGGAGCGCCGATTGGCTCGGGCCTCGGCATCCAGAACCCGAACAACATCTCGATCATCAAGGAGTTTGCCAAGGTCCCGGTGGTGGTGGACGCTGGCGTCGGCACCGCCTCTGATGCGGCGGTGGCGATGGAACTGGGGGCCGATGCGGTGCTCCTCAACACCGCCATCGCCGAAGCCGACCAGCCGCTGCTGATGGCCGAGGCCATGAAGTACGCGGTGGCAGCGGGACGACTGGCCTTCCTGGCCGGGCGGATGCCGCGCCGGCGCTACGCGTCGGCCAGCAGCCCCCTGACCGGCACCATCAGCACGACGTCACGGACATAATCGGGCCCGCATGTCCGATATCCACTTCACGCGCTCGGTCGACAAGGACCTGCTCTCCCGCCTGAAGTCGGCGCGCGAGGAGGCCGATGCCGCCTACAACGCGGCGCTGTCGGCCCTCGATGCCGCGCTGCCGGGTGTGCCATCGATGCCGCACGCGTCGGTGCCGCCTGACGAGACGCAGGTCACGCCGCTCAACGAGCGGTTCGCCATCCTGGGCGGCATGCATCCCCCGGGCGGATGGAAGGGCGTGCTGCTGAAACCGGTCTGGGGCCTGGTCGCGCCGGTGCTGGCCCGACAGGAAGCGTTCAACGCGGCGCTGGTCGACCACGTCAACCGCAACGCCGCTGTCGGACGCTCGGTGCGCGACAGTCAATTGGCGCTGATCGAGACAACGCGCATCGAACTCGAGCGACTCGCGACCTTCCACTCGGCGCTGCTCATCTATCTGCAGCAGCTGACCCCGTACGTCGACTCGAAGGACTACGAGTTCGACGGGCTGGCGGTGCGGCGCGCCGAAGACATCGCCGAGGCTGTCGAGACGCTGCACCACCGCACCGTCGGCCCGGGCGGCGCCATCAGCGGCGTCGGCGACGAGCTGAACCGCCGCCTGGAGATGCTGGCGGTGCGCGAGCATCGCTACCAGGCCCGGGTCGCAGCCCTCGATGCGGCGCACGTGCAGCTGGCGCAATCGCTCGGCGTGGTCACCCGCGCGACGCAGACACTCAAGCGCGAAGTCGAGCGCGTCATCGAACGAGACGCAGATCACGGGTCCCGGCTACCGGGCCCGGCCCAGGACAATGCTCTCGCTCCCCCTTCAGGCAGAGCCGGCGACCAGCCCTCGGGCCACGGCGCCGTGGCGGCGGCCGACAATTCGTTCGCCGCAGGTGGCATCGAGTCGTTCAAGTACGTCGGATTCGAAGATCAGTTCCGCGGCTCGACCACCGTCATCCGCGAGCGCCTCCAGGACTACGTACAGATCTTCGAGGGGCAGCAGGACGTGCTCGACATCGGCTGCGGCCGTGGCGAGTTCCTCGACCTGTTGCGTCAACGCGGGATCGGCGCGCGCGGCCTGGACATCAACCACGAGATGGTCGAGCAGTGCCGGCAGCGCGGCCTCGATGCCACCGAAGGCGATGCGCTCACGTGGCTGCAGGGTCTCGAGGACGAGAGCGTGGGCGGCATCTTTGCCGCGCAGGTCGTCGAACATCTTCAGCCCGACTACCTCGTGCGCCTGCTGCAGCGGGCCGGCGAGGTCTTGCGCCCCGGTGGCGTGCTGGTCCTCGAGACGGTCAACGTGGCGTGCTGGTTCGCATTCTTCCAGAGCTATGTGCGCGACATCACCCACGTGCGGCCCCTGCACCCCGACACGCTGGCGTACTTTGTTCGCGCCAGCGGCTTCCCGCACGTCGACGTGCAGTACCGCTCTCCGTATCCCGACGCCCATAAGCTGCAGCACGTGCCGGGCGGTGACGCACTGCAGTACGCGCTCAACGCCAACGTCGACAAGCTGAACAGCCTGCTGTTCACGCACCTCGACTACGCGGTCATCGCGCGCAAGCCGTAAGCGCGTCCAAGGTCGCGCCGTAGGGGCGTCCGCGGTCGCCCGGGCGCGCGCACGGCGGCCGACGCCGCGACGCGGGCGTCTATACTGATCGGATCGGGAGGCCTCTGCCGCCCGCACTGACTGCCATGCCCATGCGCCGCTTCCTGCTGATCACCCTCGCCCTGGTGGGGCCGATGACACTCGCCCTCGGTGCCCAGCGGCTGCCTTCGCGACTGGGCACGCCGGTGGGGCCGCCGCCCAAGACCGGGGCGCCGACGCCAGCGAGGCCGGGAGCACCGGGCGCAGCCCCCGCCAGGCCGACGGGTCCAGAGAAGGTCGTGCCGTTTCGCGCAGGTGAGTCGCTGACCTACGACGTGTCCTGGTCCGACACGCTGACGGCGGGCTCGGCGACGTTGACGGTGCGCGAGAAGCGGCCGTCATTCGGCTCGACGGCGTACTACATGGTCGCCGAGGGCCGCCCCTCATCGCTGCTCTCCAGGCTCTACGCCGTGTACTACAAGGCCGACTCGCTCATCGACGCGTACACCCTCTTTCCGCAGCGCGGTTCGGTCTTCAGTCAGGAAAATGGCCGGCAGCGCATGAAGGAGACCCGGTTTGAGCAATCCAGGCGCGCCGCCACCTTCCAGATGCGCACCGCCACGACGATGACCCAGGACCAGGCGCTGTCGGGTCCGACCCACGACGGCCTGTCGGCGCTGTCGGCGATGCGGACGCTTGATTTCAGGCCCGGTGCCACCAGTGCCTTCGCGGTGTCGGACTCCGGTTACTTGTATCGGGTGAGCCTCAGCGTCGGCGCCCGCGAGACGATCGCCACGGGCATCGGGGCCGTGCCGACCTGGAAAGTGGTACCGGCCATCCGCGACGTCAAGGGCCGGACGGTGGGCCGCGGTCTCGCGGTGTGGATCTCCGACGACGCGCGACGCCTGCCAGTCCGCATCCAGGCGCAGCTGCCGGTCGGGTCCTTCGTGCTGACCCTGCGCGAAGCGCGATGACGCCGACGCGGGTGCTCGTCACCGGCGGCGCCGGCTTTGTCGGCTCGGCGCTCGCACTGCGAGCGCGCCAGGCATGGCCCGACGCCACGATCGTGGCCCTCGACAACCTGCGCCGCCGTGGCAGCGAGCTCAACCTCGCCCGCTTGCGGGCCGCTGGCGTGGCCTTCGTGCACGGCGACGTCCGCGCCCCCGCCGACCTCGCGCCGCTCGGGCAGGACCTCGACCTGCTCCTGGAATGCTCGGCGGAACCATCGGTGCTGGCCGGCTACGACGGCAATCCCAGCTACGTCATCGACACCAACCTGACGGGCACGTTGCACTGCCTTGAGGTGGCGCGCCGGGCCGGTGCGGCGGTGCTGTTTCTGTCCACGAGCCGGGTCTATCCGATTGCCGCGCTGAACGGCATTCGCACGATCGAGACGGAGACGCGCCTCGAACTCGACGCCCGCCAGGATCTGGCCGGCATCTCCACCAACGGAATCACGGTCGACTTCCCGCTCGCGGGCACGCGCTCCATCTACGGGGCGACCAAGCTGGCCTCCGAACTGCTCATCGCCGAGTACCGCGAGGCGTTCGGCCTGCGAGCCATCGTCAACCGCTGTGGCGTGATCGCCGGTCCCTGGCAGATGGGCAAGGCGGACCAGGGCGTCTTCTCGCTGTGGATGTCGCGGCACCTGCAGGGGGGCGCGCTCACCTACAACGGCTGGGGCGGGCACGGCAAACAAGTCAGGGATCTCTTGCATATCGACGACCTTGCAGACCTGGTGCTGCTGCAGGTGGCGGGCCTCGAGCGACTCGACGGGTCGACGTTCAACGTCGGCGGCGGACGCGGCTGCAGCCTGTCGCTGCTCGAGACGACGGCGCTCTGCGAAGCGATCTCCGGTCGAACGATCGACATCACGCCCAACCCCGACGACCGCGTCGCCGACATCAAGCTGTACGTCACCGACAACGCCGCGGTGACCGCGGCCACCGGCTGGTCGCCGGCGCGCAGTGCGACGGCGGTGCTGCAAGACATCCATACGTGGCTGATCACGCACGCCGATTCGCTGCGTCGCGCCGGCATATGACGCCGTTGCGCCCTGCGGGTACACTCCCCTGATGGCAGTGGCCCTGATCACCGGCTCGGCCGGGCTGATTGGCTCGGAAGCCGTCGACTCCTTCGTCACCCGCGGCTACGACGTCGTCGGCATCGACAACGACATGCGGCGCCAGTTCTTCGGCGATGATGCCTCGACCACGTGGCAGCGCGCCGAACTCGAGCGGCGCCATGGGAGCCGATACCGGCACGAGGACCTGGACATCCGGGATGGTGACGCCGTGATGCGGCTGCTGGCCAGGCATGGCGAGGCGGTGACCGCGGTGATTCACACCGCCGCGCAGCCCTCGCACGACTGGGCCGCGCGGGAGCCGTTCACCGACTTCGGGGTGAATGCGGTCGGAACCCTGAACATGCTCGAGGCGTGTCGCGAGCACTGCCCCGATGCGGTGTTCGTCTTCACGTCGACCAACAAGGTCTACGGCGACACGCCGAACCGGCTGCCGCTGGTCGAGCAGGCGACGCGTTGGGAGATCGAGCCGACGCATCCGTTCGCCGATGGCATCGACGAGTCGATGAGCATCGACCAGTCGACGCATTCCCTGTTCGGCGCGTCCAAGGTCGCGGCCGACGTGCTGGTGCAGGAGTACGGCCGCTATTTCGGCATGCGGACGGGCGTCTTCCGCGGCGGCTGCCTGACCGGGCCGCACCACGCGGGCACGATGCTGCACGGCTTTCTGGCCTACCTGATGAAGTGCACGGTGACCAACACGCCCTACCGGGTGTTCGGCTACAAGGGCAAGCAGGTGCGCGACAACATCCACAGCGCCGATCTGGTCAGCGCGTTCCACGCCTTTGTCGACGCGCCGCGCGGCGGCGAGGTCTACAACATCGGCGGGTCGCGTTATTCGCACTGCTCGATGGTCGAGGCCATCGCGATGTGCCAGGAGATCGCCGGCCGGGACCTGCCGTGGACCTACGAGGACGCCAACCGCATCGGCGACCACATCTGGTATGTCAGCGATACCGGCAAGTTCCGGCGCCACTATCCGGCGTGGACGCAGCGGTACGACGCGCGGGCGCTGCTGCAGGACATCCACGACCAGAACGTCGAGCGGTGGCAGACCTCCGCAGCCCGATGAAAGCCGCGGGCGGCGTCGACGTCCAGTCGATCTACGAGCGCCGGTTCGCCGACAGTCTGGCGTTCCGGCGACAGATGTGGGAGGTGCTCTGCCGCGAGTTCTTCCAGCGCCACGTGGACCAGGCCGGGACGGTGGTCGAGATTGGCGCCGGCTACTGCGAGTTCATCAACCACATCCGCGCGCGCCGCAAGATTGCCGTCGACCTCAATCCGGACACGCAGCGGCATGCCGCCGCCGACGTCGAGGTCATCCTCTCCTCGACGTCCCGCGTCGAGACGCTGCCCGACGGCATGGCCGACGTGGTCTTTGCCAGTAACTTCCTCGAACATCTGACGCGCGAGGGCATCCTGGCCACCTTGCAGGAGGTGCGCCGCATCCTGCGTCCGGGCGGCCGCTTCCTGATCCTGCAGCCCAATATCCGCTACTGCAAGGAAGACTACTGGCAGTTCTTCGACCACATCACGCCGCTCTGCGAACGCAGCCTGACCGAGGCGCTGGAGACCAGCGGCTTCGACGTGCCCTATGTGCTCGGGCGCTTCCTGCCGTTCACGACGCAAGGCCGTCTGCCCAACTCGGTGGCGCTCCTGAAGCTGTACCTCAAGCTACGCCCGCTATGGCGAATCTTCGGCCAGCAGAGCTTCTTCATCGCGACGCCCCGTGGCTGATCCGGCGCGGCCTCTGCTGTCGGTCGTCATCCCGGCCCACAACGAAGCCGAGGGCATCACGCCGACGGTCCAGGCACTGGTGAGCCACCTGCGCGACGCCGATATCCGCTTCGAAATCGTCGTGGTCGACGATCACAGCACCGACGGGACGGCGCAGGTATTGGCGAGCTTGCGGGCCGAGGTGCCGGAATTGCGGCGGGTCGAGAACCCGCGGGCCGGCGGCTTCGGCCACGCCGTCCTGGCGGGCCTCGAAGCCTTCCGGGGCGACGCGGTCTGCATCGTGATGGCCGACGCCTCCGACGATCCCCAGGATGTCGTGACTTACTACCGGACGCTGGTTCAAGGGTACGATTGCGTGTTCGGGTCGCGGTTCGTGCCAGGAGCCAGAGTGGTCGACTATCCGCGGCACAAGCTGGTGATGAATCGCTTGGCCAACACGTTCATCCGGCTCTTGTTCGGTCTGCACCTGAACGACGTGACCAATGCCTTCAAGTGCTACCGCCGCGAGGTGATCGCCGGCTGCTCGCCGCTGCTCAGCAAGCACTTCAACCTGACCGTCGAATTGCCGCTCAAGGCGATCGTTCGCGGCTATTCGTATACCGTCGTGCCGATCAGCTGGTACAACCGCACGACCGGCGTATCCAAGCTGAAGATCAAGGAGATGGGCAGCCGCTACCTGTTCATCGTGCTGTACGTCTGGCTGGAGAAGCTGCTGGCGCGCGGCGACTACCGCCGGCCGCCCGACGGGCGCTCGAGCCCAGAGCCCCCCGCGCGCCTGCCGACGTGATCAGTGCGCTGCGGGCGCCGTGCTGGCATGCAGGCTGGACACGAACGACGGGATGGCCTCGGACAGCAGGTGGTGGATGGCCAGCGCGTCGGCCCGAAATGCCGCAGCATGCAGCGCGTCCAGCATCGCGTTGAGCTGCTCGTTCGACAGGAGCGGGTCTGGTTCGTGCACCCGAAAGACGTCGCCTCCGCCCACCGGTTCAATGCGGCTCCCTGGCTCCCACAACTGTTCGGTGAGCTTCTCGCCGGGTCGCAGGCCACTGAAGACGACCTTGATCTCCTCGGGGTCACAACCGGACAGCCGGATCAGGTCCTGCGCGAGATCGACGATGCGCACGGGATCGCCCATGTTCAAGACGAACAACTCGCCGCCGGCGGCCATCCCGCCGGACTTGAGCACCAGATAGACGGCCTCGGGAATCGTCATGAAGAAGCGAGTCATGTCCTGGTGGGTGACCGTGACCGGACCTCCGTGCTCTATCTGCTTACGGAAGTAGGGCACGACACTACCGCGGCTGCCGAGCACGTTGCCGAACCGAACGGCCAGGAACCGACGTCCGCTCCGGCACGCGGCGTCGCGCACGATCATCTCGGCCATCCTCTTGGAGGCGCCCATCACGCTGCTTGGTGCGACCGCCTTGTCAGTGGACACGAATACGAAACGCTCGACGCCGCTTGCCAGCGCGGCTTCGACCACCAGTTGTGTGCCCCGCACGTTGTTGGTGATGGCCTCGTGCGCGTGCGCCTCCATCAACGGCACATGCTTGTGCGCTGCCGCGTGGAACACCACTCGTGGCCGGTGCGCCTCGAACACCCGCCGAAGGCCCTCGGCATCGCGAACATCGACGATGACCGGGACCAGTCGGGTTGCGGGGTACTGCTGGGCAAGCTGGTTGGCGATCTCGAAGATGCTGTTCTCGCCATGTCCGGCCAGCACGATGCTGCTTGCCTGCGCCCGAGCCACTTGCCGGCAGAGTTCGCTGCCGATCGACCCACCCGCCCCCGTCACGAGCACGACCTGCCCTTGCAGGTATTGGGCATCGTGCACATCGGCGACGATAGGCGCACGACGGAGCAGGTCGGTGATGTCGACGGTGCGCAACCGGTTGACGGTGATGCCGCCGTCGAGCAGTTCAAACACGCCAGGCAGCGCCCGTGCGGGCACGCCCGCAGCCCGGGCGGCGTCGGCCAGACGGCGGAGCACGAGCCCGGGCGCGGTCGGCATGGCGATGATCACTTCCGCGACGCCCCGGTCGACGACCACCTCGGACAAGGCGTCGAGGCGCGCCAGAACCCGGACACCGTGAATCTGCTTGCCAAGTTTGCCAGCCGCGTCGTCGAGGAAACCGACCGGCGTCAGGCCAAGTTGCGGATTCCGCTGAATCTCCCGCACGACCAGTGCCCCTGCCTCCCCGGCACCGGCGATCAGTACCCTGCGCTGCTGCTCTGGCGCTCGCCCACCTGGCGCCTTTGCCTCAGCCAGCACGCGCACCCCGATACGGATGCCAGCCACGGCCAGGAGCGATAACACCCAGTCGATGGCCAGGACGGAGCGCGGGTAGCTGTCGAAGGCACCAAGACCGAGGCCCGCGACAACCAGCCCGGCGAGCGTGACGGTGGCCGCCGACACCGCCAGAATTACGGGGAGCATGTCGTGAAGCCCCACGTGACGCCAATATCGCCGGTACAACCCGAAGAGGTAGTAGAGCGGCAGCTTGACCAAGGGTGCGCTCACCAGCGTGAGCCGGAAGGCATCGGCGAAGGCGTGCGTCGGCGACAACGGCACGAGCCAGTCGAGCCGCAGGACAAAGGCGCCCAGCACCGACAGCACCACCCCTACGAGATCGAGAGCGAGTATGTAGCGATTGCGCATGGCCAGTCGTTCGCGCGACAGGCGCGGCGAACCAGGAGGGCGAGTCAATGATAGCGAACCAATGCCTGCGTGTCTGCCTGCACGGTCCGTCCGGTCGCCGGCAGTCGGTCAGCTAGTCGATTCGTAGGGCTCGGCAGGTATCCCGTTTCTCAATGCAGTCGAGTGCCCAGCGCGGCGGTCCCCGAGAGCCACCGGCTGCCTGCCCCATCCCAGTACATGGCTCGCTCGAGCACTACAGGCACGGGCATGGTGCCCAAGCTCTCGAGCACGCCGCCGAATTTGCGATCGGCGCTCGCGGGGAACTCGTCCACGACCGACAGGTTGGTGCGGCTGTTGGGCCGCACCACAAATTCCCGTGCGACTGTCGTTCCGTCCTCGAACAGCAACCGTAGCCGGACGGTGGCCGTCGTAGAAGTCGCGTTGGCCACCAGTAGGTACGTGGCCGCGTTCCGTTGACCGCCCTCCTCCCCCTCGGCAAACGCCCACACCGTGCCGGGTCTGGTCGCTGCGGCGCTGGCATGGCCGTCCTGCCAGGCAGTCCCGGGCCACCACATGGCCCGCTCGACCACGACACCGACGCCGTTGACCGATACGACGCGTGTCGACACGGCGGTGTCTGCAAGGGCCGGATCGGCGTGGTCCACCCATATCGTGTGGCGTGTCAGCGGCGGGATCGTAAGCCGCTGGGTGATGGTGCGAGCGGCAGGTGTCAGGAACATGACCTCGACCACCGCTTCCTTCCTCGAGGGATTGGCGATCAGCACGAACGTGTCGAAATATGGCCCCGTTGCGCCCTCGGCCAGGAACCACTCGGTCGCTGGCTCGCGGACGGCCGCCGACTCGTGACCCGCTTTGAACAACGGTCCGTCATCCGTGGTCAGGAACATCGACCGCTGCACGAGGACGGGCACGCCGTTGACCGCATCGACGATGCCGGAGACGTCGGTGGACTCCAGTCCAGGTATCCGGTTCACGTGCAGCGTGAAACGGCGCCCTGGCTCGACGGTGCCGCGCCACGTGAGGGGAGACTGGCCGGCGGGGCGGAGGAACGTGATCGCCAATTCGGCCTGTCGGGTCCCCGGGTTCTGGATCATGTAGAAAAGGTCGAATCCCGAGTGCGTCGCTCCCTCGGCCAGATACCACGTGGACGCGGCTCCCCCCGTGACCCCCCGCTCCGCCGCCGCGCCGTACGTCGGTGTGCCCCATGACTGCGTGCCATCGACCGCGACGGGCACGTCGGCTTCCACGATCACGCCGAATTCCTCCGATTCGAAGCCCGGAATGTCCTCGGCGACCTGCAATGTCCACCGACTGTGCGGGGCGAGTTGGACCAGCCGGCTGGCCTTCGCCCCAGAGCTGGCCTGCAGGCGGACCAGAACGCGCGCCGTGCTCGTTGGCGACGGATTGGCGATTGCGATGGACGTCCTGAAGAACGTGCTCGTGACGCCCCCGGGCAGGTACGACGTCCACAGGCCACGCGGGTGCGTGCCAGCCGTGACTTCGTCGCCGTTGGAAATGCCGTCGCCGTCCGAGTCCAGCAGGGCGTCGGGGACGTCCAGCGAGAGGCCGAACCGGTGCTCGTCCTCGTCCGAGACGCCGTCCCCATCCGTGTCGCCAGACAGGGGTCCTGTTGGCACATCCCCGGCGGTGCGCGGAGCAATCACCAGCAGACGTCCATCGCTGGACACGAGGACGATCTCCGATATCCCGTCACCATCGACGTCGGTCGCGACCGCCGGGCCTCCCAGACCACCCAGACCGAGGCGCCAGAGTTCGTTCATCGTGCTTCCCGCAAGGGCGACGAGTTCGCCCTCCATCGTCGACACGAGCAGATCGATAGTCTCGTCGTCGTCGACGAAGGCGCCCGTCACCGTCAGGATCTGCAGGCCCGTTTCCTTGTTCGCCACGGTGCCGCCGTGCAGACCGACGATGGACAGTTGCCCGCTGCCGGTCGCCATGAACAGGTGGTCACGATGGTCCGGTCCCCATGGTCCGACCACCAGCGGGATCATCTCCAGTCCGCGTGGCTGTACCTGCTCGTCGATCAGAAGCCGGCCCGCTTCGAACAGACCGAGGCCACCGGCATTGACCATGGCGGCCCACGGCGCGTCGCGATCGGTCCCGCCTGTGGCTACGTATGCACCGTAACTCGCCGCGAGAGGGCGCTCGAACAGGGCGCGGCCATCCCGGCCGTCCAGGACGAGGGCCACATCACCCGATTGCAGTGCCACGTCGTCGATGCCGTCGAGGTTCCAGTCGACGGCAGCGATCTGGCGCTGGCACTGCCCGATGCGTTCCTTTGTCCAGAGCAGTCGGCCCGTTCGGGCGTCGATGGCTCGCGTACCGTGATTGTCGTGCTGGAACACCGTCACGTCCCCATCCGGGCGTGGACTGGCAGTCACGATGCTCAGCTCGCCGGCTGTCTGGTCCAAGAGGAAGCGCCACACCTCGCTGCCGCGGGCATGACGTCCAACGAGGAGTCGTGCATTCTCTTCCGAGTATTCGTAGCTCACAATGAGCCGGCGATCCGGAGTGCCGACTGCCGCGATCGCGGGGATGTGAAAGGTCTCCCGTTCCTGCAGGAGGGTCCGTCCGGACAACGGCGTCACGGTCGCCGCATGACGGGCCGTGAAGTCGAAGCGCGCCAGCGCTTTGCCATACGGAACCACCACCTCGAAGCCTGCGTCCTCGTCGAGTTGGCCAACGAGCGGGGTGGCCCACAGGGGGCCAGCCCGCGAGAACAATTGCCGCACCCCGGTGTCGCCAACCGCGAGGCCAAATCCTCCCCCGGTCAGCAGCAGGGCGCCGTCCGGTAATTCGGCGACGACGGCATGCTCCTGGCCCTCCATTGGGGGCAACGTGACCTGCTGCCACCGGAGCGCCTGGCCGGTGGTGCGAACCAGGTGTGAGCTGCCCGACGCTCGTCGCAGGAGGCCGGCAGAGGCCCAGGGTCTTGCCACGAGTTCGCTCGGCGGCTTTCCGCGCGAGGCGCCCAACCAGGTCGCCGCCTCGACGAATTCCAGCGGAGCAAAGCCGTGTGCCGACAGGCTGGTGAAGCGGACACCGCCGGCCGAGGTCGTCACGATCACGACGTTCTCCTGGCTGCTGTCGAGAACGTCAATCAACCTCCCCAGCGGCGCGGAGAAGACGACTGCCCCGGAGGCAGGGTCGACCGCTTGCACCACGTGCGCCGTGTCGGGAGCCTGAGCCGGAGCCACGGACCACACGCCGAGCGCCTGCCCGGCGACGTGCACCAACGTCGCCGCGGTCGACAGATCCGTCGAAGATACCTCCAGGCCGGAGTCCCAGGTGCGGCCCCAGAGGCGACGCAGGCCGCCCTTACCGTCGAACCGGAACGCCGCCACCGACTTCCCGTAGGCGGAGTTGGACACGTCAAACAGCACGCGGCCCTCACTCGTCGCCGCGGTGTCGAGGAACCCGGAGAAAGTGAAATGGTTGGTGTAGGTGTCCGACGCAAGGATGCGTCCGGACTGCACGTCGAGCACGTAGGCGCGGCCGTTGCTGTCGACGACGATCTCAGGACGACCGTCGGTATCCAGGTCGCTGAGGTGCGGAGCGGCGTCTGGACTGTCGTACGCGAGCGGCTCACTCTTCCACGCGATGCGTCCTCCCGTCTCTCGCGCGTAGTCGATGCGCCAGAGCGATGGGCTGTACGTCAGGACGCCGAAGATCGAGCGCGTGCGTCCTCCGTCCACGGACGCCACCAGCGTGCGACGCCGATTGAAACCGAATTCGAGGCCCTCGAACCGGTGCGTCCAGAGGATGCTGCCGGAGTGCGCATCGAGAATCAGGAGTCGACCCGGCCCAGTGGCCGCGTTGTAGTCGAACTGCAAGCGTTGCAAGGCGGAGAATATCAACTCGACGCGGCCATCGCCGTCGAGGTCGGCGACATCGATCAGTTCCCCGACGCCCACACCATCAGTCCGCCACACACAGATCCCGGCCGCGTCGTAGGCCATCAACGCCGACCCGTCATTGACGAACACCAGCGAGTCGACGCCACGCCCGGCCACCGCGAGCACGCTGCGGAAATCTAGCGGCGTTCCCACCTTGAGGTCGTGGGCGCCGACAACTTCAGGAAGCCGGTCCCACCCCAGCCGCCGGCTTGATGCGCCTGCGCTCGTGGGGCCTCCACGTCCAGAGAGCCACTCCCCGGGCTCCTGCCGTTGTGCGTACGTGGGCACGGAGACCAGCGACAGCAGGGCGGCCGTAAACGCGTTGACGAGGTGTCGGCACCACACAAGGACCACGTAATCGGCCGGCCGGGCATTAGATTCACTACCAACAGCCAGCACGAGTACGTTCGGCAGCACGGAGTAGGCGACGACCGTCGAAGGCCAGAGCTCAGCGGTCGCCGCGGGCTCTGAGTTCACGATGAGCCGACCACAGCGGCACGCCGCTCTCGGTACTCGACTACGCGCCATAGAAGTAGTGCGCCGAGCGCCACGACCGCCAGCCCGAAGGGAGTGCCTTTGCGCCACGCCACCATGACGGTGGCGGCAACGGCGCCCAGCAGGGACAAGCCGATGTACAGCGATGCCACCGAACTGTGGCTGACTCCGGGTCCTGCCAGACGTTGATAGAGATGCGACCGGTGGGCCTGCCACACCTGCTCGCCGCGTCGCGCACGCCGAAGCAGCGTGAACCCCGTGTCGAAAATGAAGGGCCACACCAGGAGGGCCGCCGGCACCACCATCTCCGGGCCACCCAGCAACACGGGCCCGGCCGCGAGGACGAAGCCCAGCAGGGCGCTGCCCGCGTCGCCCATGAAGATCTTCGCTGGCGCCCAGTTGTGTGCCAGGAACCCACTCGATACACCTACGATCAGCCAGCCTGCATAGACCAGGGCCAGCGCATCACCCAGCGTGCCGAGCACGACCCATCCCGCGCCAGCCACCAGCGCCTGCCCTCCGGCAATCCCATCGATACCGTCCATGAAGTTGAAGGCATTGATGAAGCCCGTGACCCACAGGAGCAGGAGCAGAGCTCCCGCCCAGTGCGCCAGTGGCACGACGACCACGCCTGCATGGAGCATCGGCAGTGGACCCGCCCCCCATAGCACGACACCCGCAGTGGCCACGTGCAGGCCCAGCCGAACGGCAGGCGACAGTGTCCGCAGGTCATCGACCAGCGACAGGGCCGAGACCAGCGCGCCGGCCCCACTCAGGATCCACCAGGACGTCGAGGTGTCACCGACTCCGCGATATCCGAAGAAGGCCAATCCGCCGAGCAGCACAAGCGCGACGCCCACGCCACCCAGGCGCGGCGTGGGGACCGAGTGCGAACTCCGCTCGTTGGGAAGATCGTAGAGCCGCCAGCGAAGCGAGACCCGCGTGACAATGTCAACGAGAAGCCAGGACGCCAGGGCGGCCGCAAGGGCGACCAGGGGCACAAAGAACATGAGGTATTCTTGCAAGTCGGCCCTGCGGCCGGGCCCCCATTGTATGCGGTGGCGGGCGACTCACCATGCGACGCCTGCAGTTATACCTGCACACGATTCGGCACCTTTATCCCGCCCAGATATCCGGCCGGTTGATGCTGCGAGTGAAGCGCGCGGCGCGGGAAAGTGCTCCGCGCTCCGCGGCGGCGCTGAGGCGCACCTCGGCACGGCGGATCGCGACACGTTCTCAGCCGCAAGTCGATCTGCGAAGTGATCCGCTGACCACAGCCGAGGCTGCCGTCATTCGCAGCTGGGCGGCGGCCTGGCGCGCGGGTGAGCCGAGATACCTCAATCACAGCGAGCAGGTTGGATGGCCGCCGCAGTGGGGCCTTTCACGAGGGTCCCAACTGTGGCGCTACCACCTGCACTACTTTGACGAAGCGCCGCTCCTGGCTCAGGGCGACGCCGAGTCACGAGCGGTCCTGCGAGGCATGGTCGTGCACTGGACTGCGCAAGTGCCGTGCGGTGGGCGAGGATTCCGAGACCCTTGGCACCCGTATGTGGTCGCCCTCCGGCTGGTCAACTGGCTGCTGGCCTGGTTGTACGCACCAGCCACATTCGATGGACTCCCTCAGTTCCATGCCAGCCTGCAGGAGCACGTCGTGTTCCTGCAAGGGAACCTCGAGACCGACGTCGGGGGCAATCACCTCCTCAAGAATCTGAAGGCTCTGGCGTTCGCCTCGGCGTGCTGGCCCGAATGGCACTCTGGAAGGGGGGCGGCAAGCCGCTTCACGGCGGAGCTCGAGCGGCAGGTACTCGCCGACGGCGTGCACTACGAACGTTCACCGATGTACCACCTGCAGGTCCTCGGCGACGCCCTGGAGTTGATGCTGCTCCTGCGGGCCACTGGCACACCTGTCCCGGAGGGCCTGACGAGCGTTGTACGGCCAATGGTCAACGCTCTGGGCACGTTTACTCACCCGGACGGTGACATCGCGCTTCTTGGCGACAGCGCGCTGGACATGACGACCTCGGCAACCGAAGCGGGAGCGGTCTGGGCCGACCTGAGCCGCGAACCATCAGACGGCAGGACCGCGCTCCGCCATCGGCCGCTTCTGCGCGGAGCGCCCGTCGGAGCGCAACCCGCAGCGCATCCCAGTCCGAGCCGCCTCGCGCCGGGCCGACTCGACGTGCATTCGTCCAGTCACGCGCGCACGCACAGCGGAATCGTCCGGCTGGACAGTCCACGGTTTCGGCTCATCGCCGATGTCGGTGCCCTGTGTCCCGACGAACTCCCCGCGCACGCGCAAGCCGATACGTTCACGTTCGAGCTTTCGGTCGACGGCACCCGCCTGGTCGTCGATTCTGGCGTGGACGAATACGCGCCAGGGCCGTGGCGCGCGTACTACCGCAGCACACGCGCCCACAACACGGTCGAAGTGGACGGCGAGGACTCCAGCGAGTGCTGGGGCAGCTTCCGGGCGGCGCGCCGCGCGCGCGTGTCCGAGGCGTCCCTGCACGTGATCGGCGCGTGGCAGGTGCTCGTTGGGCAGCACGATGGCTACACACGGCTGCCGCAGCCGGTCACCCATCGCCGCACATTCGCGCTTGCGTCCTCATCGCTGCTCGTGGTCCACGACCGGGTCGCGGGGGCGGGCAGGCACGTCGTCAAGAGACATCTGCATCTGCACCCAGACACAGAGATTCGCAGTGGCATGGGTCCTCGTGATCTGGTCCTTCGCCGGGGTAAGGCAGCCCTCCGGTTGGCGTGGTCCGATTCCGACGCGCCAACGGTCCTGACCGGTGCCTCTGATCCACCGCAGGGTTGGTACGGCGAGCGCTTCGGCGGCAGGCGCGCCGCGCCGGTGCTGGTGTGGACGTCGACCGCTGCGCTGCCACTGGAGGCCGCGCTGGCGTTGCTTGCCATAGACGGCGAGGCACCGTCTCCGCTGCCGCTGCAGGTCGACCCGGACGGCACGGTGCACCATGGCGGTTCGGCGGTCACCCCACCGCCGAGGCCTCAGGACTGATGATGCGCATCGCCTTGATGTGCCAGTACTTCCCCCCCGAACTCGGCGCGCCATCGGCGCGGGTGAGCGAACTGGCTTGCGCGTGGCGCGATGCGGGCCACGAGGTGACGGTGGTCACGGGGATGCCTAACCACCCCACGGGCGTCCTGCCGCCAGCGTACCGCGGAGTGCGCTTCGCCGAAGAGACGTTCCGTGGCGTGCGTGTACTCCGTAACTGGGTCTACGCCACACCGAACGAAGGATTCGCCAAGCGCACGGCGAACCACGTCTCCTTCATGCTCTCGACCTTGTGGTACTCGCTACGTTTGCTGCGAGGGCATGACGTGATCGTCGTCTCCTCGCCGACGTTTTTCGCAGTGATCTCCGCCTGGATCATGAGCCGCGTCCTCGGCGTGCCCTACGTGTTCGAGGTGCGGGACCTCTGGCCGGGCATCTTCGTCGAGCTGGGCATCCTGAAAAATCGGACGATCATCAACATTCTCGAGGGGCTCGAGATGTTCCTGTACCGCAAGGCCGCCCGCGTGGTGGTAGTGACCGATTCGTTCAAGGACATCCTGGTCGGTCGCGGACTTCCTGCCTCGCACGTCGAGGTGATCACCAACGGCGTCGATCCAGCCGTGTTTGCGCCCATGTCCGGAGAGACAGCACAACGAGCCGCGCACGCGCTGACGGGGAAATGTGTCGTGCTCTACATCGGCGCGCATGGCATCTCACATGCGCTGACAGCTCTGCTCGAGAGCGCGGCGCTTCTGCGTGAGCGAGAAGACATCCGTTTTGTCTTCGTGGGCGAGGGCGCAGAGAAAAAGGCGCTGATGCAGCATGCGGAGGCGCGCGGCATCAGCAACGTGCTCTTCGTGCCAGGCCAGCCGAAAGAGCTGATGCCATCGTGGTACGCCACCGCTGACATCGCGCTCGTGCCGTTGCGAAACATCCCGTTGTTCGAAACGTTCATTCCCTCGAAGATGTTCGAGATCTTGGCATGCGCGCGACCGATCGTCGCCAGCGTCCGTGGCGAGGCCAGGCGGATACTGGAACGTTCCGGAGGAGCCGTCGTCGTGGATCCGGAGGATTCGGCGGCCATCGCGGCCGCCGTGCATGCCCTGGCTGGCAACCTCGAGCAACGGAAGGCGCTCGGCGACGCCGGGCGCGCGTTCGTGATGACCCATTACACTCGGCGGTCCCTCGCGATGCGCTACCTGGACATCCTCGACGCCGTGACAACGGCCCACGTCGATCCGAGATGACAACGACCAGCATCGCCGTGACCGGCGCCACCGGATTCACCGGAAGTGCCACCATCCCTCGCCTGCGCGCCCGCTATGGCTCGGCGGAAATCCGGGCGCTCGTCCGCCCGACGTCACCACGCACGGTGCTGGAGGCGCACGACGTCGTGGCGATCGAGGGGGACCTGCACGACCCGGCAGCGCTCGACGCATTGCTCGCCGGCGCAGACACCCTCGTCAACATCGCCTCGCTCGGCTTTGATTGGGTCGACCCACTGCTGGACGCCGTGGCACGGGCGGAGAGCCTGCGGCGTGGCGTATTTGTCAGCACGACGGCCATCCTGACGTCGCTACCGGTGCGGAGCAAGCCGCGACGCGAGCACGGTGAACGTCGCGTCCGCGAAAGTGGGCTGGCGTGGACGATTCTTCGGCCGACCATGATCTACGGCTCGCCCGCCGACCGGAACATCATTCGCCTGATTCAGATGGTGGATCGGCTCCCGGTGGTGCCCGTGATTGCCCCCGCTGCGCTCCAGCAACCGGTCCACGTCGACGATGTCGCCGCGGCGATAGTTGCGGCCATCGAAGCACCTGACAGCATCGGCCGTTCGTTCGCGGTGAGCGGTGCCGCGCCGCTCTCCTTCAGGGGACTTGTCGAGGAAACGGCAGCCGCCCTGGGCAAGCGACGCCTCATCGTGGCGGTGCCGCTCGGGCCCGTGCGACTCGCGGTTCGCGCTTACAACGCACTCACCAGTCAACCCCGCTTGACGATCGAGCAGATCGACCGCGTCGAGGAGGACAAGGCGTTTTCTTGGGAGGACGCCCGCCTGGCATTCGGGTACACCCCGCGTTCCTTCGCCGACGGGGTGCGGGAGGAAGTCAGGCTGTACCGCCGCCGATGACTTCCTCCGGAGGATGAGCGGGCGCCTACGTCAGGTCGATCGGCGAGCCTGACGCCAGGCTCGCACGCGCGGCAAACGTCGCTTGCATGGTCCCGATGATGTCAGGCAGGGGTATCGGCGAGGGAAGGCCTTTGCGAATCGCCTCGAGCCAGAGCGCGCACTCGCGTTCATGGCCCTTGTCGGTCGCACTCTTGTGCCGCTCGGAACGCCCGTCGCGACTCAGCTCTAGGACGCGGAAGTCATCCAGTACTGCCGTGCGGCCACCGCTGAAGGCCTCGATCCTCTCCTTCCCCGACTCCTTGTCACCATTGGCCGTGTAGACGACGTTGGCGATGCTGCCGTTAGCATAGGTGAGCGTGATTGCCAGGTTGTCTGAACGGTAGCGGCCGACGTCGTCCATTGCCACCGCCGACACGCGTGAGGGCGTCCCCGCACACACGAAGTTGGCGAAGTCGATGAAATGGCAGGCCTCGCCGACCAGACGTCCGCCGCCTTGGGTTGGGTCATGCGTCCAGTGGTCTGGCGGCAGAAAGCCGGCGTTGCAGCGGTAGGTGAGCACGGTCGGTTCACCGGTTTGCAGGAAGGCTTTCAGCCGTGCTGCGTGCGGCGAGAACCGGCGGTTGAACCCGACCATCAGCAACTGCCCCGGCCGTTGGGCCGCTGCCGCACCAATCACGTCGAGCTCGTCCTCGGTGAGGCAGAGGGGCTTCTCGACAAACACGTGCTTGCCGGCCTCCAGCGCCGCGAGCGTCTGCGGCGCGTGCAGGTGGTGCCGCGTCAGGATCATGACTGTGTGCGTGTCGGGGTCCGCCAGGACGTCGTCAAGGCGGCTCGTGCAGAAGGCGAATCCGTGGGCCGCGCCCATCGTACGCGCCGAGACGCCTTGCGCGCTCACGATGCCGCGCAGCACGCGGGCGCCGGCGTTCTTCAGCGCGGGCAACAGCGTCGCCGAGGCGAACAGCCCGGCGCCGACCACACTGACGCCCGGGGTGTCGACCGCGATGGCGGCCGACGGCGTCAGTTCCACGCGCGGCTTCAACTCGCTGTCACGGGGGTACGTGAGCAGCACGCCGAGGAACGGTTCCGACGACTTGCCGGTGATGACGTCGTAGGCGCGCGGGGCCTCACCGACGTCGAAGCGGTGCGAGATCAAGGGTGTGACCTGGACCGCCCCTGTGGCCAGCAAATGCACGAAGGCCGCGAGATTGCGCTGCAGCGTCCAGCGGACGAACCCGGCCGGATAGTCGTGGCCGTGCAGCTCGTACTGCGGGTCGTATCGCCCGGGGCCGTAGGAACGTGAGACCTGGAACAGCAGTTCCTTCTGGAAATATCGCTTTCGGGGCAGCCGAAGATCGAAGGCCCCCACGGCGATCACCCGCGCACGATCGCGTGCGAGTTCCGCCGCCAGCTCCGCCGGGTCGCTCGAGCTGGTGTCGGCGGTGACCAGGACGCTGTCGAACATCTGGCCCTCGGAGAACGCCCGGCCGGCGGCTTCGGCGTCGGCGCGCACGGCCGCCGTGACGCCAAATTGACGCGCCAACTCGACGCGCGAGGGGCTCAGATCCACACCGAACACCTGGCAGCCGGCGGCGCGCGCGATCTGGATGGTCAGCTGCCCGAGCAGGCCGAGCCCAATGACCGCGACCCGCTCGCCGAGTTGCGGCTGGGCCAGCCTGAACCCGTGCAGCGCGATGGCTCCGACAGTCCCGAAAGCGAAGTGCTCGGCTGGAACATCGATCTGCGAGGGGATGCGCGCGAACAACAGCTCCGGCGCTGCGGCGAACTCGGCATGGCTCGCCACCCCCGCGCCGGCACAAGCGACGAGGTCGCCCACCTGAGCGCCACGCGTCTCGGGACCGACATCGAGCACCTCTCCGACCAGCGAGTACCCCAGTGGCATCGGCTGATCCAGATTGCGTTTGACCGTCTCGAACGTCGCCGAGATGCCGTCTCTGCGCGCACGCTGCAGGACCTGGCGCACCAGGTCGGGCCGAGCGCGAGCCTTCTGTAGCAGATTCTTCTCGGAAAACTCGACGACCATGCGCTCGGTGCCTGCCGATACCAGAGACGCGATGGTTCGCACCAGCACGCCATTGTCGGGCAGGACGGGAGTCGGCACGTCGACGACTTGCACTTCACCGCTGCGAATCGACTGCAACACCTGCTTCATTGCACGGGCCCTCTTCTGCCATCTAAAAACGTCTGCATCCAGAGTTCGAGCGTGAGGAGCTGCCAGACCTGCATGCTGCGCTCGACTGCACCGGCTCGCTGCGCCTTCACCAGCCGTCCTACCGCGTCGGGATCAAACAGTCCACGGCGACGGACCTGCGCTGGTGCCAGCAGGTCGTCCACCATCTCCCGCAAATCGTTGCGCAGCCACACCCCAATCGGGGCGCCAAAACCGGCTTTTCGCTGCGCCAGGACTTCAGCTGGCCACACGTCCCGGAACGCTTCACGTAAAAGCCACTTCGTTGTCCGGCCGCGTATCTTGAGGTCGGACGGCACGGCGCTTGCGACCCACTGGGCGAGTTCCCAGTCGAGGAACGGCACGCGCGCCTCCACCGAAGATGCCATGCTCATCTTGTCGTTGTAGGTCAGATTCAACGAAGTCATGAACAGGCGGGTGTCGTTGTACAGCATCTGGTGTAGCCACTCGGCACCCCTCACACGATCGAAGGCGGCGTTGTGATAACGAGTCGTATCAACTCCGGTGATGCGCCGGGCCACTTCGGGCAGGAGAATCTGCGCCTGCTCGTCAGGATCGATGTAGGTCGCGTTGGTGATGAATTGGTCTCGCGGCGGCAGAGACGCGCTGCGGCCCCACTTGCGCAGCAGCCGTCCGGCGCCCGACCAGGGACGCCCAGGGGCAGCGGGCGCGTGTCGGAACAACGGGTCGAGGCCGTAGTGTCGGAGCGATGCCGGGATGAGTGCGTACCGCCGGGCGTCCTGGGCCGCGATGTACTTTCGGTAACCACCCAGTAACTCGTCTCCACCGACGCCTGACAGCAACACGGTCACGTCCTTGCGTGCCTCGCGGCTGACCAGGTAGGCCATGATCAGTGCGGGGTCGGACGTGGGTTCATCCATGTGCCAGACAAGACGTGGCAGCAACGCGGCGACGTCGGGATCGACGGTGATCTGCGTGTGCACGCAGCCAAAGTGCGCAGCGGTGCGCGCGGCGACGTCGGGGTCGTCAACTGTCAGCTCACCCACCCGGTGTCTCGCGGCGAAGCCGATAGTGTAGGTGCGTACCGGCCCTGCGGCACGGGCCGCCATGGCGGCGACGATGGCCGACGAGTCGAGGCCGGCGCTGAGGAAGGCGCCGAGCGGCACATCACTCACCAGCTGACTGTCGACCGCGGCGGTGAATCGATCCCGAAACTCCGTCACGAGATCACGTTCGTTACGCGCCCGCGTCACGCCGGCCTCTGGAAACTCCAGGTCCCAGTAGCGGTGGAGCGTCAGCTCGCCGCGTCGCCACACGGCGTAGTGCGCGGCGGGCAGCTTCAGGACGCCCTCGAACATCGTGAGTGGG
>JBKJQW010000102.1:0-33241 GCA_046593715.1 Luteitalea sp.
CACCGACGCCGACGGGGTCTTGCTGGTGCCGGCCTTTGTCGGCCTTGGCGCCCCATACTGGGACCAGTACGCGCGCGGCCTCATCATCGGGCTGACCCGCAACACCACCGCGTCGCACCTGGCGCGAGCGGCGGTCGAGTCGATGGCCTACCAGACCCGCGATGTCCTCGAGGCGATGCAGCAGGACTCGGGTATCACCCTCTCCAGCCTGAAGGTGGACGGGGGCGCCACCGCCAACACCCACCTGCTGCACTTCCAGGCCGACCTGCTGGGCGTCCCCGTGCGGCGCCCCGCGGTCGCCGAGACCACCGCACTGGGCGCGGCGTATCTGGCCGGCCTGGCTGTCGGGTACTGGAACGACCTGGACGACGTGCGGCGCAACTGGGCACTCGACCGCGAGTTCGCCCCGGCCATCGAGCAGAGTGAACGCGACCGGCGCTACCGACGATGGCAGCGCGCCGTCGAGCGATCCCGCGACTGGGAACGGGAGTGAGTCGTCAGTTCCAGGTCAATTCAGCATTTGAAAGTCTCTAAAATGCAGATGGCACCCTTCAGGGCCGCCGCCCACAGTGCTGTGGCTCTGCATTCTGAATGTCAAATCCTGCACGGCTGATGTAGTCTGCGAGCGTGGGCCCAACACCCTGGCCGGCGCGCGGGCGGGAAGCGTCGAGGCGCGTCTGTGCCGGCCTCGTGCTGCTGCTGGCTGCAGGGGTGGGCCTTGGCGACGACCTGCGGAGCGCGCCCGACGCCCGGCTCGGGTCGCGCCAGGTCAGCCTTGACCTGCCCCACCTCGGCACGTCCGACGTCCACATCCCTCGATCGACGCCGACTGGCGTGGTGTTGCTGATGCACCGGGGCGGCACCAGCGCCGAGCGCAGTGCACTCACCCAGGCGGTGCCGTGGCACGTCCTGCTCGTCGATATCGACACCACGCGACTGGACATGCGCGGCGTCCCGTCCTGCGCGGATGCGGCAGCCCTGATCGAAGACGTGTCGCGGCGGGCCCAGCGCGACGCCGGCCTCACGCGCTACCTGCGTCCGGTGGTGCTGGCCACCCCAGGGGCGCTGTCACTGGCCGGGCCTGCGTTGGCCGGCGCGTCTGCAGGGGTATTCCCAGCCGCCGTGTCGGTGGGGGCGCCCATCGCCGACCTGCCCACCCGGTGCGACACCATCGAGCCGCCTCGTCCCCAGCCGATGCCGTGGCGCTATGCGTCGGGCCCGCAGACGTTGCGACGCCCGCTCGAGGAGGCGTTGGCGGCGGCCGCGCTGGCGCCCGCCGGCGACGGCACTCCGGTGCAGCGCTGGTTGCGCCACTTCGACCTGCCGCTCACGGCGGCCTGGTCGTCGCGGCCGCGCGGGATGCTCGTGCTGCTGTCGCCGGCGCGCGGATGGCGACAGCCCGAGGAGGCGCTGGCCCAGCAGTTGTCAGCCGCCGGCATCCACGTGATCGGCATCGACGCGCTGCTCTCTTTCTGGCAGCGCCGCTCCCCCCGTGACGTCGCGCTGGAGTTGCAGCGGCTCACCGATGCGCTGGCCAGCACCGGCCTGCCGGTGTTCATCGGGGGCCGCGAGTTCGGGGCCGAGACGATGGCCGTGGCCGGCGAGATGATGGCGCCTGACCGCAAGATTGCCGGCGTGATCCTCGTCGACCCGGGGCCCACCGCATTTTTCGAAGTGGAGCCGCCGGCGCTGGCCTTGCGGCCCACCGGCCCAAGCCACTGGTCCACCCGTGCGGCGATCAGCCGGCTGGAACGGCCGACGTTGTGCGTGACCCACGACAGCAACTCCCCAGAGGCGCTGCTGTGTCGGTCGCTGGCCGGGCGCAGTCAGGCGACGCAGGCCCGCACCGGCGCCAGTCCGTCAGTCCTGGCGCATACCATCGCAGCGTTCATCCTGCGGCGCCAGGCTGGGTGAGGAACGCCAAAGCGGCCCCGGCGCGGGCCTCGTGGGGCACGGCGAGCACCGGCGCCGGCGATGCACACAGGACGCGGTAGGCGACGGCGCCCACGCGCGTGCCGAGCAGGCCAGACGCACCGCGCAGCCCGAGCACGACCAGGTCCACCTCGGCGCGCTCGGCGACCCGGGCGATTTGATCGGCGGCCGCACCTTCGACCACCTCGAGCGTCGGCGCAGGCGTACCTCCGAGTGACGCGGCAAGCTGCTCGAGTGCCTCACGTGCGGTGTCGGTGGCCGAGGCGCGAACGCCGACAAAGCGCTCTTCCAGGTCTGCGGCCACCGGCTTCGGCAGGATCGTCCAGCGGCCGGCATCTCCCCCTGCCACCACGTGGAGCAGGCGAAGCCGGGCGTGACTGGCGCGCGCCACCCGGTCGGCCAGGCGCGCATCGTCAATCGCGTGCTCGTGGAAGTCCATCGGTGCAAGGACTTCCTCCATCGCCCCCAGCGTCCGCATGGGTCCGCTCTGCACGGCCGGCGGCACCACCAGGACGGGTCGTGTGGTGGTCCGCAGCACCCGCTCGGCGACCGACCCGAAGACGAACTTGGTGACGCCGCTCGCCCCCTGGGTCGAGAGCACCACCAGCTGCGCCTCCGCGGCATCTGCCTGTGCCAGGATCTGCGCCGCGGGATCGCCGACGGGCACCGACAGCTGGTGTCGTGCCGCCGTGCCGGGCCCGAGCGTCTCGTCGACGAAGGTGGCCAGCGCTGCACTCAGCAGGGTCAGCGAGCCGGTGGCGGACTGCATCCGCTCGGCGGCCGCCAACAGCGGGTCGGCAACGGTGACGATGGTGAGGCGCTGCGCGAAGGTGGCCGCGATGCGATGGGCCATGGCGAGCGCGACGCCAGACGCCGGCGAGAAGTCGACGGCACAGAGGATCGACATGCGGTCAGTTTACGCCGATAGCATTCCGCGCAGTTGTGACCAGCGGCGGCGCGCCAGCGTGCCGCGCACGGCGATGCCCAACGCCTTGGCCTGCCCGACCAGGACCACGAGCCGCTTGCCGCGAGTGACGCCGGTGTAGAGAAGATGGCGCTGCAGCATCGGATAGTGCTGCGTCGTGACCGGGATCACCACCGCCGGATACTCGGACCCCTGCGCCTTGTGGACGGTGGTGGCGTAGGCCAGCACCAGGCGATCGAGGTCCCCGAAGTCGATGGTGACCAGCCGACCATCGAAGTCCACGCCCATCGTCTCGTCCTCGGCCTCGATGCTCCGCACCACCCCGAGGTCGCCGTTGTACACGTCGCGGTCGTAGTCGTTCTCGATCTGCATCACCTTGTCACCGACCGTGAAGCGCTGCCCGTAACGCTCGATGGCGGGCGTGCCGTGCGGATTCAACAGCCGCTGCAGGGCCTGGTTGAGCGCCTGCGCCCCGAGGCCGCCGCGGTTCATCGGACACAGGACCTGCACGTCGCGGATCGGGTCCAGTCCGAACCGCTGCGGGATCCGCTCGGAGACGACCTGCAGCAGCAGGTGCTGCGCACGCTCGGCATCTTCGGCCTCGACAAAGAAACAGTCGCCCTGTCCGGACTGGCTGAAGGCCGGCATCTGCCCGGCATTGATGGCGTGCGCCGCCAGCACAATGCGGCTCTGCGCCGACTGCCGATGGATCTCGGTGAGCCGAGCCACCGGCACCACGCCCGACGCGATGACATCGGCCAGCACCTGCCCGGGCCCCACCGACGGGAGTTGGTCGACGTCGCCGACCAGCAGCACCGCCATGTTCTCAGGCACCGCTTGCAGCAAGTGCGCCATCAGCACCACATCCACCATGGACGCCTCATCCACGACCAGCAGGTCGCCATCGAGCGGGTTGCCGGCACGCCGACGGAAGCGCCCGTCCTGGGGGTTGATCTCGAGCAGACGATGGATGGTCCGCGCTTCGAGTCCGGTCGCCTCGGTCATCCGTTTGGCGGCACGCCCGGTCGGCGCGGCCAGCAGCGGACGCACGCCCTTGGCCAGCAGGATGGTCAGGATGGCGCGTAACACGGTGGTTTTTCCGACGCCAGGCCCACCCGTGAGCACGAGGACGCGGCACGCCAACGCTTGCGCGACCGCCACACGCTGGCTCGGCGCCAGGGCCATCGACAGCTTGCCCTCCGCCCAGGGGATGGCCCGGTCGGCGTCGATCACGGGCCAGGGTCGCGGACGCTCCACCAACTGCGCCAGGCGGGTCGCCACGGCGCGCTCGGATGCATCGAGCGCGGCGAGCGCCAGGATGGGGGTGCCATCGATGGACGTGGCCACCACGGCCCCCGCTGCCGTCTGCTCCGCGATCGCCTCGTCGATCAGCGAGGGCGCCAGTTGCACCAGTGCGGCGGTGCGTTGGCGAAGCTCCAGGGCGGGCAGGGCCGCGTGCCCCTGGTCCACGGCCTCCGACAACACGTGCGCCAGCGCACCCCGGCGGCGGCTCATGGCGTCGGGCGGCACGCCCACCTGTCGCGCGATCTGGTCGGCCGTGAGGAAACCGATGCCGCGGATGTCGCGCGCCAGCCGGTAGGGGTCCTCGGTCAGGACCTTCACCGCATCCGCGCCGTAGGTCCGGTGGATACGAACCGCGCGACTGGTGCTGACCCCATGCGTGTGCAGGAACACCATGACGTCGCGCACCGAGCGCTGCGCCTGCCAGTTCTCGACGATCCGGCGGGCGCGGACGCGGCCGATGCCGGCGATGTCGAGAAGGCGATCGGGCTCGCCCTCGATGACGTCGAACACCGACGTGCCGAATGCCGCGACGAGCTGCCTGGCGAGATGGGGCCCGACGCCCCTGATCAGCCCGGACCCGAGGTAGCGCTCGACCCCCTCGGGCGAGTCCGGCGGCGACACCCGAATCCAGTCCGCCTTGAACTGCTGGCCGTGGGCCCGGTCCTGCACCCACGCGCCTGTGGCGTGGACGTGTTCCCCCACCGCAACCCGGGCGGCGTGCCCTACGACAGTCGCCAGCTCTCGCCGCCCGCCCAGGGCCACCCGCAGCACGCAGAACCCACTGTCGGCGTCGTGGTAGGTGAGGCGCTCCACCTGTCCCGAGACGTACGCGGCGCTGTCCTGGTGACCTGCCGGGCGAGGCCCCCCAGGCGGTCGGCTATCATCCCGTGAGCTCATGTCCATTGCGAAGTCGCGTACTGAGGGTGTCTCGCTGATCGCCCTGTCGGCAATGTTTTTTCTGTCGGGTGTGAGTGGCCTGATGTACCAGGTGCTCTGGCTGCGGATGCTGGCGGTGGTCTTCGGTGTCACGGCGTACGCCGCCAGCACCGTGCTCGGCAGCTTCATGGGCGGACTGGCGCTGGGCAGCCTGCTCGCCGGCCGTCTGGCAGACCGGGTGCGGAGCCCGCTGCGCTGGCTGGCCGGCGTGGAGTTGGCCATCGCGGCGTTGGCCCTGTTGACGCCACGCCTGCTGGAAGCGGCGCAGCATCTCTACATGGGCGTCGCCGAGGCGCTGCCGGACCACCTGGGCGCACTGACCCTTGCGCGCCTGGCGTGTTCGGCGGCCGTGCTGATCGTACCTACGACCTTGATGGGTGCCACGACGCCGCTGGTGGTGCGGGCAGCCACCACCACGCGAGGCACCCTCGGGCCACGCGTCGCGCTGCTGTACGCCGTGAACGCCAGCGGGGCCATCACCGGGGCCATCCTGGCCGGATTCTATCTGATGGGCAGCGTCGGCTTGCGCGGAACCTTCCTCATCGCCGCGGGCCTGAACGTGACGGTGGCCGTCGCCGCGGCTCTGGTGGCCCGCCGTGCCGACAGCAGGCACGACGACGCGGCCCTACTGCCCACAGCGCCGCACGCCGCGCCCGCCGATGTCGGGGTGGCGCCGCCGGCCACGGGATGGACGGCCCGCTGGGTGCTGACCTTCTTCGCGCTGTCGGGCGTGGCATCGCTGGCGCTGGAGGTCATCTGGTTCCGCATGCTCGTGCTGATCTTGCCGGCGACGACCTACGCGTTCACCACCATGCTGGCCACGGTCCTTGGCGGCATTGCCCTCGGGAGCGGCATCGCCACCAGGATGTTGCGGCGCGAACGCGACTGGGTGCGCACGCTGGCGCTGCTCAACCTGGCCACGGGGCTGGCAGTGCTCGGCTCGCTGCTGGTGTTGACGATGACCTACCAGCTGGGGTGGAAGACGTCGGCGCCCGTGCAGGCCTCCATCGTCGCGATCCTGCCGAGCGCCGTGCTGATGGGGCTCGCCTTTCCCGTCGGGCTCCGCGTGTGGGCGGGCAGCGGCGACCCTGCCGCCGGTGATCTCGCGGGGCGCGTCGGCATGGCTTACGCGATCAACCTGGTGGGCGCCATCGGCGGCGCCGTGCTGGGTGGCTTCGTGCTGCTGCCCTGGCTCGGGAGTCGCGTGAGCCTCGGCCTGGCCGCGAGCCTGTACGTGCTGAGCGGCCTGCTGCTGGCCACGCGTGCGCTCCGACCGGCACGGCTGGTCGTGCCGGCGGTGCTGGCCGTCCTCGCGGGTGGCTGGCTGGCCTCACAGCAGCAGGACCTGTTCCGAGTGACCATTGGCCGGCGCTATCCGCATGGGGAGATCGTGCTGTGGCGCGAAGAAGGCGTGCAGACGACGGTGGCCGTGAACCGGGCTCCCGGTGGGATGCAGGTGATGTACCTCGATGGCCTGCACCAGGCCAACGACTCGTTCGACATGGTGCAGGTGCACGCACGCATTGGGCTGCTGCCGCTCGCCCTCCACCCGGCCCCGCGCAACGTCCTGGTCATCGGGCTGGGCGGCGGTGTCACTGCAGGCGCGGTCACCCGGCACGCCGGCGTCGACATCGATGTGGTCGAACTCTCTGGCAGCGTGGTGCGCGGCGCCGCCCGGTTCGCACACGTCAACAACAACGTACTGACCCAGCCCAACGTGCACCTGCGGGTCTCCGACGGGCGTAACTTCCTCGCGTTGACGGGCAAACGCTACGACGTGATCACGGCAGACATCATCCAGCCGCAGCACGCCGGGGCCGGGCTGGTGTACTCGGTCGAATACTTCGAGCTCGCGCGCGCGGCGCTGGCCGACGACGGCCTCATGCTGCAGTGGATCGGACACCGGCCGAAGGTCGAGTACGACCTGATCATGCGGACGTTCCTGGAAGTCTTCCCGAACGCCACGTTGTGGAACGGCGGCACGCTGATGGTGGGAACGAAACAGCCGCTGCGCCTCAGTCGCGGAGCGTTCCACCTCAAGCTGCAGGACGCAGGTACGGCCAGGGCCCTTGAAGGCGTGGGCCTGGGTTCGTACGACGCGCTGGTGGGGTCCTACAGCGGGGACGGAGCGGCGATGCGGGCCTTTGTCGGCGAAGGCCCGCTGCTCACCGACGATCGGCCCCGGATCGAGTACCACCGTTCGCTCGACAACCGGGCCGAGATGGTCGACCTCGCCGGATTCCGCGGCCAGGGCCGGGAGGCGATCGTCGCGCCGTAGTTGCCGCGTCGGCTCGCCTGGCGGCACGCCGGTCGAGACGTCGACCGGCCGCTACTCGGGCAGCGCGACGTTGGTGCCGGTCCGTGCCGCTTCGAGCAGCGCCGTCAGCGTGTCCACGTTGTCGAGGCTGTCCTCGAGCGTGACCAGCGGCGCCCGGCCACCCCGAGCCGCATCCCGCACGTCGTCGACTTCTCCCTGGTACAGCGGCGGACCCTCGACAGTGACGGTGTAGGTCTCGTTGGCCGTCATGACCTCGATGTGCGCGGTCGTCTCCGGCTTGAAGGGATGGCGGATCAGCAGCCGCCCGTCGCTGCCGATGATCTCGATCTCGGTCTTGAACGGCGATTCGAAACTGCTGTGGACGTGCGCGACCACGTTGTCGGCAAACTGGATCTGGCCCCAGAAGGTGAGATCGATGCGTGCCGGCGTCCAGGAGGCCGCGGCCTGCACCGACTGCGGCCGACGGCCGACGATGGTGCGGGCAAACGACACGGGATAACAGCCGACGTCCCAGAGACTGCCACCGCCCAGCTCCGGATCGAGTCGCGTGTCGCCGGACCGGTCCAGCACGAACGAGAACGTGCCGCGCACGCCCTGCAGGCGCCCAATCGTGCCGTCATGCGCCAGCGCACGTGCCTTGGCCACCAGCGGGTGGTGCCGGTACATGAAGGCCTCGGTGATGACCACGCGGTGGGTGCGGGCCGCCGCCTGCAAGGTCCGCACGCCGTCGCCGTCCAGCGAGATCGGCTTCTCGACGAGCACGTGCTTGCCGGCCGCGGCGGCCTTGACGGCCCACTCGACATGCATCGAGTGCGGCAGCGGGATGTAGACCGCATCGATGTCCGGGTCGGCCAGCAGCGCTTCGTAGCTGCCGTAGGCACGGGCGATCCCCTGCGCGTCCGCGTAGGTCTGTGCCCGCTCGATGGTGCGGGAGGCGACGGCGAGCAACTGATGTCCGCTGGCGGCCAGCGGCCCGACCAGGGCACGGTTGATGCGGGCGACCCCGAGGATCCCCCAACGGAATGGCGCAGGCGCTTCGGTCACGCGCAGCATCGTACCCAACAAACGCCGAATGCGGGAGCGCGGAGGCTGCCGGGCGCGCCGATTTCGCCTCCGTCACCGGGCGTGGGCCATAATCGGCCGAGCCATGAGCGATTCCTCGAGGGTGCCGGCGGACCGACCCACCCGCGTGCAGCTGCTGGTCACCTGCCTGGTCGATCACTTCGCGCCGGACACGGCCGAGGCCGTGGTGCGCGTGCTGCAGCAGCAGGGATTGGAAGTGGTGGTGCCGCCCGACCAGACCTGCTGCGGGCAGCCTGCCTGCAATGCCGGCGCCCGTCCTGACGCCATCGCCATGGCCAAGCACACCATCGCCGTGCTCGAGCGTGACCCGGCGCCGATCGTGGTGCCTTCGGGGTCCTGTACCGACATGCTCGTCCATCAGGCACCAGCGCTGCTGGCCGACGACCCGGCGTGGGCGGCACGGGCAGGCGCGGTCGCCGCCCGCACCTACGAATTCACCCAGTTGCTCGTCGATGTCCTCGGCGTGACGTCGGTACCATGCCACCGGACGGGCACGCTTGCCTACCACGCCTGTTGCCATGGCCTGCGCGGCGTCGGCATCGACGCCCAGCCGCGCCAGCTCCTGGCACACGTGCCGGGTGCCACTGTGCTGCCGTTGCCCGAGGACGACACCTGCTGCGGGTTCGGCGGGCTCTTTGCCGTGAAACTGCCCGACATCTCCGGCGCCATGCTCGACCGCAAGTGCCGACAGATCACCGCATCCGGCGCCGACACCATCGTCGTCACCGACGTGAGCTGCGCGATGCACATGCAGGGCGGGCTGCACCGGCAGGGGCGTCCGGTGCGGGTGCAGCACATCGCCGAGATCCTCGGCGGCATGGCATGACCCAGATCGCACCGCTGCCGTTCTACACGCGGGCGCAGCAGGCCATCGCCGACCCCAACCTGCAGACCGCCCTCGATCGCGCCACCGGCCGGATGGTCGTGGCGCGCAAGCAGGCCATTGCCGCCATTGCCGATGGCGAGGCGGCCCGCGATCACGCCCGTGCGGTGCGCGCGCACACGATCGCCAATCTCGGACAGTACCTCGATCAGTTCGTGGCGCAGGCCACCGCGGCCGGTGTGCACGTGCATTTCGCGGCCGACGCCGACGCTGCCACCCAGCTCGTGGTGGACATCGCCCGTCGCCACGAGGTGCGACGCATCGTCAAGGGTAAGTCGATGGTGTCGGAAGAGATCGAGCTGAACCACGCGCTCGAAGGCGCCGGCATGCGGGTGGTCGAAACCGACCTCGGCGAGTACGTCATCCAGCTGGACAAGGACGTGCCGTCGCACATCATCGCGCCCATCATCCACAAGACCAAGGAGCAGGTGGCCGAGACGTTCCGGCGCGAATTGCACGCCACCGACGCCGACGTCGCCGACATCGCACAGATGACCGCCTTTGCCCGAGGCAGGCTGCGCGCCGAGTTCCTCGCCGCCGACATGGGCATCAGCGGGGTCAATTTCGGGGTGGCCGAGAGTGGCAGCCTCTGCCTCGTCGAGAACGAAGGCAACGGCCGTCTGTCCACGACGATGCCGCGGCTGCACGTGGCGCTGATGGGCATCGAGCGGCTGGTGCCGACCGCCGCGGACCTCGCGGTGGCGCTGCGTGTGCTCGCGCGCAGCGGCACAGGACAGGCGCTCACCGTCTACACCAACGTCATCACCGGCCCGCGCCGGCCCGGCGATCCCGATGGTCCTTCGGAAGTGCATGTGGTGCTGGTGGACAACGGACGGTCGCAGATGCTGCGGACCGAACTCGAGGAGATCCTCTACTGCATCCGTTGCGGCGCCTGCCTGAACGTATGTCCGGTATACCAGGAAATCGGAGGGCACGCGTATGGCAGCGTCTATCCGGGCCCGGTAGGGGCGGTCTACACGCCGGGAGCCTTCGGCATGGGGCCCTGGGCCGATCTGCCACAGGCCAGCAGCCTGTGTGGCGCGTGCAAGGAGGCCTGCCCCGTGCGCATCGACATCCCGCGCATGCTGCTGGCGCTGCGGGCGCGCGCCGAGGAGGGCGGACACACGCCGCGCTGGGTGGGCCGGGGCCTGCGGGCCTTCCGCCTGGTCGCCACGCGGCCACGCCTGTTCCGGTGGGCCTCGACGCTGGCCCTGCGGCTGTCGCGATGGCTGGGGCCCACCGGCTTCGACCGACTGCCCGGGCCGCTGGCTGGCTGGACCCGGTATCGGCACTTCCCGCCCATGGCCCGCGAGACGTTCACCGCCAGGCGCAGACGCCTCGACCGACGTCAGGAGCGACCGTGAAGGTTGATCTCTTCCCTCCCGCGCTCAGGGCCAAGCTCCACCCCACCGGACCGGTCGTGCCGCATCCAGGGCCCCTGGCTACCGCGCCGATGCCCGAGACACCTGACGCCGCGATCGTGCAGTTCACGCAGGCGTGCGAGGCCGTCGGCGGGCGCGTGTCGCGAGCGGTGACGGCTGCCGAGGTCGCCGCGGTCGTGCTCGGATACCTGGAGGCGCCGGAATGGCGGCTGGACGAGGGCGCTGCGCCATTTATCGCCTGGGAGCGCGAGCATCTCCCTCTCCCCGACGTGGCGGCCGTGCTGCAGACACAGGGCGCACGGCAGCTTGACGCAACGGCGCACGCCGACCAGGCGACTCGCGACGTCGATTACCGTCGCCTGGACGCGGCGGTCGTGGGTATCACGGGCGCTCAGGCGGCGCTGGTGGACACGGGTTCGATCGCTCTCGTGCACGGCGAAGGGAGGGCGCGGCTGGTGTCATTGCTGCCCCCGGTGCACGTGGCACTGGTGCCAGTGGCATGCCTGCATGCCACACTCGGTTCGCTGCTTGTAGCCGAGCCCGGAATGCTGCATGCGTCGGCCAACGTGGTCGTGGTGACGGGGCCCAGCCGCACGGCCGACATCGAGATGACGTTGACGCGCGGCGTGCACGGCCCCCGCATCGTGCACGTGGTGTTTGTCGGATGATGACCATGGCCTCCACCTCGCGTGAACGCGTCCTTCGCGGCGCCGGACTGATGGTGTCGGGCGCAGGCTGCGCGATGCTGCTCTGGGTCTTCGTGCAGCAGCCGACCAGCCTGCAGGAATTGACGGGCGGCGTTGCCGCCACGGTGGGCGCCTACCAGATCAACCAGGCTGATTTCGACCAGGGCAAGCAGTTCTTCGCGGCTGACAAGTTCGTGGAGGCACGCGCGGCGTTTGCCCGAGCCGACCCGGCGTCGCGACACGCGCTGACACAGTTCTTCATCGCCTACAGCTTCTACCGCCAGGGGTGGGGTCGCCTCTACAGCGACGATGCGCTCTTTGCCGAGGGGCTCGACGCCGTCAACCGGGCGATCGCCCTGGCGCCGGACGGACGCGTTGGCGTCGAGGAGACCGGGCTCACCATGACATCTGATGAACTCAGAGCCGAACTCCAGCAGGGCCTCACACGTGAGGCCTCCGACTTCAACCCGCTGCGCGTCCTGCGCCAGCGCCGATGACGCCGCGACGCTGGTCCCGCTTTGCGCTGCGTGAAGCCCTGGTGTTGCCGCTGCTGCTGCTCGGCGTCGCCGCCGGAGGTGGTTTCCGTAGCGGAGTGGCCGATGGCGCCTGGCGGTTCCTGCCGCCCTCCCCGATGGCGCTCGTGCTCGGCCTGCTGCTGGTCGGCGTGCTGGTGCGGACCGGCGTGGTGGCGCCCTGGACGCTGATCGGCCCGCATCGCCACGGGTTGGCCAATGCCAACGGCGCGATGCTGCTGCTGACGCTGCTCCTGGCGTCGGCGCAGGTGTTCACCGCGCTCTCCCCCGAGTCCGGCTTGCTGCTGGTGCTGGCGTCGTTATTCTTCCTGCTGCTCCTGGTGAATACCCTCGCGGCCCAGCCGACGCGAGCGCGTGCGATGCAGAGTCTCGGCGTCGTGCTGCTGTCGGCCTTCGTCCTGAAGTACGTGGTGCTCGATGCGCTGTATGCGCCTGCTGGCAGCTTGGCGCGACGCGTGGTCACGACGCTGCTGGAAGGTGTGTCGCTCGGCGCACTCGGGTATACGTCACATGGCGCGGCCACCGCCTACGTGGCGCTGGCCGCAGTTCTGGCGTATCTCTTCGCGCTCGTCCTGCTGCCCGGGGACGAAACGGCAAAGATGCTGGACAGAGGTGTCACGCACGACCGCCTGCAGCGCGCCGAGGGCCTGGCCGACGCGTCCCTCACGACGTCGAGCCTGACGCCCGCCACCGACGTACGACCGGTACGGCCAGGTCCGGACGGTCGCTGATCAGTCCCCGGACACCCCACGCGAGCAGTCTGTCCATCACCGCGGGGTGGTCCACGGTCCAGACCGCCACTGGCAGTCCGGCCCGGCGGGCAGCGCTCACGAATCGTCGTGACACGACGCGCACTCCCCCGGCGGTCTCCGGCACCTGGAACGCCTGATAGGGGGTGTGGCGCGGCGCCACGCCAAACCACGACCGGTACAGGAACCAGCGAATCTCCTCGCGCGCCGCGCTGGAGACCACGTCGCCCCCCGCCGCTCGGGCCACCTGCAGCACGACGTCGCTGAAGCCGGCAAAGCAGACCCGTCCGAGCGCGCCCGCCGCTCGGACCACCGTCACGGCCTGTCGCGCCACGTCGGGATCGGCGCCCTTCAACTCGACGATGAGCGGGATGGCCGGGTAGCGCGCGAGCACCGTCTCCAGGCGCGGGACGCGGCAGCCACGCCCTCGCCACAACTGCCCGTCGAGGTCCACGAAGTGATGCCCGGCGTCCAGTTGCTCGAGCGCGGCAGCCGTGCGTGCCGAGACCTGCCCGCTTCCGCCGGTGGTGCGGTCCACGGTCTCGTCGTGATGGACCATGACCACGCCGTCACTGGACAGCCGTACGTCGAACTCCAGGCCATCGGCGCCACACGAGATCCCATGGTCGAAGGCGACGAGCGTGTTTTCCGGGCGCAGCGCCGAGCCGCCGCGGTGCGCGAAGACGAGTACCGTGTCAAGTGGGGTGGCCGCGTGGGAGCCGCGGCCCGGGGCAAGGTCATCCAAAACGACCTGATACTATCGCCCCATGTCCCGACCGACAACGCTTGGCGCGCTCAAGCGGGAGATCGCGGCCGGACGCGTCGTGCGACGTTCCGTACGATCCGAACTCCGCGAGAACCTGCTCGCTCGCCTCAAGACGGGTGGGCCGATCTTCCCCGGTGTGCTGGGCTACGACGACACCGTCGTGCCGCAGGTGGTCAACGCCATCCTGGCCCGGCACCACTTCATCCTGCTCGGCCTGCGTGGGCAGGCCAAGAGCCGCCTGCTCCGCGCCCTGACGACACTGCTGGACGACGAGATCGCGGTCATTCCGGGATCGGAAGTCAACGACGACCCGACCGATCCGATCAGCGCCTACGGCCGTGGTCGCGTCGCCGACGCAGGCGATGACCTGCCGATCACCTGGCTGCCCCGCGATCGTCGCTACGTCGAGAAGCTGGCGACGCCGGATGTGACCATCGCCGACATGATCGGCGACATCGATCCGATCAAGGCTGCTCGCGGTGGACTCTCGCTCGGCGACGAGCTGACCATGCACTACGGCCTGGTGCCGCGCGCCAATCGCGGCATCTTTGCCATCAACGAGCTGCCCGACCTCGCCGGACGAATCCAGGTGGGCCTGTTCAACATCCTCCAGGAGGGGGATGTCCAGATCAAGGGCTTCCCTGTCCGCCTGCCGCTCGACATCCTGCTGGTGTTCAGCGCCAACCCCGAGGACTACACGGCGCGCGGCAAGATCATCACGCCCCTGAAGGACCGCATCGGCTCCGAGATCCGCACGCACTATCCAGCGACCCTCGAGGAAGGCGTGGCGATCACCGAACAGGAAGCGTGGACCGCGCGACCCGACGACGCTGGCCATGCGATCGAGGTGCCGCGCTACATCCGCGAGATCGTCGAGGAGATCGCCTTCCAGGCCCGCAAGGAGCCGAAGGTGGACAAGCGATCAGGGGTCAGCCAGCGGCTGCCCATCACGGTGCTCGAAAACGTCGTGTCCAACGCCGAGCGTCGAGCCGTGCTCAACGACGAGCGCCTGGCGGTGCCGCGCGTGTCGGACATCCACGCCGCGCTGCCCTCGATCACCGGCAAGCTCGAACTCGAATACGAGGGCGAGCTGAAGGGCGCCGACAAGGTGGCGGGCGACATCATCCGCGCGGCGGTGGCGCAGATCTTCGGCACCCATCTGGGCACGGCGAACCTGCGGCAGGCGGTCGAGTGGTTCGACAACGGCGGCTCGCTGCAACTCGACGATGCCGCCTCCGCGGCGACCCTGCTCGCCCAGGCCAGCAAGGTGCCGGGCCTGGCCGATGTGCCTGCCGCGCTCGGCCTGCCCGAAGATGCGCCGGCCCCGCTGATTGCCTCCGCCATCGACTTCGTGCTCGAGGGCCTGCACGCGCAGAAGCGGATCAGCCGCAGTGACGCCGGCGCCTACACGGCCGGCCAGGAGCCAGCCCGTCGCGGCGGCAAGGCCGACAAGCGGCGCGAGCGACAGTTGCGCGACGACGATGACGATGACGGCGGATTCGGCGGCGCGGGCGGCGGCGGCAAGTACTACAACTGAATTCAGGAATTGAGAATTCAGAATTATTCAGAATGCAGAATGCGTGAATTGGCCGTATCGGGATCGGGCTGACGCGTCGCCTGAGGCCTAGTGACGAAGGCCGACGTTGGTCCGCCGTAGCCACTCGGCGGTGATGAGGCGCCCGGAAGCGAAGGCGGATGAAATACAAGTACACGAAGTTCATTGCCGACGACCTCGAGGGCATCGACCTCGAGCAGCTGCTCGCGAAGCTGTCGGACCTGCTGCTGGCAAGCGGGTTCGACAACCCGTACGAACCGGACCCGGACGCGCACGGGCACACGCGGCAGCAACTGCAGGACGCGATCATCGAGGCGCTCCTGAGTCAGGGGCTGTTGTCCCCCGAGCAGATGGAGCGCCTGCTCGGCGAGCCGGCCGACGGCGACAGCCCGTCTGGACTCGAGCAGTTGCTCGACGCCTTGATCGACCGCATGGGCCAGCAGGGCTACCTCACCCCGCAGCCCGGCGAGGGCACGCTGAACGGCGGACAGCAGGGCAAGGACCTGCCGCCGGTGAAGTTCGAGCTCACCGACAAGGGCATCGACTTTCTCGGCTATCGGGCGCTGCGCGACCTGCTCGGGTCGGTGGGCCGGAGCAGCGCCGGGCGCCACGACACGCGCGACCTGGCCACCGGCATCGATGCTGGCGGTGCAGTGAAGCCGTACGAGTTCGGCGACACGATGAACCTCGACCCGGTGGCCACGCTGCTGAGCTCGGTGGGGCGTAATGGATTGCCAGAGCCAGGACAGGGCTTCGCGCTCGACTACCCGGATCTCCACGTCACGCAGGGCGAGTACCAGAGTTCATGCGCGACGGTGGTGATGCTGGACTGCAGTCACAGCATGATCCTCTACGGTGAGGACCGCTTCACGCCCGCCAAGCGGGTGGCGCTGGCGCTGGCCAATCTCATTCGCCATCAATACCCGGGCGACGCGCTCAACGCCGTGCTCTTCCACGACTCGGCCGAAGAAGTGCCGGTGGAGCATCTGGCCCGGGTGCGGGTGGGCCCGTACTACACCAACACGCGCGAAGGCCTGCGCCTGGCGCGACGCGTGCTCGAGCGCCAGCGCAAGGACATGAAGCAAATCGTGATGATCACCGACGGCAAGCCCTCGGCGATCACCAGGCCCGATGGCCAGATCTACCGCAACGCCTTCGGCCTCGACCCGTACATCGTGTCGGAGACGTTTGCCGAAGTCGCGGCGTGCCGCAAGGCCGGCATCATGATCAACACCTTCATGCTCGCCCGCGACCAGGAACTGATGGCGTTTGTACGACGAGTGGCCCAGATCTGCCACGGCAAGGCCTACTTCACGACCCCGATGACGCTCGGACGCTACGTGCTGATGGACTACCTGGACAAGAAGACACGCACAGTGCACTAGAAGTGGGGATCTGTTCCGCGACATGCAGCACTCAGCATCCATGATCCTCCCCGACGAGATCCCGCTCTTTCCGCTGCCCAATGTGGTCCTGTTCCCCGACGTGTATCTGCCGCTGCACATCTTCGAGGAGCGCTACCGCGCCATGACCCGTCAGGCCCTCGGCGGGACGCGGCTGATCGGCATGACGGTGCTGCGCGAGGAGCCTGCCGATGACCACGACGGCGCGCCGCCGATCTACGCCACCGGGTGCGCCGGCGCGATCGTGCACCACGAGGCGCTGACCGACGGCCGCTTCAACATCGTGTTGCAGGGCGTGGCCCGATTCGAAGTGCAGCGCGAGGTGCGCGACGCGGCGCCGTTTCGCGTCGCGCGGGTGCGGTGGCACGAGGAACCGGACGGGTCGGGCCGGCACGCCACGCTGACGACGTTGCGTCGTCAGGTGGAGACGCTGCTGCTGCCCGCAGTCGCGCGCGGTGAGGTGCGACTGCCGCAGGGCCTGTCTGACCAGGCGCTGGTCAATGCCGTCTGCCAGGCGATCGACGTCCCGGTCGTCGAGAAGCTCGCCCTGCTCGAGAAGCCGGACGTCTCGCTGCGCGCGCAGGCCCTGGTGCTCATCCTTGAACGCCTGCTGATCGCGCAGCCGGGTTCAGAGCAGATTCACTGAATTCTCAATTCCAAATTCTTACTGTTTCTTCTGCTGCGCTTCCCACGTCTTGACGTAGTCCCAGAAGGCCGGTGAGCCTTCCGGCTTGCCGATACCGCTGCGCATCGCGCCATCGTCGCCCTCGAACGCGGTGCGCCCGAGCACCACATCCCATCGCGCCGCCACTTCTCCGAGGGCGCTGCCCTTGAGGGGCGTGAACGGCGTCACCAGAGTTCGACGCGCCGCCGGCGCGAGCTTGTTCAGCACGCCGTCGCCCGTGTTGAGCGGGTCGCCTTCGATGTGTACCTGTGTCGTGAGGACCCGCCGCCCGTTGCGGTTGATGGCAAAGTGCACATGCGGCGCCCGGGCGATGCCGTACTGGGCGTACGACACCGGTCGAATTGTGCGGAATGCGTACCCGCCGTCCGACCCGGTCAGGAAACGTCCATAGCCCTGGAAGTTCGGGTCGCGCTCGGCGACGCGCCCCTTGGTGTGCAGATACGACCCGTTGTTGTCGCACTGCCAGATCTCGACGACGGCGTTGCGGACCGGCGCGCCGGTCGGCCCGAGAATGCGCCCTGACAGGTAGGCGATGCGCCCGGTCGATGCGGTCAGCGCGTCGTTGAGTACGACCAGATCGTTGTCGGTGTCGAGCGGGAACGCGTCGGGATAGAAGGGGCCTTCTGTCGTGCGAGCGGTTTCGCGGAGCACGTCCGCGTACGCGCCTCGCGGTGACCACAGCGCGAAGCCGGTCCCGAGCCCGGCCAACAGCGACCGACGGGTGACAGTGGTACGCACAGGCATGTGGCGTCCTCCTTCGAGAGTGGGCGCGGCCGTCGTCCTGGCACGCCCGGCTATGACTCCAGTGATGTGGCCATGCTACGCCCGGGCCAGCTCGACAGCAAGGGGGTCCGCCGTGACCACGGCGGTGCTCGCCACGGCGTGGCGGAGCCTGCGGCGACCTGCGGTGCTGCTGAATTCAGCCGCGCGGCTGCGCCAGTTGCAGGAACTCGCCACGGGTGCGGGCGTCGCTTCGGAAGGTCCCGAGCATCGCGCTGGTGACGGTGGCCGAGTTCTGTTTCTCGACGCCGCGCATCGCCATGCACAGGTGGGTCCCCTGCATGATCACGCCGACACCGAGTGGGTCAATCGCCTCGCGGACGCATTCGGCGATCTGGTTGGTCAGCCGCTCCTGCACCTGCAGGCGACGGCTGAACACGTCCACCAGTCGCGGAATCTTGCTCAGGCCGATGACCTGCGTGCGCGGGATGTAGGCCACATGGCACTTGCCGAAGAACGGCAGCATGTGGTGCTCGCACAGACTGTAGAAGTCGATGTCCTTGACGATCACCATTTCGCTGTAGTCAACGGTGAAGAGCGCGCCATTGAGTATGTCGGCGACGTCGGCCGAGTAGCCGCTGGTCAGGAACTCGAGCGATTTTTCCACCCGTTCAGGCGTCTTGAGCAGGCCCTCCCTGTTAGGATCCTCTCCAAGCTGCTCCAGCAGGGAACGGATGAGCGTCTGCATCAAATCAGTCTACCTCACGGCGTTGATGGCCCTGTGCGGGCAGGCGTGCCTGGCGGCCGACGCCCCAGCCTCCGCTGACGCCTTGTATGCCAGGCGGGACGACCCTGTGGCGGCGCGGCAGGCAGCCGACCAGTACCTGGCGCACCATCGCGCGGCCCCGCAGGACTTCGTAGGCTGCTGGAAGCTGGCGCGTGGCAGCTACTACCTTGGGACCCAGGGCTCCGTCGACGCACGGCGGATGTGGCTCGAGACCGGCCTGACGGCGGCCACCGACGCCGTTCAGTTGAACGACGCCCGGCCGGAAGGGCACTTCTGGCTGGCGGCCACCATGGGGGCGCTGGCCGAGTCCTACGGGCTGAGGCAGGGGCTGAAGTACCGGACCCGCATCAAGCAGGCACTCGACCGGGTGATATCCATCGAGCCCGGTTTCATGGAGGGTTCGCCCGACCGCGCGCTCGGCCGCTGGTACCACAAAGTGCCCGGGTTGTTTGGCGGGAGTGTGGCCAAAGCCGAACAGCACCTGCGCAAGTCGCTGACCTACAACCCGCACTCGACGGTCAGCCTGTTCTTCCTCGGCGAACTCTACGCCGATCAGGGGCGACCAGCCGAAGCGGTGCGGCTGTTCCAGCAGGTGCTCGAAGCCCCCGTGCACCCGGACTTCGGTCCCGAGGACCGGTTCTACAAGTCCGAGGCTCGCGCTCGTCTGCAGGTCCTGGCGTCACGTCGCTGAGTCATCGGGTCCAGGCTGCCACATCTGCCGGACTTCCTCGATGGCCGTGCGGCGCTGTTCGGAGAGCGCAAGGTCGGCCTCGATGAACGTGAGCCCCTCGAGCACCCAGCGGGCCATGTCCGGGTTCACCAGCCGGTAGAAGACGTGCCGGCCTTCGCGCCGCTCGACCACGAGGCGGTGCGCCCGGAGGTTCGCGAGGTTCTGGGACGTCCGAGAATGGCTGATGTCGAGAGCCGCCTGCAGAGCATTGACGTCCCGCTCTCCGTCTCGCAGTTCCTCGACGATCCGGATGCGGTCGGGATGGCTGAACACGCTGAAGAGCTGGCCGAGTTCCTTGGCCACGAGGTGTCGATGAGGCATTGAGCGTCCGCTGGAGCATCCTCTGATGCAGACATCTGCATGTGACGACCTTTGTGGGAGCCTACGTCTCCGGCCGCATCGACGTCAATGCGATTAGCGTAGACCCCGTCGGCGCGTGATGCGGGACCGACTCCCCTATTGTCGCGCCTCTATGTTTGTATGTGCAAACATTTGCACATTACAATCCGATACTTCATGACCACCGTAGATGCGCGCCCTCGCTTGCTCGACCCTGTCGCCTGGCGGACCCTCGTCCGGTGGGTCTGCGAGACCCATCACGTGGAGGTCTCTGCCGAGGCCCTCGACGGCGCCATGCGCCGGTTGGACTCAGACGATGTCGAGCGTCCCATCGACCAGCTGATTCGCATGCTCCAGCACGTCGGACTCGACGGCATCGTCGTCGACCGTCCGTTTGACGAGGTGCTGCGCGACGCCGACGCCTCGCATCCCTGGCTCACGTTCGGCGCGCGCGACGACCGCCTGGCTCCCGTCGCGGTGCTTGCGGCGCGCGGGTCCCGAGTCATCGTCGTCGACCCCATGAGTTCGCCTCGACCCCGCCGCGTCGGCGCGCGCGAGCTCGCCCGGCAACTCGGGCTGCCGGACACCAGCGCCCATGTCCGCTGGCTGCTTGCCGAATCGGTCGCGCCGCTCTCCGCCATGCGCTCGCGCGGCGATGCGCCGATGGCTCCCATCACCCGCCTCAGGGCGATGCTCGAGGGCGAGCGCCAGATGCTGTGGGTGGCAGTCGTCTATTCGGTGGTCATCGGCCTGCTGTCGCTCGTGGTGCCGATCGCGGTGCAGTCGCTGGTGAATACCATCGCCTTTGGGTCGGCAATACAGCCGCTGGTCGTGCTGACGATGCTCGTGGCGGTCGGCCTCGGTTTCGCGGCCGTCATCAACGCGTTGCGTGCCGGCGTCGTCGAGATCATCCAGCGCAGTCTGTTCGCGCGCACCGCGATCGATGTCACCCATCGCCTGCTGCGGGTCCGCGCCGAGGCGTTCGACCGATATCACGGCCCCGAACTGGTCAACCGGTTCTTCGATGTGGTCACGGTGCAGAAGTCCGCGTCGCTGCTGCTCATCGACGGACTCAGCGTCGTGATGCAGACGGTGATCGGGATGGTGCTGCTGGCGCTGTATCACCCCTGGCTACTCGCCTTCGACGTGCTGATCGTCACGGCAATGCTGTTCATCGTCTTTGTGCTCGGGCGCGGGGCGATCGCCACGAGCATCGGCGAGTCCAAGGCCAAGTACGCCCTCGAGGCCTGGCTCGAGCAGATGGCCTCACACCTGGTCACCTTCAAGTCCAGAGGTGGCCCCGAGTACGCGACGCGGCGGTCGCAAGCGCTGCTCGAGGAATACCTGGCCTACCGAACGAAGCACTTCAGGATCCTGCTGCGGCAGATCATCGGCTCGTTCGCGCTGCAGGCGGTGGCCAGTTCGCTACTGCTCGGCATCGGCGGCTGGCTGGTGATCGAGCGTCAGCTGACGCTCGGCCAGCTCGTCGCCAGCGAGCTGATCGTCGCGCTGATGGTCAGCGCTTTCACCAAGTTTGGCAAGCAACTCGAGGTGTTCTACGACCTGGTCGCGGCCATCGACAAGCTCGGCGCCCTCGTCGATCTGCCCCTCGAACGGGTTGGCGGCGAGGCCACGCTGGCGCCATCCGGGCCGGCTTCACTCGCCCTGACGGGCGTGCAGGCCGCCTATCCCGACAGCGACACCATTGCGCTCGACATCGGCCGCTTGGAGATCGCGGCCGGTGAGCGGGTCGGCGTGATCGGCCCGGTCGGGTCCGGCAAGAGCACGCTGGCCGATGTGCTCTTCGGGTTGCGCGCGGTCAGCCGGGGCGCGATGCTGCTCGACGGGTTCGACACGCGCGACATCCCGCTGGCGGACCTGCGGCAGTACGTCGCCCTGGTCCGTCACATCGAGGTCTTCCCCGGCAGTGTGATCGACAATGTGCGACTCGGGCGCGACGACCTCAGCGCGGCCGACGTCACCGACGCACTGCGGCGCGCTGGCCTGCACGAGGAACTCCTGCAATTGCCCGACGGCCTTGCGACCAGACTCCATCACAACGGCCGGCCCCTTTCGACGCGCCAGGCGTGGCGGCTGATGATCGCCAGGGCCATCGCGGGCCGACCACGGCTGCTGGTGGTGGACGGCGTGCTCGATCACATCGACTACTCCGACGACCGTGACCGCTTGATGCCGCTGCTATTCGGCGCGGACGCGCCATGGACATTGGTGTGCATCACCGACGACCCCGACCTGCTGGCCCGCTGCTCGCGGGTGGTGTCGCTCGGCGGTGGGCGGCTGCGCGACGATCACCACCCGGCCGAAGGGGTGCACGCGTGAAGCCCGTGTCTTCGTCCGCGCAGTGGCGCACGGAAGGACGTGTGGCGCTGCAGGCCCTGCACGCACCGCGCGCGTCTCGCGTGCTCGCACGCCTGTTGCTGATCCTGATGGCGGTCGGCGCCATCCTGCTCGTGGTCACCCCGTGGCAGCAGAACATTGCCGGCACGGGTCGCGTGATTGCCTACCACCCGGAGGATCGCCCGCAGAACGTTCAGGCCCCGATTGACGGCCGCATCGTTCGCTGGCACGTGGTCGAAGGCACGGTCGTGACCAAGGGCGATCCGCTGGTCGACCTGACCGACAACGACCCGTCGATCATGCAGCGGCTGGCCGAGGAGCGCGACTCCCTCGTGCGCAGTGTCACGGAAACCGAGCGGCGGCTCCGAGCCATCGAGGACCGGGTCGCCGGCCTGAAGAGCACGCAGTCGACCGGTGTGTCGGCCGCGGACCTCCGCGTGCGCATGGCCCGCGAGCGCGTCGCAGCCGCCGACCAGGCGCTCTCGGCGGCCAGGGCGGCGAGAGTGACGGCAGACCTCAACCTCGAACGCCAGAAGGCCCTCGAGAAGAAGGGACTCACCTCGACCCGCGTCGTCGAGCTTGCGGAACTCGAGGCGACGCAGCGGATGGCCGAGGTCGACCGGGCAGTCGCCGCTCTCAACGCGGGCCGTCACGAACAGAGCTCGCTTGATCAGGAGCGCCTGCGCACCGACGCTGACGGCGACACGCGCGTCGATGAGGCGTGGGCGGCCCACGCCTCGGCGGCAAGCGACCTGGCCAAGGCGCGCGCCGACCTGACGCGCCTCGACGGCCGCGTCGCACGTCAGGCGACCCAGAAGGTGGCCGCCCCGGTCGACGGCACGGTCTGGCGTGTCGTCGCGCGCCAGAACGGCGAGTTCCTGAAGGCGGGGGCGACGCTGGTCGTGGTCGTCCCGCAGAGCACGCGGACGGTGGTCGAGCTGTTCCTCGACGGCAACGACGTGCCGATGGTCAGCGCTGGACGTCCGGTGCGCCTGCAATTCGAGGGCTGGCCCGCGCTCCAGTTCAGTGGCTGGCCGTCGGTCGCCGTGGGTACGTTCGGCGGGCGCGTGATGCTCGTCGACGCCACCGACGATGGCAAAGGCAAATTCCGGGTGCTGGTGGAGCCGGATCCGCAGGCCGAGGCGTGGCCGGCGGCGCAGTACCTCCGGCAGGGCGTGCGCGCCAATGGCTGGGTGCTGCTCGACATCGTGTCGCTCGGCTACGAACTCTGGCGGCAGTTCAACGGCTTCCCGCCCGTGGTCGCGATGGAGGATCCAGGCGACGAGCAGACGTCGGACGGCAACGTGGTCAAGGTCAAGGGCTCAAAGTGAGGGGTCAGGCGCTGGTGGCTGCGACCGCGGCGTGGGTCTGTCTGGCAGCCACGCCGACCTCTGCCCAGCACCCGCTCACGGTCGACCAGGTGCTCGGAGCCGTCGATCGGGCCTTCCCGCTACTCGATGCCGCACGGCAAGAGCAAGAGGTGGCCGCTGGTGACGCGCTGGCCGCGCAGGGCGCGTTCGACTTGCGACTGCAGGCCAGTGCCGACATTTTCCGCGGCGAAGTCTACGACAACGAGACCGCGTCAGTGAGCCTGTACCAGCCGCTGACACTGGCCGGCGCCAACATGTTCGGCGGCTACCGGGTCGGACGCGGCACCTTCGCGCCGTACGACGGCAAGGCCCAGACGCTGACCGATGGCGAATGGAAGGCGGGGGTCTCACTGCCGCTGCTGCGCAACCGGGCGATCGACGGCCGGCGGGCCGCACTGGACCGGACCGCCTTGGGCAGGCAACTGGCCGACCAACGCGTCGCCACCTCGCGCTTGCGGTTCCTCGGCGAGGCCGCTGTCCGGTACTGGGACTGGGTCGCGGCGGGGCGCCAGCAGGTCGTCGCGGCGCAATTGCTGCAGATCGCCGAGGCGCGGGACCGTGATCTGGCCGACGCGATTGGCCTGGGCTCGGTTGCGCCGGTGGAACGGGTGGACAACCGCCGCGCGATCCTGCAGCGCCAGAGCGGCGTGATCGGCGCGCGTAGGAACACCGAGCGGCAGGCCATCAGCGTCTCGCTGTACCTGCGCGCCATGGATGGGTCCATGCAGCGACCGAGCGACACCCAGATACCCGGCCGCATGCCGGCGCCGCCGCCGCGCATCACCCGGGCGGAACTGGACGCGGACCTGGCGCTGGCCCTGGCCAATCGGCCCGACGTGCAAGCGCTCGTGCTGAGCCGGCAGCAGCAGGAGATCACGCTGGCCCTGGCACGCAACGAACTCCTGCCGTCGCTCGACCTGTTCACCGAGGTGTCGCAAGACACTGGGGAAGGCTCGCGGACGCTGCGTGGTGTCGAACTCGACGCCGGGGCATCGCTCCTCCTACCGGTCCAGCGGCGGCAGGGCAAAGGCGTGCAGCGATCGGCACTGGCGAACCTGTCGCGCCTCGACGCGGAACTCCGGTTCGCCCGCGACCGCGTCCGGGCCGAGATCGAGGACGCCGCCAGCGCCCTGACGGCGGCGCTCGACGTGGTCGACGTGGTCGCGGCGGAGGTGCTGGTGGCGAGGGAACTCGAGCAGGCGGAGCGGGACAAGTTCACGCTGGGCGACTCGACGCAGTTCCTGGTCAACTTCCGGGAGCTGGCGACGGCCGACGCCAGCTTCCGCGACATAAGCGCTACGGCTGAGGCGCACAAGGCCCGGGTCGCCTACGACGCAGCCACCGCCCGGCTGTCGGTCCTCACGAGCAGGCCCTGATTCTCCGGCGGCGCCGTCACCTGCTCAGCCTCCCGCAGGTGTGCAGTGACAACAACCACTATTCGTCCAACTTTTTGAATCATTAGCGTACGACGTAATGGATCGTAGACGGCCCTGATGACAGAACCGTGCGATTCCTCACGTTTCCGTCACGTAGATGATCCGGTACACACCGTGCAGATACCGTCTCGTCCCGGGGAGGGACGCCTCGGCATCCAGTGGGTTGACCGCTGGCCTCTCCCATGGTGACCGTGACCTCACATCCAGTGAGGTCCTGTGACTTCAGGAGGGTAGGACATGATTCGTCGCGCACTCTGGGTGCTGCTTGCTGCAGCCCTCTGCGCAACCCCCGCGACCGCCCAGGACATAACGGGCACCGTGGCGGGCACGGTTGTTGACAGCTCCAAGGCGGCCATTCCCGGCGCTACCGTCAAGCTCGAAGGTGGCGCGGTCAACCAGATACAGGTGAGCGACGGCAACGGCCGGTACGCGTTCGCCGCGGTGCCCCCGGGCACCTATAAGATGACGACGACGCTGTCGGGCTTTGGCACCAGCCAGGCCGCGAACGTCGAGGTGGCCATCGGCAAGACCACCACCATCGATTTCGCCCTGAGTGTCGGCGGCGTAGCCGAGCTGGTGACCGTCACGGCCGACACCCAGCGGGTGGACGTGACGCAGTCGACCATTCAAACCAACGTCACGGCGGCCGCGATCGAGAACCTGCCCAAGGGCACGAACATGTCCAGTCTGTTCAAGCTGGCTCCGGCGGCTCGCCAGGAACCCCTCAGCGGCGGGTTTCAGATCGACGGCGCGAGCGGTTCAGAGAACTCGTTCATGATCGATGGTCTCGAGACCTCGAACTTCCGGACGGGCGTGCTCAACAACAACAACAACCTGCCGTTCGAGTTCATCCAGGAGATGTCGATCAAGACGTCCGGGTTCAACGCCGAGTTTGGCGGGGCGACCGGCGGCGTGATCAGCGTGGTGACCAAGAGCGGCACGAACCAGTTCCGTGGGATGGGCGGCATCGAGTTCGAGAGCGACGCCATGAACGGCGCCCCGCGTCCAGCGCTGAACCGCTTCCGCACCGGCACCGGCGCCAACTTCGTGCAGTTGAACGAGTACCTGCCGTTCAAGGAAGACAGCTACACGAACTACTACCCCGTCTTCGGCCTCGGTGGTCCAATTCTGCGCGATCGGGTGTGGTTCTTTGCCAGCTACTCGCCCCAGATCTACGACGAGGAGCGCACGACGGAGTACTTCACCACCGACCCGCGCACCCGCACCAAGACCACTGAGCAGACGTACACGCGGACGCGCAAGAACGAGTACTTCCAGGGGCGCGTTGACGCACAGCCGCTCAACACGCTGCGCCTGACGGGCTCATGGACCTACAACCCGTACACCGAGGACGGCGTCTTCCCGCACAACCAGATCTCGCTCGGCAACCTGCCGCCGCAGGCGAACTTTGGTGGGTCGATCGGCAACCTGGTGGGCAACGACCTGACCTCACGCCAGGGTGGCAAGCAGGACGGCAAGAACTTCTCGGTGGGTGGAACATGGACGCCGGGCAGCCGCGTGGTGTTCAGCTCGCGCGCATCGCGCGGCTACCTCAACGAACTGCTCAACTCGAGGTCGATTCCCAACCTCACGCGCGTGCGCTGCCTCAACTCGACGCCCCCGGCGGGAGCTGGTTGCGCGCTCAACTTCGACAACCTTCCGACGGGCAACACACAGCGCAACGAGGACAGCTCCGAGCGCTGGACGGTCGACACGAGCATGGCGTTCCTGGTCGATAACTTCGTGGGGCGTCACGACTTCAAGGTCGGCCATCAGTACTCGCGCGTCGCCAATGATGTCAACACCGGGTACCGCGACCTCGGCCGCGTCGACCTGTACTACGGGCTGACGCTGAACGACCTCACGGGGCGCAACGATCGCGAGACCGCCGGCGCCATCGGCGCTGGCCAGTTGATTCGCTTCGGTACCGTGGGCGCGGCCGCCAACACCGCCAACTCGCTGTACTTCCAGGATCGCTGGCAGCCGGTGTCGCGCCTGACCATCAACGCCGGCGTGCGCCTGGAGAAGGAAGACCTCCCGTCGTTCAATGGCTTCGCACCGCCGATCAGCTTCGGCTGGGGCGACAAGATCGTGCCCCGCATCGGCGTGGCGTACGACCTGACCGGCGATGGCCGTACCAAGCTGTTCGGCAGCTTCAACAAGTTCCAGGATCGGTTGAAGTTCGAACTGCCTCGCGGTTCGTTCGGCGGAGACTTCTTCCGTGCCGATTACTTCGAGATCATGCCGAATCAGCCGAACTTCGATTTCTACTCGCTCAGCCGCATTCTCGGCAACAGCACCGACCAGCTCGGTGGCCAGTGCCCGGTCCTCAACTCGACCGCCCTGTCGCGCTGCCAGTACGACTTCCGAATCGCGTCCAACGACCCGAACGCGGACATCTTCACGGGCAAAGTCGACCCCGACCTGAAGCCGTTCACGCAGACCGAATGGACCGCCGGGCTCGAGCGCGATCTCGGCCACGCCTTCGCGATGAGCGTCCGCTACACGCGCAAGTCCGTTGACCACGCCATCGAGGACGCCGGCTTCCCCACCGAAGATGGCTCCGAGGCCTACATCATCGGCAACCCCGGGGAGGGCCTGCACGCCGAGACGGCGCGATTGTTCGGCTACGCCAAGACGACCAAGCCGGAACGCATCTATGACGCCCTCGAAACCCGTTTCGATCGCCGCTTCAAGAACAACTTCCAGTTCAACCTGGCATACACGTTCAGCAAGCTGCAGGGGAATTACTCGGGTCTGGCGAGCTCGGACGAGAACGGACGCACCTCGCCGGGCGTGAATCGCTTCTTCGACCTGCCGCACCTGGGCTTCACGGCGGCCGGCACCCCGGACAACGGTCCACTGGCGACCGACCGTCCGCACGTGTTCAACGCGTTCGGGTCGTACCTGCTCAACTGGGCAGGCATGTCGACCAACTTCTCCGCGTTCACGACCTTCCAGTCCGGCACGCCGCAGACCAGCTTCTACACGCTGTACGCAGCTGCCGTGCTCTACGGACGTAACGACCTCGGCCGCACGCCGATGTTCACCAACACCGACCTGATGGTCTCGCACAAGATCCGGTTCGGCAGTTCGCGCTACATGTCGCTCGAGGCGAACGTACTGAACCTGTTCGACGAGGACAACATCCTCGGCCTCTACACCTCGCCGGCGGGCGTCAACCCCAGCATCGGCACGCTGGGCCTACCCGTCGCCAACGAGCCAGAGGCGTTGAACTACGTCCTGACCAACGGCATCGTGCCGCAGTTCAACGCCTACCTGAATAACCCGGCCTCGCCCCAGCGGCGGGACTCGGCACGAGGCATGGCGAACTCGTTCCAGGGCTTCCGCGCCGTCCGGGTCGGCGTGAAGTTCAACTTCTAGGTCGAGCCGTCAGGCTCGCCTGATACACGAAGGGCCCGGTGGGGACTTCCCCATCGGGCCCTTCGTCTTTTACCCGCGGCCTTCGTCATCCGGCCGTCGGCCTTCCGGGTGCTGGCCTCAGCATTTTAAATTCTGAATCTGAATTCTGGGAACTACACCTGTTCGGTGTCCATCTGCGCGCGCTGCAGCCTGCCGCTGAAGTCGATGTAGATCGACTTCCACTCGCTGAACACGTCCAGTGCCGCGATCCCGGCTTCGCGGTGGCCGTTGCCGGTCGCCTTGACGCCGCCGAACGGCAGGTGCACCTCGGCGCCGATGGTCGGCGCGTTGACGTAAAACAGGCCGGTGTACACGTCACGCATCGCCGTGAAGGCGGTGTTGATGTCCTGGGTGTAGATCGCCGCTGACAGACCGTAGGCCACATCGTTGGCCACCTCGATCGCCTGGTCGAGCGAGCCGACCTTGATCACCGAGACGACCGGACCGAAGATCTCCTCTCGGGCGATGCGCATCGACGGCGTGACGTCGGCAAAGATCGTCGGGGCAAAGAAACAGCCGGCCGCGTGGGCCCCGTCGGTGAGCCGGCGACCACCGAGTACCAGCCGCGCGCCTTCCGCCTCGCCGATGCCGACGTACTCGATCACCTTGGCCAGCTGCTGGTCGTGGATCGAAGGACCCATCTGCACCCCGGCCATCCGGCCATCGCCGACGACCAACTCCCGCGCCCGTGCGACGAAACGCGTCACGAACTCGTCGTGTACGGCCTCGTGCACGACGACCCGGCTGGCTGCCGTGCACCGCTGGCCGGTCGTGCCGAAGCCGCCCCACACCGCGCCGTCCACCGCCAGGTCGAGGCGCGCGTCGTCCATCACGATGATGACGTTCTTGCCGCCCATCTCGAGATGCACCTTCTTGAATGTGCGTGCACATGTCTCGTTGATGGTCCGGCCGGTCTCGGTGGAGCCTGTGAACGAGACCACCGCGACGTCGGGATGCGCGACGATTGGCGCGGCGGCGCCCGGGCCATCACCCATGACCAGATTGACGACGCCGCGCGGCAGGCCGGCATCAATCAGCGTCTGCACGAAGTTGATCGCGGTCAGCGGGGCTTCTTCGGCCGGCTTGAGCACGACCGTGTTGCCACAGATCAGCGCCGGCAGGACTTTCCAGGAGGGCACGGCCATCGGAAAGTTCCAGGCCGTGATCATCCCGCAGACGCCGATCGGCTGTCGCACCGACATGGCGAACTTGTTGCGCAGTTCCGACGGCGTGGTCTGACCGAAGAGCCGACGTCCCTCGCCCGCCATCAGGTAACTCATGTCGATGGCTTCCTGGACGTCTCCCGCGGTCTCGGCCAGCACCTTGCCCATCTCGCGGGTCATGTCATCGGAGAACTTCGCCTTGCGCTCCTTGAACAGCTGTGCAGCGCGATACAGGATCTCGGCGCGTGCTGGCGCCGGCACCAGACGCCACGAGGCGTACGCCCGCTTGGCTGCCGCGACAGCGGCCTCCACGTCGGCGGTGCCGGACTGCGGAAACAGCCCGATGAGATCCTGCCGGTTGGCGGGATTGCGGTTCTCGTACGTGGCACCCGATTGCGCTGGTACCCACTGCCCATCGATATGGTTGTGGTAGGTTTCGGACACGCGCATATTCTAGGCTGGAGCCGGACCGGCACCCTGCCGATTCTTCCCTGGGGAGCTTCGCGCTGCCCGCATGCCATGGACCAACGCCAGCGCCCACGCACGTCGCTTCCCCACCGCCTGAGCGGCGAGGTGACCGTCTACCGCCCCCTGACCGTCACCGATCTCTCCCCGCTCGGGGCACGGGTTGAAACGCCCGAACCGCTGCGCGTCAACTCCGTGCGGGCCTTCCGCCTGAATCTCGGCGAACAGACCATCGTCCTCAAGGGACGCGTCTGCCACGCCAGTGTTCGCGCGCTGGACGACCAGCTCGTGGTCTACACCTCGGGCGTCGAATTCCTGGACGTGCTTCCTGTCGCTCGAATGGCCATCCAACGCTTCCTCGAGCGGTCCGTCGGCGTGGCCATCGCCGCCGAGCACGGCGAGATTCATTAAGCGCTGACACGGCGACTCAAAATTCAGCCGTGCCTGCAGAATTCTGAGGCCCTCCTACCTCACCTTGATCTCGACCGGCGTCCGCGGCGGGTTCACATAGGCGGCGACCAGGCTCTCGTGGCCGCCGGGACCGACGGCCGCCACCCCGAACACGTAATCGTCGATCGACACGTCCGGGAGCACGACCTCGGTCACCTGGCCGACGTGGCGCTCGAACTGCCAGTCAGGCGTCCATGCGCTACGCCAGAAGATCCGGTAGGCGATCGCTCCAGCCGACGCCTGCCAGCGCAGGCGCGCGTCGTAGCCAGACGGGTTGCGGTCCAGGAGCGGGGTGCCGCGAAGGCTGACCACCAGCGGCGCCGGCGGCGCCAGGGCCAGAGACGCGACGCCGGCCACGTTCACCTTCGTGTTCCGGGCCAGGTACATCGCATCCACCCCATCGGGTGTGTCCTGGACCTCATGCTGGCGGCCGTAGTGCTCGTTGGCTTCGCTGAACCGGACACCGGCGAACCCGCGCTGGTTGAACGCGGTGTGGTCGCCGCCGCGCCCGAATCGGTCGTGTCGCGCAATGAGCCTGACGCGGTGCGACGGCACGTAGCGCGCCGCCATGCGCTGGACGTACCGCGCAAGCTGCCGCGACGGCGAGTCCTCAGGTCCCTCTGAAAACACCCGCACGGTCGAGGCGTCGATGACGCCATTGCCGCCGTGGGAGTTGCCGATGATGTCGTTGTTGAATACCGCATCGATAACCGTCTGCTGCGCCACCGCCTGCTGCGCGTGCAGGTGCGCGCCGACCAGCCCCTGCTCCTCACCCGCAAAGGCCACGAATACCAGCGTTGCGTCGAACTGGAGGTCGGCGGTGGCCAGCGCACGCGCCGCTTCCAGGGTCAGCGCCGTGCCGCTCCCATCGTCGTTGGCGCCTGGCGCCGGAAGATCACCGGCGGCCCAGTCGAAACCGCCAGGACCCGTCGCCCCGGGGGGCACGCGCCGCGCGACGGTGTCGTAGTGACCGCTGACGTAGATGCGCCGGGCCGTGCGGCCCGGCAGCACGGCCACGACGTTGCGCACGCGCACATCGCGATTGATCCGGGCGCCCTGTGCAGGAATCTCGTAGTCGTCGAAGCTGACCTGCAGCCGCGGGCTTGCGGCACGGAACTCGTCGTGAATCCACTGTGCGGCGGCGCCAATGCCACGAGACGAGTCGGTCTGACTGGACAGGGTATGGCGGGTGCCAAAGGCGGCCAATCTCTCGACGATCGCCTGCAGACGGTCGGGCGAGACGCTCGACACCATGGCCGCGACTCGCGGGTCAGCGTCTTGCGCGGCGGCTGGCAGGGCGACGAGAGTGGCGAGCAGGGTGGCCAGCGCGGCGTTGGCAAATCGCATGCGCGGCAGCTTATCAACAGCCAGGCAGCCTGAGGCCGGTAGCGCCGGCCCTATCTCACGCGCACATGGCGGAGATAGTCGCCCGAGTCGATGCGCTGTGCGCCGCCGAGGGGCGCGTTGTAGAAGTAGACCCACGCGTCGAGCATCTCGCCCGTCTCCAGTTGCACGGGGTACAGGTGTCGCGTGTAGAGACTCTGATCGACGTGGTCCTCGCGGTAGCCCTCGATCTCGTCGAGTGCCGCAAGCACCCCGGCCGGGTCGTCCATTTCGTAGACCTCGCCCCAGACGCAGCCGTCAGGGTCGGGAATCGCGGCCGGATAAATGCCCAGATCGTAGAGAGAGGCTCGGATCGAGCCGCGCCGGCGATGGCGAAGCTTGCCCTCGATGCCCGCACGTCGACGACGGTCGAAGCCCGTCATCAACGTCCCGTAGAAGAACGCAGCAGTGTTCACGGATGCCTGTGACCGGAGTCGGAGGCTCGCTGGCTCGACCGGGACGCGGGAGCGGCACAGCCACAACCGACTGCGGTAGAAGAGCCGTCCCCAACGTGGGAGACTGCCGAGGCGCCGCTCGCCTGGATACCTGGCGGATGTGATGGTGACCGCAGTCGGCAGCCGGGGCACTCCCTGCTGACGTCAGCGGCGCGTGTGAATCTCGAAGTCTAGCAGAAAGGCACATGCCGGATGAGGTCGCCCTCGCCCGGCCTGTGTCATGACGTTGGGGGCCGCGTGCAGGTCCCGGGCGCACACGGCGCGCGGCGCCCGACCGACCGCGCGGTGCCCACGCCGCTGGTATGGCCAGCGTGCTAGTTCTCCGCGCGCTGATGCAACTGCTTGAGCTGCTTGACGTGCCCGTCGTGCGTCGATGCGGCTTGCTTGACGATGATGTCGAGCATCTCTGCGGGGACCGTCACGTGGAGCGCCACCCCGTTGCCGTGGCCTTCGACCTGGACCGAGTTCAGCAAAGGCTTCAACTCGGGCTTGGCATTGAGTTGCAGGCGAGCCAGGGCCAGGACGCCCTGCAGCACTTCACGCATGTTCTTGCCCGCTTCGTCGTCCTTGCCCTCGGCGCGGACCGTCGCCTGCAGGCCGCCGTTGAGGTGGCCTGACGCCGCAAACCACTTCACGTCGGGGAGCTGCTGCAGGAGCTGCGCGGGCAGCTCGCCGCCAGCGCTGAGCGCCTTCGGGCGGCCGATGGCCCAGACGGTGGAGTTCTGGTCGACACTTTCGAGCATCCGCACGAATTCGCCGTCGCTGCTGATGCTGGCGGTGCCCGCGCCCTGACTGCGGTCGACGGCAGCCTTCACGGCGGCGTCGGACCCGACGATGACGAGGTTGCCGTTGACGAGCGCGATGACGGGCGAGGGGTGCTCCCGTCTGTGCTCGCGATTGGTGGTCAGATCAGCGAGTACAAGGGCGCGCGGCTCGTGCAGACGCCCGGCAGGGCAGCCGAGACCGACGACGACCAGGAGGATGCAGGCGAGCCGGCTGCACCTGAGCCCACCAACCGCGAGCACAGACGGGAGCACCCCTCGCCCGTCATCGCGCTCGTC
>JBKJQW010000035.1:0-41816 GCA_046593715.1 Luteitalea sp.
CCGCATAAGCAAAGGGCCCGCTGGATTGCTCCAGCGGCCCCTTTGCCTCGATCCGGTACCGGTGCCCGGTGCGCGGATCCCGAACGAGGGGCGCCTGTGGCGCCCCCAGTCGGTTTAGTACATCCCGCCGCCGCCACCCTGGGGCATCGGGTCCGCCTTCTTGTCCTCGGGGATGTCACACACCATCGCTTCGGTGGTGAGCAGCAGGCCCGCGATCGAGGCCGCGTTCTGGAGCGCGGTGCGGACCACCTTGACCGGGTCGATGACGCCGGCCGCGATCAGGTCCTCGTACTTCTCCGAGCCGGCGTTGTAGCCGAACTCCACGGTGTCGTTTTCCTTGACGCGCTGCACGACGATCGTGCCTTCCTGGCCCGCGTTGGTCGCGATCCAGCGCATCGGCTCCTCGATGGCGCGCTTGATGATGGCCACACCGACCTGCTGGTCGTGGTTGTCGAGCTTCAGCGTGTCGAGCGCCTTGCCGGCACGAACCAGCGCCACGCCGCCGCCGGGCACGATGCCCTCTTCCACGGCCGCCTTGGTGGCGTGCATCGCGTCTTCGACGCGTGCCTTCTTTTCCTTCATCTCGGTCTCGGTAGCCGCGCCGACCTTGATGACCGCCACGCCGCCAACGAGCTTGGCGAGACGCTCCTGCAGCTTCTCGCGGTCGTAGTCCGAGGTGGTGTCCTCGACCTGCGTGCGAATCTGCTTGACGCGACCCTCGATGGCGCCCGACACACCGCCGCCCTCGACGATCGTCGTGTTGTCCTTGTCGATCGTGACCTTCTTGGCCTTGCCGAGATCCTCGAGCTTGACGTTCTCGAGCTTGATCCCGAGATCCTCGGTCAGCGCGCGGCCGCCCGTGAGAATCGCGATGTCTTCGAGCATGGCCTTGCGGCGATCACCGAAGCCCGGGGCCTTGACGGCCGCCGCCTGCAGCGTGCCGCGCAGCTTGTTCACCACGAGCGTGGCCAGAGCCTCGCCTTCGATGTCCTCGGCGATGATCAGGAGCGGACGGCCGCCACGGGCCACCTGCTCGAGTACCGGGAGGAGGTCCTTCATCGACGAGATCTTCTTCTCGTGGATCAGGATGACCGGGTTCTCGAGGACCACTTCCATGCGGTCCGGATCGGTCACGAAGTAGGGCGAGAGGTAGCCGCGGTCAAACTGCATGCCCTCGACGACCTCGAGCGAGGTCTCCATGGACTTGGCTTCTTCGACCGTGATGACGCCGTCCTTGCCGACCTTCTCCATCGCTTCCGCGATGATCGTGCCGATCGTGTGATCGCTATTGGCCGAGATCATCCCGACCTGCGCAATCATGTTGCCCTTGACGGGCTTGGCCATCTTCTTGATCTCGGCCGTGATGACCTCGACCGCCTTCTCGATGCCGCGCTTGAGCTCCATCGGGTTGGCGCCGGCCACGACGTTCTTGGCGCCCTCACGGTAGATGGCCTGCGCGAGCACGGTGGCCGTGGTGGTGCCGTCGCCGGCGATGTCGCTGGTCTTGCTCGCGACTTCACGCACCATCTGCGCGCCCATGTTCTCGAGCGGATCCTTGAGCTCGATCTCCTTGGCGACGGTGACGCCGTCCTTGGTGATCGTCGGCGAACCGAACTTCTTGTCGAGGACGACGTTGCGGCCCTTGGGACCGAGCGTCACCTTCACTGCATCGGCGAGTTGGTTGACGCCACGCAGGATGGCCTGACGAGACTCCGAACCGTAGATGATTTGCTTTGCCATGTTGTGTCGCTCCCCTTACGCCATCACCGCGAGGACTTCGTCCTCACGCATGATCAGGTACTCCTTGCCCTCGACTTTGATCTCCTGGCCGGAATACTTGCCAAAGAGAATCGTGTCGCCCTTCTTCACATCCAGGGGCGTCACCTTGCCGTCGTCCTTCACCTTGCCGTTGCCTACAGCGATGACCTTGCCCTGCTGCGGCTTTTCTTTGGCAGAGTCCGGGATGATGATCCCGTTGACTTGCTGCTCCCCTTCTTCGATACGTTCGACGATGAGCCGATCGTGTAGAGGTCGGAGGTTCATGGTTTCGTACTCACTTCCTGATGAGAGGTGACGACGGACATATGCTGTCCGTCCCAAAGGCTTCCACGTGCGCCCAGGGCATTAGCAGTCCCCGTGCACGACTGCCAAGTATAGCCGGTCGCTGTTGGCAGTCAAGGGTAGAGACTGCTAACGGCCGACCTGGCTAGCCCTTGAGCTGGTGCTGGGCGATTTTTCGGGTCAGGGTGTTGCGGTGCAGCCCCGTGAGGGCCGCGCACCGCGTGATGCTGCCCTCGCTGGCCTGCAGGGCGTGCGTCAGGAAGCGGCGCTCGAATTCCCGCGCGGCGTCGGCATAGTGGATGCCCTTGTGCACCATCTCGGCAACCAGGCGATCGATCTCGCGATGCATGTGGAACTCGGGGGTCAGGCGAGGTCGGTGCCGGTGAGCCGGCGGAACGCGTCGAGGTACTTGTCGCGAGTCCGGGCGACGACATCGTCGGGCAGCGTCGGCACGGGCGGCTGCTTGTCCCAGGCGATGCGTTCGAGATATTCCCGGACGAACTGCTTGTCGAAGCTGGGCTGCGGCCCCCCGGGGGCGTACTGGTCGGCAGGCCAGAAGCGCGACGAGTCCGGCGTCAGCACCTCGTCGATGAGCAGCACGCGCGTCGAGCCGTGCTCCTCGACCAGCCCGAACTCGAACTTGGTGTCGGCCACCAGGATCCCGGCGGCGGCCGCGTGGGCCGCACCGGCCGTGTACAGGGCGAGCGTCAGGGCCTTGACCTGCGCGAAGACCTCCTCGCCGATCAGGGCCGCGGCCTGGGCTTCGGAGATGTTCTCGTCGTGACCCGTGTCGGCCTTGGTGGCGGGCGTGAACAGCGGAGTCGGCAGCCGGTCGCACTGCCGCAGACCAGCGGGCAGGCGGTGGCCGCAGACGCGGCCCGTAGCCTGGTAGTCCTTCCACCCCGATCCCTCGAGGTAGCCCCGGGCCACGCATTCCACCGGCAGCGGCTGCGTGCGCCGGACCAGCATCGAACGACCGGCCAGATCAGCCGAGGCGCCGCGTGCCGCGGCGGGGAAGTCGGCCAGGTCGGTCGAGAGCACGTGATGCGCGGTCAGCGCGGCCAGCCTCGAGAACCAGAAGGCCGACAACTGCGTCAGGATGCGGCCCTTGTCCGGGATGCCTGACCCAAGCACGTGATCGAAGGCGGAGATGCGGTCGGTGGCGACGATCAGCAGCTGGTCGTCGCCCGCCACGAAGACGTCCCGGACCTTGCCGCGCCGCAGCAGGGGCAGGCCGATGGCCGGAGTGGAGAGTAGCGGGGCGGTGGGCACGGGGTGGGCAGGCTCCGGAACGCGGACCGCCAAGGATAGCGCGAAACGCTCGTTCCAGCCGGGTGGGGCGCCGGACCGCCACCATCACCAAATCATCACGCGCCAATCGACCACATGGTGGCGTCTACTATTATTTCGGGGCCGCAGATCGCTAGTCGGCCAAAACCTCGTTCCGTTTGGTCCAGGAGGACCGATGTCTACCACGTTTGTGCAATCCCTACGCAGCGCCTTGGTGTGTCTGGCGCTGCTGACCGCGGCAGTGCCCGCGAACGCGCAGTTGACCCGCGGGGTCATTTCGGGATCGGTGAGCGACAGCGGCGGCGGGCTCCTGCCAGGCGTGACGGTGACCGTCACCAATCAGGACACGGGCGTAGTCCGCAGCACCGTGACCAACGAGGCGGGCGTGTACCGTGCGCCCGCCCTTGAGCCTGGTGCCTACCGTGTGCGCGCCGAACTGCCGGGGTTCCGGACCTTCGAGACGCGCGATATCCGCGTCGCGTCCGGGCAGGAAGTGACGCTCAACGCCAGTCTGGCGGTGGGCGGGCTCGCGGAAACCGTGCAGGTCACCGCCGAGACGGCTGGCGTGACCATCAACCGGACCAATGCGACGGTGGGTCTGGTGCTGGGTGGGCGACAGGTCGTGGAACTGCCCATTTCGCCGACGCGGGACATCACCCGGGTGGCCCTGCTCTCGCCCAACGTGGTCTCCGGGCCCGGAGCGGAAGGCATTTCGGCCAACGGGCAGCGCAGCCGCAACAACAACTTCATGATCGACGGCTCGGACAACAATGACGCGAGCGTCACGGTGTCGACGACGCCGGTCGTGCCGGAGGCGGTGTCGGAAATCGCGGTGCAGACCAATCCGTACAACGTCGAATACGGTCGCGCCTCCGGGGCGCAGTTCAACGTGATCACCAAGTCGGGGACCAACCGTTTCCGCGGGGACGTGTTCGACTACTACGCCGACAGCAAGTACAACGCCCGCACCAATGTCGAGAAGCGCACCGGCTTGGCCGAACCGGCCGTGTATACCCGGCACCAGGTCGGCGGCGGCATCGGCGGGCCAATCGCCAGGAACCGGCTGTTCTTTTTCGGCCTGTTCCAGGCAGACATCCGCCGGGAAGACGGCGGCCCTGGCACCACCGCCAACATTCCGACCCAGGGAGGCTACGCGAGCCTGCAGAACCTGCCGTTGCGGACGGGCCAGTCGGCGGCAAGCCGTGCAGCGGTCCTCGGCGCCATCAGCTTCCTGCAGGACGTGTATGCGCAGAATCCGGTGTTTTCCAACATCCGGACCACCGCGGTCAACGGGGTCCCGGTGGAGATCGGGCAGGTCAACCTTCCGATTCAGCAGGACCGCACCGCGTACAACGCCATTGGCCGGGTGGACTGGACCATCTCGTCCAACGACACGCTGACCGGCCGCTACATCTCGGACCGCCCGACCACCCAGAATGCCGCGAGCAACCTGCAGTTCGGCAGCCGCTTCGCCGCCGAGTCGTCGACCATCGACCAGAACCTCGCACTGAGCTATACCCGCGTCCTCACGCCGCGTGCACTCAACGAGGCCCGCTTCTCGTATGTCCGGCGTAACCTGTCGTTCCCGGAAGCCGATCCGAAGAGCCCCACCACCACCATCACGGGCTTGTTCACCATCGGTGGCCTGAGCAACTTCCCGCAGGGCCGGGTCCAGAACTCGTACCAGTTCCAGGATGTCTTCTCGTGGCAGAAGGCGCGCCACTCGCTGAAGTTCGGCGCCGACATGCGGTACCTGCAGCTCAATAACCAGGCGGCCTTCAACTCCAAGGGCACGTTCGGGTTCAACAACCTGCAGGACTACGTCAACAACTTCGCCAACTCCTTCACGCAGGCGCTGCAGGTCTCGAGCTTTGACGCCCGCCAGACGCAGATGTTCTTCTTCGCGCAAGACGACTTCCGCGTCACCCAGAACCTGACGCTGAACCTGGGGCTTCGCTACGAGAACAGCTCGGTGCCGCTCGGCTTCTTCGGCGCCGAGGACGAGCAGTCGCTCGGTGCGCTCGTGCCCGGCCCGGTGCAGCGCGACAACAACAACTGGGCGCCGCGCGTCGGCTTCGCGTACACGCCGACGCCAAAGAGTGGGATCCTCGGCGCCCTGCTTGGCGGTGAGGGCCAGAGCGTCGTGCGTGGTGGGTACGGCATCGGCTACGACGTGCTGTTCTACAACATCCTCACCGTGAACGCGTCGAACTTCCCGCGCGTCTTCACCGGTCTGGTGGACCAGGTGTTCGACGTGTTCCCCAACGTCGCCACGGTGGGCGGGGCGCCCACCTTCAACCCGCTCGCGACCTACGTCAATACGCCGGTCGACGCGCAATACCCGCGCGCCGACTACTGGTCACTCTCGTACGCCCGCGAATTGACCCCGCGCACCAGCGTCGAGTTCGGCTACAACGGCAGCTGGAACCGCAACGGTGTGAATCAGCTGCAGGCCAACCCCGCGGTGCTCACTGACGCCCAGGCGGCCACGGTACGCCAGACGTTGAACCTGGCCTCGATTCCAACCACCCAGGCCCGCCGCGCCTTGCCGCAGTACGGCTCGCGCATCCTTATCGCCACCACCGCCCAGTCGCGCTACCACGCGGCCTACGCCCAGGTGAATCAGCGCCTCGTGAAAGGGCTGCAATTCCGGTCCACCTATACCTTCGGCAAGAACCTGAGCAACAACGACGAGTCGCTCGGCGTCGCGGCCATCACGGCCGGGTCGCCCCAGATCCCCCAGGATTACAACAACATCGACGCCGAGTGGAGTCTCTCCGCGTTCGACCGCACGCACCGGCTCGTGTCCACGTGGGTCTACGAGACCCCAGCGCTGGGCAATGCCTTCGTCCGTCAACTGACTGGGGGCTGGCAGGTGGCTGGGGCCTTCACCACGCAGTCGGGCCAGCCATTCACCATCCTGACCGGCGTGGACACCAACGGCAACGGCGGTGGCGGCGACCGGCCCAATTTCGACCCGTCGGGAACGCTGACCCCCGACCCGAACACGGGCACCCTGCGCTCGTTCACGACCGCGGGCAGGTTCCTGGTGCCGCTCGGCAGCAACGGGCTGCCGCTGGCCAACAGCCTCGGCAACGGCAACCTCGGGCGAAACACGCTGCGGGCGCCCACCTGGGCCAACTGGGACCTGAGCTTCGGCCGTCGCTTCTCGCTGCCGTTCCAGGATCACAAGCTGTTCGTGCGGTTGGATATGTTCAACGCCTTCAACCAGGACAACTACGGCGTGCCGGTCAACAACATCAGCAGCCCGACGTTTGGCACCAACACCAACAATTGGGGTAACCGCAGTGCGCTCATGAGCGCACGCTACTCCTTCTGAGGGTCAGGAGGCAGGGAGCAGGAGGCAGGACTCATGTTCCTGGCTGGGCGGCGCGGCTGCGGATACGCAGCTGCCCGCCCTTGACGTCGACCTTGACCGTCGGACCGCCTCCGTCCACGGCCGCGCTGACCGACTCCCGCTCCTGCGTCCTGGTGGCGGTCAGTCCGGTGGGCAGCCGCAGCGACCCGTCCTCGATGCTCGCCTCGAGCTGCACCCCTCCCTCGCGAGGCAGCGTCACCTCCACGGTGTCGTCGCTGACGGCAATGGTCGTAGCGACGGGCACGGCAAAGGCCACCGACACCGTGAGGCGGTCGGCATCGATACTCAGCGGATGCGCGACCTCGCGCAGGTCGATGACCCCGCCCTCGCCGGTGATGGTCACGGGGCCGCCCGTGCCGCGGATGTCCATGCGGGCGTAGTCGGTCTTGATAGAGACCGGGCCGGCCGGATCCAGGATGTCCACCGAGCCGCGATTGGCGCGAAGCGTCACCGAGGCCGGCGCTTCGGCGCGCAGGCGGCCGTTGCGGACGTCGAGGTCCATGTGTGCCCCGGGGCCGAACTCGGCGCGAGCGTCCCGCAGCGCGCCGGTCACCGGGCCGGCCATCTCTTCCACGGTGAGCTCGCCCCGGAATTCCGCGAGGTGCAGCCCCGCGATGCCCGACACCTCCACCGAGTTGCGGCCGGCGATCTGCACCTTCAGGGCTCCCGGCATCGAGACGTGCACGTCGTAGCGGGGACGCCGATCGTCGGCGCTGGCAAGCACCAGCGAAGCGGTCGTGCCCGTGGTCGTCAGCGAGACCCGGAGCGCCCGCTCCTGCTGTGCGACATCGGCCTCGTCCACCCCGCCGATCGAGGCTTCGACATGCACCTCGACATCGTCGCGGTCGCTCCCGGCAATCACGACCGTGCCGCGGATGTCGCCGAGGTCGATCGTGGTCACCGTGGGGTCGACGGCCAGCGTCACCGTGCTCGTGACGGTCTTGCGCACCTGAGCACCGTGCAGGTGGGCCTTGGCCATCTGCATCAGACGGGACAGGGAAAAGCCCGGCGCGTCGGCCGAGGCGGCCGGCGCCGAGACGTTGTAGACGCCCAGTCCGAGGACGACAAAGCCCACCAGCAGTAGCAGTTCGCGCTTTCCCATAGCCTTAAAAACCCAACCTATAGTACAGTCCCGCCCGAACAGCCCACCCTCGAATGCCGGGCTACCTGAAGCATCTCAGCATCCTCGTCGTCACCGTAGCGCTCATCGCGCTCTTCCTGCGGCAGGCCGACCTGTCGGCCGTCGGGCGAGAGCTGGCGCAGGCGCAACCGCTCGAGGTGGTTTTGGCCCTCCTCGCTTCGTTCGGCACCTACGTGTTTCGCACCTTTCGCTGGCAGTACCTGCTGCTGCCGATTGGCCACGTGCCGTTCTCCCCGGCCCTGCGCGCCACCATCATCGGGTTTGGCGCCAACGCCATGTTGCCGGGACGGGTGGGCGAAGTCGTCCGGCCCTACCTCCTGGCTCGCAAGGCCAATCTCGACCCGACGGCGACCTTTGCCACCATCGTGCTCGAGCGCGCCCTGGACATCCTCACCCTGCTGGTGTTGTTTGCGCTGAGCGTTGCGCTGCTCAACCCGAGCTTTGCTGTCAATGACGGACAAATGCTGCGCGCAGTTCAGTTTGGCGGTCTCGTGGCGGCGGCCGCGGCCCTGGCCGGACTGGCCGTTGCCTTCACGGTTGCCGGACACGCCGAGCGCGTCGGCGCGGTCACCGAGCGCATGACGCGCCGGTTGCCCGCCCGCGTCCGGCGCCTCGCGATCAAGGGCGTGGCGGCCTTTGGCCAGGGCTTCGCGGTCCTGCGTTCGCCAGCCGCGTTGGGGTTCGCCCTGATGTGGTCGCTGGCGGTCTGGCTGTCCATCGCGGTCACCACCTGGGCCATGGCGCGCGCGTTCGACCTGCCCCTGTCGTTTCCGGGCACGTTCACGGTGCTGATGTTCATGGCGGTGGGCGTATCGGTGCCGACACCTGGTGCCGTCGGGGCCTTTCACGAGTCGGTGCGCCTCGCCCTGACGTCGCTGTACGCCACCGACAACGACCGCGCGGTGGCCTACGCGGTCGCGCTGCATGCGCTGTCGTTTGTCCCGGTATCAGTCGCAACGCTGGTGCTGGTCGCGCGCGAGGGGCTGACGCTGCGCCGCATCGAGGACATCACCAGGACGGGCGTGCCACCGAGCACGGCCCCAGTCGAGGGGAGCCAAACCGGATGAAGTGCCCGTATTGCGGCCACCTGCAGGACAAAGTGGTAGATTCCCGCGAGAGCCGCGAGGGCGAAGTCATCCGCCGGCGACGCGAATGCCTGGAGTGCGGCCGGCGCTTCACGTCGTACGAACGGGTGGACGAAATCCCGTACATGGTCGTCAAGAAGGACGGACGACGGGAACGATTCGATCGGCAGAAGCTGATTGCGGGGCTGCTCAAGGCCTGCGAGAAGCGGCCGGTGCGTGTGAATGCGCTCGAGAACGTCGCCGACCGCGTCGAGGCGGCGTTGCAGGAGCGCCCGGACAAGGAGATCAGCACCACCGAGATCGGTCAGCACGTGATGGCGGAACTGCGGCAGCTGGACAAGGTCGCCTACGTGCGATTCGCGTCCGTCTACCGTCACTTCCGCGACATCGGTGAGTTCATGACCGAGCTCGAGGATCTGATCAAATCCAAGGACTGATGATGCGGCTGCGAGCAATGCTGCTGCTGGCCTGCTGGCTGGGCCTTGCCACTTCGGCGTGGGCCGATGCCTCGGTGCGCGTCGAGACGACCCTGCACGCCGGCGAGGTGCGCGTCAGCTTCCAGGTCACCGACGCCGTCTCGGACGCCGTCCGCGCCGCGATTCAGAGCGGCCTGCCGACCACCTTTGCCTACGACGTCTCGCTGCAGCAGTCGTCGCGCTGGTGGTTCGACCGGACGATCGCCTACATGCGCCTGTCTGCCATCGTCAGGTTCGACAACCTGACCAGGCGCTACCAGATCACGTTCATCGAGGACGGCCGCGTCGAAGAGGTGCGGACCACCGACGATGAGGCGCGCGCGCTGCAGTGGCTGACCGAGTTCCACGGCCGGCGCCTGTCCGCGCACCGGCTGGTCGACGACGGCGAGTATCACGTCAACGTGAAGGCGCAAACCCGCCCCCGCATGCTTGGCTGGGCCTGGCCCTGGACGCCAGGCTCCGTGCTCGGCAGCGTCAGCTTCCGGTTCCGGCCGTGACGTGGCCATCTTCACGCGCCTGACCGACCCGCCGGGTCCCGACAAGGCGCTGCCGCCGCCCGCGCCCGTGCCGGCCTCAAGCGGTACGCCCCCACAACGGCCGCTTCGCGACAACCCGATCTTCGTCCTGCTGGCGATTGGCCTGCTGGTCGCCGCGCTGGTCGCGCTGATCACCCTCGCCGATCGCTCCACAGGCCTGTCGCCGGCGCTGCTCAGTGAGGTCGTCCTCTACGCCCTGGTGGCGGTGGACCTCACCATGCTCGGCGCACTGGGCTTCGTCCTGGCGCGCAACGTCATCAAGCTGCTCGTGGAGCGTCGCCGGGCCCTGCCGTTCGCGCGCTTCCGCGCCAAGCTGGTGGCCGCCATGCTCGGCCTGGCGCTGGTGCCCGCGGTGCTGGTGCTCATCGTCGGCAGCGAGTTGATCCGCAACAGCGCGACGCGGTGGTTCGCGCCACCCATCGACGACGTGCTGGCGGCGGCTCGCGAGATCGCCAGCGACTACTACCAGGACACGCAGGTCCAGACCAGCCGACAGGCGGTGCGGCTGGCCCGCCTGCTGTCGACGGCGGGGATCGAACGCGGCGATGTCGCCACCATCCGCGCGCGCGTCTCTCCCGAGGTGGCCTCCGGCCGCTCGACCCTGGTCGAGGTCTATCGCATCGGCTCGGAGGTCAACCCGCTCGAAGTCACGCCGCTGTTCGACGTGGCCGCACCGACCGTCCCGCGCGACGTCCCCCGCGCCTCGGCCGATCGCCTCGCGGCGCGCGTGGCCGGCGGCAGCGCCGACACCCGGGTCATCGAGCCCCTTGGCAGCGGCGGCGAAATGGTCCGCACTGCTGCCCTGGTTCGTCTCCCCGACGTGATGGAGCCGGTCGGGGTGGTCATCGTCAGCGAGCATCTGTCGGGCAGCCTGGCGCAGCACAGCCGCCGCATCGTCGAGGCGTACGAGGGCTACCAGCAACTGCGGGTGTTGCGGCGACCCATCGAGGGCGTGTACCTGTCGTTCTTCCTGATGATGACGCTGTTCATCCTGGTCAGCCCGACGTGGCTCGGCCTGTACACCGCCAAACGCATTACCCGGCCGATCGGACTGCTGGCGGCGGGCGCGCGCGAGATCGGCCAGGGCAATTTCGACTACCGCATCGAGCCGGAAACTGCCGACGAGTTCGGCCAGTTGGTGGAAGCCTTCAACACCATGGCGGGGGAGCTCGACCGATCGCGCGCTGAAGTGCAGCGCAAGAGCCGCGAGGTCGAGGGCCGTGGCCGCTACATCGAGACGATCCTCAAGCGCATCGCCACCGGCGTCATCTCGATCGACGCGCGCGGCCGCATCAACACGATGAACAGCGCCGCGGCGCGGTTGCTGGGCCTGGACCAGACGTCGCTGGGGCAATCGTTCGACGAGGTGTTCTCGCGAGCCGACCTGCGGCCGCTACTGTCGATTCCCCAGGCGGCGGCCCGCACCCGCGGCGGCACAGCGGGTCACGAGATTGCGCTGCTTCGCGATGGCCGCGACCTCCATCTCGCCGTGGCCGCCACGCCACTGCGTGACGAAGGCAGCTCGGAGGGCACCGTCCTGGTGTTTGACGACGTCACCCCGCTGATCCGCGCTCAGCGCGTCTCGGCCTGGCGCGACGTCGCGCGTCGCCTGGCGCACGAGATCAAGAACCCGCTGACGCCGATCCAGTTGAGCGCGGAACGGCTCCGCCGGCATTTCATCACGGCGGCACCGCCGACCCGCGAACTGGTCGACGAGTGCTCGACCAACATCATCGGCGCCGTGGAATCGCTGAAGGGCCTGGTCGATGAGTTCTCCCAGTTTGCCCGCATGCCGGCGCCCAAGGCGGTGCCCTGCGACCTGCACGCGCTGCTGGACGAGGCCCTCGCGCTCTACACCAGTCTGCCGCGCCTCACGGTGGCGAAGGAGTACGATCCCGCCATGCCGGTCATCCGGGTGGACCCGGAGCAGTTCAAGCGCGTGGTGATCAATCTGGTCGACAACGCCGTCGAGGCGCTGGCCTCGCTGCACGGCGGCGTCCCGGCCAGCGCCGCCGGGACCATCAGCGTGCAGACGCTGTGGGACGAGCCGCACCTGCTGGCCAGGCTCGTCGTCGCCGACGATGGCCCCGGGCTCGGGGAGGCGGACCGTAGCAAGCTGTTTCTGCCCTATTACTCCACCAAGGGACGTGACAGCGGGCTCGGCCTGGCCATCGTCCGCCGTATCGTCGTCGAGCACGGCGGCACCATCGAGGCCTCCGATCGGGCTCCCCGCGGGGCCGCGTTCACGATGGAACTCCCGGCCTAGGCCATGCCTCCGAGCATCCTCATCGTCGACGACGAAGCCGGCGTGCGATCCGCCCTCTCGGGAGTGCTTCGCGACGAAGGCTTCGAGGTGGAGGCGGTGCCGACGGGCGAGGCGTGCCTGGAGATCGCGCCCGGGCGGCATTTCGACGTCATCCTGCTCGACGTGTGGCTGCCCGGCATCGACGGGCTGGTGACGCTGTCTCGCCTGCGTGATCGGCACGTCGACGCGGCGGTCGTGGTGATCTCCGGACACGGCAACATCGAGTCGGCGGTGCGGGCCGTCAAGATTGGCGCCTTCGATTTCGTCGAGAAGCCGCTCTCCATCGACAAGACGCTGCACGTCGTCCGCAACGCGCTGCGGCAGCGTCAGCTCGAAGCCGAGAACCGGGCACTGCGAGAGCACGTCGACCGGCGGTTCGTGATGGTCGGCGAGAGTTATGTGATGCGCTCGCTGCGCGAGCAGATCGCGATGGCGGCCCCGACCAACGGGCGGGTGCTGATCTTTGGCGAGAACGGCACGGGCAAGGAGTTGGTGGCCCGAAGCATCCACGCCCTCAGCCGCCGTCGCAGCGGGCCATTCGTCGAGGTCAACTGCGCGGCCATCCCGGAGGAGTTGATCGAGAGCGAGCTGTTCGGCCACGTCCGCGGCGCCTTCACCGGTGCCGTCGCCGACAGGCGAGGGCGCTTCGAACTGGCCGATGAGGGCACCATCTTCCTCGACGAAGTGGCCGACATGAGTCTGAAGACGCAAGCCAAGGTGCTGCGCGTGCTCCAGGAACAGGTCGTCGATCCCGTCGGGGGACACGACAGCGTGCGCGTTGACGTGCGGGTCCTGGCGGCGACCAACAAGGACCTGACGGCCGAGATTCGCGCCGGCCGCTTCCGCGAGGACCTCTTCTTCCGCCTCAACGTCATCCCGATCTTCGTGCCGCCCCTGCGCGAGCGCGAGCAGGACATCCCCCGGCTGATCGCGCACTTCATGCAGGAGTTGTCACGCGAGCACGGCCGCCGGCCGCGTCAGATCGACCCGGACGCGATGGACGTCCTGCGGCAGTATGCCTGGCCGGGCAACGTCCGCGAACTGCGCAACGTGGTCGAACGGCTGTTGATCATGGTGCCCGGGGAGGTGGTCGAACCGCCGCACCTGACGTTCCTGCAGGGCGTCCATGTCGCCGGTGTGCTCCCCGAGTTGATCAGCGGGCCGTCGCTCCCGCTGCACGAGGCGCGCGAGCGGTTCGAGCGCGACTACATCGTGCGCACGCTGGCCACGCAGCAAGGCAACATCTCGCGTACCGCCGAGGTCCTCGGCGTGGAGCGCAGCAACCTGTACCGGAAGATGAAGGCGTTCGGCATCGTGCCGCCACGGCGCGAGCCACGCGAGGGGCCGGTGGCGGCAGACACACCCAACGTGCTATGACCACCACACTGGCGGATTGATCGATGCGGTGTCCCAAGTGCAGTTATCTCAGCTACGACGACGTGGAGCGCTGCCGCAACTGCGGCTATGACTTCTCGCTCGCCGCGACCCCTCGGGAGACCGAGGCGCCGATCCCCGTCGATCCAACCCGCGAGCCAAGAGCGTGGGAGCCGACCCGGCGCCGCCGCCCCATGTCGATGGATACGCCGGCGCCCACCGAGGGCTGCCCCCTCGACCTGCCCTTGTTCGACGAGGCGGCCGGTCCGGAGTCGCCGCCCGTCGTGATCCCACCGGCGGGCCCGCCCCTGTCGGTACGGCGCAAGGTCGAGACCTCGCGGCCGCCCCCGATGCGGATGGACGCGATCGGCGATGCCTACGACCCGCCCGCGTCGTCGCCGGCCTTCGACTGGCCGGACGAGCCCGCCCCAGCCGCGCCGCCGGTGCGCCCTGAGCCCGCCGCGGGCACCGCGCTCGAGCCGTCGGACGGGCTGGCGCCGAGGGTGCGTGCCGGAGCGATCGACGCCGTGGTGCTCGGCAGCATCGACCTGTTGGTGCTGTGGCTCACGCTGCGGGTCGCCGGCGTCACCGTCGATGAATGGCGACTGCTGCCGGTGGTGCCGTTGCTCGGCTTCCTGTTCCTGCTCGACACCGCGTACCTGGTCACCTTCACGGCGGCCTCCGGACAGACGATCGGCAAGATGGCGTCCAAGCTGCGGGTGGTCTACGGCGATCACGGCCGTGTGCCCTTCGGGCATGCCGTCCTCCGTGCCGTGGCGCTGCTGCTGTGCGTCATCCCGGCTGGTCTCGGGCTGCTGCCCTTGTTCATGGACACGGAGCGCCGCGGCGCCCACGACCGCCTGGCTGGCACGCGCGTCGTGCCGGCCGACTGAGGAGTTTGCGTGATTGCTCGCGTGTCTCTGGCCGTGGCAACGGTCCTCGGCGTCGGCTACGTGCCGTTCGCCCCTGGCACATTCGGATCGCTGGCCGGCCTCGTGGTCTTCGCGGCGGTGCGTGCGACCGGCCAGCCGGCTGTCGAACTGGCCGCCATCGTCGCGGTCTTCCTGGCAGGGGTCTGGGCGGCGACGGCCGCCGAAACCCACTTCGGCCTGATCGATCCCGGCCCCGTCGTGATCGACGAGGTGCTCGGGATGCTCGTGACACTGGCTCTGCTGCCGGTGTCGGCGTTCGGCGTGCTGGTCGGCTTCGTGCTCTTCCGCGTCTTCGATGTCGTCAAGCCACCGCCTTGCAGTCACCTCGAGGCGTTGCGGGGTGGCTGGGGGGTCATGAGCGATGACTTCATGGCGGCGGCGTACGCTCACGCCTGCATGCGCCTGCTGATCTGGCTGGCACCAGGCTGGATGCTCGCGTGAGTGGCGCGCCGTTTGCGCGCGCCGAGACGATTGCCGTCGGCAGCGAGTTGCTGGCGCTCGGTCGCAGCGACACCAACTCCGGCGTCATCGCGGGCAGACTGGCCCGCCTCGGCATCGACGTGATCGCCCGCAGCATCGTGGGCGATCAGGTCGGGCATCTCGAGATCGCCGTCCGTACGGCGCTGCAACGGGCCGACGTCGTGGTGATGACCGGCGGGCTCGGCCCGACCGACGACGACCTGACGCGGCAGGCTGTGGCGGCGGCGCTCGGTCGAGAGATGCACGAGGATGCCGTGCAGATGGAGCGCATCGCCGAGCGCTTTGAGAGGCGTGGCCTGCCGATGCCCGACATCAACCGGCGGCAGGCGATGCTGATCGACGGCGCGGTGCGCCTGGACAACCCCAACGGCACGGCTCCGGGGCAGTGGATCGACGTGGGCGGGCAGGCGGTTGCGCTGCTGCCCGGCCCGCCTCGCGAGATGGAGCCGATGCTCGACCGACTCGTGGAGGGACGGCTCGGTGCGCGCGGGGGCGAGGACCGCACGTACAGCCGCGGTCTGAAGGTCGCTGGCCGGAGTGAGTCCTCGGTCGAAGCCACCCTGCAGCCGCTCTATGCCGAGTGGCGGGCCAGCGAGCCGCCGCTCGACGCGACGATCCTGGCCGCGCTGGGCCGCATCGAACTGCACGTGTTCGTGCGATCGCGCGACCGCGTCAGGGCCGAGGACCGCCTGACCCGTGCGGTGGCCGCCGCAGCGGAGGCCCTCGGCGCCGCGGTGTACACCACCGCCGACGAGTCGCTCGAGGACGTGGCGGGGCGCCTGCTGCGGGAAGCCGGCTGGCGCGTCGCCGTCGCCGAGTCGTGCACGGGCGGCATGCTCACGGCCCGCATGACCGACGTGGCCGGAAGTTCTGCCTGGGTCGATGGCGGCGTGGTCGCCTACAGCAACGCCTTGAAGACCCAGCTGGCCGATGTGCCGGCCGTGCTCATCGCCGAGCACGGCGCCGTCAGCCAGCCGGTCGCCCTCGCGCTGGCCGCCGGTGTGCGGGCGCGCTGCGGCACGCAGGTCGGCATCGGCATCACCGGCATCGCCGGTCCCGACGGCGGTACCGACGCCAAGCCCGTCGGCACGGTGTTCATCGCGCTGCACACGCCCGCGCTGGTGGCGTGCCGGAGCGCGCACTTTGTCGGCGACCGCTCGGTCGTCCGACAGCAATCGGTGTCGGCCGCGCTGGACATGCTGCGTCTCGCGCTGACCGGTCACGATCCGGTCGGCCTGGCGCGATGAACGCAGCGGGACCGGTCCTGCTCGTGATCGTCGGCTTCCTCCTCGGATCCATTCCGTTCCCGTATCTGTTGACGCGGCGACGGGGCGTGGACTTGCGCGCTGTCGGTTCCGGCAACGTCGGCGCCGCCAACGTGTTGCGGGTGTCCTCGCCGGCCACGGCCGTCGCGGCTCTCGCGCTCGATGCCACCAAGGGCGGCCTTGCGGTGTGGCTCGCCGAGGCCCTGACGCGCCAATCATCGGTGGCGGTGTGCGCGGGCCTGGCCGCCGTGGCCGGGCACGTGTACCCACCGTGGCTCGGCTTTCGAGGCGGCAAGGGGATTGCCACCACCGCGGGCGTCTTTGCGCTGCTCGCCCCGGCGGCCACCGCGGGATCGACCGCGCTCTTTGTCGCGCTGGTCGCCGCATCGCGCGTCGTGTCGCTCGGGTCGATGGGCGCCCTGGTGGCACTGCCGACGCTCACCGCGTGGTTCGGAGGGTCGGCGCTGGTCGTCACGGCGGCCTGTGCGTCGTCGATGCTGGTGGCACTGCGGCATCGCACGAACCTGCGGCGCCTGTGGCTTGGCACCGAGCCGCGGCTGGGGCAGCCGCTGTGACAACGGTGACCGTCGTCGGCGCCGGGTCGTGGGGCACGGCGCTGGCGATGCATCTGGCGCGGGTGGGTCACCAGGTCCACCTGTGTGCACGCGACGCCTCGCTGGCGGCGCGTATGCGCGACACCAGGGAGAACGCCGACTACCTGCCCGGATTGCTACTGCCAGACGGCGTGCAGCCCACGCACGAAACGGCGCGCGCCGTGGCCGAGGCCTCGATGATCGTCTGGGCCGTGCCGTCCCACGGCACGCGCGAGACGCTGCGGCAGGTGGCGCACGCCGTACGGCCCGGCACCGTTGTGGTGAGCGCCACCAAGGGCCTCGAGCGGGCGACATGGACGCGCATGTCCCAGGTGCTCGCGGAGGAACTCCCCCCGGGCTGTCCGGTCGTGGTCCTGTCGGGGCCCAGTTTCGCCCAGGAGGTCGCGCGCGACCTGCCCACCGCCATTGTGGCGGCGGCCACCGATGCCATGGCCAGCGCTCGCGTCCAGGACCAGCTGCGCGGCAAGCGCTTCCGGGTCTATGCCACCGACGATGTGGCCGGCGTGGAGATCGGCGGCGCCTACAAGAACGTGATCGCCATCGCCGCAGGCGTGGTCGAAGGTCTGGGCCTTGGTCACAACGCACTGGCCGGACTGGTGACGCGCGGTCTCGCCGAGATGACCCGTCTTGCGGTGGCGGTGGGTGGCCGCGCCGAGACACTGGCCGGCTTGAGCGGCCTTGGCGACCTGGTCCTGACCTGTACGGGCACCGCCAGTCGCAACCACCACCTCGGCGTGCAGTTGGGTGAGGGCCGGGCACTCGACCAGATTCTGTCCAGCACGCGCATGGTGGCCGAGGGGGTGAACACGGCCGGGGGCATGCTGGCGCTGGGTGCCGCGGCAGGAGTCGAGCTACCGATCGCTGAACAGATGGCTGACGTGCTGGCCGGTCGTACCCTGCCCATGGCCGCCACCGAGGCGCTGATGCTGCGGCCGCAGAAGCAGGAGCGCCAGTAGGCCGCGTCACGGCCCGCCCTGGCTCCCGGCGCGCGGCCGTGCCGCACCCCTCGAGCGGCTCCGGCCTGGTGCGCCACCCGCCCCGGGCTTCAGGCGGATTGCTACACTGACCGGGTGAGCTTTTTCGACCGCCTGAAGTCGAGCCTGCAGAAGACGAAAGACCAGCTGTTCGGGGCCGCCGATGGCGGCACCCTCGTCGCCCCTGGCAGCACGGGCGCCACCGCCGACGTCAGGACGCGGCGGATTGAGTCGCTCGACGCTCTCGAAGAGGCGCTGATCACCTGCGACGTCGGCGTGGTGGCCACCGACCGCATCGTCGAAGCGGTGCGGCGCAAGGCGCGCCGTGGCGACGACCTGATGCCCCTCGTGCGCGACGAGATCCTGGCGATCCTCGAGGGCGCTGCGCCGGCGCCAGCGCCCGGCGCCCATCCGCGCGTGGTGCTGATCGTGGGCGTCAACGGCACCGGCAAGACGACCTCGATCGGCAAGCTCGCGCACCTGCTCAAGCAGCAGGGACAGAAGCCGCTGGTCTGCGCCGCCGACACGTTCCGCGCGGCCGCCGTCGAGCAGTTGGAGATCTGGACCCGGCGCGCCGAGGTCGGCTTCGTCCGGGCGCAGCCCAACTCGGACCCGGCCGCCGTCGTGTTCGATGCGATCCAGGCCGCCCGGGCGCGTCAGCTCGATCCGGTGCTGGTGGACACGGCCGGCCGCCTGCACACGCGGGTCAACCTGATGAACGAGCTCGACAAGATCAAGCGTATCGCGGCCCGGGAGGTCGAGGGGGCCCCGCACGAGGTGCTGCTGGTGCTTGATGCAACGGTGGGGCAGAACGGCGTGGCACAGGCGCGCGAGTTCATGAAAGTCTCCGGCGTCAACGGCATCATCCTGACCAAGCTCGATGGCACGGCCAAGGGCGGCGTCGCGGTGGCCATCGCGCAGGACTTGCGCCTGCCCATCCTGTACGTGGGCACTGGCGAACAGATCGACGACCTGGTCCCGTTCAACCCGCGCGAGTACGTCGACGCCCTTTTCGACGAGGCGTGGTAGACCTGCGTCACGTGGACGGCCACCTCCAGCCGGAGGATGCCCGCTTCATGGCGCGGGCGCTGTGGCATGCCGAACGCGGCCTGGCCAGCACGACGCCCAATCCGATCGTCGGCGCCGTCATCGTGGACGACGAGGGGGTGGTGGTGGGGAGCGGCTATCACCAGGCGGCAGGCGGCCCGCACGCCGAAGTGGTGGCGCTGCAGGCGGCCGGTGGCCGTGCGGTCGGGGCCACGCTGTACTGCACCCTCGAACCCTGCAGCCATACCGGTCGCACGGGTCCGTGCTGCGAAGCCGTCGCCCGGGCGCGCGTCCGGAGAGTGGTGGTGGCAACCGGCGATCCCTTTCCCCTGGTGGCCGGGCACGGGTTGGCGTACCTGCGAGGCTGCGGGATCGACGTGACGACGGGGGTCGGCCGCGCCGACGCGCGACGCCAGAACGCGCCGTTTTTCCGCAGCGTCGAACGCGGCCGGCCGTGGGTGCATCTCAAGGTCGCGATGAGTCTCGATGGTGCCGTCGCCGCGGCCGCCGGTCAGCGCACCGCGATCAGCGGCGAGGAAGCCGCGCGGTGGACGCAGCGGTTGCGCGGGCGCGTCGATGCCATTGCCGTCGGTGCCACCACCGCCCGTGTCGATGATCCGCTGTTGACATCACGTGAGGTCTACCGCCATCGTCGGCTGCTGCGCGTGGTCTTCGATCGACGCGCGGCTCTGCCTTTGTCGTCCCGCCTGGTGCAGAGCCTGGAGGCGGGGCCGGTTCTGGTGATCGCCAGCGACCACGGCGGCAGCAGCCCGGCCGCCACCGCGCTGCGGGAGCGGGGCGTCGAGGTGGTGGCCACCGACGGCACCATCGCCGGTGCGCTCACGGCGCTGGTTGAGCGTGGCGTGCACTCCCTGCTGGTCGAAGGCGGACCCACGCTGCAGGCCGCCTGCTGGCAGGCGGGCGTCGTCGACCGCGTCAGCGAGATCGTCGCCGAGCGCGCGCTCGGGCCCGATGCCGTACGGTGGGCCGTGCCCGCCTGGCTGAGCGGATGGGCTCCTCGAACCGTGGCCCTCGGGCCCGACGTCCTCATGGAAGCCGATGTTTACGGGACTGATTGAAGCCACCGGGACTGTGCGGGCAATGCTGTCGGTGGCCGGTGGCCAGCGGCTCACGATCGAGACGCCACTCGGCGCGGCCCTGGCGCCTGGCGACAGCGTCGCCACCAGCGGCGTCTGCCTCACGGTCGTGACGCGGGACGCGACGTCATGGAGCGCGGACGTGTCGCCCGAGACCCTGCGGGTGACGGCTCTCGGGGCGCTGGTCCCAGGATCCCTGGTCAACCTCGAGCGTCCCCTGGCCGTGGGCAGCCGGCTTGGCGGACATTTCGTCCAGGGCCACGTGGACGGGACGGGTCGTATCGACGGGGTCACGCCGGAAGGGGCGTTCCACCGGGTGACGGTTTCCTTCCCGCCCGCGCTGGCCGCATACTTCATCGAGAAGGGCTCGGTCGCGGTAGACGGCATCAGCCTGACGGTTGCGTCGCTCTCCGACAGCACCTTTGACGTCCAGATCATTCCGCACACCTGGATCGCCACCACATTGCGCCACGCGGCGCCAGGAGTCCTCGTGAACCTCGAATGCGACATGGTGGGCAAGTACGTCCTGCGCGGCATGTCGCTCGGAGCGGCGCGCTCGTGACCACGGGCATGCGCATCGCGGCGGGCGCGTCGAAGCGCCGCGCGCCGTTCGCGTCGGTCGAAGAGGCCATCGCGGCCTTCAAGCTCGGGCAGATGCTGATTGTCGTCGACGACGAGGATCGCGAGAACGAGGGCGACCTGACCATGGCCGCCGAACTGGTGACGCCTGAGGCGATCAACTTCATGGCCACGCATGGCCGAGGCCTGATCTGCCTGGCGATGACCCCCGAGCGCCTCGACAGGCTCGAGATCCCGCTGCAGGTGCAGCAGAACTCCTCGCGGACCGGCACGGCCATGTGCGTCGGCATCGAGGCCAAGGCATCGACCTCGACCGGTATCTCGGCCCCCGATCGCGCGGCCACAATCCGGGCCGCCGTCCATCCGGCGACGCGGCCCGACGACCTGGCGCGGCCTGGGCACGTCTTCCCGCTGCGGGCGCGTTCGGGTGGCGTGCTCGTGCGGACCGGCCACACCGAAGCCGCCGTCGATCTGGCGCGCGCCGCGGGCCTGGCCCCGGCCGGGGCGATCTGCGAGATCATGCGCGCGGACGGCACCATGGCGCGCGTGCCCGACCTCGGCAAGTTCGCGCGCAAGCACGGGTTGCTGATGATCACCATCGCCGACCTCGTGCGCTACCGGATGCGGCACGAGCGGCTCGTGCAGGCTGTGGCCACCGCACGGCTGCCGACCGAGTACGGCGACTTCACCGTGCACGCGTTTGACAGCCCGGTGGATGACGAGACGCACGTCGCGCTGGTCCGGGGCGACGTCGGCGACGGCACCGACGTCATGGTCCGCGTGCACTCCAAGTGCCTGACCGGCGACGTGTTCCACTCGGCGCGCTGCGACTGCGGCCCCCAGCTCGAGACGGCCATGCAGCGCATCGCCGCCGAGGGGCGCGGGGTGCTCCTGTACCTGAACCAGGAGGGGCGCGGCATCGGGCTGGCCAACAAGATCCGCGCGTACGCGCTGCAGGACCAGGGACTGGACACCGTGGAAGCCAATGAGCGCCTCGGCTTCAAGGCTGACCAGCGCGATTACGGCATCGGCGCCCAGATTCTGCGACAGATCGGCGTCCGGTCGATGCGCCTGCTCACCAACAATCCTCGCAAATTCGTCGGCCTCGAGGGCTACGGCCTGTCGGTCACCTCGACTGTTCCGCTCGAGATTCCCGCGGGCGAGCACACCCTCAAGTACCTGACGACCAAGAAGCACAAGCTGGGGCACACGCTCAAGGGGGTGTAGGGGCGTGTGACCGCCGCCCCCATCCCCCCGGATCCAGGGGCGATCGGACCGTAACCCATGGTAGACTCGTGGTTTGCCACAGGGCCGCCGGGCGGTCCGGGTGGACGTGTGTGATGTTCGACTCGCTCAGCGACCGCCTTCAAAACGTCTTTGCCAACCTCGGGAGAGAGGTGCGCCTGACGCCGGAGACCGTCGAAATCGCTTTGCGGGAAATCCGCATGGCGCTGCTCGAAGCCGACGTCAACTTCAAGGTGGTGAAGGCGTTTGTCGACAAGGTGCGCGACCGCGCCGTGGATGCCGAGGTGCTCAAGAGCCTCAGCCCCGGCCAGCAGGTGGTGCGCATCGTGCGCGACGAGATGCTGGCGTTGTTTGGCGACACCCAGGGCGGACTGCCGCCGGTGTCAGCCACGCCCCGGGTGATCCTGATGCTCGGCCTGCAGGGGTCGGGCAAGACGACCACCACGGGCAAGTTGGGCAGGTGGCTGGTCAAGCAGGGCAAGCACCCGATCGTGGTCTCTACGGACGTTCGTCGTCCGGCCGCAATCGAGCAGTTGAACCTGGTGGCCAAGCAGGCCGGCGTGCGGGTGCACGATCCGGCGGGCAATCTGGACCCGGTGTCGCGTGCGTCAGGCGCCATGCAGGAAGCGCGGACGCTCGGCTACGACACCGTGATCGTGGACACGGCGGGCCGACTGCACATCGACGACGAGCTGATGGTCGAGCTCGAGGCGATCAAGGCGGCGGTACGGCCGACCGACCAGTTGTACGTCGCCGACGCGATGACCGGGCAGGACGCCATCAAGAGCGCTGGCGAGTTCAACCGGCGGGTTGGCGTGACCGGCGTGGTGCTGTCGAAGATGGACGGGGACGCGCGTGGCGGTGCGGCGCTCTCGGTGGTCTCGGTCGTCGGCGTGCCGATCGCCTTCACGGGCAGCGGCGAGCGCATCGAGGATCTCGAGGCCTTCCATCCCGACCGGGTGGTATCGCGGGTGCTGGGGATGGGCGACGTGCTGTCGCTGATCGAGAAGGCCGAGTCGGTGGTCACGCAGCAGGACGCGGCCCGGCTCGAGCAGAAGATTCTCGATAACGATTTCACGCTCGAGGATTTCCGCGAGCAGTTGCAGACCATCAAGAAGATGGGGCCGCTCGAGAACCTGCTCGGCATGTTGCCGGGCATGGGGCAGGTGAAGCAGCAGATGCAGGGCAAGATCGACGGCAAGCAGATGGCGCACGTGGAAGCCATCATCACCTCGATGACGCCCCGCGAACGCCGGAACCATCAGCTCCTCAACGGCAGTCGTCGTCGTCGCATCGCGCGCGGCAGCGGCCGATCGGTGGAGGAGGTCAATCGTCTCATCAAGCAGTTTCTCGAGATGAAGAAGATGATGAAGATGATGGGTGGGCTGGCGGGTGGCAAGGGCGGCGGCAAGCTGCGCAAGCAGATGGGCATGATGAAGGCCGCCATGCAGGCGCAGCGGACGCTGCGCTAGGTAGAGGCAGCTCCTCGAGCTGCCCTGACGATGAATGAGGCCGGGTCGCACGCCCGGCCATGAAGAGAGAGCAGATGGTCACGATTCGGCTGCGCCGCCAGGGCGCCAAGAAGTCCCCGTTCTATCGCATCGTAGTGATTGATTCCTGCAACGCGCGTGAAGGCGCGTTCGTGGAAATCCTCGGCCACTACAACCCGCGCAAGTCGCCTGAGATCCTTGTGATCGACCGCGAGCGCATGCAGTACTGGCTGAGCGTCGGCGCCAAGGCATCCGACTCGGTCCGGACGCTGGTCAAGCGCGCGCCGCTGCCGGTCGTCGAGGCCGCCGCGGCGCCTGCGGCGACGGCGTAGATGGGTGACGTTCGCGCCCTCGTGGAGGTGGTCGCCCGGGCGTTGGCCGACGACCCTGCGGGGGTGACCGTCACCGAGGCCGAGCATCACGGCGTGTCGGTGGTGGAGGTGTTCATGGCGCCCGGCGAGCTCGGTCGGCTGATTGGGCGCCAGGGCCGCACGGCGCAGGCGCTGCGGACGCTGGCGCAGACCACCGCGGAACGCGACGGGCGGAAGGTGCAGGTCGAGTTCCGCGACGGCGCCCCGCGGCGCTGACGCTGCCGACCGTGGACCGCTGGGACGACATGGTGGTGGTGGGGCGCATCGCGCGCCCGCATGGGCTGCGCGGCGACGTGCTGATTGCCTCGGAGACCGATTTTCCTGAGGTCAGATTCGCCGAAGGCGCTCATCTGCATGCCCGCCAGGGAGAGGCCGTGGTGGTCCTGGAGATCGAGCGGTCCCGGGTCCACGCAGGCAAGCCGCTGCTGTGCTTCCGGGGTCTCGAGCGCATCGAGGACATCGAGGCGCTGGGCCGGGAATTGCGGGTACCCGAGTCGGCGCTGGTGCCGTTGCCCGAAGGCGAGTTCTATTGGTACCAGTACGTCGGCGCGCCAGTGGAGACCGAGTCGGGCGAAGCGGTAGGGACGGTCATGCGCGTCGAGCCGACCGGATCGTCGGGCATGCTGGTCGTACAGCGCGGGCAGGAAGAAGTCCAGATTCCGCTGACACCGGCGATGTGCCCGGTACTGCGACCGGATCTGATCGTGGTCCGGCCACCCGACGGGTTGCTGGACCTGAACACCCCGGGGCCGAAGCGGCGTGCGCATCGACATCGTGACCATCTTTCCCGCCATGGTGCGGGCCGGCCTCCAGGAGGGGATTCTGGGGCGGGCGGTGGGCAGCGGTCTGATTGACCTGCAGGTCCACGACCTGAGGGACTTCACGACCGACCGCCACAAGGTCGTCGACGACACGCCATTCGGGGGCGGGCCGGGGATGGTGTTGAAACCGGAGCCGATCTTCCGGGCGCTGGCGCACCTGCGGGAGACCCGCGGCGAGCCGGCCGCGGTGCTGTTGCCCTCGCCGCAGGGGCGACGGTTCTCGCAGGCGGTGGCCGAGGAGTACAGCCGCCACGCGCACCTGGTGCTGGTGTGCGGACGGTACGAAGGGGTGGACGAGCGGGTGAGTACGGCGCTGGTCACCGAAGAGGTGTCCATCGGCGATTTCGTCGTCTCCGGCGGCGAACTCCCGGCGCTCGTGATCGTGGATGCCGTGGCCCGGTTGGTGCCCGGAGTGGTGGGGGATGCGGAGTCGGTGGTGCGAGACTCCTTCACCCGCGGGTTGCTGGATCACCCGCACTACACGCGGCCGGCCAGTTTTGGCGGCCTGGACGTACCCGCGGTGCTGCTGTCGGGGCACCACGGCGAGATCGACCGCTGGCGACGTCAGCAGGCTCTGCGACGCACGTACGAACGGCGACCGGACCTGCTGGTTGACGAGGCGCTGACCGAGCAAGAGCGACAATGGCTAGCCGCGTGGACGGCTGGCGAGAGGCAAGGACCACAGTCATGACCCAGATCGAGACCATCGAAGCCGAGCAACTCACCCAGCGCCCCGCCGTCAAGTCCGGCGACACGGTCCGCGTGCACGTCAAGGTGCGCGAGGGCGACAAGGAGCGCATCCAGGTGTACGAGGGCCTGATCATCGGCATGCACCGGGGCAGCACACGGGCCTCCATCACCGTGCGCAAGGTGTCGTTCGGGCAGGGCGTCGAGCGCATCTTCCCGCTGCACTCGCCGGTGATCGACAAGATCGAGGTCATCCGTACCGCGAAGGTGCGTCGCGCCAAGCTCTACTTCCTGCGCGCGCTCCGGGGCAAGGCGGCCCGCATGAAGGATGCGCCCCGCAAGGTCGCACCGCGGGCCCAGTAACAGAGCCGTCTCCAGCGAGGCCGGGTGGCAGTCGCCAGCCGGCCATCCCCGGATGGCACCCGCACCTGCCCGGACGAGGCCGTCGGCCCGTCGCAATATCGAGAACGCGCTGCGTCGCGCCGGCCACCAGTGTGTGGCCGGTGTGGATGAGGTCGGCCGAGGCTGCCTGGCCGGCCCCGTGACGGCGGCTGCCGTCGTGCTCGATCCCGCCAAGCCCATCTCCGGCCTGCGCGACTCCAAGCTGCTGAGCCCGGACGCCCGGGCGCGTCTTCACGACCGGATCCTCCGCTACGCCGTCGCCTGGCGGGTGGTCTCGCGATCGGTCCTGGACATCGACACCCTCAACATCCATCGTGCCTCCCTGGCCGCCATGCGGGAGGCGGTGTTGGGATTGGACCCCGCCGCCGATTACGTCCTTGCCGACGGGTTTGCCATCCCGGGCCTCGCGGTGCCTCATCAGGGTCTGGTGAAGGGCGACCGGCGCTGCGCCTGCATCGCCGCAGCCTCGATCGTGGCCAAGGTGACCCGTGACCGCATGATGATGGTGATGGACCAGGAAGACCCGCGGTACGGGTACGCCAGGCACAAGGGGTACGGCACCGCCGAGCACCTGGCGGCGATCCGCGTGCATGGGCTGAGCGCGGCACACCGCCGCAGCTTCCGGCCCGCCACCTTGCTGGATCTGCTGATCGACGACGACACCGGTTGCTGATGACCACTCGCGAGGAACTGACCCGTCAAGCCGAGAAATGCCTGCGCCAGGGGCGGCTGGATGAGGCGATCGCGCAGTACCAGGAACTGGCCTACCTCGAGCCGGTCGACTGGGGCATGGTCAAGCAGCTGGCCGATCTGCTCGAGCGGGCCAGTCAGCGTGAAGGCGCGGCGCGGCAGTTCGCCCGGTGGGCCGACCACCTCTTCGCGGAGGGCTTCCACACCAAATCGGCGGCGCTCTACAAGAAAGTGCTCAAGCTCGAGCCCTCCGATGAGCACGCGCTGTGGCAACTCGGTGAGGTCTCGCTCGAAGTGAACCTGCGAGCCGATGCCCGACTGGCCTTCCAGCGGGTCGCCGATCTGCGTCAGCGACGCGGCGACACCGCGGGCGCCGAGGCCGCGCGCCAACGACTGGCCAGCTTCGAGATCACCCCGACCGGCCTGAGTGCGGCCATCCCTACGCCACCGGCATATCGGGCGGGCGCCACACCGCGGCCCGTGCCCGTTGCGGCCTTGATCGCCGCGCCTGCGCGGACCGCGGTTGACGACGTGCCGGTGCCGACGCTGGTAGCTGCGGCGTTCACCGCCCAGGCAGCCCCAGCCCCACCGCCGCCAGAATCGCCCGCTGAACGATTGGTCCGGCTGCGCCAGCAGGCCGCCCTGGCCGACGGCGGGCCCGACGCCGAGGATGCCTGGCAGGCGGTGCTGGATCTCGAGCCGGAGGACGTGTCCGTACGGGTGAGGCTGGTGCAGGCGGCCTGTGACCGCGGTGCGTTCGAGAAAGCGTCAGCACTGGCGGCCTCGCTGGACGCCGCGGAGGCGCCCGCGCTCGTGATGCTGGTCGAACTGGCCTACCGCAGCGGTCATGCCGACGAGATCGACCCTCTGGTGTCCGGGCGTGTCAACGCCGGCACGCAGCCTGACGTCGTGCTCGCGCCCGTCTACGCCCTCGCCCCACGCTACCCGGGCGCCGCCCGCGCCGCGCTGGCCTCAGCCGTCGCCGCCTGGACGGCGGCAGGGCAGACCGGGCAGGCGGTGGCGGCGCTCGAAGAGGCCGAGGCACGCGGACTGCTCACCACTGCGCTCTTGCTGCAGTGGGTCGAGGCCTGCGTGGATGCCGATCTGCCAGGCCTCGCTCGTGCCCAGCATGCCCTGGTCGGTGCGTATGTCGCCGACCGCCGTTTCGCCGAGGCACGCGCGGTGGCCGAGGACCTCTTCGTGCGCGAGGCCGGCGCCGAACCTGCCCGCACCTTGCTGCTCGAACTCCTCGCCCGCGACGGTGTGACGCAGCCGGACGCGTTCCTCGCTGCGCTGTTGACGCCGCCGGGCGGAAGTGTCGACCACGAGCCGGGCCTTGACGAGGGTGACGACCTCCCACTTTGGATGTCGTCACCGGCAGCCGACGTGCCGGTCGTCGGGCCCGAGCCAGAGCCAGCCATCCCTTCTCGCCCTGCGTGGGACGACTGGGTGCCCGGAGTGCCGGCAGCGCCCGTGGTGCCGGAGTCGCCGCCGGCTGCTGCCGCCACTCCTTCGCCGGCTGCCGACGCGCAGCAGGCGGTGCCGGTCCTGCCCTCACCAGCCGCGGTCTTCAATTGGGCCGATCTGCTGGGGCGGGATGTCGACCTCGGCGCGAGTCCCCCGGGCCCATCCCCCGAGATCACCGAACCGGTGCACGCGCCAGCCGCTCCCGCCGACGCGGGGGCGCCCCCACCTGTACTCGACGAGGCGGTGTCGCCCCTGTTCGGCCGGTTCCGCACCCCATCGATGGACCACGGCACCACGGAGCGGCCGCCCTTCGCGGTGCCGCGTGCCTGGCGTACGGACCTGCCAGCGGTGCCTGCCGCCGACGCGCGGCTTCAGCGGTCTGAGGACGACGACAGCGCCTGTGGCGCGCAGTCGGACCCTGTCGGGTGGGTCGGGCCCGCGGTCCACGATCGCGAGACGTCGGACGAGGAGCCGGCCGCTGAAGCCGCCACCTCGCGCCTCGAGCTACCGGAGCAATCGCTCGACGTGCCAGACCAGGCCGCCGAAACGGCCGGGCCGCCCGCCGCCGCGCTGGTCGAGGAGGACGAATCCGCAGCCGGACCTCGAGTCGAGGTCGAGCCCCGGGCAGCGTCGGACTCTTCACCAGCCTCCCACGGCGCCGACGCCGACCCGCAATGGAGGATCGAGGAAGAGATCGACCTCACGCAGCTCCTCGAGGAACTGAAGCAGTGGGACCCGGTGCTGCCCGAACCGCTGGTGCGCCCGCGCCCCGACACCGCGCCGGCGGCAGCGTCCGGTGATGGCGCCGACCGCGAGGACCCTCCTTCGGCCGCTGTCGCCGGCGCGACGTGGGCTGCGCCCGTGCATGTCGCGCCCGCCGACGCGCTGACCGATGCTGCGCCCGTCGCGTTGGTCCCTGCCGATGGCAGTGCGGAACTCGACGCCGTGTTTGCCGACCTCCATCGTCGTACCGACGACCGCGCGGTGGCCGAGCAACAGCTCGCCGCGGGTCGGGTGTTCCTGGCTGCCGGACTGCTCTCGGAAGCGGCACGCGCCTTCGAGCGCGCGTCGGCAGAGCCACGGGCCCGGTTCGACGCTGCGCTCGCCCTGGCCGAGTTGCATCGGTCTCGCGGTCAGCTCGGGGAAGCGGTTGGCTGGTACGAACAGGCGGCCGCGGCAGCCGTGCCCGATGCTGCGGTCAAGCGCGCGGTGCTGTACGATCTGGCCGAGTCGCTCGAGGCGCTCGGTGAAACCGACCGTGCCCTGGGCGTGCTGCTCGACCTGTTGTCGCAGGTCGAGGACTATCGTGACGCGCGCGCACGACTGGATCGTCTGCTGCGCGTCGATGCCGGAGGTTAGTCGTTTCCCTGTTCAGTCGCGTATTGCTCGCACTGTACCTGCTCGAGGCAGGGCTGCTGCTGGTCCTGGCGCCCTGGACGCAGTTCTGGGACCGCAACTACTTTGCCGTGCTGCAGCCCGGGCTCGCGTCGTGGCTGACCCACCCGTTCGTGCGCGGGGCAGTCACCGGCGTCGGCATCGTCAGTGTCGTCGCGGCGGTCATGGAGATCGGCTTCATGCTGTCGAAGCGCCGGGTGTCGCCACCGGTGCCGGGCGCTTAGGGATGTGGCCGCCGAGGACGCTGGCCATCACCGACAGCGAGCGGCTCGCGGAGTCAGGCCGGGGCGCCGAGGCGACGCTGGTCGCGTTTGTGGCGGCGCTGGCGCACGCCGGCGTCGACGCCGTGCAGGTGCGTGAGCGTACGTGGGCTGACGACCGCATACTGCGGGTGACGCGGGCGGCGGTGGCGGCAGTGCGCGGCACCACCTGTCGCGTCCTGGTGAACGAACGGGCCGACATCGCCGTGGCCGCGGGTGCACATGGCGTGCACCTTCGTGGCTCGGGCATGCCGGCCTCGCGGGTGCGCGGTGTCTGGCCGTCCGGGTTGCTGATTGGTCGTTCGATCCATGGCGGCGACCACCGGGACGTCGCGCAGGACGCGGACCTCTTGCTGTTCGGAACGGTGTTCCGATCGGTTTCCAAACCCGCCGTGGCGCCGGTCGCTGGGGTGGCGGCGTTGTCGGACTGGGCGACGCGGGCGGGCGGGGTGCCGGTCGTGGCTGTTGGGGGCATCGACCTCGCTCGGTGCGGGGCCGTGCGTGATGCAGGCGCCTGTGGCATCGCCGGTATCGATCTCTTCGTTCGTGCGTTTGCGCAGGGCCCGTCGTCGTTGGCGGCGGTCGTGGGAAAGATTCACACGGTGTTTCAAGACCAGGGGCGGGCAGAGTGACCGTTGGCGAACGATTGCGGGAAGCACGGGAGCGCCAGAAGGTCTCACTGCATGCAATTGCAGAGAAGACCAATATCTCGGTGCGGTTTCTCGACGCGATCGAGAAAAACCAGTTCGACAAGTTGCCAGGCGGCATCTTCACGCGCGGCTTCATCCGCTCGTACGCCTCGCTGGTCGGCCTCGACCCCGACGGAACAGTCACCCAGTTCCTGTCCGACGAACCAAGCCAGCGCGATGACGACATCGACGAGGCCCCGGCGCGCCGCACGCAGGGAGACGGCCCTGGGATGGGCACCCTCGTGCTGGTCGGCGTTGGCTTTCTCGTCCTGGCGCTGGTCTATCTTCTGAGGCCCGCATGGATCGGGCTGCAGTCCTCACCGGCGCCGCACGAGAGCGTGTCGCCGGCAGTGGTGTCGGACGCCGACCGATCGCCGCCCTCGTCGGCCACGCCCGTGGTCGAGACGGCCAGCGCGCCTGTGACCCCGGCCTCTGCTGCCACGCCAAGCGCGCCGCCGGCTCCGATGACGACCATGCAGGAGACCGGGCCCGCGGCGCCGAAGGCGCCGTTGCGGCTCGTGGTGGCGCCGTCGGGGCGCTGCTGGGTGCAGGTCTCGGCCGATGGGCAGATGCGCGTGGCCCGCGAGGTCGCGCCAGGTGAACGCCTCGCCGTCGACGCGGCCGAGCGCCTGCAGATCGTCGTCGGCGATGCCGGCAACTTCGCCTACGAGCTGAATGGTCGTCCGGGCAAGGCGCTCGGCGCGGCGGGGCAAATCGCGCGCGCGACGATCCTGCCGTCCACCGTTGCACAGTTCCAGACACCGTAGCGACCGTGCACCTCGGGGTGTCGTCGCCGGTCGTCTACCTGTTCCTCAAGCGTGACGTGCCACGCGATGTGCGCTTGCTGGCGGCGCGCGGTCAGGCCACCGCCGACGGACTCCAACGTCTCGCGCTACTGGCGCTGATGGCCATCGACGAGGACCCTGACGTCGTGTCGTTGGCCCTCGCGACGATCGACGGGATCCCCCCCCCCGCCCTGGACGCCTTCTTTGCACGCGCGGACCCGCCGCCCGAATTGCGTGCCTGGTTCGAAGCGCGCAGCACCGCACTGCTGATCGCCAGCGGCGCGCCGGCGATTGTGCCCGCCCTGGTGGACGCGCCGCTGCCGGAGGACGAGGAGGAGGCGCGTGTCCTGCTCACCTCGCTCCCGGTGCCCGACAAGATCAAGATCGCAACCCTCGGCCGGCGTGAGCAGCGCTCGATCCTGGTGCGCGATCCCAACCGCGTCGTCTCGACGGCCGTGATGTCCAGCCCCAAGCTCACCGACGTCGAGGTGGAGAACTTCGCGCGGATGCAGAACGTGTCCGAAGAGGTGTTGCGGCTGATCGGCACGAGCCGCGCATGGACGAAGCGCTATCCGGTCATCGCCGCGCTGGTGAAGAATCCCAGAACCCCGCCAGCGGTGTCGCTGCCGCTGGTGCTGCGCCTCGCCGAACGCGACCTGAAGGGGTTGACCGTCGACCGCAACGTCCCGGAAAGCATCAGGCTGGCGGCGCGCAAGCAGATGGACGTGCTGCAGTCGCGCAAGTCCTGAGGCGCTACCGCGGCTTCGGACCGGGCCGGCGGCGCGGCTGGGCCGGCTTCGCAGCAGTGGAGGACCGGCCTGGCCCGGGCGGACGCGCGCCCTTGCTCGCGCCGCGCGGCTCCCCACTCCACTCGCGCCGCATCTCTGCGATGCCCTCCATGAAGACCGCGGCTTTTTCGCGATCCCCGTCGGTGGTGAGTTCCTTGAAGAGATCGATGGCGCGCCCGAAGTCGTCACCGATCGTCGACCGGGTCACGTTGAAGTACAGCGCGCGCAGTTGTTCGAGCACGGTCATGCGTCTCTCCGGTGACGGCGTAGGGCGGCCCGCAGCGCCTCGAGCGGCAGGCAGGTCAGCACATCCTGCGGTGTCAGCCACGCCCGACGCGCGGTGAAGGTGGCCCAGTGCAGGTGCGTGAATCCAGCCACGCCGTGTGCGTCGCTCGAAAGCACGATCTTCACCCCACGGTCGCGGGCGAGGCGGGCATGCGCGTCATGCAGATCGCGGCGATGCGGCTGCCCGTTGATCTCCAGCGCGACGCCGAGAAGTGCGGCCTGGCTGATGACAGCCTCGACATCGAGCCCCGACGCGTCGCGGCGTAACAGCATCCGAGCCGTCGGATGGCCCAGGATATCGACCCACGGGCACTCGAGGGCCCGCAGGACACGGTCGGTCATCCGCTCGGGCTCCTGCGACAGCGCCGAGTGCACCGAGGCCACCACGACATCCAGCTGGGCCAGGCAGTCGTCGGCCAGGTCCATGGTGCCGTCGGCGCGGATGTCGCATTCGATGCCGGCCAGCAGCGTGATGCCGTCCAGTTCGTCGTTCAGCGCTCGGACAGCCGCGGCGTGGGCGAGGGCCCGCCGCTCGTCCAGGCCGTTGGCCATGGCCAGGGCCTGGCTGTGATCGGTGATGGCCAGATAGCTCAACCCGATCTCCTGGGCAGCCCGTGCCATCGCTCGAATCGTGTCCTTGCCGTCGGTGGCGGTGGTGTGGCAGTGCAGATCGCCGCGCAGGTCCGCGCGTTCAATCAGCACCGGGAGGCGTCCGGCGCTGGCGGCCTCGAATTCGCCGCGCTGCTCGCGCAGTTCCGGGGCGATCCACGCAAGGCCGAGGGCTTCGTAGATGCTCGCCTCGGTCTCGCCGGCCACCCGCGTGTCGTCCTCGAGTCGAAACAATCCGTACTCGTTCAGCTTGAGGCCCTGGCGCACGGCCCGATCGCGCAGCTCGATGTTATGGGCCTTGCTGCCGGTGAAGTACTGCAGCGCCGCGCCGCGCGACTCGGCGGGCACGAGCCGCAGGTCGGCCTGCAGGCCCTTGCCGAGTCGCACGCTGCTCTTTGTCGGACCTTGCCCGAGCACCCGCTCGACCCGTGCAAACGAGGTGAAGTGCTGCATCACCTCGGGACCGGCGTCGGTGGCCAGGATGTCGAGGTCGCCGCAGGTCTCGGCCCCGCGGCGAAGGCTGCCCACGAGATCGAAGGTGGCGTCGGGGCATGCGGCGCTGAGGTGCGCGAGCACGGCGTGCGCCTGCTGCCAGACCTCTGACGCCAGATATCGACCGGCAAAGGACTGGTGGTCCTCGATGGCCTTGCGCAACGCGGCTTCCTTGCCGGGGCCCATGCCCTTGACGCCGCGGACGGCGCCCGAGTCGAGGGCCTGTGTCAGCTGCGCGACCGAGCCTACCTGCAGTTCCTGATAGAGCAGCGCCGTCGTCTTGGGGCCCACCCCTTGCAGTCGCAACACGTCGAGCAGCCCGGCCGGGAACGCCGCGGCGAGCTCGCGATGGAATGCCGACCCACCGGTCTCGGCCAGTTCCAGGACGCGGGCGGCGATGTCCTTGCCGATGCCCGGGAGTGCGCGCAGGTCCGCCGACGCCAGCCCGGCCACTCGTTCGCCGCAATCGCGGACGACCTGGGCGGCATTGCGATACGCGCGGATCTTGAAGGGGTTGTCCCCGCGGATCTCGAGCAGGTCGCCGATTTCGGCAAGCACGCGGGCGATGGCGACGTTTTCCACGAGGGGCGAGGTCCCGGTGAGCATGCGCCCGGGTACGCAGGATCGCGGTCATTATAATGACGCCTCGACCTTCCCCGGCGAGGCCAATTCGGCCGCGCCCGGGAGGTCGGCCTCCCAATGACCCAGCGCGACAGACGACGACAGGTGGGGCAGCTGCTGCTGGCTGGATTCCACGGACACGCCATTCCCGTCGAGCTGCGCTCCTTGGCTCGCGACTTCGACCTCGGGGGCATCGTGCTTTTTGCCAGGAATGCCGCCGAGCCTGCGCAGGTGGCTGATCTGGCGCGCGAAGCTGCCGAGCTGTCTCGTACCGATCCGGTCTGGGTTGCTGTCGATCAGGAAGGAGGGCGTGTCCAGCGCGTGAGGACTCCGCTCACCGTGTGGCCCGCACCTGCCAGCCTTGGCCGCGCCGACGACCTCGACCTGACACGGCGTTTCGGGCGCGCGCTGGCGCGCGAAGTCAGAGCGATGGGCATCACCCTGAACTTTGCCCCGGTGCTCGACGTGCTGACGCGGCGCGATAACCCAGCGATCGGCGACCGCGCGTTGTCCGACGATCCCGCCCGCGTCGCGCGCCACGGCGTGGCACTGCTGCAGGCGCTGCAGAAGGAGGGCCTGCCGGCGTGCGGCAAGCATTTCCCCGGGCACGGGGAGGCCGCCGTCGATTCGCATGAAGACCTTCCGGTGGTGGACCTGTCGCCCGATCGCCTCGAGCACGTGGAGTGGGTACCCTTCCGTGCGGCAATCGAGGCCGGCATCGACGCCGTGATGTCCTGCCATCTGCTGGTGCCGAGCCTGGACGAGCACGCGCCTGCCACGCTGTCGCACGAGATCATCACCAACCGGCTGCGCGGGCAACTGGGCTTTGGCGGGCTGGTGTTCACCGACGACATGGACATGAAGGCGATCTCGCTGCGTTTCGAGCCGGGAGAGGCTGCCGCGCGTGCAGTCGCGGCCGGCTGCGACGCCGTGCTGCAGTGCGGTGGCGACCTCGACCGGGTGCACGCCGCACTGGAGGGTCTGGTGCGGGCGATCGAGGACGAGACGCTGCCGGCGACCAGGCTGGACGAGGCGTTGGCACGCCACGCCACGTTGAAGGCGCGGTACCTCTCCGACGAGGCGCGTCGTCGGCTCCCGGCTGCCCCGTCCCTGCGCGAGGTGATCGGGTCGTCCGAACACGCGCTCGTCGCTGAGCAGATGCGGCAGTTTGCATGACGCCGCTGCGCCCGTTCCTCCGCCCGCGGGCCCTGCGACCGCGCGACCGCATCGCGCTGCTCACACTGGCCAGTCCGTGTCAGCCCGCCGAGGTGGCGGCTGGTGCGGACCAGCTGCGAACCCTGGGCTTCGAGCCGGTCGTGGTGCCGGCGCCTGCCGCCGGCGCCGGCGCCAGTTACGTCGCGGGAACGGCTGCGGCCCGCGCCGCGCAGCTGCGGGCCGCGCTCACCGACCCGCGTATTGCGGCGGTCATCGCCACTCGCGGTGGCTACGGATCGGCGCAGGTGCTGCCGCACCTCGACCACGAGGAGATCCGACACGCGCGGACGCTGCTGATCGGCTACAGCGACATCACGGCGCTCCTTGATACCTGCACGGGAAGGGCGGGCCTGGTCAGCATGCACGGTCCGATGGTGGAAGGGCGCCTGGCGCGCGGCCCGGAGGCCTACGACCGCGAGAGCTTCGTGCGGCTCGTCAGTGAACCGGTCCCGTACGGACTGGTGCCACTCCCAGAGGCCCGTACGCTGCAATCAGGTGAGGCAGCCGGGGTGCTCCGTGGCGGCACCCTGACCCAACTGGCCGCCCTGCTCGGCACGCCCTGGGCGTTTGTCGCGACCGAGCCCACGGTGCTGTTTCTCGACGATGTCAACGAGCGGCCGTATCGTCTCGACCGCATGCTGTGGCAGCTGAGGGCGGCCGGCGCGTTCCAGCATGTGGTCGGCGTGATGCTGAACCACTTGCCTGGATGCGACGAGCCCGGCGGCGGCATCACGGGCAGCGACGCCGTCTGCCACGCCCTGGAGGGCTTCACCGGACCGATCGTGATCGGCGTGCCCAGCGGGCACACGTCCGGCGCGATGATCACCTTGCCATTTGGCGTGCGGGTGACCCTGCGCGCCGCAGGCGGCGTGACGCTCTCGATCGACGAGGCGGCCGTCGCGTGACTGGGGCATCGCGCGTGCACATTCACCTGATTGGCGTGGCAGGCACGGCCATGGCCACATTGGCGGCCATGCTGCAACGGCGTGGTCATCGCGTCACCGGTTCCGACGCCGGCGTCTATCCGCCGATGAGTGACTTCCTGCACGCCGAGGGCATCGTCGTCCACCACAGCTACGACCCGTCGCATGTGGCTCCGACCGCCGACCTGGTGGTGGTCGGCAATGCCATCTCGCGCGGCAACCCTGAACTCGAGGCCGTGCTCGAGCGCCGGCAGCGCTACTGCTCGCTGCCTGAACGCATCCGCGACGAGTTCCTGTGGGACCGCCATCCGATTGTCGTGGCCGGCACGCACGGCAAGACCACCACCACGAGCATGGTGGCGTGGGTGCTCACGCACGCCGGCTGCGATCCCTCGCTGCTGGTGGGCGGCATCGCTGCCAATTTCGCAGGCAGCTACCGCCTTGGAGGCGGCCGCGACTTCGTCATCGAGGGCGACGAGTACGACAGCGCCTTCTTCGACAAGTCCGCGAAGTTCCTCAAGTATCTGCCCGAGACCGTCGTGGTCAACAATGTCGAGTTCGATCATGCCGACATCTATCCCGACGTCGCGGCGATCATGACGACGTTCACGCGTCTGCTGCGGCTCGTGCCGTCAAACGGGCGGGTGTTCATCGGGATCGACGACCCGGGAGCCGCCTCCCTGGTGTCGTCGGCCCTCGGTGCCGTGCAGACGTTCGGGTTGTCCGCGCAGGCCGATTGGCAGGCGCGCGACCTCCAGCCCGTTCCACAGGGCACGGCCTTCACGGTCGCGCACCACGGCGCCCCCCTCGGGCGTGCGGTAGTGCCGATGACCGGGGAACACAACGTCCGCAACGCGTTGGCCGCGATCGCCGTCGGGGCATCGCGTGGCGTGCCGTTTGCGTCGATCGTCGAGGGCCTGGCGACCTTTGCCGGGGTCAAGCGGCGCATGGAGCTGCGCGGCACCGCCAGCGGCGTCGCCGTCTACGACGACTTCGCGCATCACCCGACCGCCATCGCCGAGACGCTGCGCGGTGTGCGTCGTGCACATCCGGACGCGCGCATCTGGGCGATATTCGAACCGCGGTCGGCGTCGAGTTGCCTGCGCCTGTTCCAGACCGCATTTGCCGGGGCCTTCGGCGACGCCGACGAGGTCGTGCTCGCCTCGGTGTACCGGGCGTCGCTGCCCGAGGATCAGCGTCTGTCGGTGCCTGAATTGGTGCGCGACCTGTCGTTGCGCGGACTGAAGGCACGTCACATCGACGGCACCGCGGCGATCGTCGAGACGGTGGCCCGGGAGGCGCGCCCCGGCGACCTCGTGGTGGCGATGTCCAACGGCGGCTTCGACCAGATCCACGCCCGCCTGCTCGAGACGTTGCGTGCGCGGCACCAGACATGACCGAACCCTGGACACTCGCGTGGCTGGGCGACGCGGCGCTGACGGTGCGCGTGGAGGCGGAGGCCCCGCTCGCTGCCAACGCCGGCGTCCACTTGCTGGCTCGTCGCCTCACAAGGGCCGCGGTGGCGGGCGTGCGCGACATCGTGCCCGGCATGCGCGAACTGGTCATCCATGTCGATCCTCTGCGCTGTGACGTGTTGGAGGTCCAACGGGCCCTGCGCGACCTTCACGATGGCGGGGCAGGCCCCGGCGGTGGGCTCGGCGGCATCTCCGAGGGCGGACACGTGCTGGACGTGCCCGTCCGGTACGGTGGCGAGGCGGGACCCGACCTGGCCGAGGTTGCTGCCAGCTGCGGCCTCTCACCGGAGGAGGTCTGCCAACGACACGCGGCCGCCGAGTACGTCGTCTGCTTTGTCGGGTTCCTGCCGGGGTTTCCCTATCTCGGGCTGCTGGACGGAGCGTTGCAGCTGCCGCGCCGCGCGACCCCCCGGCCACGGGTGCCGCCGGGGTCAGTGGCCATTGCCGGTGAGTACACCGGCATCTACCCGTGTGCGAGTCCAGGCGGCTGGCACATCATCGGCAGAACCGACATCTCGCTCTTCGACCTGCACGCCGTGCCGCCCGCCCGCCTGTCGCCGGGCATGCGTGTCCGCTTCGTGATCGGGCAGGTCCGCCGGTGAGTGTCCCTGGCTTGCTGGTCGAGCGCGCCGGCATGCACACGACCGTGCAGGATGCGGGGCGATGGGGGTACCAGCATCTGGGCGTACCGGTGGGCGGCGCGCTGGACCGCGACGCCCTGCGCCGGGCCAACTGGCGGGTCGGCAACGCGCCAGACGAGTCCGCGCTGGAGGTGACGCTGGTGGGCTGTGTGCTGCGCTCCGAAGTGTCCATGCAGGTGGTGGTGACCGGCGCCACGTTCGACCTGCGTGTCGACGGACGCGACGTCGCGCCCGGCCTGGTTCTCGCCCTGCGGCCCGGCCAGGTCCTCGAACTCGGGGAGCGCAGGACCGGGGCGCGGGCGTACGTCGGCGTGCGCGGCGGTCTCGATGCGCCCGTGGTACTCGGTAGTCGGAGCGCATGGCCGCTGCTGCCGCGGCGAGGGGCGCTGACCGATGGCACGAGGCTGCCCGTGGGGACTCGCATTGCCGGGCCGGTGCGGGAGGGCGCATGGCCAAGCGAGCGGCCGTCGCACGTGCTCCGGGTGCTGGCTGGGCCGGATCTGCCGGCGGCGCCACAGGCGTTGGCCGTCCTCTGTGCCACGGCCTATCGGGTGACCGCTGCCGCGAGCCGGATGGCGTACCCGCTGGAGGGCCCCGCCGTGCCGCTGCTGACGCCGGGCCGCGCATCGAGCGGCACCGTCACCGGCGCCATCCAGATCCTGCCGTCGGGACAGCCCATCCTGCTCATGGCGGAGCGGCCCACCACCGGCGGCTATCCCATCGCGGCGGTGGTCATCACTGCCGATGCGGGCGCCGCCGCGCAACTGGCGCCCGGCGACCAGGTGCGTTTCGCGCCGGTCGACCAGGCGGCCGCCCTAGGCGCCCTGCTGCAGCACGACAGCGTGAAAGGGGCCACATGAGCGAGTGGTCGGCGTCACCGCTTCCGGATGCCTTGGCGGCCGCCGTGCGCGCCGTGGCGCCTGACGCGACGGTCGTTCGCGATGCACCGCTGGCGCCGATCACGACGATGCGGATCGGCGGAACGGCGGACCTGCTGGTGTGCGTCGCGGCCGCGCGGGACGCTGAGGCCGTCGTGCGCGTGGCTGCCGCTGCCGGCGTGCCGGTGACGGTGCTGGGCGGCGGTTCCAACGTGCTGATTGCCGATGAGGGCATCCGCGGTCTGACGATGCGCTTCCACGGCGGCGAGCTGGTGCAGGAGGGCCCGACCGACGTGCGTGTCGATGCTGGAGTCACCGTCAACGGACTCGTGCGCTGGCTGGTCGGGCGTGGATTGGCGGGCCTCGAGGCGTGGGCGGGCACGCCTGGCACGATCGGTGGCGCCATCTGCGGCAACGCGCACTTCCAGGGGCGCCTGATCAGCGAGCACGTGCGCAGCGTGCGGCTGCTGCGTCCCTCGGGCCAGGTCATCGACGTTCCCGCCGCATCGATGGAATTCGGCTACGACCGCAGCCGGATTCAAGGGTCCGGTGAAGTGGTCGTGTCGGTGCTGCTGGCCGTGACGCCCGGCGCTTCGCCGGAGCCGCTGCGGGGCGTGGCCAGGGCGTCACTGGCGTTCCGCAAGCGCACCCAGCCGCTGCACCAGTTCAGCGCCGGGTGCATCTTCCAGAACCCCGATGATGAGGCGCCTGTGCCGGCTGGCGTGCCGCGGTCGGCAGGGGCGCTGGTTGACCGGGCCGGCCTCAAGGGCGCTCGGCAGGGCGGCGCCGTCGTCTCGCCGCTGCATGCCAACTTCATCGTGGTCACGCCTGGCAGTCGCGCGGCGGACGTCCGCGCGCTGATCGAGCGCTGCCGCACCGCGGTCGTTCAATCAAGCGGAGTATGTCTGCACGAGGAGATCGTCTACCTCGGCGCGTGGGACCATTCACGGGAAAGTGAGCGCTGACATGTCCGTGCTGCGTGTAGAGGGTGGGCGTCGCCTCGAGGGCGTGGTGACGGTCGAAGGCAACAAGAACGCGGCGCTGCCGCTGATTGTCGCGAGTCTGCTGACTCCCGAGCCGGTGACGTTGCACAACGTGCCGCGGATCAGCGACGTGGACGTCCTGTTGGATCTGCTGCGTGGACTCGGTTCGGTCGTGGAGGGGCAGGGGACGAGCACCGTCGTGCTGCGGAGCCCGGCGCGGCCGGGCACGACGCCTGACCCGCAGCTGGTCGGGCGGGTCCGCGCGTCGATGCTGCTGATGGGGCCGTTGCTGGCGCGAGCCGGCGAGGTGCACCTGGCGCCCCCCGGCGGCGATTTCCCCTCGCGCCGGACGCTAACCACGCACGTCCAGGCCCTGACGGCGATGGGCGCCCGGCCGCTGGACGAGCCAGGCCACGCCTTCGAGGTCGCCGACGGCCTGCAGGGCGCATCGTTCTATCTCGACGAGGCTTCGGTCACCGCCACCGAGCTCGCGCTGCTGGCGGCCGTCACCGCGCGCGGCGACACCGAGATCAGGCACGCGGCCACCGAGCCGCACGTCGTCGAGCTGTGTGACCTGCTCACGGCGATGGGCGCCGACATCGAGGGCGCAGGGTCATCGCGGCTGCGTATTCACGGGGTCTCGCGCCTGCACGGCGCCGCCCATACACTTCGGGGCGACTACATCGAGGCCGGGACGTGGGCAGTGATTGCGGCCGTCACCGGCGGGTCCATCGAGGTGCGCGGGGCAGAACCTGACGATCTCGAGCCAATCGTGAGCGTCCTGCAACGAATGCGGGTGCCGTGCGCAATTTCGGGCGGGACCCTCAGCGTCACTGCAGGGACCTGCCTCGCCCCCGGCCGCCTGGTCACCGGGCTCTGGCCGGGATTCCCGAGTGACATGGTCAGCCTGTTCACGGTGCTGGCCACGCAGGCGCAGGGGCGCACGCTGATCCACGACTGGATGTACGAGTTGCGGCTGTTCGCCCTCGAGCAGCTCAGTGGCATGCGCGCCGACATCTTCCTGTGCGACTCGCACCGGATGGTGGTCACCGGCCCGACGCCATTGCGGGGCCGGCATCTCGACACGCGGGATCTGCGCTCGGGGATGGCGTTGATCGCGGCGGCGCTGGCCGCCGAGGGCGAGAGCGTCGTCGGCCCACTCGAGACAGTCGAACGCGGCTACGCGCAGGTCGTGCAGCGGCTCACCGGGCTCGGCGCCGTGGTCGAGCGCGAGCCGTAGCGCGCGACCGGCACCCTCCCGCGGGAGGGCCCGCGGGCCGTCGTCACGGCGTCGGCGGATTGGGCGCGGGGGGCAGCGTGCGAGGCGTCGTCGGCACCGCACGCGGGTCCGGGACGCTGGGCATCTGTGGAAATGGCTGAACGCCCGGCAGGCCATCGCCGTCCGGTGGTGACGGCGTCCGAAGCGGAAGCGGCGTGACCGTGCCGGCGTCGAAGTTGCCGATCGCGCTGCCGCTGCGTCCTGCCAGGAATGGCCGCAGGTCCTCCTCGGTGAGGTCCAGCACGCGGATGATGCGAGGCGTCAGCATCAGCACCACGTCGGTCTGCTGCGTCTCGCGTTCGTTGCTTGCGAAGATCCTGCCGATCACGGGGATGTCGCTCAACCCGGGGATGCCCTTCATCACGGTCCGTTCGTTGTCGCGAATCAAGCCGGCCAGCAGGTTGGTCTCGCCGTCGCGCAGCCGAATCGTCGTCGTGATCGAGCGTGTCCCGAACGTCGGCAGCCCTTGATATCCGGTGCCAGAGAGGCTGCTGATCTCCAGCTTCACGGCCAGCGTCACGTCGTCATCGTGATGGGTGCGTGGCGTGATGTCGATGTTGACGCCGACGTTGCGATAGGTGAACGACGTGATCGGCTGCTGGTTGACTCCGCCGGTGGCAATCGGCGCGAATGTGACCTGGGGCACCGGCACCTCCTCGCCGAACTTGGCCTGCGCGGGCAGACCGTCGG
>JBKJQW010000101.1:0-57311 GCA_046593715.1 Luteitalea sp.
GGCGCTGCGAGTAGGGCTTGGTGTCGATGAACTCCAGGGGATCGGTCGACGCCAGATCGTGGTCGTGTTCGACCCACGGGCCGTCAAACAGCATCGCGAGGCGGTCGGCCGCACTGAGCCGGAAGTGGTGCGAGCACTTCGGGCAGACCTGCAGGTTGCCGTCGAGATCCTTCTTGTAGAGCGCCTGGCCGCAGTCGGGGCACTTGACCCAGACGCCTTCCGGAATCCGGCTGCTCTTCTGGGCTGGGGCGATGGGTGTGGGGACGCGCTTGAACCAGGCCATGGGGGGAGAGGGCGCCGCGACACATGCCGGGCGAAGGAGCAAGAGTAGTCAGCCCGACCGGGGAACGCAAGCGTCGGCCCTCCGCCTGTCGCCGCGTGTTCGGCCCTGGCGCTGGCCTCAGGAGCGGGGCGTGACGGCGCGCTGGAGACTCATCGCTGGCGTGGCACGTAGTACTGCGTGCCCTGCGGCATGTGCTCGATCTGACGCAGCAGGTCGTCGACGTCCTCGTCCTGCCAGTCGAGGTCGAGCGAGGAGGTCTCTACCACCAGCAGGGGGGCGCCGGTGTAGTGGAAAAAGAAGTGATTGAAGGCGTCGTTGAGCTCGGCGATGCTGCCGTCGTTGGTGCCGCGCCGGTCGGGGACACGGCGAGCGCGGTCGCGCAGGCGCTTGCGCAGCCGGTCGGTCGGACATTGCAGATAGACCACCACGTCGGGCGTCGGCAGGTCGCGGGCGAGCAGATCGTACAGCCGCTGGTAGATGAACAGCTCGTTGTCGTCCAGCGTGAGGTAGGCGAAGATCTTGTCCTTGTCGAACAGGTAGTCGCCGATCGTGGTCTGGCTGAAGAGATCGCCCTGCCGGAGCGTCTCCTGCTGGCGGTGGCGTGCCAGCAGGTGGAACAGTTGCGCCTGGAACGCGGCTCCGCTGCCACCGGCCTGCCGGTCGACGGCAAACGGGTTCTCGACCTCGTCCAGGACGAGGCTGGCGTCGAGGCGCTGCCCGAGGCGCTCCGCGAGCACGGCCTTGCCGACGCCGGGAGGGCCCTCAATAGCGAGGTAGCGCGCGTCCACGATGGCGCGCAGTATACCGACGCGCTTCCAAACGCAGCAAGTCGCGCGTGCTAGCATGCGCCCGAGTGATGACGCGTCGCTTGTTGCCGCTTGCCGCACTGGCAGTGGCCACCGCCTGTGCGTCGGTGCCGCCGCCGCCACTGCCGGTGGTCGTGCCGCCGTACGAACCGAAAATCGCCAGCATCCTGCGGCTCGAGGACCACCGGGTGCTCGAGGACGCGCGGTCGCGCCCGGCGCCGCCCCCACTGCCCGTCTTCGACAGTCGCGGCCGACCGGTGCCGGTGGCCCCGCCGCCCCAGGCGATGGACCTGGTGTCGCTGCTGGGAGACGCTGACGCGCGCGTCCGTCGTCGCGCTGCGCTGGCTGTCGGTCGCGTCGGGCTGCCGGCCGGTGTGGCGCCCCTGGTCGCCCGCCTCGAAGACCCGGACCCGGATGTACGCGCGATGGCGGCGTTCGCGATCGGATTGATCGGCGACGGCTCGGGCGTCGATCCCCTGGTCACGACGCTTGGTGATCCGAGCGCCCTGGTGAAGGGCCGCGCGGCACATGCGCTCGGGTTGATCGGGGCGGAGAAGGCGGCGCGTGCGGCGGCGCCCCTCGCACAGATGGTGAAGTTGCTCGTTGACGACGGCGCCATCGCGACCCCGCCCGGTGAGGACGAGCCTCAGGGGTCCAACGAGGCCGACGCCGTCCGGCGCGGCCTGATGGCGCTGACGTCGCTGCGCAGCTTCGAGGGTCTGGCCACCGCCGTGCTGGACTCGCAGGCCCGGCCCCGCAGCTCATGGTGGCCCATCGCCGCCGCGCTGGCGCGGGTCGGCGACGATCGGGCGATCCCGGCGCTCACCGCCCTGGTCTCCACGCCTTCGCCGTACACGTCGGGCTACGCCGTGCGCGGCCTCGGCGAGCGGAAGGCCCTTGCTGCGCTGCCGACCTTGCTGCCGCTGCTCGACGTGGCGCGCGAGGTCCACCCGCAGGTCCGGGTCTCGGCGGTGCGGGCTGCGGGTCAGATGCGCGACCCACGCGCGACGGCGCCACTGCTGGCGCTGCTGCGGCAGAAGGCCGTCCCTCAGGGGCTGGAGCTCGAGATCATCGAAGCGCTCGCCCAGATCGGCAGCCGCGAGGCCGAGCCCTACCTGATCGATCGTCTGACGGCGCCCTCGCCGTTTGTTCGCGCGGCGGCGCTGCGCGCCATGTCTCGCATCGATGCGCTCTCGTTCACCACCGTGCTGTCCGGGCTCGATCCCGACCGGGACTGGCGAGTCCGTGCCGCGCTGGCTGACGCGCTCACCATCCTGGCGCCCGAGGATGCCGCGCCGATGCTGGAGCGGCTGCTGGCCGACAAGGACGCGCGCGTGGTGCCGGCGGCGTTGCGGGCGTGGAGCCAGTTGAAGCTGCCTGGTCTCGAGAGGCATCTCGGGTCGGCGCTGACGCGCGAGGACGTCACCGTCCGCGCCGCCGCGGCGTCGTTGGCTGGTGCGCAGCAGCTGGTCGGGATGCGGGACGCCCTGCTTGCCGCGTGGCAGCGGGCGCGTGCTGACAACGGCGACGACGCGCGCTGGGCGGCGCTCGAGGCGCTCGCTGCCGTGGATCGAGCCGCGGCGCGCGGGCCGATGGAAGAGACCCTGCTCGACCGAGACTGGTCGACCCGGCTGCGGGCGGCCAAGTGGCTGGTGGCGCAGGACGCCTCGAGCGACGCGCTGTCGCGGATTCGTCCGGCACCGGGGCTGGTGCCGGACCAGATGTACGAGTTGCCCCGGCTGATCACCCCCGCCTTCTCGCCGCAGGCCTACATCGACACGGCCCGGGGCACGGTGCAGGTGGCACTGGCGGTGCTCGACGCGCCGCTGACGGTCGAGAACTTCATCGCACTGGCGCGCAAAGGCTACTTCGACGGATTGCAGATCCATCGCGTGGTGCCCGCCTTCGTGGTGCAGGACGGTGACCCGAGAGGCGATGGCAGCGGCGGACCGGGCTTCAGCATCCGCGACGAACTCAATGATCGGCCGTACGCGCGTGGCACGCTCGGCATGGCCTTGTCCGGGCCCGATACGGGCGGCAGTCAGTGGTTTGTCACCCTCGCGCCGCAGCCGCACCTCGAGGGTCGCTACACGGTGTTCGGGCGAGTGGTGCAGGGGATGGAGGTGGTGGACGCGCTCGAGGTCGGCGAGGCCATCACGCGGGTTCGCATCTGGGACGGTGTCACGCCGCCGCAGTGACGCCGCCGCGCTGACGCAGGGTGTGGACACGAAAAAGGGCGCGGTGTGACCGCGCCCTTGCGATGTCAACGATCACATCGCTACCGTTTCTTGGTCGCCTTCTTGGCGGCGGCCTTCTTCGCTGTCTTCTTGGCCATGGCGTATACCCCCTTTCCAGGCGGTGTACTTGGCCGGCCGCTCGCACGCAACCGCTTGCGCTCGCAACGCCGTCTCCCGCGTTCACGACCCGTGAAGGGCGGATGAGGACGGCCGTTCGTTACGGCCGGAGAATGGCCGGCGGCCGCCGATCCAGATTGGCAGCCGCCGCGTGTCCAACTGACGGGCGCCACCAGGGGCGGCACCCGCTGCGGCGTGGCGTTGAAGCGCCGTAGCCGCGAAAACCCACTACCGCTTCTTCGCGGCCTTCTTCGTGGCCTTCGGAGCGGCCTTCTTCGCCGCTGCCTTCTTGGCTGCCTTCTTCGCCATGCTTCCTCCTCGGTTGGCGGTGCTCTCTCCGTGAGCCGTCATTGGCCCCATCACTACAGGTGGATTGAGCTACCCTGCCTCACACAAGATGTAGATTATGGTTGAGAAAATTGCCTTGTCAAGCACAAATACCGCGTGCTTGTCAAAAAAATTTGGTGGCTGCACCTCATCGTCGGAAGAGCCGGCTAGTCGAAAACGTCACGCCTGTCAAACTTGACACGGCAACCGATTGCTTACGTGGTTTGACGGTGAAGCGTCCGTCGATTCCGCGCCTCTGTGTAGGCCATGCCGCCGCATCCGGCTGCGCACGGGTAAGTCCGGACGCACTGAACGTTGGCCACGGTGATGGACGCGATCTGGCCCGTGCGGCAGCGGCCAGACGGCGCGGCGCGAGGCGCCGAACGGAGTTTTTGGGGAGCAGCCCTATTCCACGCTCGCGAAAAAAATCACTGCGAGGGGCGGCGCTGCGGCTGACTAGAACGCCGAGACGCGCAGTTGCTGCTTCTCGGCGTGTCGCTCGAGCGCGAGTTGCACGAGACGATCGACCAGTTCGGGATAGGTCGTGCCGGTCGCCGCCCACAGCTTGCTGTACATGCTGATCGTGGTGAAGCCGGGCATCGTGTTGATCTCGTTGACCAGCACGTCGCCGCTCTGCGCATCGACCAGGAAATCGACGCGGCCGAGGCCGGAGCCGTCGATGGCCAGGAACGCCTCGATGGCCAGGCCCTGCAGGCGCGTCCCCATGTCGGCAGGCACGTCGGCCGGGATTGCCAGGCGGCTCGCGCCATCGAGGTACTTGGCCTCGTAATCGTAGAACTCGCGCGCGGGCATGATTTCGCCGGGTACCGAGGCGAGTGGCTCGTCGTTGCCGAGCACCGCCACCTCGATCTCACGCGCATTGGCCACTGCCGCCTCGACCACGACCTTGCGGTCGTAGTCGGCGGCCAGCTTCAGCGCCTCCACCAGCTGTTGGCGTGTCCGGGCCTTGCTGATGCCGACGCTCGATCCGAGATTGGCCGGCTTGACAAAGAGCGGCAGGCCCAGCGTGGCCATCAGCTCCTCGGCAACGACGTCGGTCTCGGCCAGCACCCGCCGCCGCAACACCACGGCATAGGCCACCTGGGGCAGGCCATGCGCGGCGAACACCCGCTTCATCAGGGCCTTGTCCATGCCGACGGCCGACGCCAGCACGCCACACCCCACGTACGGGACGTTGGCCAGTTCGAGCAGGCCCTGGACCGTGCCGTCCTCGCCGTGCGGTCCATGCAGGACCGGGAAGATGACGTCCAGACCCACGCCGGTGACCATGGCGCGAGGTTCGTCATCGCCGCGAGCTGGCGTGCGATCGATGGCGAGGATGGTCTCCTCGCTCGGCCTGGCCAGCAGGTGCACCTCGCGGCCGGCCCGCAACGCCTTGACCTCCGAGCGGGTCTGCTCGATGACTTCGGAGGCAGATGCGGCGGTCGGGGGTTTGTCGGCCAGCGACCACCGGCCGTCCCGGTCGATGCGGATCGGGACCGGCTCGTAGCGGGCGCGATCGAGGTTGGCCATGACGGCGGCGGCAGAGGCGATCGAGACTTCGTGCTCGCCCGAGCGGCCACCATAGATGACGCCCACACGCAATTTCTTCAAGGTCTTGGGGGGTCCGGGAAACGGCCGGAATGGCCGGATGGATGCCGTAGTATAGCCTAATGTCCGCGGCCTTTGCCTTCACGCTGACGGGCCGGGACGGGCAGGCGCGGACCGGTCTGCTCGAGACGCCGCACGGTCGTGTCGAGACCCCGGCGTTCATGCCGGTGGGGACCCGCGGGGCCGTGCGCGGGGTCACACAGCAGACGCTCGAGGAGGTCGGCGCCAGCATCGTGCTGGCCAACACCTATCACCTCTATCTCCGGCCCGGCGACGACCTCATCGCCGAGCGGGGCGGGCTGCACCGGTTCATCGGCTGGCCCGGGCCCATCCTCACCGACAGCGGCGGCTACCAGATTTTCAGCCTCGGTCCCCTCGTGACCATCACCGAGGAGGGCGCGCGCTTCCGGTCGCACCTGGATGGCTCCCGGCACGCGCTGACGCCCGAGAAGGTCGTCGACATCCAGGCGCAGCTCGGCCCCGATATCGCCATGGTCCTGGACGAGTGTCTTGCCGCTCCGGCCACCGAAGCCGCCTCGGCCGCCTCGCTCGACCTCACCCTGCGTTGGGCGCGCCGCTCCCGCGACCGCTTTCTGGAACTGCGGGCCGCTCCGGTCCCGGGTGTCACGGTGAGCAATCGGGGCCAGGCCCAGTTCGGCATCGTGCAGGGCGGCATCTACCCGCATCTGCGCGAGAAGAGCGCCGCGGCGCTGCAGGAGATCGGCTTTGAGGCCTACGCCATCGGCGGCCTCAGCGTCGGCGAGTCGGTGGACACGATGTATGAGGTGGTGGGGTACACCACGCCCTGGCTGCCCGACGATCGCCCCCGCTACCTGATGGGCACCGGGATGCCCGATGACCTGGTCGAATGCGTGGCGCGCGGCATCGACATGTTCGATTGTGTGCTGCCGACGCGCAACGCCCGCAACGGCCAGGTCTTCACCCCGGATGGCCCGATCAACCTGCGCAACGCGCGCTTTGCGCGCGACGATCGCCCGATCGACGACGCGTGTCCCTGCCCGACCTGCCGTCGTCATTCGCGGGCCTATCTGCGCCACCTGTTTCACAACAAGGAGATGAATGCCGGCACGCTGGCAAGCGTGCACAACCTCGTGTTTTACCTTGACACCCTCAGGAGGATCCGACAGGCTATCGGTTTCGGGTTGTTCGAGAAGTTCCGGCAGGACTTCCATCGTCGCTTCTCCCGCACGCCCCCGAGTTCCTGATGCCCTCCTCCACTGTGCTGGTGCGTTCGCTTCTCGCTCTGTCGGCCCCGGCCGACCCCAACGCCAGCCCGTGGCTGTCGTTGCTGCCCTTTGTCATCATCCTCGGCATCTTCTACGTGATGGTGCTGATGCCGATGAAGAAACGGCAGCAGAAGGTCACCGACTTCCAGGGCAGCCTCAAGCTCGGTGACAAAGTCGTCACCACCGGCGGGATGTACGGCACCATCACCCGCCTCGCCGAGCAGCACGTGCAGCTCCAAATCGCCCCCCAGGTTCGCATCGACGTCGCCCGTGCGGCCGTCGGTGGCCTGCAGGGCCAGGACCCCGTCGTGCCCGAGCAGGGCGCCTCGTAATCGCCTCATGACAAGCAACCTTCGCTGGAAAGTGATCGCCATCCTCGTGGTGGTCGCGCTGGCCGTCGTGGCCTTCTACCCTCCCAAGGACAAGGTCAAGCTCGGGCTGGACCTCAAGGGCGGCGTCCACCTCGTGCTCCGCGTCCAGACCGACGATGCGCTGAAGCTCGAAACCGAGACGAGCGCAGAACGTCTCCGCGACGAGCTGTCTCGGCAGGGCGTGGCCATTGGCTCGGTCACGCCGGACGGCGCCCGCACCTTCCGCGTCGAAGGCGTGCCCGGCGATCGTGACGCCGACTTCCGTCGCATCGCCGAGGAGTGGGTCGGCCCGGTGTTTGACCGCACCTCGTCGGCCAACGGCTCTTACTCGTTCACCCTGAAGAACGCCCAGTTGACGCGTCTGCGCCAGGAAGCGGTGGCGCAGGCCCTGCAGACCATCGAGCGGCGCGTCAACGAACTCGGTGTCGCCGAGCCGATCGTTGCGCCTCACGGCGACGGCGACCAGATTCTCGTGCAGATGCCGGGCGTCACCGACGTGGCGCGCGCCAAGGAGATTATCCGGTCCACGGCGCTGCTCGAGTTGAAGATCGTCGAGGATGGCCCGGCTGCGACCCGCGAGGCGCTGCTTGCGGCGCGGGGCGGACAGGTACCGCCCGAGCTCGAAGTCATTCCCGGGGCCGCCGAGACAGGCAGCACCGGCCCGGTCTTCTACCTGGTCAAGCGCGTCGCCGGCATCACCGGCCGCGATTTGCGCAATGCCCGGCCCTCGCTCGACGAGAACAACCAGCCGGCGGTGGGCTTCTCGCTCAACCAGCAGGGCGCGGACAAGTTCGGGACGTTGACCAGCCAGAACATCGGGCGGCAACTGGCCATCATCCTCGACGGCCGCATCCAGAGCGCGCCCACCATCGAGGGCCGTATCTACGACGAGGGGCGCATTTCGGGCTCGTTCACGCAGCAGGAAGTACAGGACCTCTCGTTGACCCTGCGTTCCGGCGCGCTGCCGGCAAGCCTGACCTATCTCGAGGAGCGCACCGTCGGACCCTCGCTCGGCGCCGATTCGATCCGCGCCGGCGTCATGGCCTCGGCTATCGGCCTCAGCCTGGTGGCGCTGTTCATGTTCGCGTACTACCGGCTGACCGGCCTCAATGCGCTGGTGTCGGTGTCGCTGAACCTGCTGATCCTGCTCGGCTTCATGGCCTACGTCGGGGCGGTGATGACGCTGCCGGGCATCGCCGGCTTCATCCTCACCATCGGCATGGGCGTGGACTCCAACGTCCTGATCTTCGAGCGCATCAAAGAGGAGCTCGGCGCCGGCAAGTCGGCCCGGGCGGCCGTCTCGGCCAGTTTCGATCGCGTCTTCCTGACCATTCTCGACACGCACGTGGCCTCGTTGATCTCGGCGGCCTTCCTGTTCCAGTTCGGCACCGGCCCGATTCGCGGCTTCGCCACGACACTGTTCTTCGGATTGCTCTCCAACGTGTTCACCGCGGTGTTCGTGTCGCGGACGTTGTTCGAACTGATTCTCTCGCGCCGCCCGCAGGGCGCGAAGTTGAGCATCTGAGGCCGCCATGCAAATGTTCGCCAACACCAACTACGACTTCACCAAGTGGCGCTGGCACGCGCTGATCTTCTCGGCGATCCTGGTCGTGCTCGGGATCGTCCAGGTGGCGCGGCTCGGCCTGCCCCTCGGTATCGATTTCTCCGGCGGCACCATCGTCGTCCTGAAGTTCCAGCGGCCGGTGGCTGAGGACGCCGTTCGCAAGGCGCTCGAACCACTGCCCGGCGAGAAGGTGGTCCAGCAGTACGGCTCCGCCGACGACCACGAGCTGCTCGTGCGTCTGCCGCAGGCGCAGGAGAGCGAGCAGGGGACGAGCCTGGAGCAGGGCGCCAAGCAGGTCGTCGAGGCCGTGCGCGCTGCCAACCTCGGCCAATTCGAGGTGATCAGCACCGAGATCGTCGGGCCGGTGGTGGGCAAGGACCTGCAGCGCAAGGGCATCTACGCGACGCTGGCCAGCATCTTCGGCATCGCCCTCTACATTGCGTTCCGGTTCAGGCTGTCGTTTGCCATCGGTGCGATTGCCGCCACGCTGCACGACGTGATCGTGACCCTCGCCGTGCTCGCCTTCTTCGGCTACGAGCTCTCGCTCAACATCGTGGCCGCCATCCTGACCATCACCGGGTACTCGGTCAATGACACGATCGTCGTCTTCGATCGGGTCCGCGAGAACTTTCGGACGATGCGCGGCGCCTCCCTCGAGAGCCAGGTGAACACGGCCGTCAATCAGACGCTGGGCCGCACCGTCATCACGGCCGGCACTACCTTCCTGTCGGTGCTGGCGCTGTATCTGTTCGGCGGCGAAGTCCTGGAAGGGTTTGCCTTCACGATGCTCGTGGGCATCGTCAGCGGCACCTACTCGACCGTATTCGTCGCGTCGGCCATCGCCATCGCACTCAGCAAGAACGAGGGGAGCACGCCGGCCGCTCCCACGTCCGCAGCGCGGTTGGCGGCGGACCGTGCCCGCCGCCGCGAGCGACGCAACGTCTAGGCCACGTCGCGCGACGATGGGACGCTGACATGTGGAACTACCTGCGGCGTCGGTTCGTCGCCGGCTTCTTCGTCACCGTGCCGCTGGCGCTCAGCGTTGCCGCGCTCATCTGGGTCTTCGGCCTCGCCGACGCGCTGACCTCGCCGATGGTCGAGCAGGCGTTCGGGCGTCGCGTCCCGGGGCTGGGCATCGCGGTGACGGCGGCCGGCATCCTGCTCGTAGGGTTCTTTGCGGCCAATGTGCTCGGGCGGCGGCTCCTGCAGCGGGCCGAGCACTATCTGCTGCACGTCCCGCTCTTCCGATCGATCTACGCGCCCGTCAAGCAACTGGTGTGGGCGTTCAATCCGGAGAACGCCTCCGGGTTCAAGCGCGTCGTGATGGTGGAGGAGCCCCAGCGTGGCATGGTGCTGGGCTTCCTCACGCGCGAGTTGACGGTCCCCGACAGTGCCGGCGTGGTGCACGCGTGGGTGGCCGTGTACGTGCCGACCAACCACCTGTACCTCGGCGACGTCTTGCTCTACAGGCAGGAGCGGGTGCGCTACCCCGACCTCACGGTCGAAGAGGGTGTGCGGATCTTCCTGACCGGCGGCATGGCGTTGCCCGCGACGATGACCGCGGGCGGCGCGATGAAGGTGGACGTGCATCCCGCGTCGAGGGAGCGAGGCTCGCGGTGAGGGCGGGCGAGCCATTCCCGGACCGCTCGTGCCAGAGTTGCTTTGACAGCAGCGAAGCTGCGCGCATACCATCGGCGGTCTGCGACCTCGACTGGGCGCGCGTGACCCTCGGCGGTGTGGGGGCGAACGGCGTCGGGGAAGGTCGCGACCAGTGTGGGCGAGGGTCGGAAAATCAGTCCATGGCACCCGTGGTCCGATTCCCGAAAAACGGTGTCAAAGAGGACATCGGGTTCGTTGACACGGTTTTTTTGCTGTCGCTATAATCGCCGTCTCGTGACGGTATGAAAGCAGCTCCGGGTCGGTAGGAGGACAGGCCAGTGCCGAAAGATATGTTCGGGGATGTGGTCGAACCGTCCATCAAGGTCGGGTCGCAGAAGTGGTACACGGTCCCTCTCTCGATTCTGATCCACCTGGCCATCGTGGGCTCGGTGATCATCATCCCGTTGATGGCCATGGATGGTCTTCCCGAGGTGACGGGCAGCATGTCCGCGTTTGTCGGGGCACCCCCGCCTCCGCCGCCGCCCCCGCCGCCCCCGCCGCCGCCACCCGCGGCTGCGGCGCCGACGCCGACGCCCACGCCGACGGCCAATCCCAACGCGGCGCCGATCGAGCCGCCCAAGGAAATCAAGCCTGAGGCTCCCCGGCCGCCGGTCGCCAACATCGGCGTTGGCGTACCAGGCGGAGTCGAGGGTGGCATCCCTGGCGGCGCACTCGGTGGTGTGGTTGGCGGCCTGCCGTCTGCCCCGCCGCCACCGGCCCCGCCGCCGCCACCGACCCAGCCGGTCCGTGTCGGTGGCAACATCGCCCCGCCGAAGAAGACCCGCGACGCCAAGCCCACGTACCCGCAGATTGCGCAGTCGGCTCGGGTGTCGGGCGTCGTGATCATCGAGGCCACGATCGGACCGAACGGCAAGGTGCAGAACGCGCGCGTGCTCCGCAGCATCCCGCTGTTGGATCAGGCGGCCCTCGATGCCGTGAAGCAGTGGGAGTACACCCCCACGCTGCTCAACGGCGTGCCGGTGCCGGTCATCATGACCGTCACGGTGAACTTTACGTTGCAGTAGTAACCTGGGTTCCCGGGTCCCGCGTGCGGGGCCGGGAGCCTGTCCTCGTCAAACAGCACGCCGGTCGTAAATCGACAGAACGATCAGTGGGTGGGTCTCCCTGGGAGACCGCACCCCAGGCAGTCATCCCCGGAGGGGTGGAGCGCAATGGGTGATCTGAATCTGATGCACATGTGGTCGCAGATGGGCTTTGTGGCCAAGGCTGTGGCGTACATCCTGTTCTTCATGTCCTTCTGGTCGGTGGGCGTGTTCGTCGAGCGTTGGTACACCTTCTCGCAGGCGCAGAAGCAGTCCAAGCTCTACGCGCCCCAGGTGGCCAAGCACCTCAAGGAAGGTCGCTTGAAGGACGCGATCGCGCTGTCGCAGTCCAAGAACTTCCGCTACAGCCACCTTGCCAAGGTCGTGCTTGCCGGATTGCAGGAGTACCAGTTCCAGTCCGAGAGCGGTCAGCAGCTCACCCGCGACGACCTGCTCGACACGGTGCGTCGTGCCATTCAGCGTGCGACGGCGCTGACTGGCAACGACCTGAAGAAGGGCGTGTCTTCGCTGGCGACGATCGGCTCGACCGCACCGTTCGTCGGTCTGCTTGGCACCGTGGTCGGCGTCATCTCGGCCTTCCAGGGCATCGCGTCGACGGGCTCGGGCGGTATCGGTTCGGTGTCGGCCGGTATTTCCGAAGCGCTGGTGGAGACGGCACTGGGCCTGGTGGTCGCCATCCCGGCCGTGTGGTTCTACAACTACCTGACGGGCCGTCTCGAGTACTTCAACGTCGAGATGGACAACAGCTCGTCGGAGATGGTCGACTACTTCGTCAAGAAGAGCAATTAGGCGCAGGGCCGGAATGTCGGGATGGGCGGGCTCTCCGAGCCCGCGCCTCCCAGTGAGACCAGGTTGACGGACGGCGCGCCGGTCAGGCGCGCGCCCGCTCAGGAGAAGAAGCCATGTCAATGAACTTGGGGGGCGGGAAGGGAGCCATCAAGGCCGACATCAACGTCACCCCCCTGGTCGACATCATGCTGGTGCTGCTGATCATCATGATGCTCATCGCGCCGCTGTTGCAGAAAGGCGTGAACGTGCGGCTGCCACTCGCCGACAACACGTCGGAGAAGCCGTCGACCCAGGACCAGACGGTAGTGCACGTCGACGCGCAGAAGGGCTTGTACGTCAACAATATCCAGGTCTCAGAATCCGAGGCAGTGGACCGTATCAAGGTGGCGCTCGAGGACAAGGCGGAACGAGTCGTCTACCTCAAGGCCGACACCGATGCCCCTTACTCGGCCATCATGAACATGATGGACAAGCTCCGAGAGGTCGGCATCGAGAATGTCGCGCTGATCACCGAGAGCAAGAAGAAGGCAGAAGGGGGAGGCAACTAGCATGTCTGCCCACAAACATCACGGCGCCGAAACGGTCCAGCGGGGAGAAACCCCGCACGCCAGTTCGGACATGAACGTGACGCCGCTCATCGACGTGCTGCTCGTGCTGCTGGTCATCTTCATGGCAGCGCTCCCGATGACCCAGAAGGGCACGGACATCAACCTGCCCCTCGAGACCAAGAGCGCCGAGCAGTCGTCGACCGACACGCAGATCGTGCTGACGATGAACGCCGACCGCACCCTCTCGGTGAACAACCAGAACGTCGCCATGGGCGACCTCCAGACGCGGCTCACCGAGATCTTCGAGACGCGCAAGGAGAAGACGATGTTCATCCTGGGTGCACCGACCTTGCCCTACGGCGTGATCGTCGAGGCCATCGACGCCGCGCGCGGCGCTGGCGTCGACAAGGTCGGCATCGTCACCGAGGGCATGCGCAACGCTGGCGGGTCCGGCGGCAACTAGTCCACGCGGCTGCCGGCGCCAACGCCGACGGTCACGCTTCATCGACGCCGACGCCCTCACGGGCGCCGGCGTTTTTTTGTGTTCCACAATCGGCACGCCCCGGTGCGGGAGCACTGGACGCCGTCTCTGCACCTGTGCCGCGGAGCGCCAGCAGGGGAGGACGCGATGTCCGCACGCCAAGACTGTCACCACCGACACGCTGCAGCTCTTTGCCGATGCCTGGAATCGACATGACGCCGACGCGCTCATGTCGTTGATGACCGAGGACTGTGTCTTGGAGTCCTCCGCCGGCCCGGACGTCTGCGGCACACGCCACGTTGGCTGCGCCGCCGTCCGCGCCGCCTACGAGGCGGTCTGGGCGACGTTCCCCGATGCGCACTGGGCAGACACGCCACTTCGTGCACGGCGAGCGTGGCGTCTCCGAGTGGACGTTCACGGGCACGGCCCGGGACGGCACACGCGTCGAGGTGAACGGCTGCGATGTGTTCACCTTCCGCGGCGGAAGGATCGCCGTGAAGAATTCCTACCGCAAGAACCGGGTGGCGGGTCACCGGTAATGTGCAATGGGACGCCGCTGGCCTGAATGACCAAAGGGGGCGAGCGCCTTGCGGCGCTCGCCCCCTCGGCGCGTTCGACCTACCCGACGGCCGGCTCGGGGAGCCGGCCCTACCTAATAGAGCCGGCCCTAACCTACCTGACGCCTGACCCTAGAACAGGTAGCGCAGCATGACCTGGAAGCGGTAGACGTCACCGAGTCCGGCCGTCGGCTCGAGGCTGCGCGACATGAGTTCGTTGTTGATGGCGCGCAGGCGGTACTGCGCCCGGCCCTGGGCGTCGAACGTGCCACCCTGGGCGGCTGTCGGCACGATCAGCGGCTGGGTGTTGACCAGGCGCTGGCCGATGCCCCAGTTCTCGTTCAGCAGATTGCCGAAGTTGATGACGTCGGCGCGGAGCTGGAACGTGTGGCGGTGCCCCTTGATCGTGGTGAAGAACGACTGGGCCACGCTGAAGTCGAGGCGGTGGACCATCGGCAGGAAGATGGCACCGCGCTGGGCGTAGCTGCCGCGGTTCTTGCTCAGGTAGTTGTCCTGAGCGATGTAGGCATCCCACGCCGAGGCCTGCTCCGCGGCCGTGAAGGTGCGGCCTCCTGCGGTATAGGTCTGGAAGTTCATCTCCCCCGTGTCACGCGGGATGTAGTACAGGTCGTTGCTCGTGCCGCCGTCGCCATTCAGGTCGCCCGCGAAGCTGTACGTGGTGCTGCCATTGGTGCGCGACTCGGCGAAGAACGACAGCGTGGTGCCGCCGAACTTGAAGTACTCCATCGTGTAGGCGCCGGTCAGGAAGACGCGGTGTCCCGGGGAGCCTACCGCGTAGCCGAGACCCGGGTTGTTGGGATCGCCGGCATGCTGGTTGTTGTTCCAGGACCCGAAAGCAATGGAGCCGGGGTCCACCGTGTTCCTGGCTTCACCGTAACTGTAGGCACTCTTCAAGAACCCGCCGCGGAAATTCTTGGCAAGCGTGCCGGCCATGTTCCACGAGCGGCCGATGTTCTGGTTCTTGAGCACCACGGCGTTGGTCACGTTGCTGTGGATACGGTTGGTCGTATAGCGCGGCCGGCCGTCGGCGCCGGTGAACGCGCTCTGCGGCGCAGGCAGGTTGGCGTTGATGTAGTACACGCCGTTGACGTCGCGGTTGTAGATGTACTCCGCGGTGCCGATCAGGCCGAACGGCAGGCGCTGGTCGACGGCGATGTTGGTGCGCCACAGCTGCGGGAACCTGAAGTCCGGATCGGTCACCGCCAGCTCGTAGCTCGTCGCAGGCGCGCCGGTGACGTTGGCCGGCTTGTAGGCATCCGGGCTGGGGTTGAACGGACGCACGGTGGTGTTGTCGAACTGCTGAAAGCCCGTGAGCACGCCGGTGTTGCCGATCTGGTTCGAGATCCAGACATAGGCCGGGCGACCCGTGAACACGCCCGTGCCACCACGGACCTGCGTGTTGCGGTTCTGATCGACGCCCCAGTTGAAGCCGGCGCGCGGCGACCACAGGATGCTCGGGTCGGGCAGTTTGGCCGTCGAGAACTGCACGGGACTGCCGTCCTCCGCGCGGAAGGTCAGCGCATCGGCGTTGGCGTTGGCGTACCCGGTCTCGCCGAAGCGCGGCACGTCGAGGCGGATGCCGGCCGTCAGCTTGAAGTTGTCGGCGATGGCCCACTCGTCCTGCGCGTATGCCCCGGCGTAGAGCACTTCGAGCGGCTGCACCGGCTCGTCCTGACCGGGGATGTTGCTCCAGCGGGCTTGGAAGCGGCGCAACTGCACCGGCGACTCCGTGCGGTTGGGGTTGCGCAGGTAGTCGTTGGCATCGGTATAGAAGTCGGCGAGCGAGTTGTAGACATAGGCGCCCTGCGACCCGGGGAAGAACACGTTGGTCGAGTCGTATCGCTCAGCCGTCGCGCCGAAGGTCAGCGTGTGCCGGTTGGCAAACTTGGTGAAGTTGTTCTGCACCTGGAAGGTGTTGTACTTCAGCTGGTTGCGCGGCGAGAACGGCTCGAAGCCGAACGAGGTGTAGGTGGTGCCGGCATCCAGGATGTCGACCAGCGGGAACAGCTCCCCCGTACCCCGCACTGCGCGGTCCTCGTTCTGCTTCGTGTAACCGACGATCAGCGAGTTGGCCATCGTGTTGCCGAACGTGGCGTTCCACTCACCGACGGCCGAGCGGATCTCTTCCTTCTGCTGGTAGTTGGTGTTCTGGAAGTTCAGCGCCTGGGTGCTGGTGCGACGATTGCCGAAGCCGAGCGAGGAGGAGTTGCTGGCCAGGTTATCGCTGATCGAGTCCAGGTGCGTGTAGCGGAACGTGAGCTTGTTGCTGGTGCTCACGTTGTAGTCGCCCTTGACCAGGTAGCGGCGCGCCGGCACTTCGTGGTCGTAGCCCTGGTAGGCACCGGTCTGGTAGCCGAAGTTGCTGCTCAGGAAATTGCTCAGCTGATTCAAGTCGCTGGCGAGCACGCGCGTCACGCCTCCAACCGCCGCCTCCCCGCCGTTGTTGGCGCGGAACGTGGTGCCGGGCTCGGTCAGCGCTTCGTCCTCGACGTTGAAGAAGAAGAACGCCTTGTTCTTCCAGATCGGCCCCGACACCCACCCGCCGGTGTTGGCGAACTCGAAGGTCCCGACGTTGACCACGTTGTTGCCGGCCTGGGTGCCAACCATGCTGTCGTCACGAAACTGGCGGTAGATCGACCCGTGGAAGGTGTTGCCGCCGCTGCGGGTGACCGTGTTGATGCCGGCACCCACGAAGTTGCCCTGCCGTACATCGAAGGGCGCCACGTTGACCTGGATCTGCTCGACCGCCTGCGGCGAAATCGGCGCCACACCCGTGCGGTCACCCGGCGCGCCGGCCAGTCCGAACGAGTTATTGAAGTAGGAGCCGTCCACCGTGATGTTGTTCAGGCGATTGTCCTGGCCCACAAACGACGATCCACTGGCCTGTGGTGTCAGGCGGGTGAAGTTCTCGAGCCGATTGCTGACGTTGGGCAGGGTCTGGATCATGTCGCGCGACACGGTGGTGGCGGCACCGGTCCGCCGCGTGCTGAACACGGTGTCGCTGCTGGCAGTCACGGTGACCGATTCCTCGACGGCGATGTTCCTCACCTGCACGTTGGTATCGGTGGTCACACCGAGGTTCACCGTGAGGTCCTCGCGCGTGAAGGGCTCGAAGGCACTCGCCCCGCCGACGTAGGTGACCGTCACCACGTACGGGCCGCCGACGCGCATGTTCGGGAAGAAGTAGCGTCCGTCCCCGCGAGTCGTGGCCTCGTAGTTGGTACCCGAGGGGGCATGGATCGCGATGACGCTCGCACCGGCGACGGGTGCGCCTGCCGAGTCGGTGACGATGCCACCAAGCGAGCCCGTCGTCACGCCTTGGGCAGCTGCGGGCCGCGTCGGCCCGACCATTGCCGCGATCAGCGCCAGGGCCAGCACAGGCACCTGCCACCATGCTCCGCGCGCACGCGAGGGTCGCGTCACTCGCATCTCGCGCATTGGCTGAAACGCACTCACCATCATCGATGTCTCCTACTGACCTGCGGCCGGTCTGGACGAGCCGGCGCTCTGCGGGAAGGGGAATGTCCGGTCAGCATCCGTGACCGGGAGCCTGCATTGCCGCCCAGGACCAGGCACGGGGCGAACTGGCTGACAGCCTACCAGCGATGTGTTTCACGTGCGTAAACAGCGGGATCGAGGCTGCTTCTGGTCCGTGAAACGACGAAGGGACCGACGTTGGCACGCCGGTCCCCTGTACCTGGCGCCAGGTGGCGCCTACTCTTCGTCGGACTTCTTGTCGCCCTTGGCCTTGGCTACCGCCGCGTCGGCCTCGCCTTGCAGTCGGCTCCGGGTGGCGATCGCCTTGTCTCGCAAAACCGTCGCCTCCTTGAGCAGCTCCTGCTGCTTGGCTGGCGACTTCTCGACCAGCGCCTGCTGGCGCAGCAGCAGGTTCTTCATCACCATCGCGTCGACGTAGTCGTCCTTGATGGCGATGGCCTTGCTCGAAGCCTCGAGCCCGCGCTTGATGTAGTCGGCCTTCCGCGCCTGGCTCACCGTGTAGTCCTTGCGGACCTTCTCCTCGAAATACCCGGCCACCGTGTGGTACGCCTCGGGGTTGTTCGGCTCGAGCTGGATGCGGGTCTGGAACGCTTCCATCGTCTTGTCGAAGTCGCCCTGCTTGTTGTAGAAGCCGGCCAACTGCAACTGCACGTCGACGCTGTTGGGCGCCACTTCCTTGGCGCGGAGCAGCATCTGCTCGGCCTCTTCCATGCGCCCCGCGGTCTGATAGAGCTGGGCCATGCCGAAGTAGGTGTTTACGTCCTTGGGGTCGAGCGCCACGATCTGTTTCCCCACCTCCTCGGCCTTGTCCGGCGCGTTCAGCTTCTCGGTGCCGTACAAGCCAACGAGGTACTCGAGGCAGCGCTTCTTGAAGATCGCGCCCTGTCCCTCCTGTGAGGCCGGGTCGATCGTGTCGTAGGCCAGCTTGTAATACTTCTCGGCCTGCGGCAGGTGCGCGTCGTTGGCCGGTTGCCCTTTGCGGGTGAACTTGAACGCGTTGTCGTGTGAGTTGGCGAGGTAGAAGTACGCATACGGGCGGAACGGGAAGTCGTGTTTCACCGACTCCTCGAACTCCGTAATCGCCACATTGTAGTTTTGTTGTTGGTACGCCCCGATGCCGTCTTTGAACGCCATCTGGGCCGCGACCTTCCCGCAACCATTCAGCGAGAGGCTCAAACCGGCAACAGCTACGAGCCGGACAATCGTCAACCGCGTCGACATTGATCTACTCCTTGCACGCCCGCTCGCGCGGGTGCTCGCGGACCTGGGTGTAACGGTCAGCCCTGTGCGTCAAGCATGAGGACGGAAATCGGCCGCGAACGCCGGCTAAGGTCGATTCCGAGCGGAAAATCATGGCGAGTATAAAGACCGCCTCGACAACGGTCAAGGCGCGCCCTGGGCTATGATCCACCAGCACGCCGTCTGTCATCACGTTCGTGAGCCACCGCGACCCATGATTCGGTTCGAGGACCTGGTCGACAAGGTCCGCAGCTACAGCCCAGACGCCGATCTCGAGCTGCTCCGGCGAGCCTACGTGTTCTCCGCCCGGGAGCACAAGGGCCAGGTTCGCCACTCGGGTGAGCCGTACCTGGTCCACCCGCTTCAGGTCGCCGATCTCCTGGCCGACATGCGTTTGGACGCCGTGGCCGTGGCCGCCGGCCTGCTCCACGACGTCGTGGAAGACACGCTGACCTCCATCGAGCGCGTCGCCGAGCTGTTCGGGCCCGAAGTCGCCCATGTCGTCGAGGGCGTCACCAAGCTCTCCAGTCTCCCGTTTTCCTCCAAGGAAGCCCAGCAAGCCGAGAATTTTCGCCGCATGTTCCTGGCGATGGTGGACGACATCCGCGTCATCCTCGTCAAGTTGGCCGACCGCCTCCACAACATGCGCACGCTCGGGCATGTGCCGGAGGAGAAACGCGAGCGGATCGCCCGCGAGACCCTCGACATCTACGCGCCCATCGCCAACCGGCTGGGCATGAGCAAGGTCAAGAACGAACTCGAGGAGCTGTCGTTCAAGGCGCTCGAGCCCCGGGCCTACGAGCAGCTGCGCGACAAGGTCGACAGGCGCCGGCGGGCCACTCAAGGCCTGATCGAGGAGCTGCGCAACACCATCGTCGCCAAGCTGACCGAGGCGGACGTGCCGGTGGTCTCCATCGACGGCCGCATCAAGCGCCTGTACAGCATCTACCTCAAGTTGCACCGGCAGCGGATCGACCTCGACCAGGTCTATGACCTGGTGGCGTTGCGGGTGGTCACCACCAGCGTCAAGGACTGCTACGCCGTGCTCGGCATCGTCCACCAGACCTGGCAACCCGTCCCGGAACGCATCAAGGACTTCATCGCGGTGCCCCGGCCCAACGGCTACCAATCGCTGCACACGTCGGTGATCAGCGACCGCGGCCTGCCCTTCGAGATCCAGATCCGCACTGAAGAGATGCACCGGGTTGCCGAGGAGGGCATCGCGGCGCACTGGAAGTACAAGGAAGGCCGGGTCGGGGCGCAACGCGACGAGCAGTACTTCAAATGGCTGCGCCAGCTGCTCGAGTGGCAGCAGGAGGTGCGGGACCCGCACGAATTCATCACCAGCCTGAAGATCGAGCTGTATCCGGGCGAAATCTACTGCTTCACGCCGGGTGGCGAGCTCAAGGAGCTGCCGCGCGAGGCCACCGTCGTGGACTTCGCGTACGCCGTGCACACCGACGTCGGTCATCGCTGCGTCGGCGGCCGCGTCAACGGCAAGATGGCGCCGCTGCGCCATCCCCTCAAAAACGGCGACATCGTCGAGATCCTGACCCAGAGCGGGCACAAGCCGAGTCGCGACTGGCTCGCCTTTGTCCAGACCTCGCGGGCCCGCAACAAGATCCGGCACTTCATCCAGCTCGAGGAGAAGACGCGGTCAGTGGAACTCGGACGGAAACTGTTCGAGAAGGAAGCGCGACGCTTCGACGTCAATCCCAAGAACATCCCGGCCGAGGCCTGGCAGAAGATCTCCTCGGAGTCCGGCATGCAGAAGCCAGACGACCTGCTGGCTGCGGTGGGCTGGGGCAAGATGACGGCGCGCCTCCTGCTGGGCAAGTTGGTCCCGAGCGAGGATCTGCACGAGAAAGCCCCGGACGCGGGCATCTTCGCCACCGTCCGCAAGGTGCTGCGGCCCCGCAGCGGCGGCCAGGACAAGATTCGGGTCCGCGGGGCTGACGACCTGTTGGTCTTCCGCGCCAGGTGCTGCAACCCAATCAAGGGCGAGCGGATCATCGGCTACATCACCCGCGGCAAGGGCGTCTCGGTGCACTCGACGTCGTGCCGCAACGTCACCAACCTGATGTACGACCCCGAGCGCCGCATCGAAGTCGAGTGGGACACCGTCGACGACCCGAGTGCGCCCTACACGGTGCGCCTGAGCATCCAGGTCGAGGATCGCAAGGGCATGCTGGCCGCGATCAGCAGCCAGGTGTCGGCCATCAACACCAACATCCGGACGATGGAGGCCACGACGTCGGACGACCAGGGGGCAATCGAGATGACGGTGGAGATCCAGGATGTGAAGCACCTGGACAAGGTCATCCGCGCAGTGAAGGGGCTGCCGGGCGTCCTGAACGTCGAGCGCCACGCGGGAGGGGGCGCTCAGGAACGGGCGTCCTGAGCCCTCTCACTCAATAGCCTTGTGGCAGCAGCGCGATCGCCTCGATTTCCACACGGACGTCGCGGGGAAGGCGAGAGACCTGCACGGTCGAGCGAGCCGGGGCAGGCGATTGGAAGGCGGTCGCGTAGACCTCGTTCATCGCCGTGAAGTCCGCCAGATCGATGAGGAAGACGGTGGTCTTGACCACGGCGTCCATCGACACGCCGGCGGCGGCCAGCACGCCGCCGATGTTGTCCAGGACCCGTCGCGTCTGATCGCGCACGTCACCGGTCACCACCTCGCCCGTCCCTGGATCGAGGGGAATCTGCCCCGACAGAAAGAGGAACTGGCCGGCCCGGATGGCCTGCGAGTACGGGCCGATGGCCTGGGGAGCGTCGGGCGTGGACACCGACGCACGGGTGGCCACGGTCAGGCCGCCTTGGTGATTTTGTTCGACCGGATGCAGCGGGTGCAGACCTTCAGGCGCTTGGCGGCGCCGTTGACCAGCGCACGCACGCTCTGCAGGTTCGGGTTGAACCGGCGGGACGAGACGTTGTGCGCGTGGCTGATGTTGTTGCCGAACGTGGGACCCTTGCCGCAGACTTCGCAACGATTAGCCATGACTCAATGCTGTTGCGCGACCTCGGCCTGACCTGCAGGAGGAGCCTCGGAGGAGACGCCGCCGGGCGCGCGAACCACCGACTGTACCACGCTTTCAGGCAGATTGCGCCGAATCGCTATGGCGATGGCGGCAGGGTCGGACTCAGGGGATCGTGATGCGGAACAGGTTGCGCGTCGGCGTGATCTTCGAGAACACGTACGTGTCTGGGGAGGCCCCCGCGCCGACGTCGCCGTATGGAAGGATCTCGGCACCCGGCACTGCGGCCAGCGCCGCCTCGTTCGCGTACCCGCCAGTCGGCACCAAGGGCAGCGAACTGCCGGGGACCGTGGGTAGCACGTACGTGCGGCCGGTCCCGAATGCCGATGCCTGCCCGTACATGAGCTCTAGGAAGCCGTCGCGGGCATCCGATGTGACGTAGACGAGTTCGCCAGGGCAACCGAAGCGCGGATTGCTTCAGGCGATGGGCCCCGGAATCTCATACGCCGGTTCGCGGTCGTCCGCGGACAGGTCATGGCCGGTAACGTACCTGCCTGCGAAGAGCCTGCGGATGTGACCCGTCGACAAGTGCCGCGCGGAGCTCGCTTGGGCTCTGACCAGACACCTCCCGGCGCGCGACGCGGAACAGGACGGTCCGGCCGTCGACAGAAAGCATCGGCCCGAACGCGTACCCTTCGAGCGAGACCTGGCGTTCGCGCCCTCCCTCACGCAGCCAGATGGTGCGCTAAACAACCCCTACCGACGTAATCAGAGAACGGCCATCGGCCGAAACGGCGAGCCCCTCCTCCTGAGTGGGACCGGCTGTCCGTTGAGCCGGCGCGCCTCCGGTGAACCGCTGTCGCCAGATGTGAAAGCCGTCGCCGGCGTCGGCGTTGAAGCACATCCACCGGCCGTTCGGCGACCAGGCAGCCCCGGTGCAGCTCGCCTTCGGCGGTCCTACGAGCCTCGTGGGCACATCCCCTGTGCTGATGAGCCGACAGGGCAACCAGAGATTGGTCGCGAACGGTGAAGTGTCACGGCAGCTTCACTCGCTCCTACGGAATGATGATGCGTGAGGTGGAGGCCGCTGGCTCGTCGGCCAGGGGTGCGAGCAGCGGACCGCCGCCGGCCTCGAGCTCGACACCGGTCTGCGCGTCGGCGAGGCGCGGCTTCAGCACACGCGCGAGAAAGCTGAGGTAGGCGTCGGGCGCCGCGTGTCCAACCCGGCGGAACTCTTGGACCGCCGCCTCGACACGGCGCATCGCTGCGGCCGTCGAGAGGTCCAGCCGCGGTATGCCCGCTGCCGCCGCGTCCGCGAGCGGCTCCGACATGGCGCGTGCCAGACGAGCCGCCACAGGCGTCTCCGCTTGATGTTCGTAGAGCACCCCGCGAATGGCCGTTTCTGCCGTGGCCGCCAGGGCCCCGGCTGCGGCCTGCAGGTCGGTGTCGAGCGGCGGGGGCTGCGCCTCGTTCCGGAAGGCCACGGCCGCCGGCAGGCACGCCATCAGCACCGCATAGCCCCCATCGTCCAGGCCCCGGATCAAGGGCACGACCATCGCGGCGTCCTGGTCCTGCTGCCGCTGCTGCGCCGCATGCGGGTGGACCCGAGCGGACCGGAGCCAGCCGCACGTCGAAGGGCACCGAATCTCGACCAGCCGTTTGGTGCCACAGCACGTCGGGCAGATCACGCGGTCGAGCGCAGGACAGTGCCGTTTCGCCTTGCCGCCACCGCACAGTGCACAGACCGCCATGCGGCGAGGCTGGCACAGTGATGCCGGGGCGTCAAATTCGCTCACGCGCCCAAGGGCTCCCTGGCCGGTTCGTGTCCTCGGCGTACACCATCCTCAACGGCCGCAACCAGGAGCGGCGCTGTCCTCGCCCGTGGACAGAACGTGCGATTGCAGCGATACTGGACAGTCATCTCCCGGTCCTCGGGCCCGCGTGGCAAGACCCACGCAGGGATCGTTCAGTCGAGAACCATCCGCCCAATCGAGGCGTCTTATCCGCTGTACCGCCGACAGGCGATGAGCGTCTCGTCGCACTTGGCGAGGGCAAGTCGCATCAGGTGAGCAGTTTGCAGTCACGGAGTCGGGGAACCCGCCCTGTCGCGCATGGGCACCTCGCACTTCAGGTCGGGACACGGCGGCGCCACCGGGGTTACGTCAATCGCATATGGCACGAGGCGTGCTTGCATTATTCGGCACATGCACCGTGGAAAGGAGCGTGGACCGTGAAGTCGATTAATAAGAAGTCCACCCGCATCATAAATACAGACCGTCACGCCGAACTTCGCCGCATTCTCGAGGACCGTCGCGTCGAGCTGAGCAGCGAACTCCGTCGGCAGATCCATGACGTGCGTGCCATCGGCCCCGCTGATCTTGCTCAGGGCGTGGTCGATGCCGAGGAAGCCTCGGTCTCCGACATCCAGGAGGAGATCGAGATCGCGCTGATGCAGATGAAATCGGAGACCCTGAACCGGGTCAACGAGGCGCTGGGCCGACTGGAAGCGGGCACCTACGGCTTCTGCCACGAATGCGGCGACGAGATCTCGGAACCGCGGCTGCGTGCGTTGCCGTTCGCGCTCCGTTGCAAGGACTGCGAAGAGGAACGGGAGCAGGCCGAGGCGCGCGACAAGTTCTACAGTCGCCGCAGTTCGAGCGCCGCCATCCTCGATATCGCCAGCTGAGAGCCGTGGGCCGGATCAGCTGATTCGGTCCGTGTCATCGCCAGACGAGCCGTTGCATCCCCTGCAACGGCTCGCCTTTTTTGTGATCGCCGCACCCGAACGGTAACCACTCACCCCAGCCACTGCAGGGCGGCCACCGTCTTCATGTCGGTGATCGAGCCTGCGGCGACCAGCGCCCGCAACTCGTCGAGCGCGAACCTTCGTGGCTCGAGGTGCTCGTCTGCATCCTGCGCAGCTGAGTAGGCCGGCACATGCAGTCCGGTCAGCTTGTAGAAGTGCATCACCTCGTTCGTGTACCCCGGCGAGGGATATAACGACGCGATGCGCTCTGCGCTCGTGGCCAGCTGCCCGATCTCCTCGTGACACTCACGCAGCGCAGCGACCTCGGCGTCTTCCCCGGGCTCCAGGCTGCCCGCAGGCAATTCCCAGACGTACTGCCCGATGGCGTGGCGATACTGCCGGACCAGGATCACCGACGACGGGTCGGGCATCGGGATGAGGACGACCGAGCCGCGATGGCGCACGACGTCGAGGGTGGTCTCGACCCCGTGCGGCAGAAGGACCCGGTCGCGCGTCACGGTGAAGATGCGACCGGAGAATTGCAGGGTCGATTCAGTGGCAGTCATGGCGGTGATGTGTGAAGGCGAGGCCGCTGCCTCACGGATTCTGCAGCGTCTTGTAACCGAAGCGCGCCACCGCGGCGTCCAGTTGTTCGAGCACGTGGTTGAGATCGTCGGGCAGCGGCGCCTCGAACTCCATCCGCCGATGCTCGGTCGGATGCTTGAACACGATCCGCTCGGAGTGCAGGAATGGCCGCTGCAGCGACGACAGCGCCTTGAGATGCGGCGGGATCCTGCGCGGGATGCCGCCATAGGTGGCGTCGCCGCAGATGGCATGCCCGATCGAACTCAAGTGGACCCGGATCTGATGCGTGCGGCCGGTGTGGATGGCCACCCGGACCAACGACACGCCGGGCAGGTGCAGCGCCCAGGTCACGCGGGTCACGGCCGCCCGGGCGCGTCGGGCGCGGGTGGTCATCTTCTGCCTCGAGTGTTGGTCGCGACCGATTGGTGCTTCGATCCGGCGGCCGTTCTGCACCAGGCCCCAGACAAGGGCGACGTACTCCTTCTCGACTTCACGGTCGTGGAACTGGCGCGCCAGTTCGGTGTGCGCGGTGTCGTTCTTGGCTACGACCATGACCCCGGACGTGCCCTTGTCCAGCCGATGCACGATGCCTGGGCGCATCGTGCCGCCCACGCCGCTGAGGTCCTGCACGTGATGCAACAGGGCGTTCACGAGCGTGCCCGTGGCGTGGCCTGCTGCAGGATGCACGACCATGCCCGCGGCCTTGTTGACCACGATAAGCTGCGCGTCTTCGAAGAGGACGTCGAGCGGGATGTCTTCCGCGAACGCCTCGGAGGCCACCGGCGCGGGCATTTCGATGGAGAGCGTGGTACCGGCCGGCAGCACTTCGCTGGCCTTGAGGAGCACTCTGAGGCTGGCGACCTGGTCGGCAGTGGCGCGCACGCCGACACGCACATGACCTTCCTTGATCAGCCGCTGCACCTGCGAGCGTGACATCCCTGGCAGCAGCGCAGCCAGGGACTGGTCAGCGCGCTGGTCGGCCTCGTCCTCGCCGATCTGCACCTCCACGGTGCGGCCGTCGCCGCCCTCGCCGCTGGACGGGTCGGCCAGGTCGAACTCGTCGTCCTCGAACTCGGGCATTTGGCTTACGCCTTGGCCGGGCGCGAGCGCCCGGCGGAAACGGGGGCGGCCACGGCGTCGCGGTCGCGCCGCGACAGCCAGTACAGCATCACGACGCTCAGCGGCACGATCAGCAGCGAGATGAACTGCGAGGTCGAGATACCGCCCACGACCATGCCGCGAGGGTCGCCACGGAAGAACTCGATGACAAAGCGCGACAGGCCGTAGACCAGCAGGTAACCCCAGAACGTGCGACCGGGAAAGGGTCGGCCTCTGTGCTCCACGGCGAGCATCAGCCCGAGGATCATCGCCTCGGCACCCGCCTCGTACAGTTGGGTCGGATGCAACGGCACGCCGAGCGGTGTACCGACGTTCTCCTGCGCGAGCGGGTTGGTGAAGGTCACGGCCCACGGCACCGTCGTCTCGTGGCCATAGCAGCAGCCGGCCATGAAGCAGCCGAGTCGCCCGACGACATGCCCGAAAGCGATGCCCGGCGCGGTGATGTCCGCAACGCGCCAGGTGGGCAACTTGTGCTTGCGCACGTACCACAGCCCGACCAGCACGGCCAGGATGAGTCCGCCGTAGAACACGCCGCCCGATCGCGCCAGCGAGAGCAGGTCGGCTGGCTCGCGCAGGAAGTGGTCGGCGTCCACCACCACCAGCAGCAACTTGGCGCCGACCAGGGCGCTGACGATGATGTAGATGCCCAGGTCCATCACCCGGACCGGGTCGATGCCGCGACGGCGGGCCCGCACCAGCGCGAACTGCAGTCCACCGAGGTAGGCCGCGGCCAGCAGTACCCCGTACGAGTACACGGTCAGCGGACCGAGATCAAACAGCTTCGGGAACATCTCGCCTCGAGAACAAGGTGTCGGCAGCGAACAGGATCGCGCCGATCGTGATCGCCGCGTCGGCGACGTTGAACGCCCAGAAATGCCAGTCGCCGAAGAAGACGTCGACGAAATCGACAACGTAGCCGAGGGTCACGCGGTCGATGAGATTCCCTACGGCGCCGGCCACGATCAGCACGAAGCCGTAGCGGCCAGCCCAGGTCTCGCCGGCGAACGTCCGCGCATACCAGAGGATTCCGAGCAGTGCCAGGACAGCCAGCGCCGCGACCACCAGCGGTTTGTACGCGAAGTCACTGGCGTTGAGCATCCCGAAGGCGGCGCCGGTGTTGCGCACGTGCGTGAGGTTGAGCAGTCCAGGAATCACCGTGACTACGGCGTGCAGCGGTATTCGCTGCAGCACGAGCAACTTGGCGAGCTGATCGCTCACCACCAGCAGCACCGTCAGCCAGACCTCGAACCGCTTCCACGCGGGCGTCGCGCCGACACGCACCCGCCTCGCCGGCGCGGCCTCCGGGCTCGTCATGCCGCGCTGCTTCCCAACCCGAGCGCGTCCACACAACGATCGCAGAGCCCTTCGACGTCGGTCGCGATGCCGATGGCGGGAACATAGCGCCAACACCGCTGGCATTTCTCGCCGCTGACCCGAGTCACCGAGACCAGGAGTGAGTCCTCGACCTGGTTCGCGCTCGCCTCCACCACCCTCGCCTCGCTGACGATGCAGAGCGCCGCGAGGTCGTCCTGGCCCAGCCCGGCCAGCGCGTCGGCGAAGCGACCGGTGCCGGCCAGGCTGATCGACGCCTCGAGCGACGTGCCGATGACCTTGGCCTGCCGTTGCTCCTCGAGCCTGGCATTGATCAGGTCGCGGACCTCGAGGCGCGCCCCGTAGCGAGCCACCAGCGCCTCGTCCCGCCAGGCCTCGACGCCGTCGGCAAACAGCGCCATGTGCACCGACGGCTCGCGCGGGCCAGGCAGCACGCGCCACAGCTCGTCTGCGGTCACCGGAAGGATCGGCGCCAGCAACCGGGCCAGCCCATCGGCCATCAGGTACATCGCCGTCTGCGCGGACCGGCGGCCGGGCGCGGCCGCGCCGAACGTGTACAGCCGGTCCTTGGAGACGTCGAAGTAGAAGGCGCTGAGGTCGACGACGACCAGGCGGTTCACCTCGTGGAAGATGGCCTTGAAGTCGAACCGCTCGTAGGCATCGCGCATCGTCTTGGCCGCATCGGCGTAGCGGGCGAGCGCATAGCGATCCACGTCGAGCAATTGCTCGTGCGGCACCAGGTCGGAGGACGGATCGAAGTCGTACAGATTGGCCGCGAGGTAGCGCAGGGTGTTGCGGATCTTGCGGTACGCCTCCACCGTCCGGGCGAGGATCTGCTTGCCGAGGCGCACTTCCTCGGTGTAGTCGACCATCGCCACCCACAGCCGCAGTACTTCCGCGCCGCTCTGCTCGATCACCTGCTGCGGCACGACGTTGTTGCCGCGCGACTTGGACATCTTGCGGCCCTCCTCGTCGACGACAAAGCCATGCGTGACCACCGCCCGATACGGGGCCTGGCCGCGCGTGCCGAGGGCGACGAGCAGCGAGCTGTGGAACCAGCCGCGGTATTGATCACTGCCTTCGAGGTACAGGTCGGCAGGCCACTGCAGTTCGGGGCGCACCGCCAGCACCGCTTCATGGCTGGTACCGGAGTCGAACCACACGTCCAGGATGTCGCGTTCGCGATCGAAGGTCGTGCCGCCGCAGTGGCTGCACGTGAGACCCGCAGGCACGAACTCTTCACTCGGGCGCTCGTACCACGCGTCGGCGCCGTACTGCAGGAAGACCTCTGCGGCCCGGGTCGTGAGCTCGGTCGTCAGCACCGACGCCCGGCACCCCGTGCATGTCACCGCCGGGATCGGCACGCCCCAGGCCCGCTGGCGCGAGATGCACCAGTCGGGTCGGTTGGCGAGCATGTTGTGGATGCGCTCTTCTCCCCATGACGGCAGCCACTCGACACGCGTCACGGCCTCGAGCGCCTTCTCCCGAAATCCCTCGTGGTCCATCTCGATGAACCACTGCGGCGTGGCGAGAAAGATCAACGGCTTGTGGCAGCGCCAGCAATGCGGGTAGCTGTGCTCGTACGTCTCGGTGAACCACAGCGCGCCGCGTTCCCGCAGCGCCTCCACCACCTTCGGGTTGGCGTCCCAGACCTTCAGGCCGGCAAACAACTCCACGCTCTCGAGGAACTCGCCGGACGGTCCGATCGGCGCATACGTTTCCAGCCCGTAACGCTGGCCGGTGTTGAAGTCGTCGGCGCCGTGGCCGGGGGCCGTGTGCACCGCGCCGGTGCCCTGCTCCAGCGTCACGTAGTCGGCAAGCACGCCGAGCGACTCGCGGGCGTAGAGAGGGTGGACGAAGCGGAGCCGGTCGAAGACCTCACCCTTCATCCGCGCCGCGGGCTCGCCAGGCACACGTCCGACCTTGGCAAAGGTCGCGTCGGCCAGGGCCTCGGCAACCAGCACGAGGCGGCCATCGACGTCGTACGCCGCGTAGTCGAATCCCGGCTGGAATGCGATGGCCAGGTTTGACGGAATGGTCCAGGGCGTTGTCGTCCAGATCAGCACCGAGACGGGGCGGCCCGCCATCCCAGGGACCCGTTCGGCGAGGGTAGCGGCGTCACGCGCATCGAGCGTGAACTCGACGTAGATCGATGGCGAGGAGTGGTTCTCGTATTCGACTTCGGCTTCGGCCAGCGCGGTGCGGTCCGAGATGCACCAGTACACCGGCTTCTTGCCCTTGTAGACCAGCCCCTTCTCCACACAGCGTCCGAGGGCGCCCACGATGGCGGCCTGGAACTCGTACTGCATCGTCAGATACGGGCGCTCCCAGTCACCGAACACGGCGAGGCGTTTGAAGTCGGCGCACTGCTCCCGCACGTGCCGCTCGGCATAGGCGCGGCAGGCGCGGCGGATGTCGGCCAGGCTCATCTCGCGCTTCTTCGACCCGAGTTCCTTGTCCACCTGCAGCTCGATCGGCAGGCCGTGGCAATCCCAACCCGGCACATACGGCGCGTCGAATCCGGCCATGGACTTGGACTTGACGATGAAATCCTTCAGAACCTTGTTGAGCGCGTGCCCGATGTGGACCTGGCCATTGGCGTACGGAGGACCATCGTGCAGCACGTACTTCGGCCGTCCGGACCGTGCCTGCGCAATCTTCCCGTAGAGGTCCATCGCCTCCCAGCGGGCGATCGCCGCCGGCTCGGCCACCTGCAGGTTGGCCTTCATCGGGAAGTCGGTGCGGGGCAGGTTGACGGAATTCTTCCAGTCGGCCATGAACCTTCGATTGTAACGGTTCATGGCCAGGGGCCTCGCCGCCCCGCACGAGGCACCCCGCGACCTGGCCGCGGTCACGGGGGCCTCGTCGTCAGGGAACCCGAGTCGCGGTGACGACGCTGCCGGCGGCAAACTGCACCGAGCCGGAGTCGGAGTACATCGCCCGTTCGGCGAAGATCGGCATCGTGGAGACGATCGAGACGCCGAACGACTCGTTAGCCAGTTCGGGGACGTCGTTGTTCACCCAGATGTTGGTCCGCGACTGAGCGGCAATGGTCACCGTGCGCGGCACGGTCGTCCCGTCGGCCCGCAGGAAGGTAACCGTGGCAATCGCGTCGACCGTCCCCGGGTTGGCGAGCAGCACGAACGTGGCGTAGTTGCTGGGGCCGCCGACGCGTCCCTCACCGAATGCCCAGCGCTGGCCGAGCATGGTGACCCCGAAGCTGGCGTGCGACTCGAACCACTGGGCTGACGAGCCTGGCCAGTACATGGCACGTTCGGACAGGATCGGTTGGGTGGCCGAGACGGTCATGCCCACGGCGGTGTTGGCCAGCAGGGCGTCCTCCGCTTCCACGTTGATCGTGACGCGCTGCTTGGCGCCCACCGTGTAGGTGCGCACGACCGGAGTGCCTGTCGGCAGCAGGTAGGTCACCGTGGCCACCGCGTCGGTGGCGCCCGGGTTGGCCAGCAGCAGATAGGTGTCGAAGTAGGGACCGGTCGCCCCCTCCGCGTGGTACCACATCGTCGAAGGTGCCTGCACGCCAGCCGCAACGCTCCCGCCGTTGAACAGCGGGAGACCGAAATACATGGCCCGCTCGGCCACGCCTGGCAGGCTGAACGTCACCGTCGCCCCGAAGGCACGATTGGCTAACTCAGCGACATCTCCGCCGTACACGTTGACACGAGCCATCGGCGCCAGCGACACGACCCGCGTGACGGGCGGGCCGCCCTGCACCAGGAACTCCACGGTGGCGGTGTTGGTGCCGGAGCTGGGATTGCTGAGCAGCAGGTAGTTGTCGAAGAAGCCCTGCGAGCCCTCGGCAAAGTGCCACACCAGTGCCGGCCCGCCAACGGCGTGCTCACCGTGCATGCCGTAGCCGGTCTCGTCCCAGCGCATGGTTCGCTCGACGGCCAGGGGCACGCCGTCGGTTGAGGTGAAGACGGCACCGAAGGTCGCAGCCGAAAGGCCGGACACCGTTGCCGCATTGAGCGTCGTGCGCGAGAACGGTCCCAGCGAAAGCGTGCGGGCCAGGCTGGCGCCGTCGGCACGCTGGAAGATTGCCGTTACCGGCGCGACAAGGGCGGTGGGGTTCGCCAGCGCGAACTCGGTGGTGAAGAACGATCCGGTCGCGCCCTCGGCAAACGCGTAATTCATCGGGATGTCGGCAGCAAGGCCGCGCAGCGCCACCCCGCCGCCGATGGCGCCCACGGGACGCGCGGCGCCGGATGCCAGCGTGATCGTGTAGAGCTGCGGCGTGCCGCCTACGGTCAGGGCCGCGAACGCCGTGCCGTCGGTGGCGGAGATGTCGAAGCCGTTGACGTCGGTGGCGTCGACGCCGAGCGACCCCACGACGGTGAGCACGCCAGCGTTGGGCGGGTTCTGAATCAGCAACTGGTCGCTGGTCGTGTCGATGTCGTACAGGGTGGTGGTGACCGCGCCGGCGCGATTGTTCGTGTACGCCGCGCCGGTCACCGCGCCAGACGGCGTCAGTGTCCCGTCAGTGGCCGCGAGCGCCCCGGTGTCGGGATGCAGACGCAGGTTCTGACCGGTGTTGCTGACGAGGCGAATGCGGTCCACCGTGGGGTTGAAGTCGAAGCCGAAGGCCGATCCGCTGAGCGTCCCGAATGGCGTCGCCGAGACAGCCGCGGCAAGTCCGGTCACGCGATCGACGACGTAGATGCGGCCGGTGCTGCCCAGTCCGTACAGTGCGCCGGTCGCCGGCCGCACGTCGATGCCGAGCAGCGACTCGCCAGCCTGCAGCCCGGTGACAGGTACCGGCGTGGACGACACGCCTGGGGCCCCGCTGCCAAACGAGATCAGCGCGTTGGCGTCGGTGAGACCCCAGAGACGGACGGCGCGCGACATCACCGCCAGCCCAGTGACGTCCAGCGTCCCGTCGCCGATCGTGCCGGCCGGTGTAGCCGCGCCGGTGGTCAGATCCACGGTGTACAGACGTGCCTGCCCGCCGACCACATCGGCAATGAACGCCACGCCGGTCGTGGCGCTGATATCCAGCGCGGCAGCGGATGAGACATCCACGCCGAGGGGTCCGACGACGCTCAGCGTGCCGGCGTTCGGAGGATTCTGCAGCAGCAACTGGTTACCGCCGCTGTCGAGGTCGAACAGGGTAGTGGTGGTGGCGCCAGCAAAATTGTTCGTGTATGCAGCGGCGGTGACCGTAAAGCCGGCGGTCAGCGGGCCGTCCGCCAGGACCAGGGCGCCGGTGTCAGGGTTGACCCTCAGGTTCTCGCCAGCGTCGCTCACGATACGCAGCCGGTCGACGGTCGGGTTGAAGTCGACACCCAACCGGGTTCCCGCCAGGGTGAGCGGCGCGCCGACGACGCTGGCGCGACCTGACGCAGCGTCAATCAGGTAGAGCCTGCCACTCGAACCGACGCCATAGAGCTGACCGGTCGCCGGGCGCATGTCGACGCCGAGGATCGTCTCGCCAGTCTGCAGGCCGGTGATGGCCCGTGGCATCGAGAGGGCAGCAGGCGAGTCGGTGTCCAACTCGACCAGGGCGGTGCCGCTCACCAGGAGCAGGGCGCGCTCGGCATGGGCCGGAGCCGCAACCAGGACAACAAGGGCTGCGCCGAGCGAGGCGAACCGGTGAACGCGGGTAAGCCATGGGGTCTGCAACGAAGGCCTCCTTCAGAGGGTGGGTCGGCCGATATCGCTGCCGATCCTCCTTCGACCTACGTGCCCCGAGCGCCACCGGATGTGGGCGGCCGCCGGATATCATGCGCCCATGTCCAGCTGTCTGTTCTGTCGCATCGCCGCGTCCGAGGTCCCGGCCAACGTCATCTACCAGGATGCCGACCTCGTGGCGTTCGAGGACATCACCCCGCAGGCGCCCCTCCATTGCCTGATCATTCCGCGACGGCACATCGCGTCGCTGAACGAGATGACCATCGACGATGCCGCGGTCGTGGGGGCGATGCAGTACCGGGCGGCCCAGATCGCGCGCGAGCGAGGCCATGCCGACGGTGGCTTCCGGACGGTGTTCAACTGCAACGCGGATGCCGGGCAGACGGTATTTCACATCCATCTGCATCTGCTCGCGGGACGTCGTCTGGGCTGGCCGCCGGGCTAGGCGCTGGAAGCGTCGCGCCGCCGCGGCCATGCGGCGGCGGTACATCAGCGGCGAGCGATCACCGTCCGGGCGATGCCCTGCAGGTCCTCGAGGACATCGTCGATCTCGAGCCCGGCCGCCCTGGCCGCCTCCTCGACGGGTTCCTGCATGCCGTAACCAAACTCCATGGCCAACCAGCCCTCGGGCGTCAGGCGTTGGGCGGCCTGGGCGAGGAAGCGACGGGGGAGGTCCATGCCGTCCTGCCCGCCAAACAGCGCCACGTGCGGTTCGTGATCGCGGACGTCCGGCGACATGCCCGGTTGATCGCGCCGGGCCACGTAGGGTGGGTTCGAGACGATGACGTCGAAGAGCCCCGTCGCTGGTGCGAGGAAGTCGCCGACGAGGAAGGTGACCCGGTCAGCCACGCCGAGTGCCTGCCCGTTGCGGCGCGCGACGGCGACAGCTTCGGCCGAGATGTCGGTCACCTCGACCTGCCATGCCGGACGCTCGCAGGCCAGCGTCAGTCCCAGCGCGCCGCTGCCGGTGCCGACGTCGATCACTCGCACGACCTGGTCCGCGGCCACGCGCTGCAGGGCATAGTCGATGATCAGCTCCGATTCAGGACGCGGGACCAGGACATCGGGATTGACGAGGAAGTCGCGGCCGTAGAACTCGCGGACCCCGATGATGTAGGCCACGGGCTCGCGGGCGGCGCGGCGGTCGATGAGGGCAGCAAACGCCGCCAGGAACTCCGGCGACGGGGCCTCGTCGCCGCGCGTGATCCAGGTCGCGTGATCCCAGCCCAGCACGTGGCGCGCCAGCACCTCGGGATCGAGGTGGGCGTGGCGCTGGTCCAATCCGGCAGCCAGGAGACGTTGGCGCGCAGCAGCGACGGCGCGTCTCATCGTCAGGCGTCCACCGCTTCGGTGCGGCTGGCATCCTTGAGCAATTCGGAGCGATAGAAGGTCGTCACCTGATCGATCAGATCGTGCAGGTCGCCGTCCATGGCCGCTCCCAGCTGGTGGGTGGTGAAGTTGACGCGATGGTCGGTGATCCGGCTCTGCGGGAAGTTGTACGTCCGGATCTTCTCGGACCGCTCACCGGTGCCGACCTGGCTTCGGCGATCCTTGGCGATGGCGTCCTGCTGCTTGCGCAGCTCCATCTCGTAGAGTCGTGAGCGCAGCACCTTCATCGCCTTCGCGCGGTTCTTGATCTGCGATTTTTCGTCCTGCTGCGACACCACCGTGCCGGTCGGGATGTGGGTGATACGCACCGCGGAGTAGGTGGTGTTGACGCTCTGGCCGCCGGGGCCACTCGAGCAAAATGTGTCGACGCGCAGGTCCTTGTCGTGGATCTGGATGTCGACCTCTTCGGCTTCGGGCAGCACCGCCACGGTGGCCGTCGACGTGTGAATGCGGCCGCTGGCCTCGGTGGCCGGCACACGCTGCACGCGATGCACCCCGCTCTCGTATTTCAAGTGGCTGTACACCTGCTTGCCTTCAATGGTGGCGATGCCCTCTTTCATGCCGCCGGCATCTGCATCACTGGTCGACATGACCTCGAACCTCCAGCCCTGGCGTTCCGCATAGCGCGCATACATCCGGAACAGCTCGGCCGCAAACAGCGCAGCCTCTTCGCCACCGGTGCCGCCGCGCACTTCGAGCACGACGTTCTTGGCGTCGAGCGGGTCCTTGGGAATCAACAGGAACTTGACGTGCTCGAGCAGCTTGACGTGCTGGGGCTCGAGATCACCAAGCTCCTCGCGAGCCAGGGCCGCCATCTCGGCATCACCGGCGCCGACCAACTCGCGCGCCTGCGCCAGCTGCTGCTCGAGCGACCTCAGCGATCGGTAGCCGTCCACCAGATCCTGCAGTTCCGACAGGGTCTTGGTGTGGGTGCGATACGCCTGCGCGTCGGCCTGCACCGCCGGGTCGGCGATGAGTCCCATCAGATAGTTGTATTGCGCCTCGACGGACGCGAGCTTGTCCAACATGAGTTCAGGGCCTGCCGTCTGTGGCGACTGCGTACCGCGTGCCGGACACGTCCGGCCGCTCCATGTGATTTCCGGGTACCGCGTTTACGCGCCCCGGTCGCCCCTCTTACCCGCCAGAGACGGGCGGGAGAAAGGCCACTTCGTCGCCGTCCTGCACGGCGGTGGTCATGCGCGCGTACTGCGCATTGACGGCGCACGACAGGCTGCCGGCGTAGGGCGCGAGCCCCGGCCAGTCAGCCGTCAGTCCGTCCCAGATGTCGGCCACCGTGGCGCCACCCACAAGGCCGCGCGTCAACTCGTCGCTGCCGGCAATCTCGCGCAGCCGGGCGAACAACCGCACCGTTACGGGCACGCGCGCCTCCAGGCGTCCTCGAGTGGCGCCGGGTCGTCGGGGTCGATACTGGCGCCTTCCACCCAGGACGCGCCGTCGACGAGGTGTTCCCGCTTCCAGACGGGCGAGATCTGCTTCACCCTTTCGATCGCGAAGCGTGAGGCGGCGTACGCCTCGGCGCGATGTGCCGCCACCGTCACGATGACAATCGAGGTCTCACCGACCTCCAGGGTGCCGATGCGGTGGTGCAGGCAGACGACCACGCCGGGCAGTCGCCGGGCCGCCTCCGTGGCGATACGGGCGAAGGAGGCCACTGCCAGGGGTGCGTACGCCTCGTAGGTCAGCGCCCGGACGTGCTGGCCCTGATGGCGTCCGCGCACCGCACCGACAAACAGCACCACCGCTCCCGGCCCCTCGAGGTCGTGCGCGAGCGCCTGCGTTGCGTGCTGCTGCTGCGCGAGCGCGAGCACACCGGCCAGGTCGAGCGGATCTGCGGTAATCGCGAACGGCAGCAACACCCCAGTATACGACTGGGCTGGAGCCGCCTCAGGTGGACCCGTCGCGGGTCATCCAGGCGTGGTCCACTGGCCCGGCCCCCCGCCCGAGGCCGGGAGCGTGCCGGATGGCGCCGTCCAGGTACGTGCGGGCCAGGGTGAAGGCCTGCGGCAGTGTGTGTCCCAGCGCCAGGTACGCGGTGATGGCGGCAGCAAAGGTACAGCCGGTGCCATGCGTATGGCGGGTCGCGTAGCGCGGCCCCCGGGCCTCGTGGAAGTTCCGGCCGTCAAACAGGATGTCGACGACATCGGGCGTGTCGAGGTGGCCGCCCTTGACCACCACGGCCTGCGCGCCGAGGCCGTGAAGGTGCTGCGCTGCATTCCGGGCCTCTTGCACGGTGCCCACGCGTCGGCCGGTCAGCGCCTCGGCCTCGGGCGCGTTCGGGGTGAGGACGGCGGCCAGCGGCAGCAAGTCCCGAATCATGACCGCGATGGCGTCCTCGGCGAGCAACCGGTCGAGGCTCTTGGCAATCATGACCGGGTCAACGACCAGCGCGCCGGCGCGGCCTTGCGCGAGCACCCCGGCGACGGCCTCGACCACGGCGGCCGTGCCCAGCATCCCGGTCTTGGTCGCGCTCGGCCCGAAGTCGTCGAGCACCGCCTCGATCTGCGCGACGACGAGTGCCGGCGACACCATCTCGACTCCGTGTACACCGGTCGTGTTCTGAGCGGTGATGGCAGTGACCGCGCTCGTGCCGAAGACGCCGAGGGCAGCAAACGTCTTCAGGTCGGCCTGGATGCCGGCGCCGCCCCCGGAGTCGCTTCCGGCGATTGTCAATGCCGTGTTCATCGTCGGGTCCTCCCCGGTCGGCTCGGCCCCTCTGCGGCATGACGTTGCTCTACAGGTGCATCGGTGCGTGCCATCGGCCAGATCAGCGGCTGAAAATCAGCAGGTACTGGTACGGCAGGAACTGCTCCTGACGCAGGAAGCGGAAACCGGCCGTCTCGACCGCGCGAATCACCTGGGCCGGCGGCAGTCGCTGTTCCAGTGGAGGACCCGGGCCACCGCCATCGGTCCGGTATTCCACGATCCCGAGGCGCCCGCCTGGCTTGAGCGCGTCGCGGACGTTGGTGAGGAGGGAATGGCGGTCCTCGACTTCGTAGAAGGTCTCGACCATCAGCGCCGCGTCGAGCCGCTCGCGCGGCAGCGACGGATGATCTGCGGCGCCCAGTACGGTCGAGACATTGCGCAGGCCTTCCCGCTGGACGCGTCGCTGGATGGCCTCGATCATCTGCGGCTGGATGTCCTCGGCGTAGACCACGCCGTTGGGTCCCACGCGTTTGGCGAGCCGCACGGTGAACCAGCCGCCACCTGCGCCCAGGTCGGCGACGACCGAGCCGTCGCCGATCCCGAGTGCGTCCATGATCAGGTCGGGGCGCTGCCAGGCCTCCCGGTCAGGACCCTCCAGCATGCCGAGATCCTGCGGTGCGAACAGGCGACCGTGGCCGCGCTGCTGCGTCGTCGGTGCCGGCGCCGGTGCCTGCGCCTGCAGCCCGGCGCCGCTGCAGAGCACCGTGAGCGCCGCTGCGATGGACGCCGTGAAGCTCTTCATGTCGTGGCCTCAGTCTACGGGCGCGGCGAGTCAACTTCGACGGTCAACGGCGCCTCGAGCCTGGTGGCGACGACGGTGCCCGACGGGACGCGCACCTGATCGCCGCGGCTGGCGAGCACCTTGCCCGCACCTCCTGCGCCGCCGACGACTGCGCCGATCCCGGCGCCCTTGCGCCCGCCGATCAACCCGCCAATCACGGCGCCTGCACCTGCGCCGATCCCGATGTCGCGTGCATCCTGCGCCTTGGTCCCGGCGGCCTCGCGTCGCACCGGCTCGGCCACCAGGTCGTAGGTCCGCGACCCAATCGTCAGCGTGCGGAACCGGACGGTCAGGGCCGCACGACCCTTGACCTTGGCGCTCTGCTGCACGTAGGTCACCACGCCACCGAGGCGCGACCCGGCCGGAATCACTGTCTCTCCCCCGATGGTGACGTCGTTGGCCAGTCGTCCGGACACGCGATCCTCGACCGAACTGGTGTCGGACGCCACGCTGTCGAGCAGCGTGACCCGGAGCGTTGTCTCAGCTGGCACCGAGACCATCCGCACCGGCGCCGGGCGCGGCGCCGGCATTTCCCGGGCGGTGGCTGTCTCACGGCTCACCTCAGCGCGGTCTCGCGGCTCCGGCGGTGGCGGCCCTGCCGACCGTGATGGCGGCGGCAGCGCCGCACCCCTGGCCGGCGCAGACGCGTCCGATCGCGCCTGCGGGTAGGCGGGCGACGCGGTGGGCGGGGCAGCGGGGCGGGGCGCGGCGGGAGCGTATGGCGCCGAATCGGCGGGTGCTGGCGGCACGACGGTTTCGACGGGCTCCACTGCCGCCTCGGTGCCAGCGGGAGCGGGGGACGCTTCCGCCACCGGGGACGCCGTGGTGTCCTCGCTGGGGGGCGTTTCAGAGCGCTGACTGCACGCAGTCGTGGCCAGCAAGAGCAGCGTGGGCAGGACGAGCCGAACGGGTACACGTGTCATGTGTCTGTCTTTCGCTTTCACGGTTGGCGACGGCCATGTGACCGGCGGCCGGGTTTTGCTACCGCCGCACGACCAACAGCCGAAGTTCGGTCATGTCTTCCATGGCGTATCGCGGGCCCTCGCGACCCAATCCAGAGTCCTTGACCCCGCCATAGGGCATGTGGTCGATCCGATAGGTCGGGACATCGTTGATGAGCAGACCCCCTACCTCCAGACGGTCGAAGGCCGCCAGCGCCGTTTCGAGACGTGGCGTGAACAATCCAGCTTGCAAGCCGAATGCCGAATCGTTGACGGCCCCGAGCGCCTCATCGACGGTGTCGACGCGCTCGACCACCAGGATTGGTGCGAAAGCCTCCTCGGCGCAGACCTTGGTCTCTCGAGGTGCCCCGGTCAGCACGGTCGGGGCAAAGATGCGATCCGAGTGCCGTTGCCCGCCGCACAGCACGGTGGCGCCTGCCTCGACGGCTTCGCGCACCCACGACTCGGTGCGATCGACGTCCTCTTCCGAAATCAGCGGACCCACGACGGTCCGCTCGTCCATGGGGTCACCAACCACCAGCGCCTCGACCCGTGGCAGCAGGGCTGCCAGCCAGGCGTCCCAGACGGCAGCGTGGACGTATACCCGTTGTACGGAAATGCAACTCTGGCCCGCGTAACTGAAGCCGCCAGTGGCCACCCGCTCGGCTGAGGTGTCCAGGTCGGCCCCCTCGTCGATGATCACGGCGGCGTTGCCACCCAGTTCCAGCACCACTTTCTTCCGTCCTGCGCGCGCCTTCATCTCCCAACCCACTCCTGCCGAGCCGGTGAAGGTCAGGAGCCGGTAGCGGTCGTCGCGCACGAGCAGGTCGCCTGTCTCACGGCTCATCGGCAGTACGCTCAACGCCCCGGGCGGCAGACCCGCGTCGTGCATGAGGTCGGCCAGGGCGAGGGCCGACAGCGGGGTTCGGCTGGCCGGTTTGAGGACGAGCGGATTGCCTGCCGCGAGCGCGGGTGCCAGCTTGTGCGCCACCAGATTCAGCGGGAAATTGAATGGTGAGATGGCCGCAATCGGGCCCAGCGGCACGCGCCGGGTCAGGCCGAACCGACCCTCGCCATGCGCCGCGAGGTCCATCGGCAGCACCTCCCCTGAACCGGGCAGGCGTCGCGCCTCTTCAGCCGCGATCTCGAAGGTCATCGCCGCGCGGTCGACCTCCGTTCGGGCGTCGCGCAGGGGTTTTCCCGCTTCCTGGACGATCCGCAGGGCGAAGGGCTCCCGCAGGTCCCGCAGCCCTGCGCTGACCTGGCGGAGGATGCGGGCGCGCTCGTGCAGGGGCAGGGCGGCCACGACGGGCGCCGCAGCCACGCAGGCCCCCGCCGCGGCCTCGTACTCCTCCGGACCTGCCGTCGACACCCGTGCGACCAGCGCCCCATCGTAGGGGGAGCGGACCTCGACGCTGCTGGCCGTGGTGCGCAGGCAGCCGGCCAGAAACAGGGGGTGCAAATCGGAGGGCATAGGGATTTGACGCGGAGGAGGTCGGGGGCGGCCTGACTGTCCGGGCGGTTGCCCGGGTGTCGAGCCGGTCGCTATACTGACATGAGGTACCGAGGAGTCCTGTACGCCATGATCAATGTCACTGCTGTTGCGGCCGAGAAAATCGGCGAGTTGCTCACCGACGAAGGCAAGCCGAGCGCCGGCCTGCGCGTCTTCGTCCAAGGGGGCGGCTGCTCAGGTTTCCAGTATGGCCTGATGATCGAAGAAGGCGAGCCGACCACCGACATCGACCGGATCGTCGAGGTCAACGGCGTCCGGCTGTTTGTCGATCCGATCAGCGTCCGTTACCTCAAGGGCGCCGAAGTCGATTTCGTGGACAACCTGTCTGGCGGCGGCTTTACCATCAAGAACCCGAACGCCAAGTCCACCTGCGGCTGCGGTTCGTCGTTCTCCGTGTAGTGTCCCCGTCGTCCCTCGGGGGGAGGCCGGTCTGGCGCGTCGCACAGCCGCGCCGGCCGCGCCCCACTCGTGGCCGGCCCTCATCGACCTGAACTGCTCCGCCGGCGTGCCCACCATGCAGTCAGAGACCTCCACGGCAGCCTACGTCGACAGTCTGCGCCCAGCCGGCAGCAAGCGGTCGAGCAAGCGCGACCTGATCGTCGATGTCTTCCTGCGCCAGCAGGGACACCTGACGGCCGACGATCTGGTCGACCTGATTGGCCAGGAAGATCAGCAGATCAGTCGCGCGACGGTCTACCGCACGCTGGCCTGGATGGAGGCCGCCGGGATCGCCCGCAAGGTGGATTTCGGCGAAGGGCGCTTCCGTTTCGAGCACAGCTACCGGCATCCGCGGCATTTCCACCTGATCTGCAAGGGCTGCAATCAGTCGATGGAGTTCCTCAGCTCCGACATCGAGCAGATGATCGAGGAGGTGGCCGAGGCACGTAAGTTCACGGTGACCAATGCCGTCGTGCAGTTGTACGGCACCTGCGAGGCCTGCACGACCGGCCGGCCGGCGACCACTCGCCTGGCCTCCACCGAGTCGCTGTTCGCGCGCGATGCGCTGCGCATTGCCATCGCCACCGAGCGGTCGGGCCGCGAGTTCTACACACGTGCCGCGGCCATCACCAGGGACGCACGCGCACGCAGCATCTTTCAGCGTCTCTCCACCGATGAGGAAGACCATCTGGACCGGCTCGAAGGCCGCTACGCGCAATTGATCGCCGAGCAGCCCGACCTCGAAGCGCAGCCGCAGTTCCTGTTCTTCAAGGGCGCGGCCAACGGGCTGTTCTCTGCCGGCGTGGAAGCCCTGCGCAGCGTGACCAGCGACAAGGATGCCCTGATGATCGGCATCCGCTGTGAGCGCGGCTCGCACCGCTTCTTCAAGCGCTACGGCGAGAAGTTCGAGGACTCGGAAGGCAAGCGGGTGTTTCTCGAATTCGCCGACGAGGAACGCGATCACCTCGAGTTGCTGATTCGCGAATATCGCATCCTGACGCGCAAGGACAAGGGCAAGGCCAAGGCGAGCGAGTGACCGGCGGCGTCCCGGTGGTGCAGTGCACAGGCGTGATCAAGGAGTACCGCGGTCTGCGTCCGCTCCGCTTGCTCGACCTGCGCGTCCCTGCCGGTGAGAGGGTCGTCCTCAGCGGCATCGACGTGATCGGCGCCGAAATCGTCACCAACCTCATCAACGGGGCCACCTTGCCGGACCAGGGTGAGGTGCGCGTGTTCGGGCAGGCGACCCACGAGATCACCGACGGTGAGGCCTGGCTGGCCGGGCTCGACCAGTTCGGGGTGGTCACCGCCCGCGCGGTGCTGCTCGAGGGCATGACCGTGCGCCAGAACGTGGCACTGCCTCTGACGATCGAGATCGACCCGGTGGCCGAGGCGCTGCTGCCGCAGGTCGACGCCCTTGCGCAAGAGGCGGGCATCGAGGCCGCATGGCTCGATACGCTCGCCCACCAGGCGCCGGTGCCGGTGCGCATGCGCATCCACCTCGCGCGGGCGCTGGCGCTGTCGCCGCAGTTGATCATCCTCGAGCACCCGACGGCCGCGCTCGAAGCCATCGACCGGCCCGCGCTGGCCGACGACGTGCGACGTGTGGCCGCGGCACGCGGCATGACGCTCATCGCATGCAGCCAGGACCGTGACTTTGCGCGCCGCGTTGCCACACGACACCTGCAACTGCACCCGGGCACCGGCGCCCTCAACCCGCTCGCGTTGAGCTGACGCCTCCCGACTCGCATCCACGACTGGCGACAATGACCACGCTCCTCCTGTTTGACATCGACGGCACCCTGATTACCACGGGCGGCGCCGGCTACCGCGCCATCAAGCAGGCTGTCGAGATGACGCTCGGGGTCGAACATGCGCTCGAAGGCATTCCTGTGGCCGGGCGCACCGACAGCATCATCCTGCGCGATGCGGTCAAGGCCCTCGATGGCCGCGAACTCGACGACCAGTTGCGCGACCGGCTCCGGGAGACCTACATGACCACCCTTCGCGCCGAAATCGAGCGGGTGCGGGGAGGCCCAGGCGTACTACCCGGCGTCCGGCCACTGCTGGCGCGGTTGGCCAACCACCCCGACTTTCACGTGGCGCTGCTGACCGGGAACTTCTCGCAGACGGCCGAGATCAAGCTGGCGTACTTCGATCTCTGGCAGGAGTTTGCCTGGGGTGCCTTTGGTGAAGACGCCGTACACCGCAACGACCTCCTGGCCGTGGCCATGACGCGCTATCGAGCGCGCACTGGCCTGGACGTGGCGCCCGCTGACATCGTGATCATCGGCGACACGCCCAACGACGCGGAGGTCGCGCTGGCCGGCGGAGCGCGGTCGGTCTGCGTGGCCACCGGCCAGTTCGATCGCCAGGCCTTGCTGGATGCCGGCGCCGACGTCGTCTTTCACGACCTGAGTGACGTCGACGAGGTGATGCGCGTCTTTCAAGACAAGGGAGCGCCGCGACCGGCCCCCTGATCTCGTTCATGTGGAAGCCAACGGGGCCCGGTGGCCCTCCCGGTCTTCAAAACCGGTGGTGTCCCGCCATGCGGGGCGGCTGGGTTCGACTCCCAGGGGCTTCCGCCATACCGCTGTGGCGTCACGAAAAAAGGGCCGGCATCGTTGGATGCCGGCCCTCCCATTTCTGGCGTCGCGCCGTGGCGCGCCGTTCTTACGCGTCCAGCAGTCTCACGTCGCCTGCGCGCGGCCCCTTGCCGGAGTCCTCCGCGTTGAATTCGACGCGCTGCCCTTCGCGAAGCAGCTCGAACACGGCGCCGCGAACGGCGCTGCGGTGAAAGAAGTGTTCAACGCCCGTCTCATCACGGATGAACCCGAAGCCCTTGTCGATGAGAAGGCGAGCAATTGTTCCCGACGGCATACCGTAACCTCCGATGTCCTCCCTGCCGCATCCTGCGGCGGGAGGCCCCGCGTGCTGTGGGCAGCACAGGCGAGGATGGCTGGCCGGAAGACTGGTGCGTACAGTACGCACCCCAGTCGATTCTTCCGGCGTGTCGAGGCAGCATGCGGGCGCGGCGGCACTTCCCTATGACGGGCCCCATGGCGACCCGCCCGCACGGGGCTTCCACCCCTGTTCGGCCTTGACGATATAGTTTGGACGCAAATGGGGCAAGCTCAGTTCCGTGGTATGGCAGGAATAGTGCTCGCGGGGGGGCGCTCTTCACGGATGGGCCGGCCCAAGGCGCTGCTGCCATTTCCCGGTACTGGACGCACCTTCGCCCGACAGGTGACCGAAACCCTGCGGCACGCCGGACTGGCGCCCCTGGCCATCGTCACCGGCGCGCATCATGAGTTGATTGCTGAGGAAATGCTGGGACTCGGCGTGGCCGTGCTGTACAACCCCGACCACGCCGCTGGTCAACTCAGCTCGTTGCTGCACGGGTTGCGGTGGGCGTTTGGCGCTGCTCCCGGCCAATGGGTCTTATGCACGCTCGTCGATGTGCCGGGCGTCCTAAGCTCTACCATTGAGGCAGTCGCCCGCGCGCCCCGCGCCGACGATGTCCGCGCCGTGCGTCCCGCTCTCGGTGACCGGCACGGCCATCCCGTCATGTGGCATCGCGATGCCGTCGCCTTGCTGGCAGCTGCCGACCCGGCGCTTGGTGCGCGAGCGGTCGTGCGTGCGCTGGCGGCGCGAGGCGCAGTCCTCGACGTGTCCGTGGATGACCCTGGCGTGCTCTCCGACGTCGATACCCCCGAGGACTACTCGCGCTTGCTGGACGGGGGCTGAGCCGTGTGCCTGCGGCTGCTCAGGCGTCGAGGTGCCGGGTCGCCAGCACTTCGCGCGCCGGCGTTCGGTCGCCATCGCAGCTGATGCGACGTGGCGCATCGAGCACCCGAAGGTCATAGCCGAGCGACCCGTACAGGTCCAGGATGCGCGGCGTGGCCTGGTTGACCAGCACCACCGGTCCGGGGTGCGTGGCAAGCCATGCTGCCGTCTTCACCTGGTCGTCCCAACTGAACCCGCGCGCGGCGTACTGGCGGAAGGGCACGTCGTAGGGTGGGTCGGCGTACACCCAGTCGTCGTCGGCCAGCGGCAACTGGTCGAACTCCAGACAGCTGAACGTCCAGGGCAACAGGACATCCCGAAAGAGCCCGAGGTCGGTGACGTACGGGATCGATCGATAGCGCCCGAACGGCACGTTGAACTGATTGCGGCGATTGAAACGACAGAGTCCGTTGTAGCCGGTGCGATTGAGGAAGTAGAACAGCGAGGCCGCCTCCGCCGTCTCGCCGTGGCCGGCCTCGAGCATGGCGTTGAAACGGGAGCGATGCGCGTAGTAGAGATCGCGGTCGTTCTCGAGCGCGACCTCGATGCGCAGTCCCCGCTGCAACCAGCGGTAGAAGTTCACCAGATGCGGGTTGAGGTCGTTGAGCAGCGCTGACGAGGGCCGCAAGCCAAGCGCCACCGACAACCCCCCGCAGAACGGCTCGACCAGGCGGCGATGACGATGTGGCTCCCAGAGCGGGCGCAGGATCGGGAGCTGCCAGCGCTTGCCGCCAGCCCACTTCAGCGGCGGCGCGACCCGCGTCGGGTCGGTCACCTGCGTGGCCGCCGCATCATCGCGATGCGAACCCCTGCAGCAGCACGCCCATGCGCAAAGCCTACCACCTCGGTTTGCGGTACGCTTGAGGGTCGTATGAGCGAGCCAGAAGACTTTCATCCGGAAGAGGATTTCGCCGCCCTGTTCGAGGCGTCCAGCCGGGCCAGCCGCTTCACGAAGGGGCAGGCCGTCGAGGGCACCATTGTCGGCATCGGTGCGGAAGTGGCCTTGGTGGACATCGGCAGCAAGAGCGAAGCCGTCCTTGATGTGGCCGAACTGAAAGACGAGGCAGGCGTGCTCGAGTCTGCTGTTGGCGACCGCATCTCGGCCGTCGTCGTCAACACCGTCGGTGGGCTGACCCTGTCGCGCTCGTTGGTCCGCAAGGCGGTGTCGGACAAGGAAGTCGAGGACGCCTACCAGTCCAGGATGCCCGTGGAGGGCACGGTCCAGGCGGTGGTCAAGGGTGGCTACGACGTGAAGGTGGGGCGTAGCCGGGCCTTCTGCCCGCTTTCGCAGATTGATACGGTGCGCACCGAGGAGCCCGAGGTGCACGTCGGGCAGACCTACACGTTCCGCATCACCGAGTTCAAGGACGCCGGCCGCAACATCGTCGTCTCGCGGCGGGTCGTGCTGGACGCCGACCAGCAGGCACGGGCCGAGCAGGTGCGACAGACGATCGTGCCGGGGGCGGTGCTCACAGGCCGCGTGGTGTCGGTGCCGGCTTTTGGCGCCTTCATCGACCTCGGCGGCGGTGTGCAGGGCCTGCTGCATGTGTCGGAGATGGGATGGGCGCGCGTCGCCGACCCCTCGGCCGCCGTCTCGGTTGGCGATCAGATCACCGTCAAGGTCCTGCGCGTGGACGAGGCTACGCAGAAGATCGCGCTCGGCCTCAAGCAGCTTGCCGAGGACCCCTGGACCAAGGTGGCCAGCACGTACGCTGTCGGACAGGTGCTGCAGGGTCGGGTGACACGCCTGGCCGAGTTCGGGGCCTTCGTGGAACTCGAACCCGGCGTCGAGGGTCTGGCGCACGCCTCGACCTTCCCGCCGTCGGCGCAGCGCGGCGGCTGGCGTCGCGCCGTGCAGGAAGGGATGAGCGGCGCGTTCCAGGTGGTGAGTGTCGACCCCGACAAGAAGCGGATTGGCGTGGCCTTACTCGCCGACGGCACGACCGCAGCCAGCCTGGCCGCCGACGCGGCCGACCAGGCCGAAGCCACCTCACGCGCCACCGTGACCACCGTGGCCGGCTTCGGCTCGCTCGCCGACAAGCTGCGCGACGCCTTCAAGGGCCGCTAGGCGCCCGTCGCGGTCACTGGTCCGGCGTCCGGTACGACGCGAGGTCCTTCCCGAGTTGGGTCAGCACCGATGCCGGGATGACGGCGGTCTCGCGTTGGCCCGGCGTCTTCTCCGAGAACACCTCGAGCGTCACGGTCTTGCACTGCGGTCCCAGGGCATCGGCGGCAAAGACATAGAGTCCCTCTCGGACCGCACTGGTCTCGGAGACGCGTCGCTCGATGACGAACGGTTGGATGGGCGTCACGTCCCGGTCATCGCAGAGAGCCCGCATCCGCGCGAATCCAGGCGAAAAGTGCTTGATCGGCGGCAGCACGATCCCCTGGGTCATGGCCGCGCCTCTCGCCATCTTCACCCAGAAGCTCTCCACCTGCTTGGGCGTCACGCGCACGAGCAGCACGGGCAGCCGATTGGCGACGTACCTCGACCATTGCCCGAAATCCATCGCGCCCTGCATCCCCGCATAGGCGGCAAGAGGTGTGATCAGCGCGATGTCGAAGGTGGACGACGTCGTCTGGTAGGGGTTGAGGCTGCCGGTCCGGCGCGCCATCGCCTCTCGTAACCCGTTGTCGTCCACGGTCATGGCCGGCTCCACGGGGAGCGGCGCAGGCGACGGCGGCGCACCGGTCATGCGCGCCAGCGCCGCTGCCAGTGCGTCGCACACCGCCGCCGCAGGCACTACGCTCGCATGCTCGCCCGTGCCCTCCGACCCTCCCGGCACGGCAAGCAGGCCGAGGGTGGTGCCATCGGCCGCAAAGACCGGACCGCCGGCACTGCCGACGGCAAAATCGAAGTCGGCGGCAATCGCCGTCGGTTGCACGCGACGCACGTGCCCCGGCGCCGTGTGGGGATGTCCGCGTAACGGCATGCCCAGCGCCGAGATCGCCAGGCCGGGCGCGACTGTCGGCCGGGCCTGCGCGTCGCATCCCATCGGCACCGGTGGACGCGCCCCGAGCGACACCGGATCGATCCAGATGACCGCGACATCCCGCGCGGGGTCACTGCCCAGCACGCGACCTGTCACCTTGAGCAGAGGAGTCAGTTGGACGTGCACGGCCGTGGCGTCGCCGACGACGCGCTGGGTCGTGACGATCAGGCCCGTCGAGGCCACCACGACGCCAGCGCCGTGCGTGGTCGGGGTCCAGAGCGTCACCAGGCTGGCCTGCCACTGGATCAGCAGGTCCCATGCGTCGATGCGCACGGCTGTGCCAGGTGCGGGTGGAGGATTGGCCGTCACGACGGCGTTGTCGGTCGTGAGAGCGAGTGCGGTGTCGCGGCCCGCTGGCACATCGATGGTCTGACGCCACTCGTAGGCCTTGCCCCGGTACACCAGCGGCGCGTCAGACTCGATCGTGTAGTTTCCCGCGGGCAAGGTCACCCGGGCGGTGCCGTCCGGCGCCGTCACCACCCGCCACGGTGCACGGCTCGCCGGGTTGTCGCTCACCAGGAGCGCGTGTCGCTGCACGGGAGTCGTGGTGCCGTCGCCCGCGGTCATGGTGACGGTCACGCGCAGCACGCCGACTGCCTGGGCGAGGGCCTCCGGTGCGCCGATGCTCAGGCAGGCCATCGCCAGGATGCCGATGAGCGATGCTGCCGTCGGCCGTCTGCTGCCCATGTCGTCGAGGATACCGTGCCGTGCTTGCCGGCCGCGTGCGTCGGTGCCGCACCCCCGGATGGCGACAGCGGTTACCATCGTGCGCGGCCCTCATCGGCAATCCATCGTCGGCGGCCCGCCACCCGCCATCTCTCACCCGTACCCATCTGTCCGCCGAAGGCGGAAGGAGCCGTCACAGTGATCGTCCCGCGTACGTCCCGCACCGAGATCATGACCAGGCTGCGTGCCAAGGTGGCACGACGGCTGCCCATCCACATCGCCAGTGCCGGCAGCGGGCTGGTGGCCAAGTTGCTCGAGGCGGCGGGCGTGGACTGCGTCAACACCTTCTCGGGCGCCCGGCTGCGGGCCAACGGCATGGGGACGATGTCGATGCTGTGGCCGATTCTCGACTCCAACAAGCAGACGCTCGACTACACGCGTGAAGACATCATGCCGGCGATCAAGGGCGACGCCTTCATCTGCGCGTGCCTGAACGCCAACGATCCGCTCAAAGACATGCGCATGGTGCTGGACGACTGCCTGCGGATGGGCGTGGTCTCGGTGTCCAACATCGGGCCGTCGATCTCCTACGTCGACAAGGGCAGCGAGATCCGCAAGGTGCTGACCAGCGCCGGCATCACGCTGCAGAACGAGATCGACCTGCTGACGCTCGGGCGCGAGATGGACATGGTCACGATCGGCCTGGCCTTTGACGAGGAAGACAGCATCCGGATGGTCGAGGAAGGGCAGCCAGACATCTTCTGCTTCCACGCCGGCACCACCAAGGGCGGCCTGCGCGGCTACGACTCCGGCGAGACGATCGAGGAGACGGCGCGGCGCACCGAAGAGGCGAACCAGAAGCTGCGTCGGCTCAAGAGCGACATCATCCTGGTGGCGCACGGCGCTGCGATGGAGTCGCCAGAGGACGCGCAGTACATCCTCGATCACACCAGCTGCGAGGGTTTCTGGACCGGCTCGTCCACCGAGCGGCTGCCCATCGAGCGTGCGGTGTCGGCGGCGGCCAAGGAGTTCCAGGCCCTGCGTTTTCCCGACAACCGGTAACGGAGCCGATCGATGCCCAGGAAGGTCATTGCCGTCCTCGCGACGCTCGACACCAAAGGCCAGGAGGCCGAGTTCCTGCGCCAACAGCTCGAGGTGCTCGGCAGCCGCGCCCTGCTCGTCGACATCGGCGTGATGGACACGCCGGCAGCACGTGCCGACCTGACTCGCGCGCAGGTGGCCCGCGCCGGCGGCACCGCCCTTGCCACGCTGCGGTCCGGCAAGTCGCGCGAGGCGTCGCAGCCGGTGATGTCGGCCGGCGCAACCAGACTGCTGCTGAAGCGCATTGGCCTCGGTGAGGTGCACGGAGTGATCGGCCTCGGCGGTCTTCAGGGCACCGCGGCCTGCACGGCGGTGATGCGGGCGCTGCCGTACGGAGTGCCGAAGGTGATGGTATCCACCGTCGCGTCGGGCGACACCTCGTCGTACGTCGGCATCTCCGACATCACGATGATGTTCTCGGTCGGCGACATCCTCGGCCTCAATGCGTTCATGCGCAAGGTGCTCGCCAACGCCGCGGGGGCCGCGCATGGGATGGCGCAGGTCAGGGTGGCTGTGCAGCCGGCGCGCAAGAAGGGCGAGAAGCCGCTGATCGGCATCTCGAACCTCGGCGTGCTGACGCGCGGTACGCTCCTGGCAGTCGAGCTGCTGCGGGCAAGGGGTTACGAGTCCATCGTCTTCCATGCCGTCGGCACGGGCGGCCGCGCGATGGAGCTGATGATGAAGCAGGGCATCATCGGCGCCGTCTTCGACTACGCGATGGGCGAGATCAGCGACGAGCTGTTTCACGGTCTTCGCGCCGGAGGCAAGGAGCGGCTCTCCGTGGCTGGCGCGCTCGGCCTGCCGCAGGTCCTGTGCCCCGGCGGATCGGAGCACCTGGGGATTCTCGTGTCGGTGCCGCACGAGGTGCCTGAACGCTGGAAAGACCACGAGCACGTGTGGCACAACGAGGTGGTGCTCGCGCCGCGGCTCAATGCCAAGGAACTGAAGATGGTGGCTCGCGAGGTGGGCGCACGTCTGCAGACGACCCGCGGCAATGCGGTGTTCATGATCCCCACCCTCGGCACGGGCAGCTACGCGATGCCCGGGGGCCCGCTCAACGCCCCGGCTGACGACAAGATCTTCTTCAAGGCCCTGAAGGCCGCGCTGCCGGCGACTATCGAGGTCGTCGAGCGCCCGCTCCACGCCGAGGATCCCGCATTCGTGCAGGAGGCCGTCGAGCGGCTGATTGCGCTGATAGAGGCCGGAGACCGCAAGAAACTGGCAGCGGCCAGGACTCCCCGCCGGTGACCGCCATACGACCGCTGCCCTTTGACATCCGCAACGCGCAGGGCGAGCGGATCGACGCCGTGTGGCGGCCAGCCTCCCGGACACGCTCGCTTGCCATCGACGAGCCGCCCCCCGTGCTCGTGGTGATCGGCCATGGCGTCACCTCGCACTGGGACCGGCCGTGGCAGACCGGGTTGAGCGCGGCGCTCGGCGCGGCAGGCCTGGACTCGCTGTTGATCTCGTTTGCCGGCAACGGCGCCTCGGAAGGCAGGTTCGAGGACGTGACGCCAACAAAGGAAGCGGCCGACCTCGGGAGCGTGTTGGACGCGCTGCAGTCCTGGGGCGTGCAGCGCCTGGCCTATGCCGGGCACAGCATGGGCGGTGCAGTCGGGGTGTTGCGCGCCTCGATCGACCTCCGAATCGAGGCGATGGTATCGCTGGCCGGCATGTTCCACGTCCACGACTTCATGGAGCGCCAGTTCGGCCATCTGGTGCCCGGCGAAGGCCTGATGCTGGACAAGCCCGGTTGCGTGTGGAACCTGACGCTCGCCGATGATGCGATGCGGATCGGCTCGCTCCGCACGCAGGCAGCCCTGGTGCGCGTGCCGTGGCTGCTGGTGCACGGCGACGCCGACCAGCTGGTGCCCCTTCAGGACTCCATCGATGCACAGCGCGCCGCCGGCGCAGGCCCGGAACTGGTGGTGCTGCCGGGCGTCGATCACCGATTCACAGACGCGGTGGCGGACCTGAATTCCGCCGTCGTGTCCTGGCTCGAGCCACGACTCCGTGGTCGCTGACCCATCGGCCCGGGGCCTGGGTACGAGAGAGACATTGCGCCGCATGATCACCCGCACGTCGTGCACACTGACCGTCGTACTGCTGGCAGTCATCGGGTCGGCCTCCTGCCGCAGTACCGCGCCGCCGGACCCGCCCGCGCCGCCACCGGCCGCGCCTGCCGTACCGGCGCCGTCGTTCGACCTGGTGATCGCCAACGGTCGCGTGGTTGACGGCACAGGTGCGCCCTGGTTCCGCGCCGACGTCGGCATCACCGGTGACCGCATCACCGCCATCGGCAACCTGGCGGGCGCCACCGCGGCCAGGCGCATCGATGCCACGGGGCAGGTGGTGGCCCCTGGCTTCATCGACCTGCTCGGGCAGTCGGAGTTCAACGTGCTCGTCGATTCCCGGGCCGCCAGCAAGATCACGCAGGGCATCACCACCGAGATCACCGGCGAGGGCGTGTCGATCGCGCCGGTCAACGACGCGATGATGGCCGACCGCAAGGCCAGCTACGACTTCTTCAAGATCACCCGGGACTGGCGCACGCTCGGCGAGTACTTCGGTCGACTTGCCCGGTCCACCACCGCCGTCAACATCGGGACCTTCGTGGGATCGGGCGGGGTGCGCGACTACGTCATGGGCAAGCAGGATCGCGTCGCCACTGCCGACGAACTCGCGAAGATGAAGTCGCTCGTCGCCGACGCGATGGCCGACGGTGCTCTGGGCCTCAGCTCGTCGCTGCAGTACGTGCCGAACCGGTTCTCGACCACCGACGAACTCGTCGAGCTGGCAAAAGTGGCCGCGGCCCACGGCGGCATCTACATCACGCACCAGCGTTCGGAAGGCAACCGGGTGTTCGAGTCGCTGGATGAAGTGCTGGCCATTGCCGAGCGCGCGGACATCCAGGCCGAGATCTGGCACCTGAAGACCGCATACAAGGCCAACTGGGGAAAGATGACCGAGGTCTTGCGCCGGATAGAAGCGGCGCGCGCCAGGGGTCTGCGCGTGTCGGCCAACATCTACCCCTACGACCGTGCCTCGAATGGCCTCGACGCCTGTCTGCCCGTGTGGGTACGTGCCGGCGGCACTGACGCCATGCTGCAGCGCCTGCAGGATCCCGAGACGCGCGCGCGGGTGAAACGCGACATGGACGACCCGACGGCCGAGTTCGAGAACCAGTGGTACGGGTCCGGCGGCCCGAGCGGCGTCATGCTCAGTTCGGTGCTCGATCCGGCGTTGCGTCAGTACGAGGGCAAGTCCCTGGACGCGATCGGCAAGACGATGGGCAAGGACCCGCGTGATGCCGCCATCGACCTCGTGATCGCCGACAGGGCGGAGTCCTCGGTGATCATCTCGATCATGCGTGAGAGCGACGTGGTCGAGGCGATGCGCACGCCGTGGGTCTCCTTCGACACCGACTCCGGTGCGCGGGCCCAGGACGGGCCCCTGTCGGAGTCCAAATCGCACCCAAGAGCGTGGGGGACCTTCGCGCGGGTACTGGGCAAGTACGTGCGCGCCGACGGGGTGCTGACCTTGGAAGAGGCCGTGCGGAAGATGACCTCGCAGGCGGCGATCCGCGTCGGCATCACCGACCGCGGCCTGGTCCGGCCCGGCATGATGGCCGACCTCGTCGTGTTCGACCCGGCGACGGTTGCCGATGTCGCGACCTTCCAGCAGCCGAACCGTTACTCGAGAGGCATCCAGCACGTGCTGGTGAATGGCAAGCCGGTGCTGACCAATGGGACGTTTACCAAGGAACGCCCGGGCCGGGCCCTGCGTGGCCCCGGATTTCGCGCGCGCTGACGCCGCAGCCCGACCTCGAAAAACAGGCAGGCGGAAGCTACGGGTCGGCAGGCCTGCGTTCCGAACTGCAACATGCCAGCGTAGCAAGGCTCGTGGCAGTCGTGGTGGGACGGTAATCGACGTGCATGCTCGGCTGGAAGATTGAAGGGTGAGGGGCCATCGGCGTCCCCGAGTAGGGCGCACGTGTAGTAGAGTCCAGTCCTCGAGTTTATTGTGGCCGATCCCCTTCGAACGCGGCCTACGCCGGCCGGCGGTCAGTCGTCGCGCGCCATCCGTTGGGGTTTGGCCCTGGTGGCGCTCGGGTACGTCGCGTACCTCGCGTTGTTGATCACCTGTGATCTGCTGCGCGTCGAGCAGCTCGGGTTCTTTCCAGTCTTCGCAGACCGCCGCGTGACGGTAGAGCGCGTGCAACCAGGTAGCGTTGCAGCACGCCACGGCCTCCACCCGAACGATCGCCTCATTCGCGCGAATGGGCAGATCCTGTCCGGGCGCATCGACTGGCAGAGGGTGCGTCTGCAACTGGACCCCTCGCACCCGCTGGAGATCGAGATCGAGCGCGGCGGCCGTCGCTCGACGATCCGCCTGCCCCTCTCAGCCGGCGTCGGGGAATGGCTCTCGGGCCCACCGCGGCCAGGGCTCGTTGGATTCCGCCTGGCGCAGGTCATCACCTTGTCTCTCGCTCTGCTAGTGGCGTTCAGGCGGGCGTCACAGCCGGCGGCGCTGCTCGGGGCCTGGTTGCTCGCGTCGTTTGCCACCGTGTCGTACGTGCTGCCCATGCGGATGTTCCACTTCTGGCAGGCACTGCCGCCCCCTCTCGAGGCGCTTCTCTGGTTGCCGTACGCGACCAGCACCTCGTTTGGCGCCCTGCTGTTTGCGTTCGTCGCGGTGTTCCCGCGGCGCACCTGGCCTACGTCGAGGCTGCTGGTGGCGCTGCTTCCCGGCGCCCTAGCCACGGGATGGTTCGCCTACCTGGGGTATCACCTGATGCAGGCGCCGGGCACCGCCACCGGACTGCCCGATTCGAAGGTGTGGCTCGTCTCGACCGGTGGCCTCTACGCCTTTGGCGCACTCGCTCTGCTGCTGGTGCAACAGCGGGCCGCGGACAGCGTCACGGATCGCCGTCGCATGCGCGTGCTACTGGGCGGCCTGATCATCGGCGTCTCTGCCGGCGCGGCACTCCTGGTCGTCGATCGACTCGACGGCAGCGCCGACATCTTCGGTAATTCCTTTCTCACCCTGTTGGCGATCGCCTCGCTGGCCGTGCCCGCGTCGTTTGCGCATGCCATTCTCCGGCACAGGCTCTTCGATCTTCGAATCATCGTGCGGCAGGGCGTCCGGTACGCGCTGGCACGTCGCCTGCTCGACGCCCTCCTCCCGGCGGTGACGGCGCTGCTGCTGGCCGAGTTGATCTGGCATGGTGATGAGCCGCTCGTCCAGATGGTGCAGTCGCGCTGGTGGTGGTACGTCGTCATCGTTGGCGCGTTGGTGCTGATCCGCAACCGACGAGAGTCGTGGCTGCGCGCGCTCGATCACCGCTTCTTCCGCGACAGGTACGACGCGGAGCGTCTGTTAGAACACGTCGTGAACCAGATCGACCGGGCGCCGAGCTTCGAGTCGATCGCGCCGTCCGTGGTCCGGCAGATCGAGGAGGCCCTGCACCCCACGTTCGTGGAGGTCTTCCATCACGCTCCGGGAACTGGTGGCTTTATACCCGTGACTGGGTCGCTGTCGTCAGCCCTGCTACTGCCCTCGACCATGACGGCCGTCGGCGTCCTGTCAGCCCTTCGCAAGCCACTGACGCTGTCGCTCGGGGATACCGCCTGGGTGAGCCGCCAACTCCCCGCGGAGGAGCGCGCGCTGCTGTCGGGGCGCGGCGTCGAGCTGCTCGTCCCCGTGTTCGGTGGGAACGCCGGCGACCGGCCGACCGCCCTGCTCGTGCTGGGCCCACGCCGATCGGAGGAACCGTACGACAGCGATGACCTGGACCTGCTGGCAAGCGTCGCTGAAGGACTCGGGCGCGTGCTGGAACGTTCCTGGACCGACGGTCATGGACGCGCAGAGTGCGGCCGGTGCGGTCGATGCTTCGAACGCGGCTCCACGCTGTGTGTTGTCGACGGCAGTCCCCTGTTGGCCCTGCAGGGCGCGCGTCTGCTGAATGACCGCTATCGACTCGAGCGGCGCCTTGGTGGCGGCGGAATGGGGACGGTCTACGAAGCGTTCGACGGCGCGCTCGAGCGCCGCGTAGCCGTCAAGGTGATCCGAGAGGACATTGTCAGCCCCGAGGCTGGCCCAGGCACACGGGCGGGACTCGAGGCGAGGTTCCGGCAGGAAGCGCGTTCGGCTGCTGGCTTCGCGCACGCCAATGTGGTCCGCATCTACGACTTCGGGGTGGATCGCGATCGCCGTGCCTTCCTGGTGATGGAGCTGCTCGAGGGCGAGACGTTGCGGCAGCGCCTTGCGACGCGGGTCCCCTTCCGCCCCGACCAAGCCCTGCCCATCCTTCGCGGCGTGTGTCAGGCCCTGGACGCGGCACACAGCCGGGGCCTCCTGCATCGTGACTTGAAGCCGGAGAACATCTTCCTGCAGCGCCACGACGGCGGCGTACTGGCGAGGGTGCTCGACTTCGGCCTGGCGAAGGCCTTCGCTGCCGCAAGCCCCGCCACTGCGACAGACGGGGCGACGGGCAGCACCGGCTTCCTGATGGGCACCCTCGACTACATGGCACCCGAGCAGGTCGCGGGAGACCTCGTGAGTCCGTCCTGGGACATCTGGGCTCTCGGGGTTATCACCTACGAGATGCTGACGGCGAGCCACCCGTTCCGGCGCATGATGTCGGTGACCGACGACGGGACAGAGGTCGGACCCGGCATCGGCCCCGTGGATGGTGCGCTGTCGGACGCCGCCTCAGGATTCTTCGACCGAGCCCTTTCCACCGACCGAGCTCGTCGGCCGGGCAACGCGATGGAATTCCTCGCCGCGTGCGAGCGGGTGCTCGCGTGACTACCGGTCGCGGGGGCGGAGGTTTTGCCACCACGCGATGGACGATGGTGTCGGCTGCCGGCGGTCCGTCCAAGGCTGCAGCCAGCAAGGCGCTCGCCGAGTTGTGCCACATGTACTGGCCGCCGCTCTACAGCTATCTGCGGCGGCGCGGGCACGATCGCGAGGAGGCCGAGGACCTGACGCAGGGCTTCTTCGCGAGTCTCCTGGAGCGACACGGCCTCCAGTCGGCCGACCCGGCCCGGGGGCGCTTTCGCGGGTTTCTGCTGACGGCGCTCAAGCGATATGTCATCAACGAGCACGAGCGCGCCACAGCCGCCAGGCGCGGCGGTCCGGCGCGACGACCGCTGGCCCTCGACTTCGACGCCGCCGAGCGGAGCTACGCGCGCGGCCTCGGTTCCGGAGACACGCCCGAGCGGGAGTTCGAGAGGAAATGGGCCGTGTTGTGTCTCGATCGGGCGCTCGAGCGGCTGCGTGCCGAGTACCACCAAGCCGGCAAGCACGCCGTGGCCGACGCGCTCTTTCCCTACCTGACCGACAGCGGGGCACTGCCGCCGTATCGCACCGCTGCGGCACAACTCCTGATCAGCGAAGGCGCCGTCAAGGTGGCCGTCCATCGCCTCCGGCAACGGTTCGGGGCCATCCTCCGGCGGCAGATTGAAGACACCGTGTCATCGGCTGAGGACGCCGACGAAGAGATGCGGGAGCTTCTTCGCGTGGTGGCCTCCTAGCGGAGCGACTGCCGTGATTTGCGACAGACACCCGCTGGCCGTTTTGCACGAGCGCCGCTGCCCGGCCTGCCTGCTCGAGTTCGCACTCGCGGCACCGGTCCGCACCGGCGGCCAGACAGGGGCGTTCACTATTCACGTGCCGCTTGGCGGCAGCGAGTCAGCCTCAGTGTTCCTCGTGCGCGACGAGGGGCCGTCCGGGCGACTGCTGCGGCTCAAGGTCTGGCGCTTCCCCGCACCGCCCGATTTTCTTGAGCGATTCGGTGAGCTTCAGCAGCAACTGGGTGAGTGGCGCGACCCGCGCGTGGCCCTGCCGCTCGCCGCGTATGTCGACGCCGCTGGCTGTCCTGCGGTGCTGACCGAGTTCAGGCAAGGCATCCCGATCACGGAGGCGGTCGCCGGGGCTGGTAGCCTCACCCCGAGACAGGCCATGGCGATGCTGCGACCACTGATCGATGTGGTTCGCGTCGCTCACACGCGTGCGTTGGTCCACGGCTCGATGGTCGCCGGCAACGTCATCGTGCACCCGCGCACCGGCGTGGCTCACCTGCTCGACTTCGGCCTGGCCGCCGTGGTGTCGCCGATCAGCGGTCCGTCTGCCCTTGCCGCCGCCGACCGCGAG
>JBKJQW010000124.1:0-14047 GCA_046593715.1 Luteitalea sp.
CGCCAGGGCCTGATCGATGCGGGCCCGCTGGGTCGGCATGAGCTCGACAAGGACGTCGTGGGCGGCTTGCGCGGCGGCCGCATCAGCCGATGCGCCATCCTCGGCGCGTGCCCGCACGTGGTACGGGTGGTACCGGTACTCGATCGAGTTTATGGCGTCAAACATCGCGACGTGGACCATCGCATACGGGCGCGTGAAGAAGACCGTCGCCGGGTTGGCACCTGGCACCGAAACAGCGTCGTTGAGTATGCGGTTCCATTCGATCACCGTCGCCGCCGACGCGCCCTGTGCCAAGGCTACTGAAGGGATCCCCATGCCCATGCCCAGCATTGCCAGGACACCCAGCAAGGCGCGACCGACGCGAGTGCGAACCGTAGACCGACAGGCGGCGCGATAGGGCATGACGCAACTCCTCGAGCAGGCGGGTACCGGGAAGGCGTGACGAGACCCCGGCCAAGACACAGCGACGCGACTCGTTCACACCCGGCATGGCCGGGGTGTGGCGTGCGGGTGCTCGATGGGGTCACTTGTAAAAACGCTGACACGCGCAAAAGCGCACACGCCAGAACGGCCGAGGTCCGGCCCGCTGCTATGCTGAGAGATTGATGTCGACCCAGCCGACCTCGCCTATCCGGGACATCGTCGTCAAAGGTGCCCGCACGCACAACCTGAAGCAGGTCGACGTCACGCTGCCGGCGCGCAAGTTGATCGTCATCACCGGGGTGTCCGGATCGGGCAAGTCATCGCTCGCCTTCGACACCATCTATGCGGAAGGGCAGCGGCGCTACGTCGAGTCCCTGTCGGCGTACGCCCGGCAGTTCCTCGAGCGCATGGAGCGCCCCGACGTCGATGCCATCCATGGCATCTCGCCGGCCATTGCCATCCGACAGAAGAACAGCATCCGCAATCCCCGGAGCACGGTGGGCACCACCACCGAGATCCATGACTACCTGCGCTTGCTGTTTGCCAGGGTCGGCCGTACCTACTGCCGGGTCTGCGGGCGTGAGGTCGTACGCGAATCCGCCGAGGTGGTCGCGCAGCGTCTCGCCAGCCTCCCCGAGCACTCCCGCCTGCTCCTCGGCTTCGAGATGCCGATCGTCAGCCTGCACGTCAGCGAGGCGGCCGAAGAGGCCGCCCGCGCCGATGACCAGGACGGAGCGGCGAGCGGGAAGACCACGCGAAAGGACGCGCGGCTGTCGCTCGAGTCAACTCTCGAGACGCTTCGCCGCCGCGGCTTCACGCGGCTCCTGCTCGACGGGCAGGTGCACAACCTGGCCGACGTCCCCGTGAGCGCGCTCGACGGACGCGCGACGCTGGACGTGATCGTCGATCGAATCAAGGTCGGACCCGACATCCTCACCAGGCTGACCGATTCGCTGGAGGTGGCCTACCAGGAGGGCGGCGGCGCGGCGTTCGCGGTCGAGCTGAGTGGCCAGGCGCGATCGTCCGCCGAAACGGCGACAGCCGCGAAGGTGGACACCACCGACACGACCCCTCTCCGGCACAAGTTCTCCGAGCGCTTCGAGTGCCGCACCTGCGGCATCGGCTACGAGGTGCCGCAGCCTCGGTTGTTCTCGTTCAACAACCCCTTTGGCGCCTGCCCGACCTGCCATGGGTTCGGCAACGTCATGGAACTCGATTTCGGGCTGGTCGTGCCCGACACGGCCAAGACGCTGGCGCAGGGCGCGATCGAGCCGTGGACCAAGCCGCAGTACCGTGGGTACCAGACGCACCTCAAGCGGCACGGCCGCGATGGCAAGGTGCGCCTCGATGTGCCGTGGGAGCAGTTGACCGACCAGGAGCGCGCCTTCGTGGTGGACGGCGATGGCACCTACGAGGGCGTGCGCGGCTTCTTCGCGCTGCTCGAGCGCAAGAAGTACAAGGTGCACGTCCGCGTCTTCCTCAGCCGGTACCGCGCCTACCAGACGTGCCCCGACTGTGGCGGCGCCCGCCTGCGTCGCGAGGCGCGCGACGTGCAGGTGCAGGGGCTGACCATCGATCGGGTCGGCGCGATGACTGTGCGCGAGGCCCTCGACTTCTTTGCCAGCCTGACCCTCTCGGAGCGCGATGCGGCGATTGCCGACAAGCTGCAGGACGAAATCGTCAAGCGGCTCACCTTCCTGAGCAACGTCGGCCTCGAGTACCTGACGCTCGACCGCCTGTCCTCGACACTGTCGGGCGGGGAGTCGCAGCGCATCAGCCTCGCCACCTCATTGGGGTCGGCGCTGGTCGGCACGCTCTACGTCCTCGACGAGCCGTCGATCGGGCTGCATCCGCGCGACAACCTGCGCCTGATCGGCATCCTCAGGCAGCTGCGCGACCAGGGCAACACCGTCCTGGTGGTCGAGCACGACGCCGACATGATTGCGGTTGCCGACGTGATCATCGACATGGGCCTCGGGGCCGGCGAACTGGGCGGCCGGGTCGTCTATGCGGGATCGCTCGAGGGGCTGCGCAAGGACCCGCGCTCGCTCACCGGCAAGTACCTGCGCGACGACCTCGCGATCCCGGTGCCGGCGACGCGCCGCAAGCCCACCGCACAGCGACTGCGCGTGCTCGGCGCTACCGAGCACAACCTGAAGAACATCGACGTCGAGGTGCCCCTCGGCCTCTTCACCGTGGTCACCGGCGTGTCGGGATCGGGCAAGTCCACGCTCGTGCACGACGTCATCTTTGCCGGCATCAAGCGCGCGAAGGGCGAGTGGGACAAGGCGGTCGGCGCGTGCCGTCGCCTCGACGGCGTCGAACTGGTGTCGGACGTGATCCTGGTGGACCAGGCGCCCATCGGGCGCACGCCGCGGTCCAACCCGGTGACCTATCTCAAGGCGTTCGATGGGATCCGCGAGATCTTCTCCACCACCAAGGACGCGAAGACGCGGGGCCTGACCGCCAGCAGCTTCTCGTTCAACGTGCCGGGCGGACGCTGCGATGCCTGTGAGGGCGAAGGCCAGGTGCGCGTCGAGATGCAGTTTCTCGCCGATGTGTTCGTGCCCTGCGACGTGTGTGACGGCACCCGCTTCCGGCCACAGGTGCTGGAGGTGACCTACCGCGGCAAGAACATCCACCAGGTGCTGGACCTGACCGTGCGTGAGGCGCTGCAGTTCTTCCATGGGTCGCCCAAGGTCCTGCGGCGGCTGCAGGTCCTCGACGAGATTGGCCTGGGCTACCTGCGCCTCGGCCAGCCAGCCACGACGCTCTCGGGTGGCGAAGCGCAGCGTGTCAAGATTGCCGCGCACCTCTCGACGCAGGGCGGCGAGCGGATGCTCTACATCCTCGATGAGCCGACCACCGGTCTGCACTTCGACGACATCGCGAAACTGCTGGCCGCCTTCCGCAAGCTGCTGGCGGCCGGTCATTCGCTCCTGGTCATCGAGCACAACCTCGACGTGATCAAGACCGCCGACTGGGTCGTCGATCTCGGGCCCGAGGGCGGATACGCCGGTGGGGAGGTCGTCGCGATAGGCACACCCGAGACGATTGCCGACGTCGAGGCGTCACACACCGGCCGTCACCTGCGGGTGGTGCTCGAGGCGCACCAGGACGCCGTCGGACGCGACGCCTGAGCTGCCGCGCGCCGTCGCTCCCGCTGGCCGCTGCGCCGGCCGTTGCCGTTACACTGGGGCGGATGCGAATCCCCGAGTTCCTTGCCCTGATCGGGCTGCTGGCCTGCGGCGCGCCGTCGATCGCGCAGGAGGCCGCCGCGCCTGTCCCTCGCGCCTCCTACGACCAGGTCGTTGCGCAACTCCGCTCGCCTGACGCCGATGCCCGCCGCGACGCGTTGCGGTCACTGGGCGCGACCGCGTATCCCGAAGCCATCGCGCCGATCAGCCAACTCCTGACCGACCCGATCGACGACGTGCAGCTCGAGACGATCTACACCTTGTTGAGCTTCTACCATGTCGAGAAGCCGACTATCGTCAAGCGCCGCAAGGGCCTGGTCGTCGAGACGCGATCGCGCAGTGCGGCACAAGGGATCTACGACCTCGGCCCGTACGGTCTGATTCCGCAGCCGGTCCCGGTCGAGCTGACCAACGGGCTCGCGCAGTCGATGTTCGACCCGAACCCGCGTGTCCGAATCGAATCGGTGTACGCGCTCGGCGTGATGGCCCGTCCCCCGCTGGACGGCTACGCGGCCGAGGCGCTGCCGCGCCTGCTGCAGGACAAGGACGAGGACATCCGCGAAGCCGCGGCCCGGGTGATTGGCGGCCTGCGCGTTGGCAACGCGGGCGATGCGCTGGTCGGCGCGCTCAACGACAAGAGCACGCGAGTCGCCACCGCGGCGATGCGCGCGCTCGGCGACATCAAGGCCTGGCAATCGCTGCAGGCACTGACCGACCAGTTCAACTTCTACGGCGGCAAGGGGGCACGGGCCGAGGCGGCCCTGGACGCCCTCGCCCGCATCGCCCACGCGTCGTCTCAGCCTCTCTTCGTGTCGCAGCTGACCTCGTCGTCAGCCAACGTGCGCCGGCTGGCAGGCGAGGGGCTGGCCCGGAGCGGCAATCGTGAGGCCGCGCAGCAGGCGGCCACCGCACTCGGCGGGGACCAGCAGGCCGACGTCCTGCTGGCAGGGGCTTTCGCGTCGGTGATGACGGGCCCGCAAGGCAGCAGTGGCGTCAGCTTCCTCGTGCAGGCGCTGGACCACGGCCCCTCTCACGAGCAGGCGATGGCCTACCTGGTCGAACTCGGCACCCGCGCGGTGCCGGGGCTGGAACAGGCCCTGTCGTCGCAGGACCCCGCCACGCGCGAGCGCGTCACGCTGGTTCTCGGCTTCATCGGCGGCGACAGCGCCCTCGCGCTGCTCGAGCGGGCCCGAGCCGACAGCGACCTGCGTGTGGTGCGTGCGGCCGAGCGCTCGATCGCCCGCCTACGCAAAGCGGCCTAGTAGCAGCGTCCGCTTTGCTTCGGCGGGCTACGCTCGCGTGCGTACAGCGGCGGAGCACGACCGGCCGCTTGGCTTCGGCGCGCTTGGCCCGCGAGCGCACAGCGGCGGAGCACGACCGGCCACTTGCTTCGGCGCGCCAGGCCCGCGTGCGCAAGGCAGCGCAGCACGACGGGCCGTCTTCTGCGCTGCACCACTTTCTGGCCCAGCCCGCGGGGCTGGTCTCGCCCCCCCACGTCACCCATGTGCGCCACGCTTCCCGCCTCGTTCTATGCCCGGCCGACCCTCGAGGTCGCACTCGACCTCGTCGGCATGGTCCTGGTGCATGCCACCGATGAGGGTGAGGCGGCCGGCATGATCGTCGAAGTCGAGGCGTACATCGGCGAGGACGATCCGGCCTGTCACGCGGCACCGGGGCCCACGCGCCGCAACCAGCCGCTCTACGGGCCACCCGGCCTGGCGTACGTGTATCTCAACTACGGCATGCACTGGCTGGTCAATGCAGTGACCGAGCCCGCAGGATGTCCGGCGGCGGTACTGATTCGGGCGCTCGCGCCCACGGCCGGTCTGCCGTTGATGCGGGCGCGCCGCGCGCCACGCCGTGCCGGCGTCGTGGTCGGCGACTGGGCAGGTCGTGATGCCGACCTGTGTCGCGGTCCCGGCAATCTGACCCGGGCACTGGCGATTACGGGGACGCAGAACCAGTGGCCGTTGCAGGACGGCGGGCTGCGCATCGAGGCTGCCCCGGTCGGCCGGGCTCGGCCGGCGATTGCCTGGAGCGGAAGGATTGGGATCAGCGCCGCCCAGGATCGACTGTGGCGTGCCTACGTGCCCGGTCACCCGTCAGTGTCAGGGCGCCCGCGGTGATCCGAGCTACTGCACCTGGCTCCGCGTCGGCGCTTCGCTGATCGGCACCTTGACGTCGAACTCCTCGCGAGCGCGCCGCACCCGCAGCGTCGCGACTGAGCCGACCGTCGCGGTGAGCATCGACCGCTCGAACGCCTCGGAGTTGCGGATGTCGACGCCGTTGAAGCCCACGATGACGTCGCCGGCCCGGACGCCCGCGGCCCATGCGTCGCCGGAGCGCCGCATCCGGTACACGACCACGCCGTCGGTCGAGGGCACGTTGAGGTCCTGTGCCAGACCGGGATTGAGCGGGGCGATGCGGACGATGCCGGTGATCGTGCCGCGGCGGACCTTGCCGAACTTCTCGAGCTGCGCGGCCACGTCGCGCGCGAGGTTGCTCGGGACGGCAAAGCCGATGCCTTGATAGCCCCCGTTCTCGCTGTAGATCCAGGTGTTGATCCCGATCAGCTCGCCGCGACGGTTGACCAGCGCACCGCCGGAGTTGCCGGGGTTGATTGCCGCGTCGGTCTGGATGTAGTCGGCGACCACCGAGATCTGAGGGTTGGTGCGCCCGAGGGCGGAGACGATGCCGAGCGTGACCGTCTCGCCAAGCTGATAGGGATTGCCTATGGCCATCACCCACTCGGCGACCCGCAGCCGCGAGCTGTCGCCCCAGACGATGGGCTGCAGGCTCGGGTCCTTGACCCGCAGCAGCGCGAGGTCGGCATAGGGATCGAGCCCGACCAGTTCAGCGGGCCGCTCGCGGCCGTTCCACAGGACCACCGCCAGCTGTGTGGCGTCGCCGATTACGTGGGCATTGGTCAGCACAAGGCCGACGTCGCCGACCTTGCCGATGATGACACCGGAGCCGGCGCTCTGCGTGGGCTGCTCGTCCACGAAGCCGAACGGCAGGCGCGTCTGCCGGGACCCGATCGCCGAGATGTTGACCACGCTCGGGATGACGCGTTCGGCGACGTCGGCCAGTTCCGGCAGTGGGCCACCAGGCACGGCTGAGAGCGGGGCGGCGGCCTTTGCGGGCGGCGGCACGGCTGGCGCGGACTGCGCGGCTGCCGGCCCGGCCGGGCCAATCCGGCCGGTCACGACCATGCCCGCGGCGAAGCTTGCCGCGACCAGCGCGGTCGGCAGGATCAGGCGACGCATGAGGGTCAGCCGACCTCGACGCGTCGGCCGCGTGGTTCGGGCGCCTTCGGCAGGGTCACCGTCAGGATGCCGTCGGTGAAATCGGCCTGGACCGCGTCGACGGCCAGTGGGCTCGGAAACGTGAAACGGCGGACGAACTGGCCGTGCCCGCGCTCCAGTCGCACGTAGCACGCCGGTTCACAGCCCGGGTCGGGGCGGTGGCCTCGAATGGTCAACGTGTCCGCTGTCGCGGCGACATCGACGTCGGCTTTGCGCACCCCTGGCAGCTCTGCGACGACGATGAAGCTGTCCTCGGTTTCGCTGACGTCGGCCGGTGGCGTCCAGCCAGAGTCGCCGCGTCGGTCGGCCTGCCCGGCCCGCGTCCGGTATTCGCGAAGGGATTCCCAGCGCATGCCAGCATCGTAGCAAACCGGCGCGTGCTACCATCCTGCGGTTTGCGTGCTCGACCGGCATCCCTCCGGTCGGCCAGGAGTGTCATGAGTACCGTTTCCGCCACGAAGCTTCGCAAGGGCAATCTGATCAAGCACAACAACGATCTGTGCCGCATCGTCGAAACCCAGCACGTCACGCCGGGCAACCTGCGCGGGTTCGTCCGGGCCAAGATGCGCAAGGTCAGGGACGGGATCATGTTCGAGCACCGGTTCCGCTCCGAGGACATGGTCGAGCGCGCCCACCTCGATGAGCGGCAGATGCAGTACCTCTACAAGGACGGCGACACCTTCTACTTCATGGACACGACGTCCTACGAGCAGACCGGGTTGTCGGACGAGGCCCTCGGCGACTCGATGCACTACCTGTTGCCCGAGTCGATGATCAACGTGGAGTTCTACGAGGGCAACCCGGTCGGCATCGAGCTGCCCCCCACCGTGGATCTGACCGTCACCGACACGGTGCCTGGGATCAAGGGCGCGACCGCCAACGCGCAGACCAAGCCGGCCACGCTCGAGACCGGCCACGTCGTCACCGTGCCGGCATTTGTCGAGGTCGGCACCGTCGTCCGCGTCAACACCGAGACCGGCGAGTACCTCTCCCGGGTCTAGTGCGTCGCCCTGTGCCGCGACTCGCGGCACGCGGCCGCGCGCCCGCTGCACCTGGTTCCAGCCGCGGCACCGTGCGCACCGCACCCGTCGCCGGCCCGCCTCACGTCTTGCACGGTAATCGCTCGTGACCGACCAGAGTTCCCAGCGCCCCACTCCCTCGTCCGGCTGGATCGAAGTGATCGTCGGCAGCATGTTCAGCGGCAAGAGTGAAGAGCTCATCCGCCGCCTGCGCCGCGCCCAGATCGCCAAGCGGCGCGTGCAGGTGTTCAAGCCGGCCATCGACGACCGCTTCTCGGAGACCCACATCACGTCGCACAGCGAGATGCGACTGCCGTCGGTGCCGGTCCGGACGGCCGCGGAGATCCTCGACGGCGTTGCCGACGACACCGAGGTCGTCGGGATCGACGAGGGGCAGTTCTTCGACGTCGAGTTGCCCGCCGTGTGCAGCACGCTGGCCGATCGCGGCAAGCGCGTGATCGTCGCTGGCCTGGATCAGGACTACCTGGGCCGCCCGTTCGAGCCGATGCCGCAGTTGCTGGCGGTGGCCGAGTACATCACCAAGACGTTGGCCATCTGCATGGTCTGCGGCGAGCCCGCCAATCACACGCAGCGCCTGGTGAAGAGCCGGGAACTCGTGCTGGTGGGCGCCACCGACTCGTACGAAGCGCGGTGCCGTCGATGTTTCGACCCGGCGCTGGCCGGGTAGCCGGCGCGGCGCTCAGGCGTCGTCGCGCTCGTCGTGCGCACCCAGATCCAGCGCCCTGCCGCCGAGGTCGATGTCGTGCTGTCCGATCTTGTCTCGCAGCAGGCGCCGCGCCGCGCCGTAGAACGGGGCCGGGACCACGAGGCTGCGCGCCACCTGTTTGCTGCGCGGAATGAACAGGAGGGTGAGCTGGTCGCCCTCGCGCCAGCTCAGGCCGCCGATCTGGCGGTAGGGGAGGAAGCCGTTGTCCACCCACACGCCCTCGTCGTAGAACCCACGCCCGATGCGGATGCTCAACGGCACCAGATAGCCGTAGTAGGTGAGCATCATCGCCTCACCGAACACCTCGGTGGGCGGCAGCCGCAGGTACACCAGCTTGACGAGCAGGACCAGCCCGAGCATCGCGGCCATGGCGAGAAACAGACCGTAGTAGCGCGGCTGCGGGCTGGGCCAGGTCAGCACCGCACCTGAGCGCATCCGGAAGAAGCGCACGACGTCCACCAGGATGCGGACGTTGGCCACCAGGAATCCTGCGCCAAGCAGGAACAGCACGTGAGACAGCAACGCCGGTGGCATTGCAATCGTTCTAGCGGAAAGTCCAGTGGCGGATCAAGCGGGTGTAGCAGCCGCGCGTGCTCGCTCCTTGCTTCTGACCGTGAAATCCGCGACGCTGTGCGCAACGACGGGCCAGAGGGGTCTGCAGGTGCCAGCACCATCGACCGTGCGCGAATTCGGCTCGTATCGACTCGACGGGGCCGAGCGCCTGTTGCTCCGCTCCGGGCAGCCCATCGCGCTGACGCCCAAGGCGTTCGACCTGCTGGTGCACCTGGTGGAGCACGCGGGGCACCTGGTCACCAAGCATGAGTTGATGGACGTGCTGTGGCCAGACACGGCTGTCGAAGAGGCCAACCTCGCCTACACGGTCTCGGCGCTCCGCAAGGCCCTCGAGGACGGCAAGCACGGCGTCCACTTCATCCAAACCGTCCCGACCCGGGGGTATCGCTTCGTCGCTGAAGTGACGGCCGCCGATGGCGACGGCGCCACACGACCGCCCCCGCACGCGGCCGCCGAGCCCAGTCTCTCTGGTCTTCCGGACGCGCAACGCGTCACCCCCGGGGCACGACGGCGCCGTGTGCCGTGGACCTTCGCGGTGATCGCGCTCGTCGCGCTTGTCGCTGCGGCGGCGCGGCAGTATCGCCAGCCCTCACAGCAAGCGCGCGCGACGAGGCTGACAATCACGCTGCCGGATGCGACCCTGGCGACCCATGCGATCCCGGTACCGCAGGTTGCGCCGGACGGCCGACGCGTGGCCCTGCTCGTGAACGCAGGATCGGCCATTTCGTTGAGGAACATGGACGATGGCAACGTGACCACGCTCGCTGGCACAAGTGGCGCGCGGTCGCTCTTCTGGGCACCAGACAGTGCACACCTGGCGTTCACGACGCCCCTCGCTGTGAAGACCCTGCGACTGTCGGACGGCGCGATCGAGACCCTCTGCGACACGTGTGGACCCGCAGGTGGGGGGACCTGGAGCACGGCGGGGCTGATCGTGGTCGCCGGCCAGAGTGGTTCGTTGTTCAGCGTGCCCTCGCGCGGGGGGGCCGTCGAGCAGGTCACGACCCTCGACGCGTCGGCAGGTGAGACAGCGCACCGGGCGCCGCACTTTCTGCCCGATGGGCAGCACTTCCTCTATTCGATTCGCAGTCGGGAGATCAGTCGAAATGGGCTGTACGTCGGGCAACTGGGCTCCTCGCAACGGCGGCTCCTGATCCAGGGCGACACGCAGGCGGTGTTTGCTGAGCCCGGCTATGTCGCGTTTCTTCAGGCAGGCGTGCTGATGGCACGCCCGTTCGACGTGGCCGCGCTGGAGTTCACCGGTGACGCCAGCCCGATTGTCAGGGCCGATTCCCTGCGAAACGAAGTCGGTGGGCAGCCAGCCTTCTCGGCCGCAGAGACAGGCGTGCTGACCTATGCCATCGTCGAACGGCCGCCCACGCAGTTTCAATGGGTCGGACGCGATGGTCGCCCCCTGGAACTCGTAGGGCATCCAGGCATCCACTACACGTTCGACCTGTCTCCGGATGCGCGCCGACTCGTCTATGCGCGCAGGCAGCCCGGAGGTGCGGATCTGCACGTACTCGACATCGACCGCGGGATCGCCACCGCGGTGACCTCCGGCGGCGGCTCCTACGCTGACCCCCGGTGGGCCGACGGCGGTGCCGTCGTGGCGACGCGATGGCTGCCGCTACCGCAGGCCGTGGTGAAGATCACCCCGGGGGGGATGGAGCAGCCGCTCACCTCCACTCCGCTCGTCACCATGCTCGAGGCCGTCTCCCACGATGGGAAGCGCATGCTGTACCGGCAACTCCCTGGAGGGCTCTTTGCCATGCCACTCGCCGGCGGGGCAGAACCCGAGCTCGTGCGCCGTGCGCCAGGTAACCTGAACCAGAGCAGGTTCTCGCCAGACATGCGCTGGGTTGCGTACCACGAGGCCCCCACTGAGGGCGGGCCCGACGTGTACGTCGCGCGCTTCCCGCCCACGGGCGAGCGCTGGCAAGTGTCCTCGCACGGCGGCGTTCAACCCATGTGGCGTCACGACAGCCGGGAGTTGTATTACCTCGGACGGGACGGCGCGATGAACGCGGTGACGCTGCGGAGCGGCAGGCGCCCGGCATTTTCGGCAGCAGCGCGGCTGTTTTCCACCGGCCTGGTCGCCCCGGCCGCCAATATCGAAGAGTACGCCGTCAGCGGCGATGGCCGGCGGTTTCTGCTGCTGAGGCCTGTCGAAGATCGAGTCCGAAGCAGCATCGGTGTCATTCAGAACTGGCCGGCGATGTTGCCTGCGAGCAGTGGCCGGTAGCCGTTGAGGCGCCCAGGGACGCGAGCCAGAGCGCGCCCTGGGTGTGCGTCTAATGCGCGACCGCACGTACGGCCGCCGCCGAGTGCTCTCCGGCGTCGGACGTGCCGGAGAAATAGCTCAGCGCTTTGGTCCAGGCCTGTCGGCCGATGAGGCGTCCCATCGCACGCCCGGTCAGGTCGCCATCCTTGAAATGGATGCCTCCGTACCGCCGAGACACGCCGGCTTCCTCGGCGGCATCGGAGAACGTCGCCCAACGAAGCCGGATGGCTGCCCGAGGCACGAGCCCCGGCTCGATCCCCGACGATCCCGCCTCGATTGTTGCTTCCGCGCCGAACGTGTCGCTGCCGGTCATGCGTGCCAGGATCTCGGCGCTCGCGGCACTGAACGTGCTGTGCCCGGACACGTACTCCGCGAAGGGCGGCGTGGGCAGGTACGACTGCCATTGGTCGCCAAAGATGAGCTCTGTCCCCTGATAGGGCCCAGCCCAGGCGCGGACCGGCCGGCCCGCCAACAGGAAGCGGATCGCGGTGACCGGACGGGCAAAGTCATAGTGGCGCTTGGTGTCCCAGCAGGCGATGCTGGCGTCGAGCAGGCCATTCGACAGCACGAAGAAGAGCTTGATGTCCTCTTCGAGCGTGTGCCGATCGCGTCGGGAAACGAACTGGGCGAACAGGGCCCAGTGCCCCGGTGGCGTTTCCGAGTGTGGCCCGTCAGCCCAGTAGCTGGCGATGACCTTCTCGCGATCGCCCAGGCGCGCCGACTGGTGCAGCACCGCCAGGGCCTCGCTCCGGTAGCGGCCATGCGGATAGGTCGCCGGCGGCGGGGGCCGGAACTGGTCGGGGGAGACGAGCGCAAACGGCTCGACGCTCCCCCAGTGGGGGACGGCAAACTGCTGGACCACCCCGCTCGCGCTCGTGAGTGGCTGCCATCGACTCGGGTCGAGCAGCATATCCGCTGAGTTGTACGGGACGTAATCGCTCGTGTCCGCGTAGTTGGCCGCCTGGTTGGCGCCGTCGAACTGGCGTGCCTCGATCACCGCCGTCGCCGCGTCGGCCCCGAGGGCGCTCGCCGGGTCGGCGGTGTCGTCGGGTGCATACCCCAGGTCGCGCATGAGGTCCTCGAACAACGCGCGCTGGCCCGGGAAGAGGTCCAGCAGCGCGCGGTGCGCCGCGTAGCTCACCGCCCGCCGTCGCTGCTGGTCGCTGCCTGCGCTGAGGTTCTTGCCGTGATAGTGGACGCCGGCGGCAACCGCGTCGGAGGCGGCCCAGGCGTCATACATGCACGTGTGCACGATGGCGAGCGCCCGAGCCACGGCCGGCGGCACCGGCGCCGCACGACGCACGGCTTCCAGGGCAACCGCGTTCCATTGCAGGACCACGGGGCCCTCGAAGGCCTCGGCCCGCGCCGTCGCCGGTTGCCCCGCCAGCATGATCAGCAGCAGGGCACTCACGACTGATGTCATGCGCACACGCATCGGCTTGTCGCTCGACGAAGAACGAGGCGGGGCTACCGACGTCACGGATGGACCGACACCTGGAAGGTGGAGCACTCGCCGACGGCGCGGGGGATGTCTTCTGGTCCGGCGGCAAATCCGTCCGGCCCCAGGAAGACCGAGCAGCCTCCGAGGAACGACGATAACTGGGCCTTCAGGACCTGACCCGGTACGGCCGGACCGTGGCTGTGCACCAGCAAGATGACATCAGCGGTGCGTGGGTCGGTCACACCGATGGCTGCGTCCTGGTTGCCGAACTCGATGAATACCGAGCCGGACGGGTCGCCGGCTTTGACGTGCCCGGCCAGGTGAACCTTGCCGGCGCCACCGGTGACCGCGCCGCCGCCGAACAGAAAGTCGACCTGGACGTGAGGGTTGGCAGCGTCTGCGAGCGTACACGGTGACGTCGCGCATGCCCCGGGGTTGTTGAACACCGCAAACCACAACGTCATGGCATGCCCCTTCGGCACGCCGGACGCGTGGAGCACCGCGCCGAGCCCCCTCCCGGTGCGCAGGAGGCGAGACGTGCCGATGACGGTATCGGCGTCCCACATCCAGTACACCGGGCTCGTGGTGGCGATGGACCCCTGCGCGGCCGCGTGTACCTGGCGTTCGCCAGATGCGACCAGCCCGATGGCCGCGATGCCAATCACGGCCGCAACTCCGCAGGCCGTCGACAGCCGACCCTTGCTGACAAGTCTCGGTGATGCCATGGTGCGATCCTCTCGGCGTGAGCAGGGAGGTGCTCCGCTTGATGGCGCGCCGACGAGAGTGCCGGCCGCCGCTCAGAGGATGGCCAGCGGTGCTGCCGCTGTCCTTTGGCGCCGCTATGATTTTTCTTTGAATGTTCTCGGCGAGGCCAGGCCACGGCTGCGAGGGCCAGCGCGGGTCACGCACGCGCCCCGGCGGGCGCGGTGGTGCGGAGGGCGAGTCAGGCTCGACCGTGTCGCTGCTGGTGCTGCGGGCCGCCCGTGCTATCGCCCGACGAACCAGCCGAGCAGGCCCAGCCCGTGGGCGGTAGGGTCGGCCAGCCAATCGGGCGGCGTGAGCCACACGAAGGCCAGGA
>JBKJQW010000024.1:0-5652 GCA_046593715.1 Luteitalea sp.
TGCAGGAGGTGGCCGGGCAGCCTGCGTCACTCGTCGCGCGCCTGGCGCGTCTGCGTGCCGCGCACCGTGCTGCCCGCCAACGGCGACGTCGCATTCATCGGCGCCTTCGATTGGTCACCGAACGGCACGTCTGTGGCCGTCGGGATCAGCCGCCGCGATGGGACAGGCCAGATCGGCATCCTCAACCTGTCCGACGGTGCGCTGCGGGTGCTGAAATCCACCGAATGGAAAGGTTCCGAACGGATGTTCTTCTCGCGAGATGGGCGGCACCTCGCGTTTGAACTTCGCTCGGGGGACCCCGAGGCCCAGCACGACATCTTCATCATGGCGATCGACGGCAGCCGGGAGGTCGCTGCTGTGAAGCATTCGGCCGATGACCGACTGATGGGGTGGTCGCCCGAAGGGTCACAGCTGCTGTTTGCCAGTGATCGCACCGGCGGGGTCGGGCTTTGGGCAGTCTCCATCACGGACGGCGTCCCTCGCGGGGTTCCCGAATTGGTTCGGGCCGACATCGGAGGAGTGTTCTCGCTGGGCGTCACCGACGCCGGTTCACTATTCCTCTTCAAGGATGTGAGCACCCGTGACGTCCAGCGCGCTCGCATCGACCTCCAAGGCAGCCGCATCGTCGGCGGCCCCCTCGCATTCGACCGCGGATTCGTTGAAGGCACACAGGGCGTCGCAGACTGGTCGCCGGACGGCTCCTCGCTCGCCTATCAGGCGTGCGGTGGCGATTGCATCGCCATCCGGTCGGCCGAGACAGGACAGACGCGGCGGCTGCGCAACTTCTACACCAGGGATCCGCGCTGGTCGCCGGATGGAACAGCCCTTATCACGGCCGCGCGTGACCGGCGAGGACGCAACGGGATCTTCCGCATCGACGCCAAGACGGGTCAGGCGACCCCGGTGGTGTTGGGCCCGAACTTCGGTGCGGCGCCCCAGTGGACACCGGACGGCAAGAAGGTCATCTACCGCGCCGCCGCGGTCATCAAGGAACACGATGTGGCGACCGGAGCCGAGCGTGACTTGGCCACGGTGCCGCAGCGCATTCACGGCATGGAACTGTCACGCGACGGCCAGTGGCTCGCAGTCGTTGTCAGTGCTGAGAACGGCTACTTGCCCAGGCCCAAAGGCTCCACGCTGATGCTGGTGCCCGCCACCGGTGGCACGCCTCGGGAACTGCTGCGTGTGTCGGAGGCGGAGTGGCTCAGCGGAGTGCGCGGCATCGCCTGGGCGCCCGACAGCAGCGCCGTGCTGGTGGCGCGCGGCGATGCGCAGAGTGCGGCGTTGTGGCAGGTGCCCATCGCTGGCGAGCCAGCCCGTCGCGTCGACTTCGATGCAGCCAACTGGCCAGCCGGCACGTTCAAGACCTGGTTCAGCCTGTCCCCCGACGGGCAGACGCTCGCCTTCCTCGACGGCACCATGGCCACCGAGGTCTGGGTCCTGGAGAACATCGTGCCGGCAGCAGCCAAGAGGCGGTAACGGTCGGTCAGGGAGGCCGCGTGCAGACGCCGCCTCCCTCACGTCAGCCTTGCGCGGCCACCGCGGGTCCGTCAGCGCCTCCGAGCCGCCTGCGCGGTGCGCTCCACTGCGGCCGGCAGGAAGTGCTCGAGCACCCGCACCTCGAACGTCGGTCCGTTCGACGGCGCGTACGCCACCTGCCACGTTTTGTTGTTGAACCGCCACATAGACACCGTACTGGCGTCCAGGGGAATCCTCCGCGGCTCGCCGCCGTCGATGCCGACGCTCCAGATGCCAGCCACGCCTCGAACCTTGCCCCCGAAGACGACGTGCTTGCGGTCGGGCGTGAACGTGATCGTCATGAGGACGACGGCATCGGCAGCAGCCGCCGCCCGCTCGCGGTCTCGCTCGACGATCAGACGCCGGTCCTGCTCGAGCACGAGCAGCCCAAGACCCCCGAGCGCCGCCGCCGGGGGCACGAGCACGAGCAGGAAGAGCGCCACCAGCCTCCGGGAGGCCGGGCTACACGCTCCCGGCTTGCTGCGCATGCGGCTCATTCAAGCACCGTTCTGTCAGGAGACCGTTAGCTACGCTGCCGAGGTCCCGTCGACGACGATGAATCCTTCCTTGCGGGCGGCAAGGGCCAGGCGGTCGTCGAGCGTGACGAACTCGAGGCCTGACGGACGTCGGTCGGCCAGCACGAAGCCGGCAGCCAGTTGCAGCGCATCTGCCGCGCGCAAGGGGTGGACCCGCAGAAAGCGCACGGCAGCTTCGCGCACCTGGTCTGCAGCATCCACCTCGTGCCAGCCACTCGCCATGAGGCGCAGGCGGTCGAACGCCTGCGCCTCGGCGTTGTCGTCGAGCATCCCGTCGCGGGCGAGTCGTCCGAGGGCCGAGGCGCATTCCACTTCGGTGGCCCACCACACCACCATCACGGGATCGGACCCGGCGAGCGCCTGCATCTGGCGTGTCTGCGCCTCGGCGACCAGCAGCGGGACGACGGCGGACGCATCCCAGAACTTCATCGTCCGGTCCGACGATCGTCCAGCATCGCGGCGACGGCCGAGGCGCCCCTGGCCGCGCGAGGAGGCTCGGTGGCCAGCAGCGCCTTGGGCAGCGACGTCCGCGCCGGGCGGACCACGCCTTCGCGGATCAGCTGATCGAGCCGGCCGTCGTCACCGGCGCGCGTGCCCGTCGATACGGGTTCGAGCCGGGCCACGGGGCGCCCGCGATCGACGATGAGGACGGACGAGCCGGCCTTGACGCGATCGATCAGTGCGCTCAGCCCGTTCTTCGCCGCCGTGATGCTGGCCTTCTTCATCACGCCATCGTAGTCTTCTGCATCTGGCTATTCAAGCCACCTCGATTCGGCCTTCGCGCATTCAACGGCCAGTGTCACCGCGCGATGCCGGGCAGCACCCGCAGCTCGGCGCGACGTCCCTCGGCCCGATTCTCGACGAACACGAGTCGCCGTCCGTCCGGGTGCACCCGGAAACTGCGCGCATTGCTGCCGAAAGGCCACGTGACGACGTTCGGATCACCGCCTGTCATCGGAATGCGCAGTGCCTCTTGCCCACCGCCCGGCAGTGTGCGGCGCACGAACAGCGACCGGCTGTCCGGGGCCCACATCAATACCTGGGGCGACGCCTTCGAGGCGGCAAGCAACTCCCTCGTCTCGCCGCCGGCGACAGCCACCGCTCGCAGCGTCGTCGCACCGGTGGCCGGGGTTTTCGTGGACGTGGCGATCCACGAGCCGTCTGGCGACAGGGTCAGGCCCTCGAGTACGCTGGGTGCATCGCCCGATCCTCGTGCCTGCGTCAGCAACACGCGCTCGGTCCCGGACGCCAGATCGCGAGCCACGATTCGAACCGCAGCGGGCGACACGTCGCGATAGTAGAGGGTCTTGCCATCTCGAGAGACCGCCGGATCAGACAGCCTGAGCGTGCCCTCAGGGACAAAAAATAGTGGGGTCGCGACCCCGGACTGCGCATCAATCTTGAATACGCCGGCGCGCCCCTTCAGGTCGGTGCCACTTGCGACAAACGATGCGCTGTCGGGCCACCAACGAATGGGGCCGGCCCCTCTGAGCTTCGGGCGCACATCTCGCGCCTTTCCTCCGTCGGCGCCGAGCACCGACACGAGCGCTCCAACGGGTCCGCCGCGGTCCAGTCGGCTCAGTGCAAGCCACCGGCCGTCGGGCGACCAGTCGGCTTCGGAAAACAAATTGATCGAAAAGAATTCCTCACCAGGGTCGGCTGCCGCTTCGGTGACCACAGCGCGGTCGAAGTCGAAGGCAGCCGTCAGGAACGCCGATCGCTCATGGCTGGTCGCGACGTAGTACAACGCGCCGTCGCGCGTCACGCCCATCGTCGTGCCGCGAAACTCCGACGGCACCACGCGCGGGGCCCCCTTCACATCGAGACCCGCCATTGACTGGGCCCACAACTGGGTCGCTCCCGTACGGTCACTGGCAAACAGCAGCCGCGTCCCATCAACCGACCAGCCGACAAACACGTCGTTCCTGCGGTGCGCGGCTACCTGCACCTCGCGACTGCCGTCCGCGGCGATCACATACACGTCCCGCTCGCCTGGATCCTCTGCGGTGGGGTGGTCGTACGCCAGGGCGCGGCCATCAGGCGAGAACGCCATGTGGATGCTCTGATCGCTCCACGGGAACGACTTCAGGGGCACCAGGGTGCCGTCTGCCACCGACACCAGGCCAATCTGGCCCGTGCCGCCCTTGCGCTTCAACTGCACGGCGATGCGTGTGCCATCCGGCGACCAGTCGAAGGGCTGTATGTACTCGACGTCGTCGTTGAGAGAGAGGACGCGTGGCGTCGTCGGACCGGTCACGCCGGTGTCGAGCATGCGCAGGTCGTAGCGGGCGCCGTTGAACCAGCCGAACGCGACGAATCTGCCGTCCAGTGATACCCGCGAGGAACCGGCATACTGCTGACGCGAGAGATCGGCGAACGTCGCCGTGTCGGTCATCCGGCTGCGCTGTCCAGTCTTCAGGTCGTTCAGGACGAGGTCGCCAGTCGACCAGTCCGTTGCCGGCAGGTAGCGGCCGTCGCGCGACACGACGCCGCCGCCGAAGATGCCGCCCGATGTGGCCAGGTCGATCACGAGTCGCGACGCGCCCGTGTCGGTCGGCGTGCGCGGCAGGTCCGGGCCCATTGCCGCGAGTCGCTCCCGCGCCTCACGAGCCACCGGTTCGTCGGCGAACTCGCGGAGGATCCGCTGATACAGTTCGCGCGCCTGCGAATCGCCAAGCTTGCGGTAGCAGTCCGCCATCCGCGCCAGCGCTTGCGCCACGATGCCGCGCGGGGCCGACTGCCGGGCCGCTATCACGCGGTACGCCTCGATGGCGCCCTTCAGGTTGCCGTCGACCATCTCCTTGTGCATGGCGGCCTGCAGCTGCGTGTCGGTGTGTGCGCCCTTCTGTGCCGCCGTACCGCCGCCAAGCGCCACGATCACGCCCAACGCCAGCCACCATCGCCTGCTTCCCTGTGTCATGTCCTGTCCTCCAGCCTCCACACTAGGCAGTCGCCATGGGATCGTCGTCGCCGTGGCGTCAGCGTTTGGTATGCCTTACGTGTCCAGGCGATAGCCGAGACCGCGCACGCTGACGATGTGCCGGGGTTCGGTGGGGATGGCTTCCAGCTTTCGTCGCAGGTTGACGATGTGGTTGTCCACGGCACGGTCCGAGAGGATGAACCCGTGGCCCCAGACCGCGTCGAGGATCTGCTGCCGGCTGAGCACGCGCCCGGGCTGCCTGACGAACGCGTCGAGCAGCTTGAACTCGGTAATCGTCACGTCCACCGGCTGACCGTCGCGCCTGACCTCGCCCCGCGCCAGGTCGATCTCGACGGTGCCGAAGCGAGCGATCGGCGGGGCGGTCGCATCGGCGTTGCGCAGCTCCGAACGCCGCAGCAACGCTTTGATGCGCGCGCGCAGCTCCATCGTGCCGAACGGTTTGGTCACATAGTCATCGGCGCCGAGTTCGAAGGCCAGGACCTTCTCGGTCTCCTGGGCCCGTGCCGTGAGCATCAGGATGGGTGTGGTCAGGCCGGCCTTCCTGATGTCCCTGCAGACATCGAAGCCGTCGCGGCCGGGCAGCATCGCATCGAGCACGATCAGGTCGTACGGCTCGTCTCTCGCACGCCGCGAGGCGACCACGCCGTCAGCCACCAG
>JBKJQW010000074.1:0-61491 GCA_046593715.1 Luteitalea sp.
TCATCCGCTCCCGTGCTGCAGTCCTTTCCCGTGTGGCTGCAGGGGGTGCGCGAGGAGGCGCTGGCGCGCGGCATCTCGGCGCCGACGGTGGCGGCCGCGCTGACAGACGTCACGCCGGTGGACCAGATCCTCAATCGAGACCGCTCTCAGGCCGAGTTCAAGGAGACGCTGGACGAGTACCTCGCGCGCCGCGTCGGGGTGGCCACCGTGCGCCTGGGTCGCACGATGCGCGACACCCACGCGGGCGTGCTGGCTCCCGTGGCGGCGCAGTACACGGTGCCGGCGCACGTGCTGGTGGCGGTGTGGGGCCTGGAGTCGAGCTTCGGTCGCTTCAGTGGCGTGCGCCCGCTGATCCCGACGCTGGCCACGCTGGCCTACGACACCCGCCGCGGGGTCATGTTCCGCGCGCAGCTCTTCGATGCCTTGACGATTCTCGATGCGGGCTACATCGAACTGGCCCGCCTCAAGGGCTCCTGGGCGGGCGCCATGGGCCAGCCGCAGTTCATGCCGTCGAGCTACCTGAAGTACGCCGTTGACTTCGATGCCGACGGGCGCCGCGACATCTGGGCGTCAACGGCCGATGTCTTCGCGTCGATCGGCAACTATCTGGCGCGCAATGGGTGGACCCCTGGCCAGACCTGGGGACGCCCGGTGACGCTGCCGCCCGATGCCGCCGCCCTCGGCGCCACCGCCGTGCCGCGCATGGCCGGATGTCGGGCTGTGCGGGAGATGAGTGAGCCGCGCCCGCTCGAGGCCTGGCGGGCGGCCGGGGTACGGACGGCAGACGGGGCGGCACTCCCCAACGCCGACGTCACGGCGTCCCTGCTGCGCACCGACGCCGGGGCCTTCCTCGTGTACCCGAACTACGAAGCCCTGCTCAGCTACAACTGCGCCCATGCCTACGCGATGGCGGTGGCCAGGCTCGCCGACCGCATCGCCGACAGCGACCCGCTCCCCGCCGTGAAGGCGCCTGCGACGAAGGCGACCCGCCGCCCGGCTACCAAGGCAACCGCGAAGAAGAAGAAGAAGCGGCGCTGAGCGCGGGCTCGCCCGGCAGGCTCAAACCAGATTGCACATCGACGTCGCCGCCGACGCCTCGGCCAGCCAGGGCTTCTCATCGATCTTGATCTCGGTGACCACGCCGTCCTGGACCCGCGCCGCGTAGCGCTGGCTGCGGAAGCCCTCCCCCACGACCGTGGCATCGAGTTCCATGCCGGCCGCGCGCGTGAACTCGAGGTTGCCGTCCGACAGCATCAGCACCTTGCCCTTCGCGCCGCCCTGTTCGGCCCAGGCATCGAGCACCCACACGTCGTTGGCCGAGACGCACACGATCTCGTCCACGCCGCTCGCCTTGATGGCGTCGTGATGGCTGACATAGCCGGGCAGGTGGGTCTGGCTGCACGTCGGCGAGAACGCCGCCGGGACGGCAAACAGCATCACCGTACGGCCTGAGAACACGTCGTCGGTGGTCAGCGTCTTCACGCCGTCGGACGACAACGTACGGAAAGTGGCGGCAGGCAGTCGCGATCCGGCAGTCAAGGACATGCGCCTGATCCTATCGCAGCGCTTCGGCCTGCTTTTCGAGTGTGGCCAGCACCATCGTCAGATCGTCGAGCCGCAGGAAGGCATCCCGCCCGGGCCGCTGGTCGGCCTGGTTGGCCATCCGCCAGATGCTCGCCAGCTGATCGACGAGCATCGGCTGCGGGTAGTTGCCGCTCGCGGTCACCAGCTGCGTGCGCAGCGCCGCGGCCTGCGGGGCCCGCGCATCACTGCCCGCGGACACCTGGGCCAGCGCCGCGCTCAGCGTCAGTGCGCGGGTCGTCGCGTCACGCACCGCGGTCAGCAGCTGATGCTGGACCTCGAGATCGGCCTGCGTGACCCCGTCGGCCACCACCCGCGGGTCCAGCGCCACCAGTAACGGTTGCGAGCCGGCGACCGCGCCATCCACCGTCAGGCGCACCGTGTACGTGCCGGGGAGCACCAGCGGCCCGAACGCGCTGCCTTCGGGATTGGCTGCCGTCGGCAGCCCGGCCAGGCGCATGTCCCACGTGAACCGGTGCGTCCCGTGGGTCCGCGCGGGGCTCACGACACGGGGCCGTCCACGACCCGGGGCGCGCATCCCCTGGGGCGCCGAGGTCGGCGGCGCGGTCGGCGTGCTCCTGAACGTGCGCAACTCCCGGCCGGAGGCGTCGACCACGGTGATCGCCACCGACTCGACGTCGGCTGGCAGCACGTAGTCGATATTGGCGACCGCCCCCGGGTAGTCCGGCGTCTTTGACGTCGCCGCGCTGACCGCGAGTCGGGCTCGCGTCGCCTCTCGCGGCGCGAACAGGGTGGCTGCCGTCGGAGTCGAACGCCACTGGTGCAGGCGCGCCACGTCGTCGAGGATCCAGAAGCCGCGGCCCATCGTGGCGATCACGAGGTCCTTGCGGTGCGGCCGGATGTCGGTCACCGGTGTGACTGGCAGGTCGAGCTGCCAGCGCTGCCACTGCCCGCCGTTGTCCCACGACAGATACATGCCGAACTCGGTGCCGGCGTACAGCAGGCCGGGCCGGTCGGGGTCCTCGCGCACGACACGCACCGGTGTCTCCGGGGGAATGCCGTTGCGGCCATCGGTGAGCCTGGTCCACGACGCGCCGTAGTCGTCGGTGCGGTAGACGTACGGCGCCCAGTCGCCGAGCAGGTAGCGGTAGTACGCGATGTAGGCCGAGCCCTTGCGGTGCGGCGACGGGTCGATCTGCTGCACGCGCCCACCCGGAGGCAGATCTTTCGGCGTCACGTCGCTCCAGGTCTTGCCATCGTCGCGGGACACATGCACCGGTCCGTCATTGGCACCCGACCAGAGCACGCCCTTCTCCAGCGGCGACTCCTCGAACGCGTAAATCGTTGCGTACACTTCCTCGCCGGTGATATCGCGCGTGATGGGTTCGCCGGACGTGCCCTGGCCCACGGCAAGGTTGGCCGTCAGGTCGGGGCTGATCACCTTCCATGTCCGCCCTTCGTCGCGCGTCCGGTGCACCACCTGCGAGGTGTGGTAGATGACCCGCGGGTCGTGCGGGGAAATTTCGAAGGGCGACGTCCGCTGGAAGCGATACCGGATGTCGCGCGAGGCGTGCCCGTAGCGATTCTGCGGATACACCCAGTAATGCTGCTCCTGGCCGGTCGCCAGGTTCAGGCGGCTGAACTCGCCCTTGCACACGCCGTAGACGATGTGCGGGTCGTCTGGCTTCGGCTTCACGGGCCCGGTTTCGCAACCGGCGCCTTGCATCCAGTACTGCAGCGGGTCGTCGGGGGCGGAGGAGGCCGGCGAGTTGCTCGGTACGATGACCGTGGTGTTGTCCTGCTGTGCCCCGTACACCCGGTACGGGTACTGATTGTCCACCTCCACCTGGTACAGCTCGGCGGTCGGCTGGTTGTACTGCGTGGTCCAGGTGCGGCCGCCATCGCGAGAGACGTTCGCTCCGCCGTCGTTGGACTGGATCATGAGGTCCGGGTCGTCCGGGTTGATCCACATGCCGTGGTTGTCACCATGCGGGGTGCCGACGGTCTCGAAGGTCCTGCCGCCGTCGGTCGACTTCCACATCGCGAGGTTGTTGACCCACACCACGTCCGGGTTCTTCGGGTCGGCGTCGACGTAGGTGTAGTAGAACGGCCGCGCGGTGAGCGCGGGGTTCGAGCTGACCTGACTCCACGTCCCGCCGGCGTCGTCGCTGCGATAGACGCCCGCCGCGCTGCCGACGGCCTCGACGATGGCGTAGAGCCGCTGCGGGTTGGCGCGAGAGACGTCGATGTCGATCTTGCCCAGCAGGTCGGTGGGCAGTCCTGCCGACGTCCGCGTCCAGGTGCTGCCGGCATCGGTGGAGGTGTAGATGCCGTTCTCGCTGGCCGGGCCGCCGCTGATGATGGTCCAGGGCTTGCGCTGGCCACGCCAGGCGGCGGCGTACAGGCGGTCGGGGTTGACCGGGTCGAAGACGAGCGAGAAGACGCCGGTGCGCTCGTTGATGAACAGCACCTTCTCCCAGGTCTTGCCACCATCGCGCGAGCGGAAGACGCCGCGCTGCGGGCCATCGACAAAGACCGGGCCAACCGCAGCGACATACACCAAGTCAGGGTTGGTCGGGTGCACACGGACGCTACCAATCGCGCCCACGTCCCGCAGTCCGACGTGCGCCCAGGTCTTGCCGGCGTCGGTGGACTTGTACACGCCCAGACCCTTGATCACGTTGCTGCGGATCGCGGCGCTGCCGGTGCCGACGTAGATGACGTCGGGGTGCGACTCGGAGACCTCGATCGCGCCAATCGAGGCCGTCTCGAAAAAGCCGTCGGAGATGTTGGTCCAGGACTGCCCGAAGTCGAGCGACTTCCAGACTCCCCCGCCGGTTGCGCCCATGTAGAACGTCCCGGGCCGGGCACGGTGGCCGGCCACGGCGGTGACGCGACCGCCACGATGCGGCCCGATGTGCCGCCAGTGCAGGCCCCCCGATGGATCGAGTGGTGCGGGTGCAGCGGCGGCCACCGTCGCCGGTGCCTGCGCCAGCAGCGGCCCGGCGTGCCATGAGGAGCCCTGGATCAGGGCGGCGGCCGCCAGCAGGCCGCACAGGCGCAGGGCGAGGGACGAGACATCGGTCGTCGGGAGCATGGGCGGGGACCATCGTAACAAGGGCTCCACCCAGCCGTCAGCGGCTCGCGCGCGCTCTACGCCGCGACGGTGGCACAGGCGGCGGCAATGGCCTCCACGTGGCGAGCGTCGGTGCCGCAACAGCCGCCCAGCACCGTCAGGTGCGGCAGACGCTGCCGCAGTGACGCGTAGGACGCGCCAAGGGCCAGCGGATCGCCCGTGTCGAGGTCGGCCGACTCGTTGAGCTCGGCATGGCTCCGGCATGACGCGTTGGCCCGGATGCCCTTTATTCGCTGCACCCAGTGCTCGGCCGGGTCCAACAGATGCGCGAAGTGCGTGGGATGGGCGCAGTTGACCATGTAGTAGACCGGGTAGCCGCTCGTGGCGCCGTCGACGATGCGGATGGCCGAACCGAGCGACTGGCCGGTCGGCAGCTTGCCGTTGGTCTCGACAGTGAACGAGATGGCCAGCGGCATGCCGGCACGTCGCGCCGCGTGGGCGATGCCGATGGCTTCCTCGACGTAGTTCAGGGTCATCGCGCACAGCATGTCTGCGTTGGTGGCGGCCAGCGTGTCAATCTGAACCTGGTGATACGCCTCGGCATGCCGCACCGTCATCGTCGTCGCAGGCACGTATCCGTCACCACGCGGACCGATGCAGCCGTTGATCAGCACTGGCAGCGGCTCGCACTCGTCGCGAAAGCCCTCGAGCAATGACACGGCACGCACGTTGATATCGGCCATTGCCGCCGGATCGAGCCCGTGGCGCGCCCCCCAGTCGGCGTTGGCCCGCCAGGTGACCGTGTCCAGCGCCAGGCCCATGCCGTATCGGCGGGCGATGTCGGCATACGGCCGGAAGTAGGCGCGCACCGTGTCGTCACCGCCGGGTCTGCCGAGCAGGTGGAAGGCGGCAAAGTCGGGCAGGTCGAGGCCCTGCTCGAAGATCAGGAACGTCTCCATGCCGCCATCGGTCAGGAAGATCTGGTCGTGCAGCTGTGGAAGTCTGGAGCGGTAGCGGGGCATTGCGGTCCTCCTGCGCCGGCTGGCGCAGACACGCCGACGCGACACCAGCAGTGGGGACGAACCTGGGCGGCCCAACGTTCCCAGCGACGAGCTGAGTCCGGAGCCACCACTGCCTGGCGGTGTGTCGGGGCGACGATGGACGTTGGGACGTCGAGACGACGACGTGTATGACGTCGGCGACGTCCGGCAGTCGCGCCTCAGGATACTGCGTGCCGAGCGGAGGCGCAGCAACTTCGGTCGGTCGCCGTCCCGGCACACGGGCGGCCGTTCCGTTATCGTACCGGCGACACTCACTGTACCGAGGAGCCATGATGCCACCCGACCCGACCGCGTTACACCGCTCGATTGACCAACTGAGAGCCGCCCTGCCCGCCATCAGGGAGGCACCGCGCGACCACGGCAGCGTCCGGCTGATCGTGCGGCGTCCGGTGGTCGAGACGCGTGAGCTGCTCGAGGAAGGTCGATTCGACGTGGAGACGGGGTTGGCTGGCGACACCTGGGTCCAGCGATCGTGCTCGCGCACCGCCGATGCCACGCCGCACCCCGACATGCAGATCACGATGATCGGCGTTCGCGCCATCGAGGCGATCAGCCCTGACGCGTCGCGCTGGCCATTGGCCGGCGACCAGCTGTTTGTCGACCTGGACCTGACCTACGCGAACCTGCCCTCCGGCACGCTCCTGCGGGCGGGTACCGTCGTTTTCGAAGTGACCGACCAGTTGCACACCGGGTGCGGCAAGTTCATCGACCGTTTTGGCGTGGATGCGATGAAATGGGTGAACTCGCCGGAGGGCCGCCATCTCAACCTCCGCGGCATCTACGCACGCGTCGTCCGCAGCGGCACGACCCGAGTCGGCGACACAATCGCGAAAGCCTGAGCAAGCTGCCTCGGCTGCACTACACTCCGGACATGTCGAGGGTATTGCAGGTGTTCGCGTCGTCCAGAATCCTGCGCGCCGGCAGCGTCTGCGCCGCCATGGCCATCGCCGCCCTCGCGTGGCATGCGTCGCCGGACGCCGCCCAGACGTCTGGCACGCGCATCCACGTGTCTTTTCCGGCCTCGCTCGAGACTCAACGCATCGACGGTCGTCTGCTCGTGATGCTCTCGACCGACCCCGAGGTCGAACCGCGTTTCCAGGTCACCGACGACGCCGCGACGCAGCAGGTGTTTGGCGTCGACGTCGACGGTCTGGCGCCGGGGGCGACGGCAGTGGTGGACGCCGCCGCCACGGGGTACCCGCTGCCGAGCCTGCGGGATGTCCCTGCCGGCACCTACCGGGCTCAGGCGCTGTTGCACCGCTACGAGACGTTCCGCCGCGCCGACGGTCACATCGTCAAGCTGCCGATGGACCGTGGCGAAGGCCAGCAGTGGAACCGCGCGCCCGGCAACCTCTTTTCCACACCGGGGTCGGTGACGATCGGCAAGGACGCGTCGGTCAACCTCACCCTCGACAAGGTCATCGCGCCCATCCCTGCGCCGCCGACCACCCGATACATTCGTCACGAGCGCATCCGCAGCGAGAAGCTGTCCACCTTCTGGGGTCGCGACATGTACATCGGCGCTCACGTGCTGGTGCCCGAGGGCTTCGACTCGCACCCCGAGGCACGCTATCCGCTGATGATCGATCACGGACACTTTTCCCACACCTTCGACGGATTCCGTGAGGAGAAGCCGGACCCGACCCTGGCGCCGGACTTCAGCGCGCGTTTCGACATGCGTGGCTACAACAGATACGAGCAGCAGGCCGCGTACGACCTCTACAAGGAATGGACCAGTCCGGGATTCCCGCGAGTGCTGGTGATCCAGATCCAGCACCCGACGCCGTTCTACGACGATTCCTACGCCGTCAACTCGGCCAATGCCGGGCCCTGGGGTGACGCCATCGTCGAGGAGCTGATCCCGCACATCGAGAAGACGTACCGCGGCATCGGCGAGGGGTGGGCCCGTTTCATGTACGGCGGGTCAACCGGCGGCTGGGAAGCGCTGGCAGCACAGGTCTTCTACCCGGAGACCTTCAACGGCGCGTACGCCGCATGCCCCGACCCGATCGACTTTCGCGCGTACACCGTCGTCAACCTGTATCAGGACACCAACGCGTACTCCCTCGAGGGCCGCTTCAAGAAGACACCGCGACCCGGCTACCGCAACTGGCTGGGGCACGTCAGCACGACGCTCGAGGACATGAACCGCCGCGAACTGGCGCTCGGCAGCAAGACCCGCTCGGGCCAGCAGTGGGATGTCTGGGAGGCGACGTTTTCGCCGGTCGGCAGCGACGGGTACCCGAGACGCATCTGGGACAAGGTGACCGGACGGATCGACCCCGACGTGGCGGCGTACTGGAAAGAGCGCTACGACCTCGTGCACATCATGCAGCGCGACTGGGAGAAGGGCCTCGGAACCAAACTGGCCGGCAAGGTCCATCTCTACGTCGGCGACATGGACAACTACTATCTGAACAACGCCGTCTACCTGGCCGAGACGTTCCTGCGCGGCACCACCAATCCGTGGTTTGCTGGGGAGGTCACCTACGGCGACCGCGCCGAGCACTGCTGGAACGGCGACCCCGTGCGGCCCAACTACGCATCACGACTTCGCTACCATCAGATGTTCATCCCGAAAGCGGTCGCACGCATGGAGAAGACCGCACCGCAGGGTGCCGACGTGAAGAGCTGGCGGTACTGACGACGCGGCGACAAGACCATGGCCATGCAGCTAGGAGACCGATCGTGTTGATGGTATCGACGATGACCGCGTTGGCAACGGTGGCAGCCGTGTGGCTGGTCGCCACGCCCGCACCACAGGCCACGCCGTCGGTGGAGCCGACGGGCTCGACCGCAGCCACCTCCGGAGCTGGGACGCCAACCGCAGCGGGCGCGGTGAAAACGCATCGGGTCACGTGGGACCGGAGCACCGAGCCCGACCTGTCGGGCTACGTCATCTCCTGGGGCGACCGTCCGGGCGTCTACACCCAGAGCAAGCGCGTCGGGGCGCAGGCGACGTCGGCCGACCTCGAGGTCGCACCAGGCACCGACGGGGTGTACGTGGCGATACGTGCGGTGGACGGCGCCGGAGTCCTCAGCGGCTACAGCAACGAGATCGCGGTCGGGCAGGCCAAGAAGGCCGGAGGCAAGAAGCCGGGGGCCAAGCCTTCCAGCAAGGCGAAGGCGGGCAAGAAGGCACCCAAGACCGAGCAGGAGAAGGCAGAGCTCCGCCGCAAGAAGCAGGAGCGAAAGAAGAAGAAGGCCGAGCCGGCTCCGGTCGGCTGACAGGACGCCAGGCTCATCGGACGCCGCGGCTGGACGTGAGGTATACGGCAAACGTCCCCAGCCAGTGCCCCCCGGCATAGTGCGCACCGGTCACGGCGGCCAGCCCGACCTCGCGGTGCCGGGATGCGGCAGCGGTGAGTGCCCCACGCCGCCGGTCGCCCGCGGGCAGTGCCGAGACGATGCCCTCGAGCATCCACGCCCGACTCAGATTCAGGCCGTCGAGATGGGCCAGCTTTCCGTCGGTCTTGTCGAGCACCACGCCGGGTTCGAGCCATGTGCCGTCCGCGCCCGTGCGCGTTGGCACCTGTGGCAGAAACGACGTCAGCCAGGCGCTGAACTCCGCGGCCGGCAGCACGCGCCGCATGAGGTCGGCTTCTGCCAGACACGGTGAGACAAAGTCCTGTCCTGATGGTTCGTAGGTCATCGGACACGCCGTGTCGGCCAGGTAGAAGGCGCGCGACCGGTCCACCAGCAGCCGCTCGAACTCCGCATGCCCGGCCACCCGGGCCCAGTCGAGCGCCAGCCCGAACGCGAAGGCGGTCTGCGAGTGCTCACCGGTCCGAATCGGTCGGGTCAATTTCGGCAGCCAGTCCATGAAGCGAGCGACGGCCTCGGCCTCCATCGGTTCGAGGAGGCGCGCCCACTCGCGCGCCGCAGGACTGTCCCACTCCCGCAGTTCCATCGTCAGCTGCAGCAGCCAGGCGAGGCCGTACGGGCGCTCGAACTCCTGCCGACCGGGTGCCTTCAGGTAGGCCAACTCGCCGGCCACCCGTTCGGCCGTGAAGTTCTTCGCAAGTGCAGCCTCGGCCTTCGCCGCCAGCGGCGTGCCGGGGTACAGCCGGGCGACACGCGCCAGCAGCCAGTGGCCGTGCACCGACGAATGCCAGTCGAAGCAGCCGTAGAACACCGGCGTCAGCTCGCGCGGCGCCCGGGCATCGGCGTCGGAGGCCAGCGTGTGCGCCAGTTTGTTGGGGTACTCCTGGTGCACGCAGGCCAGTGCCGGAGCCGCAAGCCTCTCCGCTTCGGTGAGGTCCATCGGCGGCGGCGCAGCGGCCACCTGCACCGCGATCAGCAGCGCGATCAGCATGCCGGGCAGTGTAAAGGACGCCGCTGCTCGCAAATCGCGGATGTGTGCAATTCTCTGCGGCAGCCATGGCCCAATCCCGCCGTACCTTCCTCGCCCTCGGCGCGGCCGGACTCGCGTCCGCCGCTCGGCCCGTCATCGCCCTCGCCCGGGTTCCGGCGCAAGCGCCGTCCTTCAAGGTCGGCGTGACCGACTGGAATCTGCAGAAGGAGGCCAACCCGGAGTCATTCGCGCTGGCCAGACAACTCGGCTTCGACGGCGTGCAGGTCAGCCTCGCCAGCGGGAGCGGCAGCGGGCGCACGCCGATCACGCAGGACATGGTGCAGCAGTACCTGGCCGAGTCGCGCCGGCACGCGATGCCGATGACGTCGACGTGCCTGAACATCCTGCACACCAACTACCTCAAGTCCGACTCGCTCGCACCGCAGCGGGTGTCGGAAGGCATCGCGCTGACCAAGGCCCTCGGCCTGCAGGTGATGCTGCTGCCCCTGTTCGGCGACGGCGCGATGAAGACGCCCGCCGAGATCGACCGCGTCGGCGATGTGCTGCGCGAACTGGCACCCGAGGCCCAGAAGGCCGGGGTGATCCTCGGGCTCGAGGACACGGTCTCGGCCCGCGACAACGTGCGCGTCATGGAACGCGCGCAGTCGCCCGCGGTGCTGACCTACTACGACGTGGGCAACTCCACCAGGAACGGCTTCGCGGTCGTGGATGAAATCCGCTGGCTCGGCCGCGACCGCATCTGCGAGGTCCACCTCAAGGACAATCCGCATTTCATGGGTGAGGGCACCATCGACTTCCCCGCCATCATCGACGCGCTGGCCGACCTGCAGTTCTCGCGCTGGGCGGTGCTGGAGACCAGCAGTCCGACCAAGACGCTCGACGCGGACCTGCGCAGGAACCTGGCCTTCACGCGCGGCCTGATCGCGGCCCGGGCCAGGGCATGACACGGGGCCGGCGGGGCGTGATGGCGGCGACGATGGTCCTCGCGGCCATCACGAGCCCGCGCGGCGAGCAGGTGCGGCCGGCCGACGGATCGGCCTCGTCGCTGCCGCGGCTCGACCGCGCCACCACGATTCCGCTCGCCCTGTTCCAGGTGCCGGACGGATTCGAGGTGACGTTGTGGGCGGGCGCCGACATGGTTCGCAACCCCACCAACATCGACGTGGACCGTGACGGTCGGATCTGGGTGGCTGAAGGTGTGCGCTACCGACGACACCACGCGCGACAGCCGGCCGGCGACCGCATCGTCGTCTTGCAGGACACCGATGGCGACGGGCGTGCCGATTCGTCGCACACGTTCGTCCAGGAGCCGGCGCTGGTCGCGCCGCTCGGCGTGGCGGTCATCGACAACAAGATCGTGGTGTCGCAGCCTCCAGACCTGATCGTCTACACCGACGTCGATCGCAACCTGCGCTTCGACGCCGCCGTGGATCGCCGCGAGGTCCTGCTCACCGGCTTCCAGGGCATCAACCACGACCACTCGCTGCACTCGGTGACCGTGGGTCCCGACGGCAAGTGGCTGTTCAACTCCGGCAACATGGGCGCGCGCGTCACGGATCGGTCGGGCCGCACCTTCACGTCGATCGGCCCCTATCGTGCCGATCCGATTGGCCCGTGGAGCTGGCCCCACGATCCAGCGAAGTGGGCCGGCGCCCGCAGTGACGACGGGCACGTGTACGTCGGTGGCTTCATGGCGCGCATGAACGCGGACGGCACGCACGTCGAGGTCATCGGTCACAACTTCCGCAACAGCTACGAACAGTCGATCACCTCGCTCGGCGACGTGTTCCACAGTGACAACGACGACCCACCGGCTTGCCGCGTGAGCTGGGTGATGGAGTACGCCAACTTCGGCTTCGCCTCCAACGACGGCCAGCGCACGTGGCAGGCCGACCGGCGGCCCGGACAGTCGGTGCCACGCGCCGAGTGGCGGCAGGACGACCCGGGCTCGACGCCTGCAGGCGACATCTATGGGGGCGGGTCCCCGACCGGAACGGCCTTTTACGAGAACGGCGCCCTTGGCGACGCGTGGCGAGGCACGCTGCTGGCCGCCGAGCCTGGGCGCAACGCGATCTTCGGCTACCAGCCGGAGCGCGACGGCGCCGGCTTCCGACTGCAGCGACGCGACTTCCTGACCTCGAACCCGGAGCAACGCTACGCCGGCACCGATTTCTCCGGCGGTCCGAACACGACTACCGCCGAGATCGCCACGCTGTTCCGACCCTCCGACATCGTCGTCGGCGCAGACGGCGCGCTCTACGTGAGCGACTGGATCGACCCGATCGTCGGCTTTCACGAAGATCTGGACGACGCGGTGTCCGGAGCCATCTACCGGATTGCGCCTCGACACTTCGTCAGCCGCGTCCCGGCCTTCGATGCCGGGACAACCGAGGGGCTGATTACCGCCCTGACGTCGCCGGCCGTCAATGTCCGGGCCATCGGCTTCGAGGGCCTCAAGGCGCGTGGCGCAGCCAGCGTGCCCGCGGTGGCGGCCCTGCTCGACGATGCCGACCCCTACATCCGTGGCCGGGCCCTGTTCCTGCTGTATCAACTGGGACCGGAAGGTCGCGCCCGCGCCGGCACGCCCGCAACCTACATCGACCCGGCCATGCGCATCGTCGCGTACCGGGCGATGCGCCGCGCCGGCCTGGACATCACCGATGTCGCCATCGGCCTGGCGCGCGACACCGACGCCGGCGTGCGCCGCGAGGTGGCCTTGTCGATGCGTGACCGCGACGCTGCGATGGCGGTGCCCATTCTGGCCGACGTGGCGCGACGCTTCGATGGCCAGGACCGCAGCTACCTGGAGGCGCTCGGTACCGGCGCCACCGGCAAGGAAGCGGCGCTCTACGACCGGCTGCGTCGCGAGTGGGGCGCAGGCGACGGGCGCGCGTGGTCGTCGGGTTTCGCGGCCATCGCGTGGCGACTGCATCCACCGGCGGCCATCGACGCCTTTGCGCGCCGGGCGTCGGCGACTGGCCTGTCGCTCGAGGAGCGGCGGCAGGCGATGGACGCCATCGCCTTCATCCGGACCCGCGCGGCATCGACCGAGATGGTCGAACTGGCTGCCGCCGATGGACCGCTGAAGGCACCGGCCACGTGGTGGCTGCTCAGCCGGATGTCCAACGACTGGGCTGGTCACGACCTGCCGCCGGCCCTGAAACGACGCGGCATCTTCGACCCCGATACGGTGACGTTGCAGAGCGCGGTCGTACCGCGGCGCGGGGCCGAGGTCACTCGGGTGTCGGCCGACGACGTCGTGGCCCGGACGGGCGACGTGACACGTGGCAAGGACGGCTTTGTCCGCTGCCTCGGCTGTCATGCCCTGGGCGGCGTCGGCGCCGACGTCGGCCCGGCCCTCGACGGCTGGACCCGCGGCAAGTCGCTGCCGATCATCGCCGCCGCGATTGTCGATCCCGATGCGGGCATCGCGCACGGCTATGCCGGGACGACGATCCGGACGACCGACGGCCTCACCATCGAGGGTCTGCTGATCAAGGAAGGCGACCCGCTGATGATCCGCAGCATGGGCAACCTGACGCAGATGGTCCCGCTGGCACGTGTCAGGTCGCGCGAGCGCCTGTCGCGGTCGTTGATGATCGACGCCGCCCAGCTCGGCATGGACGCGCAGGACGTCGCCGACGTCATCGCCTTTCTGAAAGCGCACTGAGGTGACCGCGACCCGCGCAGCAATTGCCGATGGCGCCGGGGCCTTCGTGATTGACGAGATCGAGGTCTCGCGTCCACAGCAGGACGAGGTGTTGGTCGAGATCAGGGCCGCCGGCATCTGCCACACCGATCACGCGTCGCTCTCGTGGCGGCGGCCGCTGGTGATGGGCCACGAGGGTGCTGGCGTGGTGCGCGAGTGCGGCAGCAGCGTCACGCACGTGGCTGTCGGGGATCGGGTCGTGCTCAACTGGTGCATCCCGTGTGGTGCGTGCTTTCAATGCCGCCGTGGCGACACGGTGCTGTGCGAGACCAGCCGCCCCGCCCACGTGATGGAACCCTCGCGCGGGCACGCGCATGCCGGCGGCACGACCTGGCGCGGAGCCGCAATCGATCGCTCGTTCAACATCGGCACCCTGGCTGGCCTCACCCTCGTGCGCAAGGAAGCCGTGACGCGCATGCCCGGTGGCGTGCCCTTCGCGGTGGCGGCCATCACCGGCTGCGGAGTGATGACCGGCGTCGGATCGGCCCTCAACGTGGCGCAGGTCCAGCCGGGCGAGAGCGTCGCCGTCATCGGCTGTGGAGGCGTCGGGCTCAATGTCATCCAGGGGGCGCGGCTGGCGGGCGCGGCGCTCATCATCGCGCTCGACACCAATCCCGCCGCTCTCGTGCGAGCGACGCAGTTCGGCGCGACGCACGTGCTCGAGATGTCGCCTGACGACGTCGAGCTGACGAGTGCGGTGGCCCTGGTGCGCCGACTGACGATGGGCCGGGGCAGCGACTACGCCTTCGAAGCCACGAGTGTCCCCGGCTTGGCGTTCGCGCCGCTTCTGCTGGTGCGCGACGGCGGTATGGCGCTGCAGGTCAGCGGCATCAACGACGCCGTGACGGTGCCGATGCCGTGGTTCATGTGGAACAAGCGCTACGTCGCCCCGCTCTACGGCGGCTGTCAGCCAGCGCGCGACTTCCCTCGAATCTTCAGCCACTACCTCGAGGGTTCGCTGGAACTCGACTCGCTCATCACCCGCACGTACGGTCTCGAACAGCTCGGCGACGCGCTGGACGACATGCTTGCAGGACGGAATGCCAAAGGGGTGGTCGTGATGCCTGCGGCCGACCCCGACCCTCTCGTCAGGTGACCGCCGCCATGTCGTCGTTCCGCACCATCGACGTGTCCGACCCGCGATTCGAGCATGAGGGCCTCCGCCATGTGACGGTGAAGAGTGCCGCACTGCGTGGACGCGGCGACGTGACCGTGTGGGCGCCGGCCGATGCGAGGCCGCAGGCGCTGGTGATCCTGCTGCACGGTGTCTACGGCAGCCACTGGGGGTGGGCGATGCGGGGTGGCGCGCATCGCACGGCCGGGCGCCTGATCGAGGGCGGCGACATCCCGCCCGTGGCGCTGGCGATGCCGAGCGACGGCCTGCGCGGCGACGGCTCGGCGTACCTCCGACATGGCGATGGCGTCGACTTCGAGCGCTGGATTGTCGACGAGGTGGCAGCGGCCGCGGGGGCGGCATTGCCGTCCCTGGCGCTCGACGCCCCGCGCTTCATCGCCGGACTCTCGATGGGGGGGTTCGGGGCGCTCCGGCTGGGCGCCAAGTATGCGGACCGTTTCCGCGGCATCTCGGCCCACTCGGCGATCACCGACTTCACGCAGATGGGGCTGTTCATCGAGGAAGACGGCGCCGCGTTCGGCACGGCTGTCGAGGACCACTCCGCTCTCGGCGCGGTGGTCGGCGCCGGACGCACCCTGCCACCCCTTCGCTTCGATTGCGGCATCGAGGACGAGTTGCTCGAAGCCAATCGGCAATTGCATCGGGCGCTCAGGGCGCACGGCATCGCGCACGTCTACGAGGAGTTCCTCGGCGGCCACACCTGGTCGTACTGGGAAACACACCTCGAGGCCACACTGCGATTCTTCGGGAAGATCCTGCGGCAGCCGTGATCCACACCGTGGCCATCGGCGACGACCGGTCAATTCGCGACCTCGTCCTGGGCTTGCGACCGCTGACGCTGATCACCGGGCCCAACGGCAGTGGCAAGTCCAACATCTACCGCGCGCTCCGGTTGCTGGCCGGCGCAGCACAGGGCCAGTTGATCCCGGCGCTGGCCCGCGAGGGTGGGCTGCAGTCCACCTTGTGGGCCGGCCCCGAGCAGCCGTCGCGCGCCGGGGCGCGCCGGGTCGCGCGGGGCCGAACGCGCCGTCAGGCGTCCAGGCGGCCGACGACCATGTCGATCAGCGTGAAGGTCGCCCACACCAGTCCGAACGTCATCAGGATGTCGCTGGGCCAGTGGGCTCCCATGCGAATCCGTGCCCAGCCACCCAGCACCAGCGTGATCCAGGCCGCAATGGAGAGCGCCATGCCGGCGCTGCGCTGTCGCGTCCGCCACGCGTAGATGGCCACCGGCAGCCAGGCGCTGAACCACGTCGTGGCAAAGGTCGAAGGAAACGAGAAGCCACTCGACGCCCGCACCACCTCGACCAACGCGGCCGTCGGCCGGGGCCGATGGACGATCTCTTTCAGCGGCTCGCCGCCGTACCACCACGCCGTGATCAGGATCGCCGCGGTCACCAGGCCCCGCAGCCTGCCACGCCATGTGGCGAGCAGGAGCGCCGTGAGGATGACGACATACAACGCGGGACGCAGCACCAGCGCGGTGATGGACGCGGCGGGCCAGGCCGGGATGCCGACACCCTGGATGGCACGCGCCACTTCCGGATCGCCCGGCAATCGGGGCGTCAGCATGGCGAGGGCGAGCACGAGGGCAATGACGAGCAGGGGCAGCAGCCAGCGGGGACGTGAGGACGATTTCGGCACGGGCACATGGTAATGCCGGGCGGGCGTGTGGGCCCCGCCTACAATGGCCGCGGACGCAGGGAAGCGGCGGGCATTCGCACGCCCAGGAGGCACTGATGCAGACACTCACCAGGCGCGGCTTCGTGGAGGCGGTCGGCGCCTCGGCTGGTTTCGCAGCGCTGCCGCCCCCAGCGCGCGCCGTGCCGCCAGGTGCGCCGGAGCGGATCGTCCACCTGTCGGGGGACGGGATGGCCCTCGGGCCCCGCGAGTACGCCGCGCTGCTCGACACGCTGTGCCAACGACGCGAGCCCGCGCCAGACACCTATCTGCTCGGCGGCGAGGTCGAGCAGTTCGAGCAGCATTGGGCGACGGTGCTCGGCAAGGAGGCCGCGGTGTTCATGCCCTCGGGCACGCTGGCCAATCAGCTGGCGCTGCGCGCGCTGGCGGGCCACCGGCGGCGGGTCATCGTTCCCGAGATGAGCCACATCTACAACGACACCGGCGATGCCTGCCAGACGCTCTCGGCGCTGACGCTCCTGCCGCTGGCGACGGGCACGGCGACCTTCACGTGCGGCGATGTCGAAGCGGTGCTGGCCCGGACCGCTGGCGGCCGCGTCGCTGCCGACGTGGGCGCCATCGCCATCGAGAGTCCTGTTCGCCGCCTGGCCGGGCAGTTGTTCGACTGGGACGAGACGCGGCGCCTGTCGGCGCTGGCGCGCGACCGTGGCATCGGCATGCACCTGGACGGCGCGCGCCTGTTCATCGCCTCGGCGTACACGGGCATCGCGCCTGCCGAGTATGCCGCCGCGTTCGACACGGTGTACGTGTCGCTCTGGAAGACCTTCAACTGCGGCGTCGGTTCGATGCTGGTCGGCCCGAGGCGCGTGCTCGAGGGCATGTATCACGCCAGGCGCATGTTCGGCGGCAACCTGGCCGTTGGCTGGCCGGCCGCGCTGGTGGCCAGGCACTACATGGATGGCTTCGTGGAGCGCCTCAGCAAGGCGATCCAGGTGTCGGAGGCGTTCTATGCCGAGATCGCCGGCCATCGGAAGGTGACCGTGCAAAGAATCCCCAACGGCACCAACCTGACGCGCATCACGCTGCAGGGCACCGACCCGACCCTGGTCGCACGCCGACTCGCCGAGCACGGGCTGCGCCTGCCCGCTGCCGGACCGGGCGGGGTGATCACCCTGGGCGTCAATGAGACGTGGAACCGCACCACCGCCCCGGAGATGGTGCGCGCCTTCACAGCGGCGCTGGGCTGACTCTGGCGAGATCGCCCGCCACGGCAGCGCTGGCCCGGCGCCGAGGGGCTGAACGAGCGCGGGCAACCAACCCGAATTGGATCGGTCACAATGGGGAGATGTCCATGCCAGCGAGGCGCGCTTGAGCCGACGTGTGGAGCCGCCTTCCAGTGGTCCGGTGCTCGAGCGGCAGTTCGTGGCCGATAGAGGCGACCAGCGTCTGCGGCTGGATCAGGCCGTCATGCGCCACCTGGCCGACGAGCCGGGCCTGTCGCGCACGCGCGTCCAGCGCTGGCTCGACGCCGGGCTGATCTCGGTCAACGGGGTCGGCGGACGGCGGGCGGCCTCCACGCTACAGCTGGGCGACGAGGTCGTCGTCACCCTGCCCACACCCCGCATCCGCAAGGTCCACGCCGCGGAAGCGCTCGACGTGCCGATCCTGTACGAGGACGAGTGGCTGGTAGTGGTGAGCAAGCCGGCAGGCATGGTCAGTCACCCGACCGGGCGGCTGCAGTCGGGCACGCTCTTCAATGCCCTGTTGCACCAGGCGCGCGCCTGGGAGGACACGACGGCGCGTCCGGGCCTGGTCCATCGCCTCGACCGCGACACGTCGGGGGTGCTGCTGGTGGCCAAGTCGCGGGCGGTGCACGCGCGGGCGGCGCGCATTCTCGGCACCGAACACGCCAGCAAGACCTACCTGGCCGTGGTCATGGGCAGACCCCCCGGGGAAGCGACCATCACCTATCCGCTGGGCAAGATCTCGGAGAAGCCGCCGCGCGTCGGCGTGGTCGAGGACGGCTGGCCGAGTGTCACCTGGGTGCAGCGCCTGCGATCCACCTGGCCCATGCCCGACGGCCTGGCCCTGCTCGAGTGCACGCTCGGCTCAGGACGGCTGCACCAGATTCGGGCGCACCTGCTCGCCGCCGGCTGGCCCGTTGCCGGCGACGCCATCTACCGGAACGCCAAAGCGGAGTCGAAATTGCCGGAGATGACGCGCGCCCAGGTCGATGCGCTGCAGGGTCAGGCCCTGCACGCCTGGCGGCTGACCATGCCGCACCCGATGACCGGGGACCTGCTGGACGTGACCGCGCCGGTGCCCTCACGGCTGCAGGCGCTTGGCGTCAACCCAGGTGGATCCTGGGACGCCACTGCGGGTCGGGCTCGATCTGCCGCAACACCTCACGCGTGACCGGCGCCGTGTCGCCCTCGCCGAAGGCCATGAACTTCAACAGGTAGGCAATCGGGTTGCCTTCGGTCCAGCCGAAGTAGGCGTGCGGCACGCGGCCGGTGGCGTCGCGCACGTGCAACAGCAGCGCGGCGATGGCGTTGGGGATAGCCGGGCTCTTGCAGCGCAGGACGCGGTAGGGCCCGATCAGCACACCCTCCACCTCGAGGATGTCGTCGACGAACTCCGACGCATCGCCTGGCTGTACCTCGAGAAAGAACACGTTGTTCAGGCTCTCGATGTTGTGGCTGCTTCGGGCCTCGCGCCACTTGGCGGCGTACTCGGCCTCGACGCCCTTGTCCGGGCGATTGGCGATGACACGCACCGTCGGTGCGGTCAGCGACGCCATCCAGGCCCCGGCGTTCTGGTCGAAAATCACGTGCTTGATCCGCAACTCCGTGCTGCGCAATACGCGTGAGGTCAGCGACGAGGCGATGATCGCGATGATGAAGAGGCTGGCGATCTTCAGGCCATCGGGACGCTCGATGACGTTGGCGACCGTGGTGTAGGCAAAGATCACGGTGATCGCGCCAAAGCCCCAGACGGCTCCGTGATGCTTGCGGGCGTGAATGGCCGTGGCCAGCGCCGCCGACGTCATCAGGACGAGCACACCGGTGGCGTACGCGCCGCCCTGAGCCTCGACGTCGGCCCGGAAGACGATGGTCACCACGCAGGTGACCAGCAGGATGATGAGCACGAGCGGGCGCGTCGCACGCACCCAGTCCGGAGCCATGCCGTAGCGCGGCAGGTACTTGGGAATCAGCGTCAACAGGCCGGCCATGGCCGAGGCGCCGGCAAACCACAGGATGGCGATGGTCAGCACGTCGTAGGCGGTGCCGAAGACGTGACCGAGATCGCGGTGGGCGAGATAGGCCAGCGCCCGCCCGCGCGCCTCGCCACCCTCGGCAAACGCTGACGCCGGAATGTTCAGGGTCGTGGCCACGCTGCTGGCCAGCAGCAGCACACTCATGATCAGCGCCGCGTTTGTCAGCAGGCGCCCGGTGTTGCGGATGCGTCCCTGCGGGGCTGCTTCGGTCTCGCCGGCATCACCCTGCACGAGCGGCATCACCGCCACGCCGGTCTCGAACCCCGAGAGGCCCAATGCCAGCTTGGGGAAGAGCAGCAGCGCCACCGCCACCATCATCACCGGGTTGCCGTGGGTGGCCACCAGCGCGGTGCGCCAGTTGGTGAAGTACTCGGGATGGTGCAGCACCGACCACAGCTCGACGGCAAGCACGACCGCATTCAGCGACAGGTAGCCGACGACGATGACCACGGCCAACCCGATGGCCTCGTTGAATCCCTTGAGGAAGACAGCGCCGAGGCCGACCAGCAGCAGCAAGGTCAACGGGACGGGGTGGTCCAGCCAGTGCGGCGCGAAGGGGTTGTGAATGATGTGTTCGGTGGCGTCTGCGGCCGACAGCGTGATGGTGATGACAAAGTCGGTGGCGGCAAACCCGAGCAGGATGAGCACGAGGGCCTTGCCGCGCCAGCGCGGCAGCAGCTGCTCGAGCAGGGAGATGCTGCCCTGGCCGTGCGGGCTCAGGGCCGCGATGCGCCGGTACACCGGCAGCGCCCCGGCCAGGGTCAGCGCGATGAGGACCAGCGTGGCCAGCGGCGAGAGGACGCCGGCGGCCAGGAAGGCGATGCCTGGCTGGTAGCCGAGGGTGGAGAAGTAGTCCACTCCCGTCAGACACATCACCTTCCACCAGGGAGCGGTATGGGCGGGAGCGTGTTGCCCTGGGGCGGCTTCCGGAGCGAGGTCGGAAAGAAGCCAGGAGCGAATGGTCGAAGTGGTCACGAGGTGGAGGTACGCCGACCGACCGCACCTGGTCTCGGCGACAGCCATCCACACTACGCCGCAAGGGAGTCCACGGCAAGCGTGCTGGCCGCGCGCCGTGAGACCACCGGTGCACACGACCCGGCCGGGACAAGTACAATTTGGTGACCGGCGGTCGCCGCTGCATCCCAGTCGGCGCGACGCAGGAGGAGGCCCGCCCCATGTCCGTCAGTGTGTCTGCGCCCGTAATCCCGGTCACCAGGACCTCGTCGCCCCGTCCCCGCCCGGCCGAGGACGCGCTGGGATTCGGCAAGTACTTCGCCGACCACATGCTCGTGGTCGACTACACCGACGGGCAGGGCTGGCACGACGCCCGGATCGTGCCCTATGGGGCGCTGCAGCTCGAGCCTGCCGCGGCGGTCCTGCACTACGGCCAGGCGATGTTCGAGGGACTCAAGGCGTATCGTCTCGGCGACGGGCGCATCTCGCTGTTCCGGCCCGACCGGAATGCACACCGGATGGCGTCAGGCGCCGGACGCCTCTCCATTCCGGCGATCGACCAGCAGCTGTTCGTGCAGGGCATCGCGCAGCTCGTGGCCACCGACGCCGACTGGGTGCCGTCGGCGCCCGGCACGGCGCTGTACATCCGGCCGACGATCATCGCCACCGAACCGTTCCTCGGCGTGCGAGCCTCCAGCACCTACACGTTCTTCGTGATCACGGGCCCGGTCGGCGCCTACTACGCCGGCGGTCTGAAGCCGGTGCGGATCTGGGTGGAGTGCGAACGCGTGCGCGCGGTGCGGGGGGGGATCGGCGCGGCCAAGGCTGCGGCCAATTACGTGGCCAGCCTGCAGGTGGCCGAGCAGGCCCGCCAGCGCGGATGCGACCAGGTGCTGTGGCTGGACGCCCTCGGGCACGAGTACCTCGAAGAAGTCGGCACGATGAACCTGTGCCTGCTGATCGACGGGACGCTGGTGACGCCGCCGCTCGGCGGAAGCATCCTGCCCGGCATCACCCGCGACACGGTGCTGACCATGGCCCGCGACTGGGGCCTGCCCATCGAGGAACGTCCCGTGTCGATCGCCGAGGTGCGTGACGCGCATGCCAGGGGCACGCTGCAGGAAGTGTTCGGGGTCGGCACGGCTGCCGTGGTGTCAGTGGTGGGAGCCCTGGCCAGCGACGAGGGCGACATGGTGATCAACGGCGGTCAGCCGGGCCCGGTGGCGCAGAGGCTGTACGACGCCATCACCCGGTTGCAGTACGGCGTCGATCCGGACCCGCGTGGCTGGCGCATGATCATCTGATGCGCCTGCCGCTGTACCAGGTGGACGCCTTTGCCGCGGAGGTATTTCGCGGCAATCCCGCTGCCGTCTGTCCGCTCGAGACCTGGCTCTCAGCCACCACGATGCAGGCCATCGCTGCCGAGAACAACCAGGCAGAGACGGCGTTCCTGGTGCAGACCGGACCGGCACACTATCACCTCCGCTGGTTCACCCCGGAAGTGGAAGTGGACCTGTGCGGTCATGCGACGCTGGCCTCGGCGGCGGTGCTCTACGAGAAGATCGGGCAGCAGGCTCGGCAGGTCACCTTCGACACCAGAAGCGGACCCCTGGTGGTGACCCGCGCCGGCGATGCCTACACGCTCGATCTGCCAGCCCGGCGGGCACGGCCGCTGCCACCGGATCGGCACGTGGCGGAGGCGCTCGGCGGCCAGCCCGTCGAGCTCTGGCTGGCGCGCGACTGCATGGCCGTGTACGGGACCGAGCCGGAGGTGCGCGAACTGGCGCCGGACATGGCCAAGCTCAAGTCGCTCGGTGTCTTCGGGTTCATCGCGACCGCGGCGGCCCAGCCGGCGCTCTCCCCAGGCGCCGACTTCGTCTCGCGCTTCTTTGCACCGGCCGCGGGCGTCCCTGAGGACCCGGTGACAGGCTCGGCGCACTGCACCCTCGTGCCGTACTGGGCCGACCGCCTCGCCAAGACCACTCTCGAGGCCCGTCAGGTGTCCCGCCGCGGCGGCGCCCTGCACTGCGTCATGGACGGCGACCGTGTGAGACTCACCGGTCGAGCCGTGTTCTATCTCGAAGGCACCATCACGGTGTGATCGCCTGTTAGAGTTTGCAGATGATCGTCGGTGACCACGCACAGGGCGGGGTCGATGCACCCGCCACCCCCACCTGGCTGCTGCCTCTGCTTCTGATTCTGTTCTTTCTCTCGGGTTTCTGCGCCCTCATCTACCAGACGCTGTGGCTGCGGCTGCTGGCCCTGGTGTTCGGGGTGACCGTGTATGCCGCCAGTACCGTGCTGGCGAGCTTCATGAGCGGCCTGGCCATCGGCAGCCTGCTCGCCGGGCGTGTGGCCGAGCGAACCCGTCACCCGCTGCGGCTCTTCGGCCTGGCCGAGTTGCTCGTCGGTGCCACGGCGCTGCTGACGCCATGGGCGCTCGATGCGGTCACCAGCCTGTATCTCGGCTGGTATCCGGCGCTGGCGGCCGATCTCGGCCGGCTCACGCTCGTGCGCTTCCTGCTGTCGTTTGCCGTGCTGCTGGTGCCGACCGCGCTGATGGGCGCGACGCTGCCGCTCGTACTCAAGTCGGCGCTCGGCAACAGCCGCGACCTCGGCCAGGAGATCGGCCTGCTCTACGGGATCAACACGACCGGCGCCATCGTGGGCGCGCTGCTGGCCGGGTTCGTCCTGATCCCAGCCACCGGCCTGCAGGGTGCCTTCAGGATCGCCGCCGCGGTGAACGCCCTCATCGGCATCGCAGCCATTCTGGCCAGCGCCAGGGCGGACGTGGCGGTACGCCGCAGCGACACCGGGCCTGCACGCAGCCGGCAGGCCAGTCCATTCCTGCGTGCCGGAGAGGCGGCGCCGGCTCGTCCCGCTGCTGACATCGAGGTCTCGGCGTGGACCCGTCGGGCCGTGCTGGTGGTGTTCTGTCTGTCCGGAGCGGTGTCGCTCGCCCTCGAAGTGCTGTGGTTCCGAGTGCTGGTGATCTTCCTGCGGCCAACGACGTACTCGTTCACGCTGATGCTCGGCACCGTGCTCGGGGGCATCGCGCTCGGCAGCTATCTCGCCACGCCCGTCCTCAAGCGAGGGCGTCATCTGCTGGCCTGGCTGGTCGCCCTCGAGCTGGCCATCGCGGTGTTCGCCCTCTCGTCATTCCAGGGACTGAGCCTTGCCGTGCAGGCGATGACCCGGCTGCGGCAGGTCCTGACCGACTCGCCAGTGCTGGCCTATCTGTCGCCGCTGCTCGCGGCAAGCCTGCTGGCGATCCTGCCGACGGCCATCCTGCTCGGCATGGCCTTTCCGATTGGCCTGCGGGTGTGGGTGGGGCCGGCCAGCCACGCGGGTGGCGCTGCCCGGCTCGCCAGCATCTTCTATGCGGTGAACGTCTGTGGCGCCATCGTCGGCGCCGCGGGTGCTGGGTTTCTGCTCATTCCGCGACTGGGCAGCGCAGGAACGCTGCTCGCGTTGTCGTCGGTCACGCTGATGGCGGCCTTCCTCCTGGTGGGCTCGCTCTGGCGCGTGGCCAGACGACAGGCGATGACGATGTCGGCCGTGGCGCTGGCGGCCTTCGGCACGCTGGCGTTCCTGGCCGTGGATCCGTTCGAGGTGGCACTGACGCACTTCCACCGCAACGAACGCCGGGTCTGGCGGGAGGAAGGCGTGCAGACCAGCGTCGCCATCCACGAGCGGCGCACCGGCCCCCGCATCCAGGACCGCATGCGCATCATGTACCTCGACGGCATGCATCAGTCCAACGACATGCGTTCGACGGTCTTCAGTCACAGCCGGATCGGCTTCCTGCCCATCGCCCTCCATCCCAACCCCACGCGGGCGCTCGTCGTGGGGCTTGGCGCCGGCACCACGCCTGGTGCCATCGCCAGGTTCCCCGGCGTAGACGTCGATGTGGTCGAACTCTCGGACACGGTCATCAAGGGCGCGCACTATTTCCGCACCGCCAACCAGGGAGTGTTGACGCGACCCAACGTCCACCTGAGGGTGGACGACGGGCGCAACTTCCTGCTGCTCAGCCCCCCACGGCAGTACGACGTCATCACCGCCGACGTCATCCTTCCGCGCCACGCCGGGGCGGCCAACGTCTACTCGGTGCAGTATTTCGAGCTGGTCAAGCGGGCACTCAAAGATGACGGGATCGCGCTGCAGTGGAACGGCGGCGACACGGCCAGCGAGTACGCGCTGATTCTGCGCACCTTTCGGCAGGTGTTCCCGGAGATGACCCTCTGGGGCGACGGCAGCCTGATGATCGGCATGAAGGGACCGCTGTCGATCGACCTGGATGCCTTCCGTCTCAAGCTCGCGGACCCGGCAACCCGGAAGGTGCTGGACAGCTTCAACCTCGGCGACGAGCGCGCGCTGCTCAGGCAGTTTGTCGCCTCGCCGGCCGACGTGAGGAAACTCGTGGGTGATGGCCCCGTCACCACCGACGACCATCCGCTCGTCGAGTACTTCCTGTCGAGGCCGCAGGGGGAGGCCCCCATGGACCTGAGCCAGACCTACGGTGACGTCCGGCCGTTTGTGACCTCCACCAGCCCGGTGACGTTCGTGCCGGCAGGCACGCCGTGATGACAATGCTGCTGACGGCCGAGTGACGGCGATAGAATCGGTGTCGTGCCCGTGACCCTCGGACTCACCCGCCTCCTCGCTTCCGGCCGCCTTCACGGCGCACGGGTCGGCCTGGTGGCCAACCCCGCCTCGGTTGACGCGCAGATGGTGCACGCCGTCGATCAGGTCATCGCCGCGGAGGGCGTGACCCTGGCCGCGGTCTTCGGGCCGCAGCACGGATTTCACGCCACGCTGCAGGACAACATGATCGAGACCCCGCACGGCCAGGACGCTGCGCGATCGGTGCCGGTCTACTCGCTCTACAGCGAGACGCGTGAGCCGACCGATGCCATGCTCGATGGCCTCGACGTGCTGGTGGTCGATCTGCAGGATGTCGGCACCCGGGTCTACACCTTCATCTACACGATGGCGTACTGCCTGAAGGCGGCGGCGCGGCGGGGCCTGCCGATCATCGTCTGCGACCGACCCAATCCGATTGGCGGACGGACCATCGAGGGACCGCTGCTGGCGCCAGGATTCGAGTCCTTCGTCGGGCTGTACCCGATCGCGCTGCGGCACGGGCTGACCATCGCAGAACTGGCGCAACTGTTCAACACGCAGTTCGGGCTTGGCGCGGCGCTCGAGACCGTGGCCATGGACGGCTGGTCGCGATCGGCCTGGTGGGACACGACGGGCGTGCCGTGGGTGATGCCCTCGCCGAACATGCCGAGCCTCGACACGGCAATCGTCTACCCGGGGATGGTGCTGTTTGAGGGCACGCTGATGTCCGAAGGGCGAGGCACCACGCGACCGTTCGAACTGGTGGGCCATCCGGGCATCGACGCCGAGGCGTTCGCGCGTGGCCTGAATGCGCAGGAGCTGCCGGGCGTGTGGTTCCGACCGGCCTACTTCGAGCCGACCTTCCAGAAGCACGCCGGGGTCACGTGCGGGGGCTGCCAGCTCCACGTCACCGACCGAGAGCGATTCCGGTCGGTGGACGCGGCAATCGCCCTGCTGTGCGCCTTCCGCGATGCGCTGCCTGCACACGTCCTGCCGTGGCGACCGCCGCCTTATGAGTACGAATACGAGAAGATGCCGATCGACATCCTGGCGGGCTCCGATGGCCTGCGCCGCGCCGTCGATGGCGGCGCGAGTCCGCTGGAGGTCAGCGTGGCGTGTCGGCTGGATGCCAAATCGTTCGACGTGATGCGCGCGTCGTGCCTGTTGTACTGACGCAGGCGTGCCTGGTCGGCACGCCTGCGTGTCCGGGCCGCTCGGGGAGCGGCCCCTACCGTCGTGGAGGCCGTCACCGTCGTGACGGCCCTACCGTCGTGGAGGCCGCCACCGTCGTGACGGCCGTCACCTTCGTCCAAGGAGTCACCATGCGTCGTCTACTGGTTTGCTCGTCTGCCCTCGTCCTGTCGCTCGCCGTTGCGCCCACACTCCTTGCTCAGGTGGGAAGCGCGAATCAGCCGCCTGCTCCGAAGGCTGAAGCCGGGTTCACGCCCCTGTTCGATGGCAAGAGCCTTGCTGGCTGGACGCTCGTCGGTGGCAAGGGCGAGGGGTACGGCGTCAAGGACGGCGTGCTCTACTGCGCCAAGGGCGGCGGCGGCAAGCTACTCACCGACAAGCAGTACAGCGACTTCGTGTTGCGTTTCGAGTTCAAGATGCCGGTAGAGGGGTCCAACAACGGCCTCGGCATCCGCGCCCCGCGCGAGGGCGACGCGGCGTATCAGGGCATGGAACTGCAGATCATCGACGAGGCCACGGCCCTCGCAGGCAAGTGGGGCAAGCTGAGGGATGCGCAGTACCACGGCAGCGTCTACGACGTCCTCGCGGCCAAGCGTGGCGCGATGAAGCCGGCCGGAGAGTGGAACGTGCAGGAAGTGACCGCCAAGGGCCGGCAGATCACGGTCGTCCTGAACGGCCAGACCATCCTGGACGCCGACCTGTCCACGGTAACCGACCCCGAAGTGCTCAAGAAGCATCCGGGCCTGCAGCGCACGAGCGGCCACATCGGCTTGCTCGGCCACGACGACTTCATCGAATTCCGCAACATCCGGATCAAGGAACTCCAGTAAGGCGCCACTCGCCCGCCCGCCGCGGCGCCTCCCACGGCGCTGCGGTGGCGGGCCCGCGCTAGCCCGGCGTGTCCCGCATGGTCTGCCGGATCGGGTCGGGCAACAGGCGCGTCCCGAACTTCCAGCAGGTCCCGCACGCGGCACAATCGAAGTAGTGCACGGGCAGCTGCGGCATCGAGGACGCCTGCGTGCGGAAGGCACCGGAGAAGACCTCGGTGTCAACGTACGCCAGCGTCTCGCCGCAGTCGGGGCAGGGCGGCTCGTCGGGCCGGGTGGGCGCAGCTGCCAGCGTCACGGGGTCAGCCTCTCGTTTTGGCGATATCGGGGGTACGGCTCAGCACGTGGGCCGCCTCCGGGCGGAGGTGGTTGGTTTCGAGGTGTTCGCGCAGCACCTGAAAGGCACGCCGGGGAGTGTCGACCCGGTCCATCAGGTTGAGGTCGTCGGGATGGATCGCTCCCCACTCGACGAGCGGCTTGAAGTGCAGGATCTGATCCCAGTAGTCGGTCCCGTACAGGATCACCTTCAGCTCCTTGGACAGCTTCTGGGTCTGCACCAGGGTGAGGATCTCGAAGACTTCATCGAGCGTACCGAACCCCCCAGGGAAGACCACCAGCGCCTTGGCGAGATAGGCGAACCAGAACTTCCGCATGAAGAAGTAGTGGAACTCGAAGTGCAGCCGCTCGCTGACAAAGGGGTTCGGACCCTGCTCGAACGGCAACTTGATGTTCAGCCCGATGCTCTTGCCGCCAGCCTCATGCGCGCCACGATTGGCCGCCTCCATGATTCCAGGGCCGCCTCCGGAACAGACGACGAATCGATGCATGTCGGTGTCGAGGCCGCCGGTCCATTCGGTGAGCATCCGCGCGAGGGTCCGGGCATCCTCGTAGTACTTGGCCCACTCCACCGCCTTCTCGGCCCGCTTCAGTTCGTCCTTGGTCGCGCGGACCTTACCGGTGGACTTTCCGCGCACCTTCATCATCTGCAGGTCCCGCCGCGTCTCGGCGCGGCTCTTGACGCGCGCCGATCCGAAGAACACGACGGTGTCCTTGATCGCTTCCTCGGTGAACCGTCGGTTCGGTTCGAGGTACTCGGAAAGGATGCGCAGCGGCCGCGCATCGTCGCTTGCAAGGAAATCCGCGTTCAGGTAGGCCAGCGGTTGACTGCTCATGTCGAATTCGCCTCGCGAGGGTAGGGGCTGGCGCTCAGCGTGCGAGCAAGGCGCGCGCGATGTGCTGGTAGTCGTCAACGGCCCGGTGCAGGTCGGCAATCGCCACCGACTCGTGGTCGGTGTGCGCCACGTGGATGGAGCCGGGGCCGTACATCAGGCGGGTCCCCCAGCCGTTGAGCAGGGGCGCATCGGTCGTGTACCCCACCACTTCCTGCTCGAAGCCGTCGAGCGTGGCCATATGCAGGGACGGCACGTGGTAGACGTACTCGATGTCGACGAGCGCGCGGATCGGCTCGAGCGCGGCCAGCACGTCCTCGTACGGGGTGACGATCCGGAAGAGCAGGTCGGCCGAGGCCAGGGGCGGCACCACGTTGGGCGCGAGGCCGCCGCTGATGGCTCCGATGTTCACCTGCGTGGATCCCAGGACGTCATCGACGGGCAGCGACATGCCGCGCACCTGCTGGAGCGCGTCGAGCAGCTTCTCGATCGCCGACTCTCCGAGATGCGGGTAGCCCGAATGGGCGGCGCGCCCATGCGCATGCAGCTTGACGCGCACGACGCCGCGGTGTCCCAGCGCCAGCTTGGCTTCGGTCGGCTCGCCGTTCACGAGGAAGCGTGTGACGCCGGTCGAGAGCTGGTCGGCAATCATCGCGCCGTCGCTGCCGCGCTCCTCGCCAACCAGGAACAGCAGACCGACACGGGTCTCGCCGGCCTCGCGCAAGGCCTCGACCGCTGCGAGCTGGGTGACCAAAATCCCCTTGGCGTCGCAGGCGCCGCGCCCGAAGATCCGGTCGCCCTCGAGACGACTCGGGATGTACGGTGGCACGCAGTCCATGTGCGTCGAGAACACGACGTCCGGCGTCCCGACCGTGGCCAGCAGGTTGACGCGACGCTCGCTGACGGCCTGCCTGGTCACCTCGTAGCCGCGCTGCTCCAGCACGTCGCCGACCATCGCGCAGACCACGGCTTCCTGACCGGTGGTGCTTTCCACGTCCACCAGTTGCCGCGTCAATCCGACGACGTCTACCGGATCCATCGTTCGAGCTCCGTGCGTGTGTCGGTGCGGCTGTCGCGGTACTTCACGATGACCGGAGTGGCCAGTGACAGCTTCCACTCGACGCCTGGGCCTTCGGTCACGGCCCGCGCCCCAGGCACCACCACCGCGCCCTCCGGAATCACGAGGGGGTGGCCGTCTTCCGGCCGGATGATGCGCCCGTTAGGCAGGTCGTAGACCGGCGTCGATCCCGTGAGGATGGTGCCCGCGCCGATCACCGCGCGCGCCTTCACGACGGCGCCCTCGTAGATCCCGGTGTTGCCGCCAACCAGCACCTCGTCCTCGATGATCACCGGCAGTGCCCCCACGGGTTCGATGACGCCGCCAATCTGGGCCGCCGCGCTGAGGTGCACGCGTGCGCCAATCTGCGCACACGATCCGACCAGGGCGTGCGAGTCGATCATCGAGCCCTCGCCGACATAGGCGCCGATGTTGACGTACATCGGAGGAATGGCGATGACCCCCTTGGCCAGAAAGGCGCCGTCGCGCACCGACGACCCACCCGGGACGATCCGCACGCCACTGGCGGGACCGAATCGCTGCAGGGGCAGCGTGTCCTTGTCGAAGAACGGCCAGCGGCCGTGGTCCATCGAGACGTCAACCAGGTCGCCAAAGCGAAACCCGAGCAGGATGCCCTGCTTCACCCAGCTATTGACCACCCAGCCGGTCGGCGACGACGCGTCGGGCGAGGCCGAACGCACGGCCCCTTCCGAAAGCGCTGCCCGAAGCCGTGCAAAGACGTCGCGGCCTTCTGCACGCGACGCCTCGGCGCCGGCGGCCCAGAGCCGCTCGACGTCTTGGCGGAGGTTCTCGATGCTCATGCTGAAGCGGTCTCCGACAACAGGCCCAGTTCGAGAGCGATGCGACGCAGGGTCTGGAGGGTGTCACTGGTGGGTGCGACGAGCGGCAACCGGTAGACCGGCTCCAGCAGTCCGGCCAGCGCCATCACGGCCTTCACCGGCCCCGGGTTGGATTCGAGGAAATTGGCCTGCAGCAGCGGCAGTATCCGCTCGTGGATGACGCGGGCCGCGGCGAAGTCGCCGCGCTCGCAGGCCTCGACCAGGCGCGCCATGTCGGCCGGCACCTCGTTGCCGGCCACCGAGATCACACCCTCGCCGCCCAGGGCCATCACCGGGAGGGCCAGCGTGTCGTCGCCAGACAACACCAGGAATTCTGCCGGCACCCGGCGACGGACATCGGCAATCTGGAAGACGTTGCCCGACGCCTCCTTGATGCCGATGATCTGCGGCACCTGTGCCAGCTTCTCGGTGGTCGCCGGCTCGATGTTGCTGCCCGTGCGTCCTGGCACGTTGTACAGGATGATCGGCAGGTTGGTGTTGGCGGCCATCGACGCGTAGTGCTGGAACAGGCCTTCCTGGGTCGGCTTGTTGTAATACGGCGACACCGAGAGAATGCCTTGCGCGCCCGCCTCGGCCATCGCGTGCGCAGCTTCGATGACCTCGCTCGTGTTGTAGCCGCCTGCCCCGGCCAGCACCGGCACTGCGCCCCGCACTTCATCGACGACCAGCTCGACCACCTGTCGCTTCTCGGTCGCCGACAGGGTGGGCGCCTCGCCCGTCGTACCCACTGGCACGAGGAAATGCATGCCGGCCTCGACCTGTCGCCGGGCCAGACGGCGGACGCCGTCCTCGTCGATACGGCCGGTCGCAGTGAAGGGCGTGACCAGCGCGGTGCCACAGCCGGTGAAGGGTCGTCGGGGGGTCATGGCGTCAAGCATAAGCGGGAGTCGGGAAACGGGAATCGGAAGTCGGGGTGCCGTCACTGCGACACGTCAGGGCGGCAGGCGTCATGGCGACGGGTGGGACATCCCCAGGACATCGCGCATCGAGAACCATCCCTGGCGACCCTGGATCCACCGGGCCGCACGCAGCGCGCCGTGCGCAAACGTGGCGCGGTCGCGGACGGTGTGGGTCAACGTCACGGTCTCGGCCGGGCCATCGAACCCGGCCATGTGCGTTCCTGGAATATGGCCGGCACGGGTCGATGAGACGTCCACGTGTCGGGTCAGTCCCGCCTGCCGCATGGCGTCCAGGAGCAGCAGCGCCGTGCCCGACGGCGCATCGCGCTTGCGGGAATGGTGTGCCTCGTGCACGAACGTGTCGTAGTCGTCGAGCCCCTCGACAGCCGCGCCGACCACGCGCACGGCGGCCTCCAGCAGGTAGGCCCCGACTGAGAAGTTCGACGCAACGACGGCACCAACGCCGTGGCGCTGGACGATCACCCTGGCCTCGGGTTCGAACGCACTCCAGCCGGTACTGCCGAGGACCACTGCCGGCGCCAGTCGGCACAGCCGGTCGAGGCTGTGCTGCAGCGCCTCGCCCGTGGCAAAGTCAACCACCACGTCGGCGCCCTGCTGCGCCGCTGCGTCCCAGGTCTCGGGCGGGCTCTCGCTCGACAGCACGGCGACCACCTCGACGCCGTGCTCGGCGGCATGCACGCCCACCAGTCTGCCCATCCGGCCGTATCCGAACAGGATGGCGCGCATCACACGCCGACCTCGGCTGGGGCCGCCTCGAGGCAGAAGCGCTCATGCACCCGAGACATCGCCGCTTGCAGGTACGCCTGCGGCAGCACGACGGTGAGGTTACGGCGAGCGCCCGCCTGCGACACCATCCGCAACGGGAACTCGTCGAGCGCTCCGAGGACGCGGGCGGCCAGGCCTGGTTCGAGCCGCAGTCGCTCGCCCACGGCACAGAGCAGGGCCATCTCCCCCTCGACGCCGACCTCGGCAAAGGCCGACAGGTCGCAGACGATGTCGTGGAGGGCGCGGCGATCCTCGATGGTGATCGACACGCTGACCTCTGAGGTGGTGATGACGTCTACCGACGTGCGATGACGCTCGAACACCTCGAACACGCGTCGCATGAAGCCGTACGCCGCGAGCATCATCGTCGACCTGATGTCGATGACCGTGATGTCGCGCTTGCACGCCAGGCCGGTCAGTGGCGCGTCGGGCAGCGGCGGGCTGGCCGTGATCGTCGTGCCGGCGACGTCTGGCCGTTGGGAGTTCAGGATCCGCACCGGGATGCCGTCGGCCACGGCTGGCGCAATCGTGCTCGGATGCAGCACCTTGGCGCCGAAGTATGCCAGTTCCGACGCTTCGGCAAACGACAGCGACGGCAGCGGCCGGGCGCCCTGCACGACCCGCGGATCGGCAGTCAGCATGCCGTCGACGTCGGTCCAGATCTGGATCTCCGCGGCATGGAGGCCAGCCCCGAAGAGCGAGGCGGAGTAGTCGGATCCGCCACGGCCCAGGGTCGTGGTGATGCCATCGCCAGTTGCGCCGATGAAGCCACCGAGCACGACCACGAGGCCTTCGGCGACCAGCGGCACGACGTGCTCGCGCAGTCGCGCCGCGGTGGCTGGCAGATCGGGTCGGGCCTGGCCATGCTCGTCACTGGTCACCAGGACCAGGCGCGCATCGACATACCGCGACGGCGTTCCCAGTTGCGTCAGCGCCGCGGCGACCAGGCGCGAGCTGGCCAGCTCGCCCATCGCCACGACCGCGTCACGTGACCGCGGCGAGACCTCGCGCAGGACTGCCATGGCGTGCAGCAGCGACGCGGTGTCGCGCCAGTGCCGTTCGAGCGCATCGATCACGTCATCGCGCAGGCCGCTCGACGTCAGCAGGGCTTCCGCGGCCGCGCGGTGACGATCGCGCATCACCATCACCTTCTGCGACGCCAGCTCCGCGTCGCCGCGCTCGACCGCGGCCACCGCGTCCAGCAACTGGTCGGTCACCCCCGACATCGCAGACGCCACCACCACCGGCACGCCGCTGATGGGCGCCTCTCGGGCGACGATGCGGGCAAGGCGCCGGATGGCATCCGGGTCCTTCACCGACGTGCCGCCAAACTTCATGACCACCATGGCGTCACCTCAGAGCAGGCCTTGTGCCTGCATCAGTTCTGCGTTGAGCAGCGCCGCACCCGCCGCGCCACGAACCGTGTTGTGGCCCAGGGCCACGAACTTGTGCTGCAGCACCGGGCAGGGACGCAGGCGGCCGAGGAACACGGCCATGCCGTTTTCCCGCTCCACGTCGAGCCTGGGCTGCGGCCGGTTCTCGGCCTCGAGGTAGATCAGCGGCTGCTTCGGCGCGAAGGGGAGCCCGAGCGCCTGGGGCAGGCCCGAGAAGTCCGCGAACGCGCCGCGGATGTCCTCGGCGCTGACCTTGCCAGAGAAACCCACCGAGATCATCTCGCTGTGGCCGTCGATGACCGGCACACGCGTGGTGTGCGCGCTGACGATGACCGGATGGGGGTCGACGCGATCACCGACGAGACTGCCGAGAATCTTCTGTGGCTCGATCTCGAGCTTCTCCTCTTCGCCGCTGATGAACGGCACGACGTTGCCGAGGATGTCCAGCGACGGTACGCCCGGATAGCCCGCGCCTGAGACGGCCTGCAGCGTCACGACGTTGCAGGTGGTCAGACCGAGCGCGCGCAGCGGCGCCAGCGCCATCGCCAGGAACATCGTCGAGCAGTTCGAGTTGGTGACGATGCCGCCTTTCCAGCCGTAGACCGATTTCTGCCGTTCGAGCAGCTGCAGATGATCGGGGTTGATCTCTGGGATGAGCAGAGGCACCAGCGGGTCCATCCGATGGTTGCGGGCGTTGCTCACGACGATGTGGCCGGCCTTGGCAAAGGCCAGCTCGAGCTCGCCGGCCACGTTGGCATCGAGCGCGGAGAACACCAGGGACGGCCCCGTTCCCGGCACCGGTCGCTGCACGATCCGGGCGGCCGCGGCAGCGGGCATCGGGGTGGCCAGCTTCCAGTTGGCTGCCTCTGCATACGGTCGGCCTTCGGACCGCTCGCTGCCGGCGAGCCAGGTGGCATCGAACCATGGGTGATTGGCGAGCAGCCGGACAAATTGCTGACCGACCGTGCCGGTGGCGCCAAGCACGCCCACTTCTACTCGAGACGACATCGATTCCTCGTTTCGTCCGCCTTCAACGACAAAACCCGCCTGCGCGGGTCGCGCGGCGGGTTTCTGTGGAGCACGTAACGCGTGTGAAGTAGAGCTGTTCTGCTCAGGACGCGTACACGAGCCACCCGCGCGCGGAAGCCGGCTCCCGCTTTCGAGTGGTCACGGTAATGATGTTGATCGTGTGCGTCATGGTCATGCGCCGGAATGCACCGGCGGCCAACAGAGTAGACCCCTGCCGCACGATCTGGCAAGTGTGGTCGCGTGTCATACACCGCCGATGAGCGGCACGGCGCCTTCCGCTCCCGAGTCGTTGGACAGCGTGGCCGAGATGGCGGCCCCTCCGGAAGCGGTCTATGCGGCCTTGTTCTCGCATGGGGCGCTGGTGCGCTGGTGGGGTCACCTCCTCGGTCACCCGGGCGCGCCCACTCGGCATCTACGCGCTGGAGCAGGCCCCAGGTGCGGGTGCTGGCGCTGATGTCCCGGTCGGCCGATGGGGCGGGGCTTCTACGGCACGGTGATCGCCGTCCGGCACGGGCGGGAGTGCCTGCTGGCCGACGCCTACCGGATGCCCGAGGGTGGCGACCCGATCGGGCCGCTGCGAGACCAGCTCAGCCGACGCGACGAATCCTGAGGAAGTTGGCGTCGGTCCGCGTCAGATCGGCGTTGATGCTGACAAAGACGATCGGCTCGCCAGCCCGCAGCACGCCGCGTTGCACGAGGAAGTGCTCCACCGCGATGCCGCCGGCGCTGTCGAGGATCGTCTGGTCGATGGCGAGCGGCTCGATCCCGCGGTGCAGCATCAGGCGACGAGCCACGCGCTCGTCCGAAGTCACCGCGTGAATAGGCAGCTCGGGTCGCAGCGCCGACAGCACGCGGGCGGTCTTGCCCTCGCGCGTGACTGCGACAATGGCCTCGGCCCCGCCGGCCCGGGCGAGGGTGACGGCGGCCTCGCACAGCGCGCGATTGTGCGGCACGCCGAGGACGCCGGCGTTAAAGGTCGCGCGAGGACGCGGGTGCAGGCTCTCGGCGTCGCGAATCACCGCATCGAGCAGCGTCACCGCCGCCACCGGGTATTGGCCGCTTGCCGTTTCCCCCGACAGCATCACGGCATCGACCGAGTCGTCCACCGCATTTGCCGCATCGCTGACCTCGGCCCTGGTCGGTCGCGGGTTGGTGCGCATCGACTCGAGCACCTGCGTGGCGACGATCACCGGAATGCCGGCCTGCTGGGCGAGCTGGGTGATGACCTTCTGCGCCCGCGGCACGCTGTAGAGCGGGACTTCGTTGCCCAGGTCACCGCGGGCGACCATCACCCCATCACAGGCGCCGAGCAGCTCACCGAGGTTGGCCACCGCCTGCGGGCGTTCGATCTTGGCGATGAGGCTGATCGACTCGGTGCCGGCGGCGCGCAGTTCGGCGCGGGTGCGGAGCAAGTCCTCCACGGTCTGCACGAAACTGAGGGCCACCATGTCCACGCCGAGCGAGGCACCGAAACGCAAGTCGGCGATGTCCTTGTCGGTGAGGGCCGAGGCCGGCAACTCGACGTCAGGCGCGTTGATGCCCTTGTGCTGGGCGAGCACGCCGCCGACCACCACCGTCGTCTCGATGCTGGTGCCGTCGCTCTCATCCACGCACAGTTCGAGCGCGCCGTCGTCCAGCAGCAGGCGCATGCCGGGGGCCACCGAGCGCGCCAGGCCGGCAAAGGTCGTGTAGACGTGTCCCTCGGTGCCCTCGTCATCGCCGGTCGTGATGCGCAGGCGTGAACCGGTTGGCAGGCCAATCGGGATACCGCCGAGGAGTCGGCCGGTACGAATCTTCGGGCCGCTGAGGTCCTGCAGGATGGCCACCTGGCGTGACGCCGCAGCCGCCGCCGTCCGCACCAGCCGAACCGCCTCGGCATGCTGCTCATGGCTCCCGTGCGAGAAATTGAGCCGGAAGATATCGACCCCGGCGGCAATCAAGGCAGGGACGCCCTCGGAGGTGGCACTCGACGGGCCGAGCGTGGCGATGATGCGGGTTTGTCTCATGCAGGGAGTCATGCCGAGTCTACTGCCTCGCCGCCCGGGCCGCCACGTACGCCCCCTCCACGTGAGGCGGACGTGCTCGCTTTTGCCTTGTCGGCGCGCGCCCGTCCCCGTGGTCAGATGCCGGTCCCGGGCTCCCGCCTCTGCCTTCGTGCCGTACTGCGATCGGCATTCTGCATTCTGCATTCTGCATTCCGCGATCGACGTAATTTCCAATTCTGCATTCCTGTATCGTGTCCTCCATGTCCCTGCGTGACACCGCCCGGCAACTGCGCGATGGCACGCTGCGCTCCCGCGACCTGGTCGAACGCTGTCTGGCGCGCATAGAGGAGTGGCAGCCCGCCACCAACGCCTTCATCGAGGTCTCTGCGGCATCGGCGCGGCGCGACGCCGACGCCGCCGATGCCGAGCTCGGTCGCGGGCTGGACCGCGGCATGTTGCACGGCGTGCCGACGTCGCTCAAGGACCTGCTCGACCAGCAGGGACACGTGACCAGCGCCGGGTCGCGCTCGATGACCGCCGTGGCGGCAGCCGACGCACCCGCGGTGGCGCATCTGCGGGCACAGGGCGCGGTGTTTGTGGGCCGCACCAACATGCATGAGTTCGCCCTCGGTACCACCAGCGAAGACTCAGGATTCGGCGCCGTCCGCCATCACCGGGACCACGGCCATTCGGCCGGCGGCTCGAGTGGCGGCGCGGCCGTCTCGGTGGCCACCGGGATGAGCCACGTGGCAATCGGGTCCGACACCGGCGGGTCGGTTCGCATACCGGCGGCCGCGTGCGGCCTGGTGGGGCTCAAGCCCGCGTGGGGCGAGGTCTCCCTTGCGGGGGTCGTCCCCTTGAGCCCGACCTGCGACTGCGTGGGCCCTCTGGCCACGTGCGTGGACGACGCCTGGTTCACGCTGCAGGCGCTGCGTCAGATGGGCCCGTTGCCGGCCTGTCCGCCGGCCCGGTCCATGCACGGGCTCTCGATAGGGGTCCTGCGCGCGTTCGGGTGGCGGCGCGTGATGCCCGAGATCGGGGCGCAGGTCAGCGCGGCGCTCGACCAGCTGGCCGTGGGTGGGGCTGCCGTGCACGATCTCCCACTGGACACGGCACCCACGGTAGCCACCACGTACAGCACCATCGTGATGCGCGAGGCGCTGGACTTCCACACCCCGCGGCTGGCAACGCAGGCCGCGCTCTACACCGCCGCCGTGGGTGGGCGGCTGCAGTCGGCGTCGCGACCGACTGACACGGAGTATGCGCAGGCCCTCGAGGCGCGCGCAGCGATCGAGGCCGACGTGGCCGGGTTGCTCACCCGCGTCGACGTCCTGGCACTTCCCGGACTTGCCATCACCGCCCCGCCTCTCGGCCAGTCCCACGTGACGTGGCCCGACGGGGAGGAACTGACCCGCATCGCGATGCTGCGTTTCACGCAGCCATTCAATCTCTCGCGCCATCCCTCCCTCGTGCTGCCGGTCGGGGTCACCAGCGATGGCTGGCCGGTCAGCCTGCAGCTGGTCGGGCGCGACACCCCGTCGCTCGTGGCCACGGCACTCGGCATCGAGGCGGCGCTGCGGCTGCAGTGACTGAAGCCACACGGCGCTGCGCACGGGCACCCTGCCTCGATCCGCGTTGATGCTACGCTGGTCGGATGTTGCGCTGGGCCTTCCATCGCTGGGAGGAGTCACTACACAATCGCAGCACCGACCGGCTGGTGCGCGAATTCGACTGGGGCCTCGACTGGCTTCACGACCTGCCGCACGCGCCCGGGCCTGACACGCCCCTGACGAGCAGTCCGCCGTCCGCCGCGCTCGAAGCCTATGCGGCGTGGGCCGTCGGCAACAGCGACCAATTTTTCGCCAGCACCGACGCCCCGGGCTACGACCTCGATCGGCACGGTCACCTGCGGTTTCCGAGCCAGATTGTGACGCCGCATGCCGAGAACAACGTCGTCCATGCACGCCTCTACAAGGCGCGCGAGGACCGCGGCCGCGCCGTGCTGGTGTTGCCTCAATGGAATGCCGACCCGGACGGTCACGTCGGCCTGTGCAAGCTGTTCAACCGCGTCGGTCTGACGGCCCTGCGCCTGAGCAAGCCGTACCACGACTGGCGCATGCCGGCGGAACTGCAACGGGCCGACTACATCGTCAGCAGCAACGTCGGTCGGACATTGCAGGTGTGTCGCCAGGCCGTGCTCGACGCGCGGCGTGCCGTGGGCTTCCTGCATGCCCAGGGTTACTCGTCAATCGGCATCTGCGGCACGAGCCTGGGCTCGTGCCTGTCGATGCTCACCGCCGCGCACGAGCCTCGCATCAAGGCCGCGGCGCTCAACCACATCTCGCCCTTCTTTGCCGATGTCGTGTGGGAGGGGCTCTCGACGCGCCACGTGCGGCAGGGCCTCGATGGGCATGTCAGCATCGACACGCTCCGCCGCATCTGGGCGCCGATCAGCCCGCAGCCGTACCTGGAGCGCGTCCGCCACCTGCGCACGCTGCTGGTGTACGCGCAGTACGACCTGACCTTTCCGCTGCGCCTCTCCAAGTCGTTCGTCCAGGAGTTCCGCGACCGGCGGATTCCCCATCAGCTGGCCGTGCTGCCGTGCGGCCACTACAGCACCGGCATGACGCCTTTCAAGTTCCTGGACGGTTACTGGCTGGCGAAGTTTCTCAACCGGGCGCTGTAGACCGGCGCCGACCGACCCGCTACAGGTAGTCGAGCAGGCCGCGGACCGCGCTGACCAGCGCTCCGGCAAGCGCTGACACCAGCGGCGACACGTCGCCCCGGGCCACGGCGTCGGCCACTGTCACGGGTTCGGTGAGCAGCAGCCACAGCGTGGCGACGGCGAGCGTCGTCGCCATGGCGAGTACGACGCCCGCGAGGCTGAGGGTGGTCCTCGCGAGACTCATCGGGGCAGTCCTTCCACGACGAGGGGTGAGACGAAGCCCGGCCGGGCCGGGTTCATTTCCGGCGATCGTACTCCCAAAGGCCGGGGCCTCAGTTCCCGGCCAACACGTCGGCGGCGGCGCGGTGTTCCGGGGGCCCGAGACCGAGCGCTTCAAGGCCGGGAAGCGACGTGGCAGGCTCGCCCACCACCACCGCCTGCATGTCGTGACCCTGCAGCCACTGCCGCGACACCGCGGTGACATCCTCGGCCGTCACCGCGGCGGTCCGCTCGGAGAACACGTCGAAGGTGTCGTCGGGAAGCTCATAGAGCGCCAGTTGCGCGGCCGCCCGCGCCACCTGCTCGGCGGTCTCGAAGCCGCGTGCGTAGCCGCGCGTCAGCGCGTCACGGGCACTGGACAGCTCCTGGTCGGTGACCGGACGGCTGCTCCCGAGCGCATCCAGCTCCACGAGCACATCGCGCACTGACGCCGCGGTGGCGTCGGACTGGATGCTGGCCTGGACCGAGAAGGGTCCGGCCTGCCGGAGAAACTGAAAGGAGGAGCGCGCACCATAGGTGACCCCCTTCTCCTCTCGCAGCTTCAGGTTGATGCGACTGACAAACGCGCCTCCGAGCAGCATGTTGGTGACCACTGCGGCGTGGTACCCCGGGGTGTGACGCGGCAGCGCGATGCGGCCCAGACGCATCTCCGATTGTGCGGCGCCTTCGCGGGGCACGAAGAGCAGACGGCTGCCATCGGTCGCGGCCGGCACCGGCGGATCGGCATGGCCGATGCGCGCCTGGGTGGACACGTGCCGCGAGACAAGGCGCAGGGCCTCGTCGTGGGAGATGTCGCCGACCACCACCAGCGTGGCGGGCGTGGTCGCGAGGCGCGCGTGGAACCTCCGCACGTCGTCCACCTCGAAGCGTTGCAGCGACGCCTCGGTGCCGATGCCTGAACGTCCGTACGGGTGGCTGCCATACAGGCGACGCATGAACAACAGATCGGCCAGTGCCGACGCCGAGTGACGCAACTGGCGAAGACGATTCAGACGCAGGCCGGTGACCCTCGCCATGTCGGGCTGGTCCAGGCGTGGACGCTCGGCCATGTCAACGAAGAGCTCGATGGCTCGCTCTCGATGACTCGAGAGCGCGAGCAGGGAGATCACGGTGGCGTCGTGACCGATGTCGGTATCGAGTTGACCGCCGATATCGGCCAGCGCCTCGTGCAGGCCGGCCATGGTCAACGACGTCGTGCCTTCATCGAGGAGATCCGCGGTCAGGGCCGCGAGTCCGGGCGCCTCGTCGTGGTCACCCGATGTGCCGGCATGCCACAACCAGAGCAGGCTCACCAGAGGCAGGTCCCGGCGCTCCGCGGTGATCAGGCGCAGGCCCGGCGCGATTTCAGTGCGGGTCAGCGTTGGGAAGCGGATGCCCGGCGGGGCTTCGGCAATCGGCAGGCAACGGCGATCCACCGTCATGCCACGACCGCCTGCCGTGCGTCGGCCAGGCCCAGCGTCGACTGCTGCCCCATGGGCACGACGCCCAGTGCCAGGCACGGGCGTGACAGCCACGCGGCGGCCGCCTGCTGCAGGTGCGCCGGGGTCGCCCGGGCGTACCTGGCCAGGTCCTCGCGGGCAAATCCCGGGTCGTCGCGGTACACGTTGTAGGCGTTGAGCTGGTCGGACTTGCCCGAGAAGCCACCGATGGTCTGGAGCCTGTAGATGAACGCGGCCTCGGCCTGCACCTGACTGCGCCGCAGTTCCGACTGGTCTACTGGCGTCTCGCGGACCGCGGCGAGGCAGGCGTGCACCTGGTCGGCGAGGCGGTCGAGCGAGACCCCGGGCGCCGCGGTGGCGACCACCTGGAACATGCCACACAGCTCACGCGAGTACTGCACCGCGGTCACCTCGGTGGCGATTTGCTGCTGGACGACGAGGGTGCGGTAGAGGCGACTGATCTTGCCGCCGCCGAGTACGTCGGCCAGCAGATCGAGTTCCGCGTCGCCGGCATCGAAGGTGGCCGGCGAGTGCCAGGCCAGGTACAGGCGCGGCAGCTCGACGCGATCCTCGAGGTGCAGGCGAATGTCGGCCTCGATCGTCGGGACACCGGCGGCCACGCGGGGCACGTCAGGTCCTGCCGGGATGTCGCCGAAGTACTGCTCGGCCAGCGCGAAGGCGCGATCGATCGTGATGTCGCCCGCCAGCACGAGCGAGGCGTTGCGCGGGTGGTAGTAGGTGCGGAAGAACTCGTGGACGTCGTCGAGCGAGGCGTCGCGCAGGTCCTCGGGATAGCCGATCGTCGGCCAGCTGTACGGATGATCGCGGTGGTAGAGGGCGTCGGCGACGGCGATGCCGGCCAGGCCATACGGGCGATTCTCGTAGTTCTGCCGGCGTTCGTTCAGCACGACGTCGCGCTGGTTGTCGAACTTGCTCTGGGTGAGCGCCGGCAGCAGGTGCCCCATGCGGTCTGACTCGAGCCACAGCGCCAGGTCGAGCGCCCCCGTGGGCACCACCTCCCAGTAGTTGGTCCGGTCGGCGCTGGTCGAGCCGTTGAGCGACGCACCGGCACGCTGCAGCGGCGCGAAGTAGCCATGGTCGTGATGGGCCGACCCCTCGAACATCAGGTGCTCGAACAGGTGCGCGAATCCCGTCCGGCCGCGGCGCTCGTTCTTGGAGCCGACGTGGTACCACAGGTTCACGGCCACGATCGGCAGGTCGTGGTCTTCGTGGGCGATGACGTCGAGGCCGTTGGCGAGGGTGCGGCGGGTAAATGCAATGTCCATCAGCGCGTCGCCGGGAGCGTGCGCGTCCGGCTGCCGCAGGTGGCCATGGCCTTGCCGTAGTACGGGTTGGCGATCGGCCCGTCCGCCTGCACCCACGACTTGTTGGCCATCGGGCAGAACGCGACGATTTTGCCGTCCACCGGCTGCCGGGTGGCGTCGGCGTAGCCAATCAGCGCGATGCTCACGTCACCGAAGGCCGCGCGCGCCGCCTCGAGCGTGCGAGCCGTTGCCGCCTTGGCCGCCGCCGCGCTGAGTGCCTGCCCCTCGGCGCCGAGCTGACTGGCGCCTTTCTGCAGCATCCTGGCAGCCGCGGCCACCGGAGCCACGTCGTCGTTGACCAGTGCGGTCTGCATCACCAGATAGGGCGCAACCACATCGGCCATGAAGTCGGCGGCTCCTGCCGCCTCGAGCGCAACGGGGCGGATCGCCGCCGTGGCAGGTGACGTCGTGATGGCAAGGGCCAGCAGCAGGCCGGCAAGACGCTGTTTCAGCATTGATCGTTCTCCTCAGGACACGGGGGTGAGCGGGATGGTCCGGAACGACTGAATCGACACCTGCGCGGCCACCTGCTCGGCCACCGCGTTGATGGCGCGGGCCACGACATGATCCGGCTCGCTCAAGACGATCGGCATGCCGATGTCGCCCCCCGAACGCACCGGCTCGGCAATCGGCACCGCGCCGAGGAATGGCACGTCGAGATCCTCGGCGAGCCGCTGGCCACCGCCGCGGCCGAACAGGTCCGTCTCGTGACGACACGACGGGCAGTTGAAGAAGCTCATGTTCTCGACGACCCCGAGGACCGGGATGTTCAGCTTGCGGTACATGTGGATGGCGCGCCGCGAGTCTGCCACCGCCACGGTCTGCGGTGTGGTGATGACCACGGCGCCGGTCACCGCCGTGTGCTGGCTCAGGCTGAGGGCCACGTCACCGGTGCCTGGCGGCATGTCGACGATCAGGTAGTCGAGGGCCGGCCAGGCCACGTCCAGCAGGAACTGCCGCAGCACCCCATGCAGCATCGGGCCGCGCCAGATGACCGGGTCCGAGTCGCCCGCCAGGAACCCCATCGACACGGTCCAGAGCCCGTGCTTGTGGATGGGGACGATCTTCTGGCCGTCGGTCTCGAGCGACGCCTGGACGCCCAGCATGATCGGCACGTTCGGACCGTAGATGTCGGCATCGAGCAGCCCGACGCGGCTGCCCCGCTGTGACAGCGCCAGGGCCAGGTTGACGGCCATCGTGGTCTTGCCGACGCCGCCCTTGCCGGCGCCGACCGCGATGATGTTCTTGACTCCGGGCAGGGCCTGGCGCTGCCCGAGCACGGCGCCGCTGCTGCGGACGCTCGACGTCATCTCGATCTCGACCGACGACACGCCGGGCAGCGCCGCGACCGCCGCGTGTGCCTGTGCCTTCAGCAGGTCCTTGACCGGGCACGCCGGCGTGGTGAGTTCGATGGCGAACGCGACACGCCCGTCCTCGCCAACCACGACGTGTTTGACGAAATCGAGCGCCACGATGTCGCGGCGCAAGTCGGGGTCCTGCACGACGCGCAGCGCATCGAGGACCTGGGCAACAGAGGGGACACTCACCCCTGGATTCTACCGGCCTTCGGCGTCGGGCCGTGGCGGTATGTCCCAGAAGGGTCGGTCAGCCGCGGCCGCAACCAGCACGCAGCCACAGCGCCTCGCGGCCGTCGAGCTAGAGGCTGGCGCTCTGCTGCTCGGCGATGTCGCCGATGACCGGCAGCTTCCACCACTCGCCCTTGAAGGCCTTGAGCAGCGCAATGATCCACACCACGAACATGCCCACGGCCACCAGCGGCCACAGCAGCAGGGTGGCCCAGCCAAGCACCGGCACCATGCCGAGGATGCCGAGCGCGAACCACACGACCATCCAGGCCACGAGCAATCCCAGCGACTGCACGGCGTGGAACTTGACGAGCCGGCTGCTCTTCTCGATGACCAGGAATACGATCGCGATGATCGGGATGTAGGTGAGGGCGGCCGCGACGTTGGCGTCCAGGCCCGTGGATGACTTCTCGACAACCGAATTCATGCGTGCTGCGCTCCTTCTGGAATCAACGTGTTCGTGAGGGGCGACGAACACCGAGCGCCGACTCGGGCACGCACGACGCCTCGGCAATCGAGACGCCACACCGACCACTCGGCCGCATCATACCCCCGAACGACCGGGGTGCGCTCGCTCGAACATCCGCTTGCCAGCCTCCTGCAGCAGCACCCAGAAGGCATAGGCCGACAACGCCGTGCCGAAGGGAATGACGAAGACGTTGACGATGGCCAGGACGAGTGCCGCGGGTCGCGCCCAGGACTGATGGAGTGGCAGCGCCCAGCCGACCCCGAGGAGCACGCCGCCCCAGACGAAGGCGAGTGCCGCACAGGCAAAAAAGATGGCCGCCGCGAGGCTGGCGGCCACTTCGGGTCCGCTACGCGCGGTCAGGCTCACAGCGCCGACGCCGAGCAACCCCAGCGACAGCGCGGCCAGCAGTGCCAGCCATCCGGCGACGACGTAGAGGCGCCCGAGCAGCTGGACATGCAGCAGGATGCGTGTCACCGGACCGAGAGCCGCACGTCGAGGCGCACCTGCGGCCCGTACGGCAGCGCGAGCCGGTAACGAAGCGTCGTGCCGTCGGCGGTGTTGGCCGGCACGCGCACGACGACATAGCGCGTGGCCCCGGCGGTGCCCACGCCCTCGCACGCCGCGCACGCGTCGCCCCACACCTCGCCACGACCGCCACACGAGTCGCACACCGACGGCAGATGCACGCACAGCGGCACGCGGGCACTTCGCCGGGCTTCGATCGCGGTCAGCGTCACGTCCACCACCAGGCGGCACGCCGGCCCGTCCGCCTCGCCGAAGTCGCGCCGCGCGTGGTCGAGCGCCTGTTGGGCCGAGGGGAAGTCGAGCGCGACTTCGTCGCGGAGCGCTCGCTCGACCGGGCGTTCGGGCTCGAGCGCCCGCACCAGGTGCAGCGCTGGCGCCGGCCTCCGCGATGCGGCCCGCGGCATCGCGCGGGCGACCATGGCCCAGGCGGGGACGGCACGGGCCGGCCGACGGCGATCCGCGCCAGTGATCTCGGCGATACGGTAGTAGTCGTGCATGTCCTGCGGAGTGCCTCGCGGCACTGCGTAGTGTGGGGAGCGCCTCCGCCGCTTGTCAAGGCAACCGGGAGGCGGCCGATATCTTCCGAAGGAGAGGCGTGTGGCCGAACGACAGGATTGCCCGATGTGTGGAGATTCGATGCGACTCGAGCCGGTCGAGCAGATCAATCGCATTCCCGGAACCTCGCAGGCCTCGATGCGCCACGTGCTCGAGTGGCGCTGCCCCGATTGTGACTACTTCGAGGAAGTGGACGGCCAGATCGCCGATCTCTCACCGGCCCTGCAAGCCTGGCTCGACGACGCGTAGCCAAACCACCAGATTCTGAATAATTCCCGATTTCGAAATTCGAAATTCTGTTCCTACTCTTCAAACGGCAGTCGCCCGGCCTGCATCGAGCGCACCGGCGCTGGCCGCGTCGCGTAGACCAGCTGGCCGGCCACCTCGAGGCCGGGCTGCATGGCGCGCACGGCGTCCACATACAGGGCGAGCTGTCGTCGATGCGATGGCTGCGCCCGCCCGGTCTTGAACTCCAGCACCAGCAGCGTGTCGCCGTCGCGCACAAGACAGTCCACGGTGCCGCGCACCAGGGACACCATTCCCGCAGCCTCGTGTCGGAAGACGATCGGGACCTCGAACCGGGCCGTGGGCAGCGCGAGGACGCGCCGCAGGGTGCGGTCCTGCCACACCCCACGCACCAGAGCCACGACATCGGCAGCAAACCCCGTCCGATCCCCGAGCATGACCGCCTCGTCGTCGTCGAGATCGGCCAGGACACGCGCCTGCAGCGGCGCGTCCGCGTCGCCCGCGTCGGCACGCGCCAGCAAGCGATGCACGGCCCGCCCGGTCACGAGATCGACGTCCACGACTGGCCGCGACCGTTGCTCCAGCGCTGTCGATTGCCGGCCCGCGGCCAGATCGGTGACCCGTCCTCGCTGGACGCGCGGACGGCTGGTCAGCGGTTGCAGCGACATCGGCACCACGTCGGTGATCGGGACGGCCGCAGGAAGAGTCACCGCGAGGTCAGTGACCGCGGGGATGGGGCACACCCGCATGCGGTGGACATGGTCGCTGCCCGTCCAGGTCACCTCGGCAGCACCGGCAAGCGCGGCGTGCAGCGTCTCGACCAGCGGAGGTGGGCAGACGTGCGCCAGACTGCCCGGCCCGGCGACGATCCGCCCTTGCCGCTGGGCCGCGGCGCTCAGGTAGAGACGCTCGCGGGCCCTGGTCACGGCCACATACATCAGTCGCTTGCTTTCCTCCCGATCGCGGATCTGCTCGGCCTCGGTCGCGCCAGGTTCGTAGCGGGCGATCCCGACGATCGGCTCATCGCCGCTGTCGCCGGCCACCACGCGCAGCGGCGGCGGCACGCCCCCGGTCCCCCGCGTCAGGTTGACCAGGAAGACGATCGGGAACTCGAGGCCTTTGGATGCGTGCACCGTCATCAGGTTGACGGCGTCAGCGGCATCCACGGCGGCATTGGACTCGTCGCCGGCCGAGACGCGGTCGATGTGCCCGGCGATGCGGGCCATGGTCGCGTAGCCACGGTTCTGGATGCGTCGGACGAGACTGCGAAACTTCTTGACGTTCTCGCGTGCCTGCTGCTGACGGTGCCCACGCAGCGTGACTGCGTACGCGGATGCCTCGATCACGTGGTCGAGGACGTCAGCCGGGGGAAGCCGGTCGACCAATGACAGCCACTGCGGCCAGGCCTGGCGGAGGCGCGACAGCGCGGCGGCGTCATCGGGGGGCGACGTCTCCTCCGACAGACCTGGGGTCTCCAGTCGGGCAGCCAGGTCGGGCGCCAGGCGCCGGAGCGTGTCGTCCGAGATCCGCACGAATCCCGATCGCAGGAACGCCGCCGCCCGCAGATCGGACTCGGGTGCGGCCAGCACCCGCACCAGTGCCACGAGGTCCTTGATCTCGTCGGCGTCGTAGAAGCCGAGCCCCTTGTACACGTAGCTCGGGATAGCCCGCGCCAACAACGCCCGCTCGAACTCTCGATGGCTTTCGCGCGATCGGAAGAGGACCGCGATGTCGCCAGGTCTGGCGCGACGCGGCGTGTCACTCCCGCGGTCGGTGACCAGGCCGTCCTCGAGCAGGCGGACGATCTCTTCGGCGATACCGGCCGCGCACGTCTGCACGTCCTGGCCGACCACCACCCCGAGGCGCGGATCCTGGTCCGCGCCGGTGACAGGCCCGTCGGGAAGCGGGAACCGGTCGTCGACGCCATAACGGAAGGCGACCGCGGCGGGCGCCCCGGCCTGCACCATGCCCGAGGCCAGGTCATTGGAGAAGGCGAGCAGGTCCGGATGCGACCGGAAACTCTGCGAGATGGCCTGCCGCACCGGGCCGTCGCCGCCCATCGCCTGGACAAACGCCACGGCTTCGTCGAGCAGGCCGACATCGGCGTCACGGAAGCGGTAGATCGACTGCTTGCGATCGCCCACCAGGAAGAGCGAGGGCGGCAGGGGGCCCTCGTGACCGACGCCGAGGCCCTCGCCCCAGGACTGCACGAGTGCGGCCACCAGCTGCCACTGCAGGCGACTGGTGTCCTGGAACTCGTCCACGAGCACGTGCTGATAGCGCGCTTCGAGCCGGAAGCGGCTACGTGAGAACTCGTCCATCTGGGCGAGCAGCTGCACGGCGCGCGACAGCACCTCGGAGAAATCGAGCGCGTCGTGCAGCACCAGCGTCTCGAGATAGCGTCGATGCGCGAGCCGGAACACGCGGCGAATGCCCCGCGCCACCAGGACGTTGAGCGACGCCTCGAACCCGCGCCGCGTCGCCAGGACGGCGTCGGCCAGGTGCGGCAACCCGGCACGATGCGCATCGAAGGCCGCCGCCGAGGCGAAGTCCCCACGAGAGGCGACGGGCTTCTTGCGCGGCGTCCCCTCGCGCGTCAGCACCCAGCGCGCGACGCCGTCAAGGGCCGCGCGAACCTCGGCAGGGCTCATCGGCGTGTCCACTGATGCAGCGACCAGCCGCGTCATGTCGAGACGGCACAGGGCCCACAGCGGAGAATCGGGCGGTGCCGTTGCCATCCAGGCCGAGAGTCCACCCGGCACGGCCTCGACCCGTGCGCGCAGATCCTGCCGCGCGCGCTCGGCCGACGCGGCTTCCGAGCGTACCTGGCGGACCTGCCGTCCGAGATACCGCCTCAGGGCGGCCGGCGCCACGAACCGGCGTTCGAGCAGCGCCCGCAGGCCTTCGGCCAGCCGCGGCAACGTCATCTGCGCGAGCACCAGACGGATGCCTTCGTCAAAGGGTGCCCGCTCGCGACACTCACGCAGCGTGCGATCGAGCGACATCTCCACCAGACGGGCCACCTCGGTCTCGTCGGCGAGCGTGAACCCGGGATCGAGCCCCGCCTCCAGCGGGAACTCACGCAACAGCGAGAAGCAGAACGCATCGATGGTCGACACCGCGATCTCGTTGGCCCGGTCCCGCAATGCTTGCCACACGGCGGGATGCCGCACCTGCAAATCCCCGACGATGCGCTCGCGCATCTCGGCGGCGGCCTTGCGGGTGAAGGTGATGGCCAGGACATGCCGGGGATCGACGCCAGCAGCCAGCAGCGCCAGGTATCGATCGACAAGGACGCGGGTCTTGCCGGTCCCTGCCGAGGCCTCGAGCACCACGTGATGCCGCGGATCGGTGGCGTACGTGCGCGCCGCCTGGTCGACCGGGACGACCACCGGCTCACTCATCGCCGACGTAATCCTTGCGGCAGACGCTCGCGTAGTCGCAGAACTGGCAGCGAAAGGGGTTGTGCGGCTTGACCGGGAAGGCGCCGGCCTCGATGCGCGTCACCGCGTCCACCAACTCGCGGGCATGCGCATCGGCGCCTTGCTGGTCGGCAACGGCCTGCACCCACGGCACGTCCTCGCGGAACGCGACGAAGCCACTCGGGGCGATGCCGACGACCCGGCCTGCCAACGCCTCCTGCTGCACGACGGCATGCGCGTAGACGCCAGGCTGCAGCGCCTGGGTCGGTCGGCGGCCGGTCTTGTAGTCGATCACACGCACCTGTCCGTCGTCGGTCCAGTCAACACGGTCGATGCGCCCGCGCAGGTGCACGCTGCGAGTGCCCTCGGCGGCAGGCAAGGTGACCTGCTGGTCAATGGGATGCTCCAGGGCGCGGCGCCGCACGTTGCCGAAGACTTCGGCCTCCACGCGGAGCATCTTCTCGATGACCCCCGTGGCGACAGCCGATCCGAACAAGCGCACCCGCTCGACCGCCCGGTCAGCCATCGGCAATGACGCGAGCGCCCGCTCGGCGACCGCGGCGAAGACGGCGCGGGCGGCCGGCAGATCGCCAGGCCCCACCGCCACGTGGCCGAGTGCTCGCCACTCCTCGAAGCAGTCGTGCAGCACGTCGTGCAGCAGCAGCCCGGCATCGCGCGCCGGCAGGCCCGGCTCCTCGTCAGGCTCCTCCTTCAGTCCCAGCACGCGGCCCGCGAAGTACTGAAAGGGGCACTGCATGTACGTCTCCACCGCCGTGACGCTGTAGCGATGGCCTGGGACCGGTGCGGTCTGCCCCACATCGACGGGGGCCGGTCTGGCGAGACGCCACGCTGCCCAGTCGCGGGCGATCGCGTCCAGCACCGGGGCCGAGGGCACCGCCGGCGTCGCCAGCACCGCATCCTCAGCGGTCACGTCCAGCAGATGCTCGTCGTGCGGTATGGCCACGAGTCGGCCGCTGTCAAACACCTGCAGCTCATCGAGCAGCGACGAGGGACGCACGACCGCATCCTGATCGAGTTCCGGCACCGAGACGCCTACGGCGACCGACGGCAGGGTCAGCAGGTCGGCGAAGCGCGCCCGCAGGGCAGCGGTGCGGGTGCGTTCCTCTGCCCATCCGATCAGCTCGAGCATGAACGCGGGGTAGAAGATCTCGCGGGCCGTCGGCGCCGGCCATTCGCCTTCGATCAGCCCGACGATGCGGGCGTGATCGAACACGCCGTAGGGCGCGGCGTCGGCATCCACCAGTTGCACGCCTTCCTCATGGCGGGGCAGCGCAAAGGTGCCTTCCTCGATCCACCGGCGGATCAGGGTGCAGGTGTCGCGCCCAGGTACTGGCGTGGCGTCATTGGCCGCCAGCGCGCACTCGAGCCGATCGAGCAGCACATCCAGCGCCGCACGTGTCCGCCTGGTGCGGCTCGCCTCCGGATCGTCGTCGTGCGGGATCCGCTCGCACGCCGCCCAGGCCGCGCGCAGAGCCCGCACGTGCTCAGCACCTGGACGCGTGCCCTGCAGCGGCACGAGCAGGGTGAGCCACGGACGTACTGCGGCCGCCACCGCTCTGGCGGCGCGCTCCTGCCGCCACTGCTCGGCGTACCGTCCAGCAGCGTCGTCGCCGCCCGACGGCGGCGCTGCAGGGGGCCGCGCGAGCAACTGGTCGAAGTGCTCGAGCGTGCCGAGGTACCGCTGTCCAGCCAGCCATCGGTCGAAGGCGGCAATGTCGGCCGCGCGCACCGGCGTGCCGTCGCCGTGACGCACGCGCACGTGCGGCGACCGCAGGACCGTCACCAGCGCGGTGCGCGTGAACCCGGACAGCGCAGCGTCCATCAGCAAGTCGAGGCTGGCTGCCCACGGCTCGGCCGCCAGCGGCAGCGATCCCGACGACTGGTACGGGATGCCGGCTGCGCCAAACAGCGACTGCGCCGCGTAGAGATACGGCAACGGGCGTCGGTACACCAGCGCAGTGGTCGCGGCGTCGGCCGGACGCAGCGCCTTGACTCGACGCGCGTAAGCCCGCACTTCCTCGTCACGGTCGCGGCAGGCTATCCAGCGACGCTCGGTCGAGCCGACCTCGAGGCGCGTGCCGGCTGGCCGCTGCGGCGGCACGCGGACGTGCGTCGCAAGCGGCCAACGTGTCCGCAGCCTCCCGAACAGGGCAGCCGCGACGGCCCGGGTGGCCACGACGTCGATGCGCGCCAGCCCCGGCGCCTCCGCCAGCAGCTGGAGATCGATCGGCCAGAGACCGTCGGCATCGGCGTGATGGTCGGCCACGCTGAGAATCACATGTGGTGGACACCACGGCCGGGCAGACCGTCGCAGCGCCTGGCGGAGGCCGCGCTCGTCGACGCCGTCGGCCGCCGCCACCCGGCTCGCGTAGGCCCGGCCGGCCTCCTGCAGGAAGCGCGTCTGGAGCAGCAGCCGCGCCGCGCCGCGGTCCGTGGCGGCCTCGTCGTCGAGCCGTGCCGCCGCATCCTGCAACCAGGTCGCCGGCTCGTGCCCGAGGCGCTCGATCTGATCGTGGAAGCGAAGCATTGCCGCGATCAGCCCGGGGCGCAGCAGAAACGGTGGACGATGCACGCCGGCCGCGTGCCGGGCGCTCGCGCCCATCAGGACCTCCCGGGTGAGCAGCGGCATGCGCGGGGTCTCCATGCGCGCGCGGCCGTGCCAGGTGTCGTACAACTGCTCGCGCGTCAGGAGGTGCGGCACCGCCAGGGCATCGCGCGGTCCGGCCGACACAGGGTGCTCGAGCGCGTCCTGCAGCGCGATCGGAGCCGTCCAACGCTCGACCAGAAGGCGCTGTTCGAGTGTGCGTCGCCACTGCTCGGCGGCCGCACGGCTGGGCACGATGACGACAGGCGGCTCGATAGAGAGCCTGCCCTCGGCCGGCAGACACAGGGCGAGCAGCACGCGCTGCCAGGCGTCGAGGTCGTCAGCCTGGATCAGTCGGATGGCGGGTGGCACGGTCAAGGCGCGCCGCTGGCCGGCAGCGTCGGCGGTCGCAGCAGTCCCGGCACGTCGACGCGCAACTGCTGAAGCAGCATCAGTGCGCCGGCCGCCGCTGCCGACGCTTCCCAGGCCTGTTGGAGGTCGCCACTACGGACCGCGGCGCGTCTGGTCTGAAGCGCGCGGCGCGCGAGCTGCTGGGCCGACAGCCACATCTGGTGCGAGCGCTGCGCATCTTCGGGCACGTCGGCGCGGCGCGCGTCGTGGTCGGCCGCGGCCAGTAGCGCGTCAGCCCGCGACAGCATGCCTGCGTCTGGCCCGCTGAGAGCCTTCACCTCTTCCAGGGCCCTCGGCAGCGCGGAGGCCCCCGCCAGATGCGGCGCTACGACTGCGGCATAGGCCCGCACTGCTGGCTGCCGACCGTTCCAGCGCTCGAGACGCAGCCGATGCCGCCTGGCACGCTCGAGGCGCATGTCGAGCGTCGCCAACAGGGAGGCGACCTCATCCGGTCTCTTCCCGTCCAGCTTCGTATCGCGTTCGACGACTTGCTGTCGCACCCGCATCAGCCCACGCACGTCGGCCATCGCCAGCAGCCGTGACGAGGTGTCGAGCATCCAGGTGCGCAGGCGTTCATACCGTCGTGTCACGCCGTGCTCGGCCTTGATCTGACGGCGCACCTGTCCGAGGGTCGTGCGGGCCCACCGCCGATCCGCCTCTGGCGCCGACCGCAGCATCGCCTCAGCTGATTGCAGCAGCAGGGTGCGTTCGGCGGCGTCGCCGAGGTGCGGCGCCAACTGCAGCGCCTGGGTGACGACCTGCTGCAGGGTCGGCGGTGGCAGCAGTGCGGGCGGTGGGGCCACTGGAGGGCTGGCGCTGCTGGTCAGCGCCAGCGCGAACGTCTGCTGCCCGGCCGCCGCTCGCATCCCATTCAGAAGGTCGTCCACGACCGACAGCGTCTGCGCGACCTCATCAGCGCGGTAGCCATGATGGGTCGCGGGCCATTGCGCCAGCGCGACGCGGGCCGCCTCGAGGCGCCGGATGCGTTCGAGCGGGTCAGGCAGGAGGGCCACGTCGCGCACGGTCGCGGCCACCTCCTCGGTGAACGCGGCGTAGGCACGCTCGCCGCTGGACCGCTCCAGCTGCGCACGGCGCAGCGCTTCCCGGTAGGCGTCGGTCCGCACCCAGTCGACCGAGGCGGCCGGGATGCTCACCGTTCGCGACGCGGCGATGCCAGCCTCGCTCGGCGCAGCCACCGGCACCTGCACCATCACGACCTGGTCGAGACGGGTGAAGTCACCCACCAGGCTCAGCACCTGGCCGTCGTTCAGGAAGAGGCGGAACCAGGCGTGCGTAGAGGCGTCAGCCTCGGACACGCCTTCCGGTCCAGACTGGCGCGGCGCCGCCTGGGCAGCAAACGCCATTGCCATCGCGCAAAGGAGACAGACTCCCACGATGGCCGATTCACCTGGTCGGCGCGACGGCACAATCTCCGGATCATGTCCGCTTCTCCCGCTCGTGTCGAGCGCCGCAGAATCTCGCGAGCCTGGCAGGGCCACCGCACGCCATCGGCCACTGTTGGCATCGAAACGCGCCTGTGGAAAACCTGCGGAACGGCGGTGGATATCGTGTGCACGCCAGGGAGCGGGCGTCGGCAAACGTGCGCATCGGCGACGATTCATGGGGCGCCCGGGGGTGTGCACAGTCTTTCGCGGAGCTCTTCGCTTGCGCGGGTCTGACAGTTCTCTACAATGACCGTCGCTTCGGGATTTTCCGGGCGCCCTCCAGAACTCCACCTCACCAGTCTCGTGGGCCACGCGTGCAACGAATCGAGCAACACATCAATGGTCGGCTGTATCACATCGAGCTGTCACAAGTGCAGCGTGACCGGTGGCGCGCGCATGTCGTGACGGCGCAAGGCGCCCCGACGGCACTGATGCCGTTCTATGACGCCACCGCCGACGCGGCGGCGCAGCGGCTGGCCGACTGGCTGGGCCGCCTGTCTCGCCCAAGCGAGGCTCATGCGTAAGACGTCGCTTTCGCTCGTGCTGGGTCTTGCCGTGGTCGCAGCGCCGGCGCTGGCGCGGCAGGGCGCAATCGCGCCGGCGGCGACCGCCCCGACGGCGACCGCCCCGGCAACAGTCTCCCCCGGGATCGGGTTGCCGCGCGTGCGTCTTGTGGCCACCGGTGGGACCATCAGCAACCGTCGCGGCCGACGCCTCACCGCCGACGAGATCGTCGCCTCGGTGCCCGGCATGGCCGCCACGGCCACCGTCGAGACCGAGCAGTTTGCCAACCTGGGGAGCTCGCAACTCACACTGGACCAGTGGCTCGCCCTGGCGCGGCGCCTGAACACCCTGTTTCGCGAGGATGCGTCGCTCTCCGGCATCGTGGTCACCAGCGGCACCGACACGCTCGAGGAACTCGCCTACTTCCTGCACCTCACCGTTCGCGACCGGCGGCCGGTCGTCGTCACGGGGTCGATGCGCAATCCGAACGAGGTCGGGTACGAAGGCCCGGCCAACCTGCTGGCGTCGGTGCGCGTGGCGGGCGACCCGTCTGCGGCCGGACGCGGCGTCCTCGTCGTGCTCAACGACGAGATCAACGGCGCGCGAGACGTGACCAAGACCGACGCGCTGCGGCTGCAGACGTTTGCCTCGCGCGGGTTCGGGGCGCTTGGGGTGGTCGATGCCGACCGCGTGGTTTTTCGGCGCACCGCGGTGGGGCGGCACACTTCGGCGTCGGAGTTCGACGTCGCGACGATCGACAGTCTGCCCAGGGTCGACATCTTCCTCACGTACCAGGGCGCGGCCGGCGATCTGATCAAGGCGGCCGTCGAACTCGGCGCCCGTGGGGTGGTGATCGCCACGGCCGGTGCTGGCGCCACGTCAGGTACGCAGCAGGAGGGGCTCGACTACGCCCGCGAGCGCGGCGTGCCGGTGGTCGCCACCACGCGGGCCGGCAGCGGCAGGATTGCGGGAGGAGGCCAGGCGCAGCAAGGGGGGTCGGCGCGACGGGTGGCCGGCGGCGACCTCTCGGCGGTCAAGGCCCGCGTGTTGCTGATGCTCGCGCTGACGCGGCCGAGCGAGCCGAACCAACTTCAGCGCATGTTCGACGAGTACTGACCGGGTTCGATGTGCGGGCAGGCCGCGACAGGCGCGGCGACTTCCAGCGATCAGCGCGGGCGCGCGATCCGGTACAGCGCGACGAGAGGGACCACCAGCGCCGCCACCAGGCCAGCGGCCATGTGCATCGGCACGGTCAGCAGCGGGAAGCCGTCGGGCACCGGCATGCCGTCTGGCAGGACCGGCGCGAAGGCCGCCACGCAGGTCACCGCTGCGGTCAGGATGCAGCCCCCGACGTAGAGCGGTGTCGCAATGGTGAAAGCCCGCGACAACAGCAGATAGACCCCGGCTGCCAACAGCACCGACAGGACCGAGACGGTGGTGACCGAGGCCTGGTCGATGATGGCCGGCACCGCATACCCGGTGAGGCCGGGAAAGGCGTCGCGCCACGCCAGGTTGGTGGCCGCGGCAATCGCCGCCGCCACCAATCCTCCGAGGACGAAACGCCAGGCAGGTGCGGCAGCGGCACGCGTGCCGAGCGTGTCGTCTGCCGCGGCCTGCCTGCCCCGCTCGTTCACGGCAGCGGGTTGCCGAGTGCGTTGGTCCCGACCTGGAACGTGATGCCCCCGACGTTGCGGTACATCGCCCGCTCCACGACGAGCGGCAGGCTGACGGCCTCGGATTCGATGAGCACGCCCGCCTGCGTATTGACCGGCAGTCCCGCCGTCTCCAGCAACTGACGCAGGTCGTAGGTGGTCCGCGACTGCGCCGCGATCGGCAGTCCTGTCAGCACCGCGCCAGGCTGTCCGCCCGGCATCAGCAGGCGCACGCTGATCGTGCCAGCGGTGGAGCCGGTGTTGGCCACCAGGATGTACGTATTCCAGCCGATCGCCCCGCCGTTCTCACCCTCGGCGAGCACCCAGCTTCGTGCGGTGCGCGTCGACCCTGGCGAGTTGTGGGCCTCATACCAGGTGCTCGAGCTCCCGGGCCACCACATCGCCCGCTCGACGATCAGCGGCACGCCGTTGATTGACCGGATCCGCACCGAGATATCGGTGTTGCCCGTACGGAATGGTCGATTGCCCGGTGTGATCTCTTCCTCGTCCACCCAGATGTTGAAGCGCGAGTTCGGCCGCACATCGTACGTCTTGGTGTAGACGACCCCGGTGTTGCCGACAATGAAATCGGCCTGCACCAGCGCGGTGCTGCCGGTCGTGTTGCCGATCAGCACGAAGAAGTCGAAGAAGTCACCGGCGTTGCCTTCCGCGAGGAACCACTCGGTGGCTGGCTCGGTCACGCCCGCGCTTTCGTGACCCGCCTTGAACAGCGGGTTCGAACCCAGGTACATGGCGCGCTCGGCAATGATGTTGGCGCCCGCCGTGACCGTGAATTCGGCTGACAGCTCGGCGGCCGCCAGTGGCTTCGCGCTGCCAATCTGCTCGACGTTGGCCCAGATGTTGAAGCGGCTGTTCGGCGCCAAGTCATACGACTTGGTGAAGACCGCCCCCGTGCCGAGGAGGTAACGCGCCTGCACCGTGACGGGCGCGGCCGACGGGTTCTGCAGCAGGTAGAAGAGGTTGAAGCCGCCGATGGTGGCCCCCTCGGCGAAGTACCACTTCCGCGATGGGCTGACCACACCGGTCTCGGCGTGACCGGCGTAGACCCTCTTGTCCCAGGTCATGGTGCGATCGACGCCAATTGGGGCGCTCGCCCGCACGGTGGTCGAGAACTCGTACGACGCGGCGGGACCGTTCTCCGCGACGCCGGGCTGCTGGTCGAGCAACACGGTGGCACGTTCGTACGGCTGCAGCGTGAATGGCGTCACCGGCACGGCAATGCCCGACGGCAACTGGTACGAGATCTCACCGGTGACCACGGCGTTGTTCGGGTTGGCAATGGCCAGACGCGTATCGAAGTCCAGACCTGCGGTCTTGGTAGCGCCTTCCGCGAAGTAGCGGGTGAATGCGCCGAGGACCGGGTTGGTCGAGCCACCAGGGTTGGTGAACTCCTCCTGATTGGTCTGCCCATCACCGTCCGGGTCAGCGAACGGCGAACCCGCGTTGGTGCACGGGTCCAGCCCATACAGGGCGAGGTACGCGGTGTAGCCGGGAATGGTGGCTTCGATGAACTCGCACTCACCATTGCCGAAGACGCCGGCGCGGATGAATGCGTCGACGATGGCGTTGGTGTCGCTGACGACCAGATTGCTGAGACCCGACTGATAGACCACCGCCTTGGCGGTGCCGATGATCTCCGGGTTCTCGGTGTCCAGGCCGCTACCGCCAGTGGCCTGTCCGCCCGATTCATTGACGCTGATCCGCTGGATGGGGCCAAAGGCCGGCGGGCTCGCCCCTGACACGGGTGCACCGAGGATCTGCCGCGCGAACACGTCGGCAGCGTTGTTGGTGTCGCCAGCCACGAGGTCGCTCGAGTACGACCGGTACGCCAGGAAGCGCCCGAACAGGCTCAGCGTCGGGTCGTACGAGCCGGTCGTGGCGACGGCGCCCTCAGTGGTGCCGTTCAGCGGCCCCCGCGGCGCAGTGAGACCGTCGCTTGCCGCCACGTAGACGTTGGACGATGAGGTCGCCTCGCTCGTGAGGATGTTGCTGGACAGCAGGAACGACACGAACTTGCCATCGGGGTTGACGAAGACGTCGCGCGCCTCGACCGTGTTGGGCATCGCATCGAGGTTGGTGCTCAAGCGCGTGACCACGCCCGTGTTCATGTTGCGCACGTAGACGTCGCCCCGGCCGTTGGTGTCGGCGACGCCGAGGTTGTTGGCGGCCGTGATGAAGCCGACGATGCTGCCGTCGCCGGAGATGGCCGCCGTGTTGGAGCTGGCGTTGCCGGCAGTGGCGCCTCTGCTCGCGAGTACATTCACGCCGGTCAACCGATCGAAGCGATAGACGTCGGTCAACCCATTGGTATCGGCAGCGTCGAAGGCCGCACTGGTGGTGTAGGCGACGTATCGGCCACTTGCACTGATGCGCGGCTGAGCCCCCGCCGCGACCGTCCCGCCCGGGAACGGGACGCTGATGAGCGTGGTCGTGCCATTGAATCGATCGTAGAGGAACGCGGCGCCGCGACTGTACGCGACAAAGCGGCCATCGTGGCTGATCGTGACCCAGTCGGCGTCGAAGATCTCGTAGCCGGCCAGGATGGGCAGACGCTCGGTGCTGGCAGTGGTGCGGTTGCGCACGAACACGTCGATGCGCGAGTTGGTGTCGCCAGACACCAGGTTGGTCGCCGACGCGAGGAACGCGACGATGGTCCCGTCGTAGCTGGGCGCGGGCCGGAACGAGGCGCCCGAGTACGCCTCCATCAGGCCGGGCGCGGTGACCGTGACACGCGTGATGGTGGTGCCATCGGTCGAGAAGACGTCGGTGTCGCCGTTGAAGTCGTTGGCCGAGAGCCGCGGCTCGTCGGAAGCGAAGACGACACGGCCGGTGTCGGCCACGTCGGACGAGCCGGACTCACCGGTCGCCGCCGCCGTGCTCACGCTCACTCGCGCCACTGTCGACACGGCCACCGCACCCGCCGGTGAGAGCGTCGCGCGGAAGACGTCGTACAGCGAGTCCAGGACGCCGTCGAAATTGGACGCTTGCGACGTGAACGACACGTACTCGCCGCTCGGGCTGATCGAGGCATCGACGCTGTTGCCATTGGCGCTCGAGCCCGATGGCGTGCGCGAAACCAGGGTCGTCGTCGAATTGGCGATGTCGCGGACGTAGATATCGGTGAGGCCGTTGCCGTCAGCCGGGACGGCGACGGCGGCCGTCTCGAAGGTCACACGCTGCGCGTTGGCGCTGATCGACGGCCGCGTCGACGCCAGGCCGAGTTGCGCACCGGTTGCCGAGAGGCTGACGCGCACGGTCGTCGGCGTGGCAGTTCCCGCACCGCGACGCAGGAAGACGTCGGGGTCGCCGTTGGTGTCGCCGGCCACCAGATTGGACGAGCCGGATACGAAGGCCACCGTGCCGTCATCAGCGACGCTGGGGCGGACGTCCGAGCTGGCGAGGGTGCCTGCCAGGCCAGTGGCACGCGAGGCAATCACGGTGGTGCTGTTGAGCAGGTCGCGCAAGACCACGTACGTGCCGCTGCCTACAGAACCGTCCAGATTGGTCGCCTGGCTCAGGAACGCGACGTAGCGACCGTTCGGGCTGATGGCGCTCGAGAAACTCGCGCCGTTGCCTTCCACTCCGGCCGTGCTGACCGACACTCGCGTGACCGTGGCTGCGATGCGGTCGTAGACAAACACGTCGCTGTGGCTGTTGGTGTCACCGGCGACCAGGTTGCTGGCGCAGGAGTCGAAGGCCATGAACTGACCGGTCGACGACAGCGAGGCGCGCTGGGAAGGGCACGTGGGCTGGGCGCCCCCCATCCCGGGTACACGGGTGATGACACCGCCGGCCGCCACGAAGACGTCCACCATGACGTTTGTGTCACCGGAGACCAGCGTGGCGATGGGGCTCTCAAACGCGACGGTGGACCCGTCGCCGCTCACGGTCGGTCGTGGCTGATACCGGCCACCAATGGCCTGCGAACCCGTGGCGGCGATGCTCACGCGCTCGGTGGTCTGTCCGTATGCGGCCACACTCGTGGCCGCCAGCGCGATCGCGATGACCCCGCCCCAAGCTGCTTGACTTCTCTGCATGCTGTCTCCCCGGGGAGCGGCCTGACGGCACACTCCTCCCTTGTGCCGGTCTCGGCAGTCGGATCACTGCAATCGATGGGCCGTACCACTGGCCTCAGCCGACCGGTGGCGCAATACGTGCCCGACGACGCTTGGATTGCCGTCCCGCCGCCGCCCCGCGGCGCACCCGGGCGAGTTGGCCGCCCTCGAAACGGGCGAGATCCCCGACACCTGAGTGTAACGGAGAGGTACAGGGTGTGTCGCAATGTTGCCGGGAAGGCTCGCGCGAGCCCCGCCTTGGCCCCTGGCAGTGCGGCCTAGACCCGGCCAGGAGCAAATCGGCATCCGACGAATCATGGTGTGGCGGTACGCCGGTGTAAGCTATACTCAGTGGTCTTGCGTGGGCCTGTAGCGCAGCTGGGAGCGCGCCTGAATGGCATTCAGGAGGTCACCGGTTCGATCCCGGTCAGGTCCACCAACCTTTCATTTCCCCCCTCAAACGGCTGCAAGTAGTTGAAAGCCGGTGCGGTTACGGCGGTTCCAACGAAGCCGTTTCCGTCGAACGCCATTCCCTCAGGAAAGAACAGCTGCTGGAACCGCTGGCGCTGGTCCAGTGATGCCTGCACCCACAGGTCTGCGGCGCGCGGCAGGATACGTTCTGCAAAGGCGAGGATGCCTTCCACGTCGAGGCCATCGATCTCCGTGGCGTGCCGGTCCATGCGCAGCAGCGTGAGCTCTTCGCGCAGCTTCTCGGCGTGGCGTCGTAGACATCGATGTCGATCGAGCGCTCGAACAGGAACGCTTCGTCCAGCCGGTCGAGCTTCTTCTGGATGGCTTGGGCCTGGCGTTCAGCGCTGGCGAGGTCGGCCTTGGCGGCCTCCTTGCGCGCCTTCCACACCTGCAGCACCGACTCCTTCAGCAACGCCATGTAGCCGGCACTCGGCTGCAGGCGGGCCAGCTCCTTCTCGAACAACGTCTCGAGCTTCGCCTTGGTCACGTTGATGCCGCGACAGCCGGGGCGGCAGTGGTAGTAGGCGTAGTGGCTGTTGCGGCCCTTCGACCAGCTGCCGGTGAGGCCGCGGCCGCACGACTCGCAGCGCACGAAGCCGCGGAGCGGGAAGTCGGGGTGGCCCACCAGCTGCGGCGCAGTGCTTGGAACGCGACCCGACAGCACGGCCTGCACCCGGTAGAACGTGTCTTCTGTGATCAGCGGCTCGAAATCGCCCCGCCCGCCGCGCACCCCGTAGTCGGGCACGTCGACGATGCCGGCGTAGAGCTGGTTGCGCAGCAGCATACCGATCGCCTGGGAGCTGAGAGGCTGGCCGCGTCGGTTCCGCAGGCCCCAGGTGGTCGCCTGCTGCAGCAGCTGCTGCTTCGTGAACCGTCCGGTCGCGTACTCGTCGAAGGCCCGGCGCACCAGCGGCGCGCGTTCCGGGTCGTGCAGCAGGCTCTTGCCCATCGAGCGCGGCGCGTTGATGTAGCCGATCGGAGCCAGGAAGACCCATCGGCCGATCTCGAGCGCGGCCTTCATGCCGGCGCGCGTGCGGTCTGAGCGCACGTCGTTGTCGAACTGCGCGAAGGCAGCCAGGACGCCTTCCATCAGCTTGCCAGTGGACGTGTCGTCGATCGGCTCCGTCGCCGACCGCAGCGAGATGCCCAAAGACTGGAGCAAGGAGCGCAGCGCGAAGTGGTCGTACTTGTCGCGAGCGAAGCGCGTCAGGTTGAACACGACCACGAAGTGCACGCGGCCCTTGTTCGTCCGGCAGAAGGTGAGCAGTCGTTGGAGTTCGGTG
>JBKJQW010000020.1:0-9441 GCA_046593715.1 Luteitalea sp.
ACGGGAAGCCTCGTCGCAGCGCGAGCGCAAGGGTGACGGCGGGATTGAGATGGGCACCACTGACCCCTGACGACGCGTACACGCCGAGGATGACAGCCAGGCCCCAGCACAGGTGAATGGCGAGTGGGCTGCCGGCGCCGTTGCTGCTCAGCACCGTCTGGGCGACGACGCCGAGGCCGAACGTGAGGAGAATGGCGGTGCCGAAAAATTCCGCGAGAGCTTCACGCATCGTGGTCGCTACCCCGAATGGCTGACCGACTTGAGGTCGGCGCGTTGTTCCGCATAGGACGTATCGAAGGCGGCCACGCGCGGATCAGGCGTCCACCCCAGCCGACGGCACGCATCCGCGTACAGCGCCGGCCACCAGTTCTCGTGCTGCGTGAGCCCGTCGCGCTGCCAGGCCTGCCAATCCATCAAGACCTTGGACCAGGTCCGGTCACCGGCGCGCAGCGCCTCGGTCTGGCTGGGCATGGCCGAGACGTACCACTGCTTGCCGATCCGTGCATGCAGCACCTCGTCGGCCCAGTCGTAGTCCTGGAAGGTGATGGCCAGGCGCGAACCGGTCGCTTGTGCCAGTTCCCACTCGTAGCGCTTGCCGTGACGCGGCATGAGGCCCTGCTCGATGAAATACAGCACGGCGTGGCGTTCAAGCGCGGTGATCTGCGTGTTGAGCCCCAGCGACCACGTGAAGTTGACGCGGACCAGCTCCGGCCAGTCGATGCCCAGGTCGGCAAAGAGCACCTCGCCCATCATCGCGTGCCGGGCCTCGTCCCACAGCTGCCGCGTCATGTCGTGTGTATAGGCCCACGGTTTGCCGGAGGTCTCCACGATGATGCTGGACATCATCTCCGGCACGTCGATCTCGCGCAGACGCTTGTACGCGAGCATCAGCAGCTTGGGTTCGGGCGGCAGCGAGGTGTCGTAGATCAGGGCCTCGGCGTTGACGGCCATGTTGTACGGGTCGCGGAAGCGCGCGTCGCGCCGTGGCACTGGGTCGTACGGGCGCGGCGTGGCCGAGAACCGCGGCGCCGGACACGGCGGCGCCTCGCCCCCGGTGCCGTCCAGCCCCTGGGCCGCCTCCAGCGCCTGTCGCAGCAGGGCGATCCACGCCGACGACGGCTCCGACACGGCGGCCAGCGCCTGCGCGGCCTGCTGCCCGGCGGTGATGGCGTCGCCGAGATCGAGGCGGGCATGCCGAATGAGATGCCGCGTCGGGGCGTCGGCAAGCGGATGCGCGTCCGCGTACAGGCGGGCGCAGGCATCATCGAGCGCCGGCAGCAGCACGGTGTACAGGGCGGCGCAGAGGTGCGTGCCGTCCGGTGCCGCCGTGCATTCATCCAGCACCAGTTGCAGCGCCGGCGGCGGCGGGTCCTCCAGTCCGAGCGGCGGTTCGCGCATCTCGCCGACGCGGGCCCGGATGGCCGTCACCAACTGCGCGAGCAGCCACGCGTGATGGCTGAACAGCATCTTCAACTCGTACTGCGGCTCCTCGGCCAGGCGTGACACCAGGACGCGATGCGCTGCGCGGGCCACCGCATGAAGTCGCTTGAGTCGCGTCACCGTCTCCCCGACGCCGATCCCGGGTGCCGTGGCCTGCCGGATCGACCCAAGGCCGGCCAATGTCGGCAGCCCCGGAACCGGGGGCGGTGGTGGCTGTGCAGTCATGGGCACCTCTTCACGGTTGGTGAGGCAGTACGCTGACGCAACCGCGCAGGGGAGTCAACAGGGACCGCGACCTCCGACGTTCAGGACGCGTGCAGTTCAAATGGCCAGCGCCGGGTCTGTCGTGACCAGACCAGGAACGCCACGCCGCCGGCCGCCAGCAGCGCGAGGCCGAAGGCAATGACGAAGGGGTCGGTGGTGGCAAACAGGAACAGCCAGCCGAACAGCGCCAGCACGAGGGGCAGGGGATAGAGCCACACGCGGAAGGGGCGCGGCCGGTCCGGCTGCGTCCGGCGCAGCAGCACCAGCGCCGCCATCTGTCCGATGAACTGCACGAGGATGCGCATGGTCACCAGCGCGTCGATGACCAGGCCGAGGCTCAGCGTGCTGCCGAGCATGGCCAGGGCCCCCACCGTCAGCAGTGCGACGTGGGGAAAGTGCTGGGTGGGGTGCAGCTTGCCGAAGACCCGGAAGAACGTCCCGTCGAGCGCCGCGGCGTAGGGAATGCGCGAGTACCCGAGCAGCAGGGCGAAGACCGACCCAAACGCCGTCCACAGCACCAGCAGGGTGAACACGCTGGCGACCGACGTGCCGTACAGCCGCTCCATGAACACCGAGACGATGAAATCGGACTGCGGATTGGCTGCCGCCGGCACGAACTCGCGCCACGAGACCACGCCGATGATCGACAGGTTGATGGCGATGTAGATCAACGCCACGGCGAAGACGCTGATGATGATCGACCGGGGAATCACGTAGCCGGGGTTGCGGACCTCGTCGCCGATATAGCAGATGTTGTAGTAGCCCAGGTAGTCGTAGATGCCGACGCGCGCCGCGGCGCCAAGGCCCATCAGGAACCCCAGCGAGAAGTTGAAGGCGTTGGGAGGGAAATCAAAGGCCACCGCCGACTGGAAATAGAGCGCGCCGCTGACGATCACCGCCAGGGTGGTCAGCAGCGTGCCCACCCACAGGGTCACGGTGAGCCGGCCTACCGAGTCGATCCGGCGATAGAGCAGGGCGATGTTGACCACACCCACGGTCATGGCAATCGCGACCACCCACACGCGTGACATCTCCGGCCAGAAGTAGCGCGCGTACTGGGCAAACCCGATGTACCCCGACGCGATCTCCAGCGGCCCCGACAGGATGAACTGCCAGATGAAGAGGAAGGCCATGAGCCGACCGACCTTCTCCCGGCCGAACCCTTCGCGCAGGTACTGGTAGGTGCCACCCGAACCGGGCATCGATGCCCCGAGTTCGCTCCAGATCAACCCGTCCGCGACGACGATGACCAGCGCCACCAGCCACCCGAGCAGCGCCTGCGGCCCGCCGAGGGCGGTCATCAGCAGCGGAATCGTGATGAACGGCCCGATGCCGATCATGTTCGACATGTTCAGCGCCGTCGCCTGAAGCAGGCCGAACTGGCGCACGAGACCAGTGGGCTGGTCGGGGGCTGCTGGTGGGGGAGCGGCGCTCATCTGAGGCGCGCAGTATACCCGGCCGAACTCCCGCGCCCTCCTCCGTCCTGGTGGTGGACCGCGCCCGACGAGCGGGGTGTCACGTTCCGCCCCGGCCGAGCCACCTCCCCACAGTCAGTGGTCGTTCTTCTCCGGAGGCTCTTCTTGCGCGCATTGGTTTCTCTCGTCCGTCCCTGCCTGCTCGGTGGCATCGGTGTCGCCCTGCTCCTCGCCACCACCACCCACGTGGGCACGAGCGGCCCCACCCCGGGGGACGCCTCGCCGGTTGCCGTCGCTCCCGTCCCCGGGGCCGCCCAGGCCCGGGCCCGCGCGAGCCTCGCGGCCGTGCCGCTGCACTTTGAAGCCAACCTCGGCCAGGTGGACCGGCAATTCGACTTCACGGCCGCTGGCGCCGGCTACCGGGTGGGGCTCTCTGCCGACCGGGCGACGATCGTGCTCACCGACCGTGACCGCACCTCTCGCGTCCTCCGCTTCGTCCTCGATGGCGCGCGTGCCGACGCCACGCCGCAGGCGCTCGACACGCTCCCTGGCACCACCTCCTACTACCGGGGCCACGACCCCGCGCAGTGGCAGACCGGGGTCCCCACCCACCGACGGGTCCGCTACGCCGGCGTGTTCGAGGGCATCGACGTCATCTACTACGGCAATCAGCAGCGGCTGCAGTACGACTTCGTCGTGGCGCCCGGCGCCGACCCGCGGCGCATCGCGTTCCATGTCGAGGGCGCCGAGCGCCTCGCGATCGGCACGGACGGCCAGTTGCAGATCTCGGTCGGCGACCGTGTGCTCGAGCAGGGCCGGCCCTTCACCTACCAGGAGGTCGGGGGGCAACGCCGCGAGGTCACCAGCCGTTTCGTGGTGGACGGCACCGTCGTGCGGTTCGCCGTGGGCGCCTACGACCACTCGCAGCCCTTGGTCATCGATCCGGTCATCGCCTACGCCTCATGGCTGGGCGGCTCAGGCGAGGAAGGGATCCTCGACATGGCCGTCGATGGCGATGGCAATCTCGTCGTGTTCGGCTTCGCACACGACGGGCAGACGGTCCTTGCCTTTCCCACCACACCCGGGGCCATCAAGACCACCCGCAACGACCACGACGCGTTTGTCAGCAAGTTCAATCCCTCGGGAACGACGCTGCTGTTCTCCACCCTGATCGGCGGCAGCGGCGACGAGATGGTGCAGGCCTACAACTCGGTCGGGGGCCTGGCGCTGGACGCCGCCAACAACGTCTACATCACCGGTACGACCCGCTCGGCCGACTTCCCGACGACAGCCGGAGCCTTCGACACCGACTACAACGACGACGATGCTGGCGCCACCGGCTCCGACGATGGGTTCTACGTGAAGCTCTCGCCCACTGGCAGCCTGCTGTACGGCACGTACCTCGGTGGCCGCCGAATCGACGAACCGCACGGCATCGACGTCGACGCAGCCGGCAACGTCTACATCGTGGGCTCCACCGATTCGGACCAGGGCGTTGGCGCCACCGGCGGCTTCGTCCTCGCCGGCGCGTCCTATGACTCCACGTACAACGGCGCGGGCGACCTCTTCCTGCTGCGATTCAACGCCGCCGGTGCCCTCACATACAGCACCTATCTCGGCGGGACCAGCGGCGATGCCACGACGGCCAGCAACGTGCGGGCATCGCGGACCACTGCCAACGTCGTCTATCTCGTCGCCGACACCAACAGCGCCACCTTTCCGACAACGCCCGCCACCCGGGCGCAGGGATTCTCCTCGGGCCCCGACGCCGTGGTGCTCCGCATGAACCTCTCGCTGGCTGCGGCCAGCCAGCTGACGTATGGCACGTTCTTCGGCGGCAACGGTGCCGACGCGCTCAACGCGATGGCGCTGGACAGCACCGACAAGGTCTACGTGGCCGGGACGACCAACTCCTCGTCGGCCTCGTTTCCGACCGCCGTCACTCCCACCGGTACGCCCTCGGCAAGCGGGCAGGATGTCCTCATCGCCAAGTTCGACACCGCCGCGTCGGGCGCCGCCAGCCTCGTCTACGGCGTGCGCCTGAACGGCTTTTACACCGACACGGCCACCGATATCGCCCTCGACTCCCAGGGGCAGGCGTGGGTCGGCGTCGACAGCGGGTCCTTCCAGAACACGCCGAGCTCCACCGACTTTCCGCTCCGGGGGGAGCAGCTGACCACGCAGCGTTCCGGCAATGGCGTGCATCAGGCCATCGTGCAGGTCAATGCCGCCGGCAACGACCTGGTGCTGTCGTCGATGATCGGGGGGTTCAGCGGCCGCGGCGGGCCGGTGGCCGTGGCGGTCACCGCCAACGATGAAGTCTGGGTGGGCGCGAGCAGTGGCGGGGGGTCGTCGTCGCTGCCCGTGGTGTCTCCCCTGCAGTCCACCTACGGCGGCGGCGATGCCGACGCCACGCTGCAGCGTATCGGCCTGCGCGCCGACCTGTCGATCACCAAGACGGTGGACAAGCCGCTGCCGCTGTTCACGGTATTGCCTGGAGAGTCGCTCACCTACACGCTGGTCGTCAGCAATACCACCGGCGACACGCTGCGCAACGTGGTGATCACCGACACGCTGCCGCCTCAGGTCGTCTTCGTGTCTTGCGCGTCCACCGCCGGTGGGGTCTGCGGTGGCTCTGGCAACGCCCGCACCATCACGCTGCCCTCGCTTGCGCAGGGGGCCAGCGCCACGGTCACGATCGCGACCACCGTTGCGTCGACGGTCGGACCCGGCCAGGTGTGGACCAACATCGCGACCGTGGCCAGCAATGGCGCGATCGACCCCAACCCCGGCAACAACACCGGTAACGTCGGCAACGGCGCGCCGACCCTCACCGACCCAGCGGCCGATGCCGACGGCGATGGGCTGAGCAACGGCTTCGAGCAGAAGTTCGGCTTGAACGGCCTGAACAACAGCCCTGCCGAGGGCGCGGCCGGCGACCCTGACGGCGACGGCCGGACCAATGCCCAGGAACAGGCCGAGGGCACCCATCCGCGCGGCTTCGTGATCACCTACCTGGCCGAGGGAGCGACGGGCGCGTTCTTCAGCACGCGCCTGGCCCTGGCCAATCCGACGGCGGCGCAGGCGCTGGTGTTGACGCGATTCCAGAAGGGCGACGGCTCCACGGTTACCGACTACCGCGTGCTCCCGCCCTTCAGCCGCAGCACCATCGACGTGGAGACCCTGCCCGGGCTCGAGGCCGCCGAGTTCTCGACGCTGGTCGAGGCCGACGTGCAGGTGGTAGCCGACCGCACCATGAGCTGGGACGAGAGCGGCTATGGCAGCCACGCCGAGCGCGGCATTCTGACCCGCTCGGCCACCAAGTGGTACTTCGCGGAGGGCGCAACTTTCGGCCCGTTCAACCTCTTCTACCTGGTACAGAATCCGACGACCGACGCCGCACAGATCAAAGTCACCTACCTGCTCGGCTCTGGCGCACCGCTCGTCAAGAACTACACGGTGGCGCCGCAGAGCCGCTTCAACATCTGGGTGGACAACGAAGGCGTGACCGACCCGGCGCTCGCCGCGCTGGCCAATGCGGAGCTGTCGGCGATCATCGAGTCCACCAACGGTGTTCCGATCATCGCCGAGCGGGCGATGTACCTCGACCAGCCCGGCCGTCCCTACGGCGCAGGGCACGAGAGCGCCGGCGTCACGGCGCCAGCCACCCAGTGGTTCCTCGCCGAGGGCGCCACTGGCGACTACTTCGACCTGTTCATCCTCATCGCCAACCCCGGGCCGACGCCGGCCAACGTTCAGGCCGACTATCTCCTGGACACTGGACAGGTGATCACCAGGACGTACACCGTGCCCGGCAACAGCCGCTTCAACATCTGGGTCGACCAGGAACCCGGGCTGGCCAACGCCGCGCTGTCCACGCGCCTTACCTCCACCAACGCCGTCCCGATCATCGTCGAGCGGGCGATGTGGTGGCCCGGGCCGACGGCCGCCACGTGGCAGGAGGCGCACAACAGTCCCGGCGAGACCACGTCAGGGACCCGCTGGGCCCTTGCCGAGGGCGAAGTGGGCGGGCCCCGGGAGACCGAGACCTACGTGCTCATCGCCAACACCTCGTCGTTTGCCGGGACCGCGCGGGTCACCGTGCTCTTCGAGGACGGCACCGCGCCGGTGTCGCGCGATTTCGCGCTGGCCGCCAGCAGTCGATCCAACGTCGCACCGGCGGCAGATTTCCCGTCGACGGTCGGCAAGCGTTTCGGGATGCTGATCGAAAGCCTCGGCAGCACGCCGGCGCAGATCGTCGTCGAGCGGGCGATGTACTCCAACGCCAACGGCGTGCACTGGGCCGCCGGGACCAACGCCCTGGCCACTCGACTGCCGTAGTCACGTGCGCAACAGGGCCCGACGACGGACGCGACCCGGCACGTGAGTCGCGTCCGTCGTCGGTTGCGCCGTACAATCGCGCACCATGCCAGCTCTGCGTCACGTCCGTCTCGTCTTCGGGCTCGTCGGCCTTTTGAGCGCGTCTGTGGCGCCTGCGGCCCAGACGCCGGCCTCCGCCGACACGGACACGGACGTCGTCGCCGCCGTTCAGCAGATATTCGATGCGATGGCCAGGTGCGACGCCGCCGGGATACGCGCGAGGACACTGCCGGACGGGCGGCTGTTCAGGCTGACGCCAGGATCCGGGCAGAGCCCGAGCAGCACGACCCTCGCGGCATTTGCGGCGCAGTTTGACACCTGCCCTCGCAAGGTGCTCGAACGCCTGTGGGCGCCCCAGGTGCGGGTGCACAAAGGCCTCGCCTCGGTGTGGGCACCGTACGACTTCTGGACCAATGGCGCCTTCAGCCACTGCGGGATCGACAGCTTCGACCTCGTTCACACCGCTGACGGCTGGAAACTTGCTGGCGGCATCTACACGGTGGAGCGTGACGGCTGCGGAGCCAGTCCGCTCGGCGCGCCCACCTTCAAGTGAGCGGACGAACCTGATGACCTGCGTGCCCATGACAGTGGTTGGTGTGGTGGCGACGGGGTGGCTGCTCGGGGCAACGCTAGGCGCGCAGCCCGACGCGTCGGCGACCCGCTGCGATGCCGTGCTCACGGCAGAGGAGGCGGCCGCGATCGTCGGCGACAGCTATCAGGGACCGGCGGTGGACGAACCACGGCCCGGCTTCACGCGCTGCGACTGGCAGGGCACCGACAGCAACTTCGGCTTCACGTTTGCCAGCCTGAAAGCGCTGACCGCCGATCAGGTGAGCGCCGAGCAGGCATTTGACAGCGACCTGCAGGCCGTCGAGAACGCGACCCGGAAGCGGGAACTGCTTCCGGGCATCGCCGTCAGTGCGGCGACCGTCGATCTCGGCGACGGGGCGGCGCTGCTCGAGGTACAGCGCAGCGACGGCGTGGCCCGCATGATCGTCTACAAGATCGACCGCGAGAAGATGCTGGCACTCGCCAGGGCCATCGGCACTCCCTGAGGGAACCAGGAGTCGGCTGGCCCATCCCGCCCGGCGTCAGCCGCCGGCGGGCACGGCGCCCCGGACAAACGCCTCGATCTGATCGGCCGACATCGCGCCAGCGGTCTGCGCCGCCTGCGCGCCACCGCTGTACACGGCCAGCGTCGGGATCGACCGGATGCCCAGGCGCGCCGACAGGTCGGGTACGGCTTCGGTGTCCACCTTGGTCACGAGCAGCCGGCCGGCATTGCGCCGGGCCACGAGCTCCACCTGTGGCGCCACCATCCGGCACGGACCGCACCACGCCGCCCAGAAATCGATGAGGACCGGCAGCCGCGAGTGCTCGATGACGGCCGTGAACAGGGCCGAGGATGGGATGTCCACCGGCTCGGCCGGCGCGTCGATGGCCGTCTGGCACCGGCCACACCGCGTCGCCTGACCGAGCGTGGAGAACACCAGCCGATTGGCCGCACCGCACGACGGGCAGGCCAGGACCACACCACGCGCATCCATCCGAGCGCTGGACATAGCGACCTCCTCGAGGCACCGGGCCGCGTGCCCGATGCGTACTGCACTGTAACGCGCCGCGGCGAACGCCGGCGCGCCGCCGCCCTTGTCGCAGATACTGATGGGCGATGACTGCACCACTCGTCACGCCGCGCTTCCTCACGATGTTCGGCTTCAGCTTCCTCGTCTTCATCTCCGTGTTTCAGTTGCTGCCGGTGGCGCCGTACAGGATGCTGGCGCTCGGCGCGACGCCAGCGTCGGCCGGGTGGTTCCTCGGGCTGCTGACCATCAGCTGTGCGGTGGCTGCGCCATTCACGGGCCCGCTGTGCGACCGCGTCGGCCACCGGCGATCGCTCATCCTCGCCGGCGCGCTGCTCTCGGTCATCACCGCCACCTACGCC
>JBKJQW010000026.1:0-35863 GCA_046593715.1 Luteitalea sp.
GGCCGCTCGATCGCGCCGCTGGTGCGCGACTGCAGCCACTCGAGTTGCAGACGCACGTCGTGCGCAGACAGCCACCGGTCTTGCGGGTCCTTGGCCAGGCAGCGCTCGACAAGCGCCGCGAGTGCGTCGGGCGTTGCGGGGACGAGGCTCGTGATGGACGGCGGATCGGCCTGCAGGATGCGTCCAATCAGGCCGGCCGGCGTTGGCGACTCGAAGGCCTTGCGCCCCGTCAGCATCTCGTACAGCACGGCGCCGAGCGCGAAGATGTCGGTCCGCGCATCGGTGGCCAGGCCCTGCACCTGCTCCGGGGCCATGTACTGCAGCGTGCCGACGATCTGCCCCTCGGCCGTGGCCGGCGCGTCGCCGACCATGGTGGCCGGCACCGGCGAAATGGACACCGGCGCCGCCATGGACTTGGCCAGCCCGAAGTCGAGCAGCTTGACGCCGGTGGCCGTCAGCATGACGTTGGCCGGCTTCAAGTCGCGGTGCACCAGGCCGTGTCGGTGCGCGGCGGCGAGCGCATCGGCGATCTGCGCGCCCAGTCGCTCGACCTGACTCGGCGGGAGCGGGCCGCGCGTCAGGCGCGCCGCGAGCGTCTCGCCTTCGAGTAGCTCGAGCACGAGATAGTGGGTGGACTCGTGCTGCCCGATGTCGTGCAGCGCGCAGATGTGCGCGTGGTTCAGTGCCGAGATGGTCTTGGCTTCGCGCTGGAACCTGGCCAGGTGCGCCGCGTCGGCCGCGAGCGCCGCGGGCAGGACCTTCAGCGCGACGACGCGATCGAGGCGCGTGTCGCGGGCGCGGTACACCTCACCCATGCCTCCGGCGCCGAGGAGGAGGTCGATGACGTACGGCCCGAGCCGCGTCCCCGCCTTGATGTGCACGTGCGGGCATCGTCGTGCTAATTGCGTCGATGTGTCCAGCGATTACTTACGCGTCTGAGTCGAGCGAGGGTCTCCGGCGCGCCTGGCCTCGGCCGGCCCTAACGTCGGTCGTCCAAGAGCGCGATGAGGCTCGACGTGTCCCAGCGCTGGCCGCCGCGCGCCTGCACCTGCGCGTAGAACTGGTCCACGAGCGCGGCGATCGGCAGACGCGACCCGTTGCGGCGAGCCTCCTCCAGCACGATGGCGAGATCCTTTCGCATCCAGTCCACCGCGAAGCCGAAGTCGAAGGTGCCCTCGACCATCGTCTGCCAGCGGTTCTCCATCTGCCACGACTGTGCGGCGCCCTTGGAGATCACCGACATCACGGCCGGCACGTCGAGGTCTGCGTTCTTGGCGAAATGCAAGGCTTCGGACAGCCCCTGGACCACGCCGGCGATGCACAGCTGATTGCACATCTTGCAGAGCTGCCCGGCGCCGCTGTCGCCGATGCGCGCGACCATCTTGCCGTAGCTCTTCAGCACCGGTTCCACGCGGGCGTAGGGCTCGATGTCGCCGCCGCACATGACGCTCAGCTGCCCCTTCTGCGCGCCCGCCTGACCGCCCGAGACAGGCGCATCGATGAAGTGCAGGCCGCGGGCGCGCGCGGCGCCGTGCAGCTCTCGCGCCACCGCTGCCGACGCCGTGGTGTGGTCCACGAAGACGGCGTCGGCCTTCATGCCGGCAAACGCGCCGTCGGCACCCACCGTCACCGCGCGAACGTCGTCGTCCGCCCCCACGCAGGCGCACACGAGATCGGCGCCGGCAGCGGCGTCGCGCGGCGTGCTCGCGGCGCGGCCCCCGTACTCGCTTACCCATGCCTCGGCGCGACTCGCCGTCCGGTTGAAGACCACCACCTCGTGGCCGGCGCGCTGGAGGTGACCTGCCATGGGGCCGCCCATGACCCCGAGACCGATGAACCCGATGTGCATGGCGGGATCGTACCAAGAACGGAACATTGCGAATTTGAAAATGAGAATTGGAATTAGGGATGGAGAATTGGGAATTCGCTGGGCGTGACTGAATCAGGGCGTAGGTAGAATGTGGCCCGATGCCACTCCATCGCTCGGTGACGGTCGCGGTGCTGGCGTTGTCGGCGCTCGCGTGCGTGGCGCCGGCCGCGGCGTCAGGGCAGCCGTCGCCATCGGGGCCATCGGCCGCGGTGATGCCCAAGCGGCTGCGCATTGCGTTGGTGCCGCTCGACGACCGCCCCGTGTGCCTGCAGTACCCGCAGATGATGGCCCGGCTGGCGCACGCGGAAGTGGTGGCGCCTCCGCCGCACGTGCTCGGGCGCTTCACGACGCCCGGCGACACTGCCGCCATCGCAGCGTGGCTGCGTGCCCAGGACTGGCGGACCATCGACGCCCTCATCGTGTCTACCGACATGCTCGCGTACGGTGGCCTGGTCGCCTCGCGCGTTCGCCGCGTCGAGGCAGACATCTCGCTCGCGCGCCTCGGCGTGCTACGCGAGATCCGAAAGGCTCATCCGTCGCTCGCGATTTACGGCTTCAGCGTGCTGATGCGTCTCGCACCGACGGCTGACGGCACCAACGAGGCCTACCGCGAGACGCTGGCACGCTGGGCCGAGATCGCCGCCGACCCGCGCAGCGCTGCAGAACGAGCCGAGATCGCGGCCCTGGAGGCCGCCATACCGCCGACGGCGCTCGCGGACTATCGCGGCGCCCGCGTCCGCAACCGCGAGGTCAACCTCGCCGCAGTCCAGCTGGTGTCCGATCGCGTGATCGACTTCCTGGTCGTGTCGCAAGACGACGCCAAGCCACGCGGCGCGCACGTGGCTGACAGGGCGGCGGTGACCGCCTCGGCGTCGGACAAGAGTCTCACCGGACACGTTGGCGTCCAGCCAGGCGCAGACGAGGTGGCAATGCTGTTGCTGTCGCGCGCCGTCCTCACGGCGCGACAACTCATGCCCGCTGTGCGCACGACGTTCTCGTCCGAGGCGGCGCGGACGATGATTGCGCCGTTCGAGGACCGGCCGCTGCACGAGACGGTGGCATTCCAGCTCACCGCCGCCGGCGCCGCAGAGTCGCGGACCGACGACACGCCCGCCCTCGACCTGTTCGTCTTCGCGTCGCGTCACGAGCCAGGGGTGCCTCAGGCGTTTGCCAACACGATCGTCACGGCCGTCCAGGGCGGCGCGCGGGCAGTGGTCGCTGATGTCGATCCGAAGGGCGACGTGCAGGGCGCGTCCCCCGCATTTACCGAGCCGCTGCTGGCCGCGAAGGTCTTCGCGGAGCTGTACGGGTATGCCTCGTGGAACACCGCGGGCAACACGCTGGGCACGGCGATTCCACACGCGCTGCTGGCCTGGGCGGGCGCGACGCTGGCCACGCGCTGCACCAGCCCGGCCTTCACGGCCATGACCGACGCCCGGGTCACGTTCCTGCTGCATCGGCTCGTGAACGACTACGCCTGGCAGGGTATGCTCCGGCCCGTCCTCAATCGTGAGCTGCGCGACGCCAGCCGCGATGCTGCGTGGGTGCGTGCCCATGAGCCCGAGCTCTCGGCGCGCATCCGCGAGTCACTCGCGCCTGCGCTGGCCACGTACGCCGGGCAATTCTCGCCAGGCTACATGCCGCCGGCCCCCGGCGTGACCGACCTCGGCGTGCAAGTCGACGCGCCCCGCAACCTGCAGGTCCGCCTGCCGTGGAGCCGGACCTTCGAAGCGGCGATCACCTTCGACGTCGGTGTCACGGCGCTGAGCGGCCCGGCGCGTCGTCTTCCCCTCTGCACGGACCCACCGCGGTGACTGCCGTCCTGCTGCTCGCGGTCTTTGCGGTGTTCGCCGCATTGATGTTCCTGCGCCGACTGCCGGCGCTGCTCGCGCTGCCGGCCATGGCGGCAGCCGTGGCCATCGTCGTGCGCGAGCCGGCCTCGCAATGGCTGTCCACGGTGGTGGCCGATGGCGCGGTCCGCCTCGCCCCCGCCTACGTCGCCGTGTGTGCCGGAGCCATGCTCGGCCGCGTGATGATGGCGACGGGCATCGCCGAGGACCTGATCCGCCGCGCCGCGGAGTTCGGCGGCGACCGCCCGATGGTCGTGGCCGCCGGCCTGATGGTGGTGACCGCCGTGCTCTTCACGTCGCTGACCGGCCTTGGCGCCATCATCATGGTCGGTTCGCTGGTGCTGCCGATCATGATGAGCCTGGGCGTGCCTCGTCGGCTGACGGCCATCCTCTTCCTGCTGGCCTTTGCCACCGGCTTCATCTTCAACATCGCCCTGTGGCGGCTCTATCGCGAAATCCTGCAGTTGGCGCCGGGTGCGCCGCTGCCGGGCGGCATCCCGCAGTTTGCCAGTGCCCTGGCCGCGATCATGGTCGTGGTCGTGACCGGCTACGCGAGTTGGGCGGCCCGCCGCGCGCCCGAAATGCGCCTCTGGTCGGTCCCCGCGACGTCGACGCGAAAAACGGGCGTGCCGTGGCCCGCCCATTTCACACCGCTGGTGCCGCTGCTGCTCTATGTCGGGTTCGGCTGGCGGGAGGTTCCGGCCTTTCTGGCCGGCGCACTCTACGGCATCCTGCTGACCCGACCTCGAGCCGCGGTGCAGACGCTGATGTCGGCGATGATCCGAGGCGTCGAAGACGCGGCGCCGGCGGTCATCCTTCTGGTTGGCATCGGCATGCTCCTCAACGCCCTGACCCTGCCGGAGGTGCGCACGGCGCTGGCGCCGCTGGTGGCCGGCCTGCCGGTGCACTCGCCGACCGGCTATGTGCTGTTCTTCACCCTGCTGTCACCACTGGCGCTCTACCGCGGCCCGCTGAACCCTTATGGTGTCGGGGTCGGTGTCTACAGCCTGATGCTCGCCTCCGGGGTCCTGCCGGCCCTGGCACTGCTGGCGGCGATCATGTCCATCGTCCAGGTGCAGAACGTGTGCGACCCGACCAACACCCACAACGTCTGGGTGGCCAACTACACCGGCGTGCGTGTCGAGGACATCTCCCGGGCGACGCTGCCGGCGATGATGCTCGTGTGTCTCGGCGGCCTGCTCGTGGGGGCGTGGTTGTTCCTGTGAGCCGATCCGGACGATGGCGCATCGGCATCGACGTCGGCGGCACGTTCACCGATGTCGTCGCGATCGACGCCGACTCGTTCGCACTCGTCGCACAACTGAAGGTGCCAACGACCCACCGCGCGGCAGAAGGCGTCGCTCGCGGCATCATCGACGGGCTGCAGCAGCTCCTGCGCGAACTCGACGCGCGCGCCGAGGACGTGGTCTTCATCGCCCACTCCACCACACAGGCGACAAACGCCTTGCTGGAAGGCGATGTGGCCCGCGTGGGTATCGTCGGTGCCGGCCGCCGAGGCGAGCGCTGGAAGGCGAGGCTCGACACGCGTGTCCCGCCGATACGGCTCGCACCAGGCAAGTGGCTGACGGCCCTGCACGCCTTTGTTGCCGTCGACGATCCTGCCTCTGCGGGCGCCGCTGCGGTGGCCGCGGTCACGGCGCTGCACGAGAGCGGCGCCGAGGTGATTGTCGCCAGCGAAGCCTTTGCCGTCGACGACCCATCGGTCGAGAACGCCATCGTCGAGGTCGCGCGCCGCCGGGGGCTGTGGGCGACGTGCGGGCACGAGGTGAGCGCGTTGTACGGGTTGCGCACCCGCACCCGCACGGCGGTCATCAACGCCGCCATCCTGCCGAGGATGGTCGGCACGGCCGCGATGACCGCCCGTGCGGTGGCCGAGGCCGGCATTCGCGCCCCGTTGATGATCATGCGATCGGACGGCGGCGTCATGACGGTGGAGGAAGTGGCGCGGCGACCGATCCAGACGATGCTTTCGGGACCGGCGGCGGGCATCGCCGGCGCCCTGATGCACGAGCAGGTCTCCGATGGCATCTTCATCGAGGTCGGCGGCACCAGCGCCGACCTCTCCGTCATCCGGGACGGACGACCCCAGATCCGGCCGGCGCGGGTCGGCGGCCACCGCACGTTCCTCAACACCCTGGACGTACGGACCCTGGCCATTGCCGGCGGCAGCATGCTGCGCCTCGACGGCAGCGCGGTTGTGGATGTCGGTCCCCGATCGGCGCACATCGCCGGGGTCGGCTACGCGTGCTTCGCGCCGGTCGGCTCGTTTGCGGGAGCGGTCGAGGTCATCCACATGCAGCCGCTGCCAGGCGATCCCGCTGACTATGTCGTCCTGCAGACGCCGGCGGGCAGGTTCGCGCTCACGCCGACCTGTGCCGCCAATGCGGTGGGGCTCGTGCCTGAATCGGCATTCGCCAAAGCCGACCGCGAGACGGCCTGCAGCGGCTTTGCCGCCCTCGGGCGCGCTGTCGGGCGGGACGGCGGGGCGCTGGCAGAGGCGCTGCTCGACGCGGCCTGCGCCAAGGTGGTGTTGCAGGTGCGCGCGCTGGTCGCGGAGTACCGCCTGCAGCCGTCGACCGTGGATCTGATCGGCGGGGGCGGCGGCGCCGCCGCCCTGGTGCCGCGGAGCGGCCAACTGCTGGGCATGTCGTGGCGGCTGGCCCGCCAGGCCGCAGTGATCTCGCCCGTGGGGGTGGCGCTGGCCATGGTCCGCGACACCGTGGAACGCAACATCGTGGACCCCACGCCTGCCGACGTGCTGCGGGTGCGCGCGGAAGCCCTGGAGGCCGCCGTGCGCAACGGTGCCCTGGCCGAGACCGTGGAGGTCCTGGTCGAGGTGGACACGAGGCGGAACCTGGTACGGGCCGTGGCCGCCGGGAGCGCCGAGATGCGTCGCGGTACGGCAATCGCGCGTGCGGTGGACCCGGACCACCGCCGTGCCGCAGCGGCGCGATCGATGCGCCGCGATCCCGACAGCGTCCGGGTGCTCGCGAGCACGAGCAGCCTGGAGGTGTTCGCGTGTGAGTCCAGCCGCACGCCATGGTGGCAGCCGTGGCGGCGGGAGCGGCCGCTACTCCGCGTCGTGGATCGCGGCGGCGTCGTGCGACTGCAACGAGACGATGGGGTGGTCCGCACGTGCACGGTGGCGACACTCGAGGGCGACCTGCGGGAACTGGTCGGCGGCCTGGTGGATTTCGGCGACGCCGGCCGCACGATCCCCGACGTGCATCTGCTTGTGGGCGGGCGACTGGTCAACCTCTCAGGCCTTGCCGACCAGGGACAACTGCTTGGGCTCGCCCTCGTCGAAGTCCGTGATCACGCTCCCGAACAGCCCGTGGTGATGGTCCTGACGCGCAGGGATTAAGAGGGCCGCCACCGTGCGCGAGGAGGCCGGCCACGAAATGGACGATCATGGAGGCCGAGTGGCGGCGTCAGGTGCATTCGACATCCTCGTGATTGGCGGCGGCAATGCCGGCTGCACGGCCGCGATTGCCGCCGCCCGGCTCGGCGCGCGCGTCTGCCTGGTGGAGCGCTACGGGTTTCTGGGAGGCACCGCGACGGCGGCGCTGGTGGCGCCCTGGATGACCTACCACGCCGGAGCGGCTGGCGAAGCCGGGCGCGTCACCGGGGCGATCGCGCAGGAGTACGTCACGCGGCTGATGGGCATGGGCGGATCCCCGGGGCATCTGCCCGATGCCTCGGACTACGTCCCGACCATCACGCCCTTCGATCCCGAGATCCACAAATGGCTGCTGATGCTCATGTGCGAGGAAGCGGGCGTCCACCTTCTCCTGCACGCGACGTTTCTGGCGTCGGTGGTTGAAGGGCCTCGGATCGCGGGGGTGTGGGTGCAGACGGTGGCCGGACCGCGTGAGCTGACGGCGCACCGGGTGATCGACTGCAGCGCCGACGCCCTCGTGGCGCATGCCGCCGGCGTGCCGTGCCGGCAAGGCAACGCCGATGGTCTGGTCCAGCCGATGACCATGATGTTCAGGCTGAGCCATGTGGACCTCGACGCAACCGCCGCCTGGCTGCGCGAGCACCCTGATCAGATCCGCACCAGCCTTCGCCCGGAGCAGTTCTCGGGCGAGTCGCTGACCGCGATCGCCGGGCTGTGGGATCTGTGGCAGGCGGCCCGCGACGCCGGCGAGGTCGACATCCCGCGTGAGCTGGTCAGCCTGTTCCGGGGCGCTCACCGAGACGAGGTCACCGTCAACATGACCCGCGTGGTCGGCCTCAATCCGCTGGACCCCGACGACCTGACGCGGGCCGAGATCGAGACCCGTCGTCAGACGATGTCGCTGCTGCGCTTTTTCCAGCGGCACGTGCCGGGGTTTGACCGGTGCCGGCTCGCCGCCACCCCTGCCCAGGTGGGTGTCCGCGAGAGCCGGCGGATCGTCGGCGAATACGACCTGACAGGCGAGGACCTGCTGCACGCCCGCACGTTTGCCGATGCCGTGGCCCGCAGCGGCTATCCCATCGACATTCACAACCCGCGAGGCGCCGGCACCACCACCGTGCGCCTGCCCGAAGGCCGCACCTACGAGATCCCGTATCGCTGCCTGGTGCCAGTGCAGGTGGACGACCTCCTGGTGGCGGGTCGCTGCATTTCCGTGACGCATGAGGCGCTCGCATCGACACGTCTGACCCCGACCATCATGACGCTCGGCCAGGCCGCCGCGACGGCGGCCGTGCAGAGCCTGCAGGCCGGCGTGCCGCCGCGCCGGATCGACACCGACGCCCTTCGCGGGTCGCTCATCGCGCAAGGCGTGGATTTGCGTCGTCCGGAGGCCGTGCCCTCGTGACCGACATCCTCGTCCACACGGCGCGCTGGGCGCCCGTCACCGCCGGTGAGTACGACCGCCGCACCCGCAGGCTGTCGATCAACCTCTCGGTGGTCGACGCCGTGCACGCCCGCTTCGGTCATCCGCCGGCGACGATCATCGCCGCGATCGTCGCCCACGAACGGGCGCACGCGTCGTCCACCTGTCGGGTCCAGCCACTGGAGGAAGAAGTGCGCGCACGCGAGGCAGCCACCGCCGCCGCCGGCGCGCCCGTGGTCGCACACATCGACATGGTGCTGGCGGAGGCCTGGGCATGAGTGCGCTGTATCTGGGCATCGACGGCGGCCAGACCGAGACCAACGCCGTGCTCGCCGACGCGTCGGGGCGCGTGCTCGGTCGTGGACGTGGCGGGCCGTCCAACCACGTCGAAGCCCCGGGGGGGCGCCAGCGCCTCCGGCAGGCCGTGATCGACAGCGCGAGTGGTGCACTTCTCGCGGCTGGCCTCGGCAGCCTCGAGGGCGTGTCGTTCGAGGCGGTGTACTGCGGCATGACCGGTGAGGCCGACTTCAAGACCGAGATCATCACGGCGGTGTTTCGCGCCGCTCTCGTCCGGGTCGAGCACGATGCGCCGGCGGCGCTGGCGGGTGCGACCCTCGGTGCCCCAGGCATCATCGTGATTGCCGGAACCGGCTCGGTGGTCTTTGGCGAGAACGCCGACGGCGTGACGGCGCGCACCGGAGGTTGGGGGTATGTGTTCGGCGACGAGGGCAGCGGCTTTGGACTGGCCCGCGACGCCGTGCGCGCGTCGCTCGACGCACTCGACGACGTGGGCGCGGCGACGGCGCTGGTATCGGTGCTGACGACGCGTTTCGACGTCCCGGATCTGCGCCTGATGCCGATGAAGATGTACAACGGGCACCTGACTCGCGACGCCGTGGCCGCTGCCGCGCGCGACGTCCTCGACACGTGGCAGGCCGGCGACGCTGTGGCTGCCCGCGTGGTGGGGCACGGCCTGGACGCGCTTGCCCGTCGGGTGGAGACGGTGGCGACGCGCCTGCGGCTTGCCGATCCACTGGTCTGCGTGTCCGGAGGTGTCTTCCGGTCTGCACCGTACCTCGCGGCGTTCAGGGCGGCGGTGCAGTCACGGATGACTGCCGCGCGCGTGGAGCCTGCGCGACTCAGTCCTGCGGCCGGCGCGCTGCTGCTGGCCCTTCGCGCCGGAGGCGTGCCGATCACCGAGCCGCTACGCCGCACCCTCGCTGAATCCTGTCGTGAGGTGCACCCGTGACCATCGTCGATCCCACGCTGGCCTCGCTGCGCCATCGCCTCATCGTGTCCTGTCAGGCGCCAGCCGCATCGCCGCTCCACGACCCGTACGTGATCGCCCGTATGGCCATGGCTGCAGAGCGGCAGGGCGCCGGGGGCGTCCGTATCGACTCGCCGGCGCACATCGCTGCCGTGCGTCACGCCGTGTCGGTGCCGGTCATCGGCCTGCACAAGCAGGTACACGAAGGCTCCCCGGTGTACATCACGCCGACCTGCAGTGCGGCCCTCGCGGTCATCCAGGCAGGTGCGCACATCGTCGCCGTCGACGCCACCGACCGTGATCGTCCAGACGGACAACAGCTGCTGGACATCATCGCCCTCGTCCGGTCACACCAGCGCCTGGTGATGGCTGACGTGGCCACCGAAGCGGAAGGCCTCGCGGCGGCCGCACTCGGCGTGGACGTGCTGGCCACCACGCTCTCGGGGTATACCGGGGACAGCCTGGCACAGCCGGGCCCGGACCTGGCACTGGTCGAACGCCTTGCCACCGGCACGCAGCTGCCCGTCGTTGCAGAGGGCCGCATCCGTTCGGCCAGCGACGTTCGCCGGGCGTTTGGTGCCGGCGCCTATGCGGTCGTCGTTGGCGGCGCGATCACCGGCATCGACGCCCTCGTGCGCCGCTTCGTCGAGGCGACGCTGCCAGAGGCCACCGGGACCCCGGATGCCTGAGCACATGCAAGGCCGACCTGCCGAGGCCCGCTGGCGGGCCGTCCTGGACTGGACGGCCGCTGGCGGTGCGGGGCTGCTCAGCGCCCTGGCGCTGGCGGCCACTACGACGATCGGCGCATGCGCACCGCAGCCGCAGGAGCCGCCGGCGCAGGCGACACCGCCGATCGTCAGCGCCCCCGCACCCTCCGCAGACGCTGCGCGCCGATCCACGCCGCCGCCGGCTCCTGGCCCGCGCGCCTCGACGCCGAACGGCCCGTGGGAAGTCGATCTCGAGCGCGACGAAGACCGCGGTGGACACACGATCGCCAGACACGTGGGCCGTACCGACGCGCAATTGCAGGCCCGCCTGCGGCGTGAGTCGATCTCGGCCGCCTCGACCTATCCCGATCTCGAGACGGCCGAGCGCGCCGTGCGACGCACCCTCGACGAGCACACCCGGCGGGTGCAGCTCTGGATCGACCGCCGCGCGCCGAAGGCCAATCTCGCGATCCGCCATCGGGCGAGGGACGGCCTGCCCACCGGACGCATCCTCGCGCGCGGCGCGCCGCAGTCCAGGGACGCGTACGGCGCTGTGGTCGTGCTGCGCTGGCGGGGCGAGGGCTGGTATGTGCTGACGTCGTATCCCGAGGAGGTGCGATGAGCCTGAAGGGTTCCTCGAGATGGGCGTGCCTGCAGTCGTTGAGCGACGGCTACCTGCACCAGGACTTCGTGGCCGAACACGGCTCAGCGGCGGGTGCCGTGCGGGCCTGGCTCTCGGACACGAGCGCCGGCGAGGCGCGGGCGCTGTCGTCGGAATGGCGCACGTTCCTGAACCTCACGCACGGCATGACCCGGGACGAGCGGACCCAGGCGCTGCGGCACGTGGCCGGTGGATCGTGGGCGCCGGCCGACGACCACGAATTCGAGGCGGTCTCGGCCCTCCTGGCAGACGCCTGGCGGGCCTGAACGGCGCGACGGACCCGTCGGCTACGGGACCTTCCGCGGCGGCGTGAAGGCGTCCGGGAAGGGCTGGGCGCGCGAGCCCGCCGGGTTGCGCAGGCGCATCTGCCCGCCGCGAACCGGGTAGAGGGGGATTTTCAGCCCGCCGGTCTTCTCGAGTGTCGCAAACAGGTCCGTGCGCATGGCCGCCACGGTGGCGGCATGCGCGGGCTCGTCGATCAGATTGCGCGCCTCGTGCGGGTCGGCCTGCAGGTCGAAGAACATGTCCACGTCCCACACCCCGTGCGTGAACACGTACTTGTAGCGCTCGCCACGCAGCGCAAACTGCGTCGGCGTCTGCGGGAAACTCCATTCCCAGTAGTACTCGTACAGCAGCGTGTCACGCCAGGGCGCGCTGGCGTTGCCGAGGATCGGCAGCATGCTCATGCCCTGCATGTGCGTCGGTGCCTTCGCACCGGCCAGGTCGAGCAACGTCGGGGCGATGTCGATGTTGGCCACCACGCGGTCGATCTGCTGACCAGGCGCCACCAGGCCGGGCGCGTAGATCAGCATCGGCACCCGCATCGACCAGTCAAACGCCGTGCGTTTGTCGATCAGGCCATGCTCGCCGAACGCGAAGCCGTTGTCGCCCATGTAGACGATGAGGGTCGACTCGAGCAACTTCTCCTTCGTCAGCCACTCGACGACGCGGCCGACGCTGTCGTCAACGGCTCGCAAGGTCTCCATGTACTGCCGGTAGTAGTCGGCGACGTCGAGCGTGGAGTGGTAGGGATACTCCACGCCGTGCCAGCTGTTGCGCTGGTTGCGTACCCAGGTGGGGAAGCGGCCGACATCGGCGGCCGACGGCGCCATCGTTGCGGGCTCCGGCACGGGCACACCCTTCAGCGAGCCCTTGTGCCGTTCGGCCGGCGCGAAGTTGGCGTGCACGCCCTTGTGCGAGAGGTACAGAAAGAACGGCTTGTCGCGCGAGGTCTTGTCGAGCCAGCTGACTGCGTAATCGGTCAGTTCATCGGTGATGTAGCCGGTCTGCGGCACACGCCTGCCGTCGACGTTCAGCATCGTCGCGCCGGCGCGCGGCAGATACTCGCCCTGGCCCCTGAAGCTCACCCAGTGATCGAACCCAGGCTGCGGCGCATCGGTCGCGTCGCCGATGTGCCACTTGCCGATCAGCGCCGTCTGGTAACCGGATGTCTGGAGCAACTGGCCGACATTGGGCAGGCTGGGGGGAATGGAGGTGAAGTTGTCCACCACGCCGTGCGTGTGCGCGTAGGTGCCCGTCAGGATCGAGGCGCGCGAGGGCGAGCACAGGGCGGTGGTGACAAAGGCATTGCGCATGTGCGCACCGCCTCTGGCAAGTGCGTCCATGTTCGGCGTCCGGGCGAGAGGATGTCCCATCACACCCAACGCGTCGAAGCGGTGGTCGTCTGTCAGGATGAAGACGACATTGCGGCGCGGCGCCGCTGCGTTGGGCGCGCCCGCCGCCTGCGCGGAGGCACGGGGCGCGATCGCTGCGCACAGCAGGAGGCCCACCAGGGCCGGGATGAGCCGGATCATGCCCGCGACTCACTCGCTGGCCGCAGCCCGAGGCCCAGTGTGCTCTTGCAATAGGCCAGGCTGCGTTCCAGTTCGCGACGCTGCTCGACCGGGTCATTCGGCTTGGTCGTGGTGGGCGCCATCGGCGCCTTGCGGCGCATCACGCGCATGAACCGCGCCAGGCTCTGCGCCTCGAGCCGCGGCCAGGCCGACCAGAAGGCGTCCTCGAGAAACGGCACGTCGCGGCCCACGCCCGAGATCGTCTCGATGTGAATCGGGACTCCCGGGCACAGCTCGGCGAACCGGGGCATGAAGCGCACGAAGTCCACCTGGCCCTCGCCCATGGCCGTCCACTTGACGCGGCATCCTGTGGGAATCTCGGTGACCGTGCCATCGCGCAGGCTGGTGGTCACGATGTAGGGCGCCAGCGTCTCGAGGGCGTCCACCGGATTCTCGAGCGTCCAGAGTGAGTTGCCGGAGTCGTAGTTGACGCCAACGAAGTCACGGCCGGCCATCTCCACGAGCGCCGCCAGCTCGTCGGCCCGCAGGTCGCCGGCGTGGTTCTCGACTGCGACTTTCACTCCGGCATCCAGGGCTTCGGAGCGCCCGCCCTTGAGCACCGAGACGAGGCTGTCGATGTGGCGACCGATACCGCCTGGTGTCAGTCGATCCTCCCAGGTGCCGAGCACCACGCGAGCCACTGGCGAACCGACCAGTCGGGCGGTGCGGATGACCCTGGACAACTGCTCCGCGGCCGTGCCGTTGGCGGGTCGGAACGCCTTGCTGGTCGGACACACGCTCCACGTGCCGACGTGGATGGAGAGATTGCGCGCCGTGGCTTCCTCGCGCAGCTTGCGCAGCGCCGCTTCTTCCAACGACTCGAAAGCGTCCAGGTCGCTCACCAGGACCGAATCCACGCCGGCCGTCGTCGCGTACTCGAGCAGGCGCATCGCCTTCCAATTGCTGGCGCGCAGGGAGAAGTTGTCAAAGCCGAGGGCCACCGGGCGCGGGAGGGTCACCTGCGGCGCCTTGCTCGCGCCGCCCTGGCCGCGCAGCGTGGCCGCGGCGACGACGGCGGCCGACGATGAGAGGAAGGCGCGACGGCTGGAAGATGAGGACACGCTGGAAGCTCCTGGAAAGAGGCGCAGGATGACAGTCTAGTTTCAAACGGGATTGGCCACCTGCAGGTCGCGGGAACGTCTGGCCAGGCCTGCCCTGCATTGTCAATTCCCAATTGTTCAAACGCCGAATTCAGCGTGCGACGTACCCCTCCCGCGCCACGACGGTCCCGGGGCGGTTGCGGAGCCGCACCTCGAGACGATGCCAGCCGCGACTGCCGACACCGGTCGGGGTGAACGACAGCAGGTAGCGCTGACGGTACTGCGCGAGGATGGCGGCGAACGTCTCGGCCAGGCGTGCGCCCTTGTTCACTCGCAGGAACTCACCGCCAGTCACCTCAGCCGCAGATTGCAACAGGCGGAGTCCCTCGCCAGGCGTGGGTGCCATCCAGGTCTGTCGTGTAAGCGAGTCCGACAGCGGCGACGCCGTGATGGCCGACGGCAAGCCGGCGCCTACCGGGAACACCACCGCGTTGGTGCGGCGGAGAACGTCGAGGGCGCGTGCCGCCGACGTCCAGCTCGTCGTGTCCAGGCCATCGGTGAACAACAGCAGCACCGACGGACGCTGGTCGGCATACGACAGCGCACTGCCAAAGACGAGCGCGTCGTGCAGCGGCGTGGAGCCACCGGCCTCGAATCCGGCCAGCACGGCTTCGAGGTCGCCCCCCGGTGGCACGGCGCGCCGCAGGAGACGCAGCCGATCGGCGAAGGTGAAGAGCGAAAGACGGTCTTGCGGCGTGAGCGCGCCCACCAGCATGCGCACGGCGGCGCGGAGCTGCTCGAGGGCCTTGCCATCGACGCTGCCACTGAGGTCCAGGCCGATGATCACATGCGCGCTGTCGGTCGCGGCCAGCGATTGAACGGCCTGCTCCACGCCGTTGTCGCGGACGACGAAATCACGAGCCGACAGGCCCGCGATCGGCATCCGGTTGTGGTGCGCGAAGGCATCCACGGTCACGACGTCGACCGATGTGCGAAACAGCGGCACCTCATCCTGGGCGCGCGGCGACGCTGCCAGTGCCAGCAGGACCAGGACGGTGGACATGGCACACACCCGCTGGCCGCCTGAGGTCGGCCGCCAGCCGCCCGCATTCATGGCAGCACTGCCGCCCGCAGTTGCGCGAGGACGAGGTCGGTGTCGATGAGGCGCCCGGCGGCGTACAGGCTCCATGCGTCCGGGGCCTGGCGCGGCGCGAGTGCCAGAGGCGTGGCGAACTGCCGCGTCACGTCGTAGGCGCCGCCCGCATGGCCGCGCCGCATCGCGGTCTGCATCATCGCCACGAGTGCCGAGTGGCGCACCGCCGGCACGGCGGACGCGCGTGCGTACGCACCGGCCGCACCCTCGGTGTCGTTGCGCGCGTCGCGAACCTCGCCAGCGAACAGGTGCGCGAGTCCACAGATGACGTCGCGGCACGGTTGCGCCAGCAGCGGCGCCAGCACGCCTTCTGCCTCGTCGAGGCGCCCGCGCTCGATCGCCACTCGCGCGAGCCGGAGCGTCGCTTCACGGTGTCCGGCGACCAAGTCGAGGGCGCGCCGGTACTGTTTGCCGGCATCCTCCATCGCCATGAGCATCGACCGTATCCTGGACGGCGTCTGCAGGCGCCGCATCGCCACGGCCGTTGTGCCCGCGGGTGTCTCGTCGGCCAGACGTGCCCGCGTTTCCAGCCCCACGCCGCGCAACAGCGCCAGCGCGGCCCGCGCCGCGGCATCGTCATCGGCCACGCGCACGGCCGAGACCTCGCGCGGTACGTCGGGGAATCGACCGGAGACAATCAAGTGCTGCACCAGGCCGATCCGCCACCAGGTGCGGAACCGACCAACCCGCTCGGCGTCGTCGTGGCTGCCGTCGTCGAAGTCGTCGAGACGGTGCCACGCCTCGCGCGCGGCGTCCTCCAGCGCTGTCTCCAGGTCGGACGGGAGGGCGCGGCCGGTCACCGCAATCAGCACGTCCAGCGGCATGAGTGCTGACACCTGAAGGCGGCGCGCCGCCACCCGACGCGCCTCGGGCCCGCCCGCGGGCGTCACGCGCCACTGCTCGAAGGCCCGGCGCGACGCGTTCAGCAGATCGCTGCGCGACGCCTGCAACAGCAGCGTGGCCGCGCCCGGTCGGTCCCCCGAGATGTAACGATCCACGGCGTCCTGCCAGAGGCCGTCGGTGCGGTTGGCGTGCTGGGCGTGCGCAGGCCCGGCCGGGCGCAGCAGCAGCATCAGAACGCAGATCGATAGCGCGCGCCTCCATTGCCTGCACCTCGGCCGCGCTGTCGGGCATCGGTCACAGCCCGCGAAGGACACCCCGGGTTGTCTCACCTCGGGTAGCGCGATAGCATGAGCGATTGTCATAGGGGCCATCAGAAAACGTCATGATCACAGCCGACCCGACCAAGCGCGCCCAGATTCTCGACGAGGTGCAAGCTGTCCTGACCGCCACGGCGCCGGAAGGTGACCGCGAGTTGCTTGGCGTGTTCGCGGGCGTGGTGGTGAGCGAGCTGCCCGACAGCGTGATCTTCAGACTGCCGGCGCCAGCGCTGGCCGCGCGACTCGGAGAGTACTTCAGGTTCGTCGCCCACACGATGCCGCCCGAAGTGCAGCTGTACCGCGGTCTCCCCGGCATCCACGTCGACGTTCGCAACTTCGACGACGCAGAGGACCGCGTCATGGCCGGGCACGACGGTGGGCCCCACGAGGTGACGATCGTCGAGACGCACACACCCGATGCGCCGTTCATCTTCGAGAGCCTGACCAATTTCTTCAAGAACGAAGGACTGCGGGTCTTCTCGGCCATCCACCCCCGAATGACCGTGCGCCGGCAATGGGAACAGGTGGTCCACGTCGCCGAGCACGGCCAGGAGGGCTCGCAGGAGCTGTTCTGTCAGTTCCGCATCGAGCGCATCGATCGCACCGATCGGATGCGCCGCCTCGAACACCAGATCTTCAGCCTCCTCAAGAGCGTGTTTCTGGCCGTGGCGGACTTCACCGCCATGGCCGCGGCTGTCAGGGCCGCTGGCGGCCGGGTCCGAGGTCGCGGCGGCGAAGTCGCCGACGCCGACGCGTCGCGCCAGCTGCTGGATTGGCTCATCGACGACAACTTCGTCCTGCTCGGCGTGATGCGCTACGTGCCCGGCGCCGATGGCGTCCTGCAGCCGCAGGAAGACAGCGCGCTTGGCGCCTTCAGGGACCCCTCACTGCTCGAGACGGTCTTCCCCGGCCTCCCTGCCGACATCACGCGAAACCTGTCGCCTGCCGTTGACGACCGTCGCATCATCGACATCGACTACTGCGTCAACGGCCGCGCCATCCACCACCTCGGCCCGCTCGAGGATGTGTTCATCCGCGAGTGGACTTCCGACGGCACACTGGTCGGGATGACGCTGGCCATCGGGCGCTTCGCCAAGAGCGCGTTTGCCGCCAAGGCGGCCGACATCCCGGTGCTGGGCGACAAGTTGACGTTCATCCTCGAGCACCTGCACGTGCCGAGGAACTCGCATTTCTGGCGCGAGGCCAGGGCCACCTTCAACCACTTTCCCAAGCGCGAGCTGTTCTACGCGCGCCGCGAAGATCTCTGCACGATCATCGAGCAGATGGGCAACCTGGTCGGCGACGACGAGATTGCCGTTGCCGTCCGGCAGGGCATGGGGTACGCCGCGGTCACCGTGGCCTTCTCCGACGTGCGCTATTCTCCGCAGGCGCAGACGGCGCTGGGCACGGCCTTGCAGGAGGCGTTCGGGCCGATCCTGTTCAGCGAGTGGTCCGATCTCGGCACCAAGGCGGTCATCGTCTTCTACTTCGATGCGGCCCAGCTCGACGCGCCCATCGACGTCGAGACCGTCCACGCGCTCACCCGGCAAGGCGTGACGACCTGGGAAGATCGCGTCGCCCTCGAACTCGAGCAGGCCTACGGCACGATCGAGGGGCGACGGCTCTTCAACAAGTACGTGCGCACGGAGAGTCGGAGCGGCCTGTATCGGGAGACGACGACGCCGCGCGAGGTGCCCGCCGATCTCGCCCGTCTCGAGGCGCTCGAAGGGCGGCTCGAGATGCACGTGATCCCGGAAATCGCGGAGCAGGTCTCGATCAAGCTGTTCGCGCCCAAGCCCCTCGGCCTGACCGGGACGCTGCGCACCCTGCAGAACCTCGGCCTGCCGGTGGTCGAGGAACTGTCGCTGCCGCTGATCCTGCCCGACCACCGCAGCGGTTTCATGGAGCGTTTGCGCATCCAGGCGGCGCCGCAGGTCGTGGCGTCCGTGGTCAGCGCACCCGACCGGCTGCTCGACGCCCTGCGCGCGCTGCACGAGAAGCGAGCGACCGACGATGCCCTGAACGGGCTGGTCACGGGCGAGGGCTTGACGTGGCGCCAGGTGGAAGTGCTGCGGACGCTGCGCAATCACCTGGTGCAGGTCCGCCCCAGCTACAACGCCGACACGATCACCGGCGTCATGCTGCGCAACAGCGCCGCCGCCGCGGCCCTGTTCAAGTTGTTCGACGCCCGTTTCAATCCCCGTGCGGACGGCAGCCGCGACGGCGCCGTCGACCGCGCCGACCGAGCCTTGCGCGAGGCCTTGCAGAAGGTCGGCAGCCTGCTCGACGACGAGATTCTGCGAGGCGTGGAGAATCTACTGCTGGCCGTCGTGCGCACCAACGCCTACCAGACACCGGAGCGGCCTGTCGTCTCGATGAAGGTGGAATGCGCGAAGGTGGCCGGGATGGTGTCGCCACGACCGCTGTTCGAGATCTACGTGCATTCCCCGCATCTCGAAGGCATTCACCTGCGCGGTGGCAAGGTGGCCCGCGGCGGGCTGCGCTGGAGCGACCGCCACGACGACTTCCGCACCGAGGTGCTCGGCCTGATGAAGACGCAGATGGTCAAGAACTCGATCATCGTGCCCGTCGGCTCCAAGGGCGGATTCGTGCTGAAGGGCCAGCTGCCGCAGCGGCCCGCACTCGACCACTACCTCATCGATCGCTACCGGCAGTTTGTCGCCGGCCTGCTCGACATCACCGACAACGTCGTGGACGGCACGGTGGTGCACCCGCCCGACGTGGTGCGCTACGACCAGCCCGACTCGTACCTGGTGGTCGCGGCCGACAAGGGCACGGCGCATCTCTCCGACACGGCCAACGCCGTGTCGGCGCAGTACGGCTTCTGGCTCGGGGATGCATTCGCCTCGGGCGGCAGTCAGGGCTACGACCACAAGGTGGAAGGCATCACGGCACGCGGTGCCTGGGAGTGTGTCCTGCACCACTTCCGCAACCTCGGCCAGGACATCCAGACCGAGCCGTTCTCGATGGTCGGCATTGGCGACATGTCTGGCGACGTGTTCGGCAACGGCGCGCTGCGCAGCAAGGTGACCAGGCTGGTGGCCGCGTTCAACCACGCGCACATCTTCGTGGACCCGGACCCCGACCTGGAGACGTCGTGGGCCGAACGCGAGCGGCTCTTTGCGCTGCCGCGGTCCACGTGGCGCGACTACGACGCGTCGATCATCAGCGAGGGCGGTGGCATCTTCGATCGTTCCGCCAAGGCCATTCCGGTGTCGCCCCAGATGAAGGCGCTGTGTGACATCGATGCCGACGAGGTGACGGGCGAGGAGATGATCCGGCGACTGCTCACGGCCAAGGTCGACCTGCTCTACAACGGCGGCATCGGCACCTACATCAAGGCGAGCAGCGAGGACGACTCCGATGTCGGCGACCGCGCCAACGACCGGGTGCGCGTGGACGGCCGCGAGGTGCAGGCCCGGGTCATCGGTGAGGGTGGCAACCTCGGCATGACGCAGAAGGCACGCCTCGAGTACTGGGAGCGCGGCGGCCTGTGCAACACCGACGCAATCGACAACTCCGGCGGTGTCGACATGTCCGACCACGAGGTCAACATCAAGATCCTGCTCGACATCCTCGTGCGCGAGAAAGTGATGGCCAGCAAGGACGCACGCAACGTGGTGCTCCAGCAGATGACCGACAACGTGTCGGCGCTGGTCCTGGCCGACAACCGCGACCAGGCCCGCGCCATCACCCTGGACAGTGTCCGCAGCATCGTCGAGTACGACGGCTTCGTGGACGTGATCGAGCAGATGGCGGTCGACCGCGTCTTCAGTCGGGTCGACCAGGCCGTGCCGACGCGCGAGACGCTGCTCTCCAGCCCGACGCGGGTGCGCGGCCTGCCGCGACCGCTGCTGGCGGTGCTGCTCGGCCAGGCCAAGATGCATGCGTACGAGCTGACCCTGGAGTCGGCATTCCCCGACAGCGAGTCGGGGCTTCCGCTGCTCACGCGCTATTTTCCCGACCTGATGCAGGAGAGGTTCGGGCCACTCTTCACCAAGCACCCGCTCAGGCGCGAGATCATCGCGACCGTGGCGATCAATCACGTGATCAACAATGCTGGCATCACGTTCCTGCCGACGCAGGCCGTGCGGACCGGCGCCGACTACGGCACCATCGTTCACGCGTACATCGACGCCGACGAGGCGGTCGATGCCACGCGCCGCCGCCGCGACGTGGCGGCGGCCGGCGACACGGCCGAAGCCGAACGGCGGCAGCTGCTGGCAATCGAGCAAGAGGTCCAGGAGGCAGCCGCGTCACGCCTGCCGCCCCCAGCACCGTCCACTGGCGTAGGTGATCGCGCGCCCTTGGCACAACAATAGCAAGCGACCATGCGCCTTTGACCTCTATTCCCCGTAGCGATTCGCTCGACCTTGCAGGCCTGCAGGCCGTCGCCCGACAACTGGCAGCTGAGCTGCGGGGCGTTACCCCGCGCAGCCCGTGGTGGACCCGCCCCGGCCATCTGAAACGACTGCGGGCCGAGGCGCACGTGCTGGGCCAGGCCTATCGGTCCGTGGCCGACGATGTCCGTCAGGCCGAGGCGGTGTCGCCGGCAGCCGAGTGGCTCCTCGACAATTTCCACCTCATCGCCAACGAGGTCCGCAGCATCTCGCACGACCTGCCGCGGGGCTACTACGTGCGGTTGCCCAAGGTCCAGCGCGAGGGCGGGCGTTCTCTCGCGCGGATAGAGGTGCTGGCCACCGAGGCCATCCGGCGCAGCGATGGTCGCATCGACGCGGAACGGCTGCGGGCGTTCCTGCTCGCCTACCAGTCGCTCTCGCCGCTCACCATCGGCGAACTGTGGGCGTGGCCGAGCATGCTCAAGGCGGCGCTGATCTCGTATGTGTCCGAGATCGCCGAAGGGATCCGGCGGGCCCGGCTGGACACGGCCAGGGCAGACGCCTATCTCGCCGAGATGGACGTGCGTGGGACGGCGGGCCGTGTGCCCCTCGACGCCAAGAGCAGTTTCCCCTTCGTCGTCCGCCTGCTGCAGCGTATTCGGGAGTACGGCCAGCACGCGGGCACGGTGCGGCACGACCTGGAGGAGTGGCTCGGCCGACGTCAGATGTCGTCAGAGGATGCCATCCGCGTCGAGGGGCAGCGTGAGGCAGCCGACCAGGTCTCGATGGCCAATGCGATCACGAGCCTGCGCTTCTGCGCGACGCACGACTGGAGCCGCTTTGTCGAAGCGGTCAGCCAGGTCGAGACCATCCTGCATCACGATCCGGTCGGCATCTACGGGCGGATGGACTTTGCCAGTCGCGATCGCTACCGGCAGTCTCTCGAGGCGCTGGCCGACGGGACTGGCGAGGACCAGGTGCGCGTCGCGCGACAGAGCGTGGAGGCGGCGCGGCGCTCCGGCGCACGCCTGCGCAACGGGCGCGACGCCCATGTCGGCTATTACCTGATCGGGGCGGGCCGCAGCTACCTCGAGCAACAGCTGTCGTCCAGGCTGACGTTGTCACACCGCCTGAAGCGGTTGCTGTATCGGCATCCAACCGCGCTGTACCTCCTGCCCATCGCGGTGCTGACGCTGGCGCTGGTGCTGATTGCCGTGTCGTACGCCATGCGCACCGGCGGCACCACCACTGCGGTCATCGTCGCTGCGCTGCTGGCGCTGCTGCCGGCCAGCGACCTGGCGACGGCAGCGGTCCACCGGTTGGCGGCGCGGCTCAGCCCACCGCGCCGGTTGCCGCGGCTGGATCTGGAGCGCGGCATTCCCGAAGAAGGCCGCACGATGGTCATCGTGCCGACGCTGTTTGGCAGCGTCGAGGCGGTCGAAGAGCTGCTGAGCCACCTCGAGGTGCATGCGCTCGGCAATCCCGATCCGCGTCTGCACTTTGCCGTGCTCAGCGACTTCACCGACGCCGACGCCCAGCACCTGCCCGGCGACCAGGACATCCTCACGGCCGCGCGCACCGGCATCGCCGAGCTCAATGCCCGGCACGGGCGGACGCGGCAGGATCGGTTTTACCTGTTCCACCGCGATCGCCTCTGGAACGACAAGGAATCGCGCTGGATGGGGTGGGAGCGCAAGCGCGGCAAGATCGAGGAATTCAACCGCCTCCTGCGTGGCGCCACCGACACCAGTTTCCACCACGTCGTCGGCGACCAATCGGTGCTGCGCGACGTGCATTACTGCCTGACGCTGGACAGCGACACCCGCCTGCCGCGTGATGCCGCGCGCGAACTGGTCGGGATCATCCTGCACCCGCTGAATCAGCCAGAGGTCGACCCGGCGCTGCGCCGCGTGACTCAGGGCTACGGCATCCTGCAGCCGCGGGTCAGCGTCACCATGTCCAGTGCGGCCGGGTCGCTGTTTGCCCGTGTCTATGCCGGCCACACCGGCGTGGACCCGTACACGACGGCCGTATCCGACGTCTATCAGGACCTGTTCGGCGAAGGCATCTTTGCCGGCAAGGGCCTGTACCACGTCGACTCGTTCATGACCACGCTCGAGGGTCGGGTCCCGGAGAACGCCCTCCTCTCGCACGATCTCTTCGAGGGCCTGCACGCGCGGGCCGCGCTGGTCAGCGACATCGAGCTGGTCGACGACTACCCACCGACAGTCCTGGCGCACGTCCGCCGCCAACGGCGCTGGGTGCGTGGCGACTGGCAGATTCTGCTGTGGCTCTTTCCCTACGTGCCGACCGCCGAGGGCATGGCGCGCAACCAGCTGACGTTCATCAGCCGCTGGAAGATCCTCGACAATCTGCGCCGAAGCCTGATAGCGCCGGCCTTGCTCGCCTTCCTGGTGGCCGGGTGGACCTTCCTGCCCGGGCGTCCCGTCGTGTGGACGGCGATGGCGCTCGGAGTGGTGGGCGCGGCGACGCTGCTGGCAATGGCACGGCTGATTGCGGTGCCCTGGCACGGCCATTCGTTCGGCGTGTTCCTGCGCGTCATCTCGGACGACATGCAGACCGCCGCCGCACAGGCGCTGCTGTCACTGATGCTGCTGCCGTTCCACGCCTGGGAGATGGTGCACGCCATCATCCTCACGCTGGCGCGACTGGCGGTCACGCAGCGTCGCCTGCTCGAGTGGGAAACCGCGTCGAGCGTGGCCCTGGCCTCGGCAGGCCTGCGCGGGCGCGCCGCCATCCGCTTGTTCGTCGTGCAGATGGCGTCCAGCCCGATTACCGCGCTGCTGGCCATGGTGGCGGTGGCGGCCTCGCCGCGCCGCGGCTGGATCGCCGCGGCGCCGTTCGTGATTGGCTGGATGGCCGCACCCCTGGTCGCCTGGGCGCTCAGCCAGCCGCGCCCACCGCGCCGGCGCGCACTGGCGCCGCACGAGCGGACGCAGATTCGCGCGCTCGCGCGCAAGACCTGGCACTACTTCGATGTCTTCGTCGGGCCGGAAGACCATTGGCTGCCGCCCGACAACTTCCAGGAGAGCCCGGGGCGCGAGGTGGCGCGGCGCACCTCGCCCACCAACATCGGCATGGGCCTGCTGTCGACCCTGGCGGCACGCGACCTCGGCTTCATCGATGACCGCGAACTGGTCGAGCGCCTGACCCAGGCGCTGACCACCTGTGAGGGACTCGAGCGGCACAACGGGCATCTGCTCAACTGGTACGACACCAATACCCTCGCGCCGTTGTCTCCGCCCTATGTCTCGACGGTGGACAGCGGCAACCTCGTCGCGTCGCTGATCACGCTGGCCAGCGGCCTGGAGGCGCTCGCGGATGAGCCAAAACCGCCGCCGTTGCGCGCGGGGCTGCTCGACACTGCGGAAGTCGTGCGAGGGTTCGCGTCGGGCAGTGCCGCCGGCAGCCTGCAGCACCTCGCGCTGCACGAGCGCGTCGACGCCATCGCGTCCGGCGTCATCGCCGACCTGCAGACCGCCACGGACGCCGCCGCGCTCGCCTCGAGCGCGGTCACCGCCGCTGCGGCGCTCGACGACGTGCTGGCCACACCGGGGTTGCAGCCCGAAGAGAAGGACGCCGAGCCGTTCGTCCTCAGCTGGGCGCGTGCATTGCGGTCCGCCCTGCAGCGGGTGATCGACGCCGCACGTCCCGCAGCGCCCGAGGACGCGGCGTCGGGTGCGGCGGCGTTGCTGGCCCTGGCCGATCGCAGCCGGGCGCTGGCCGGCCAGATGCACTTCGGCTTCCTCTACGACAAGACCCGTCACCTGTTTTCCATCGGCTATCGCCTTGCCGATGCCGACGGACCTGGCGTGCTCGACTCGTCCTTCTACGACCTGCTCGCCTCCGAGTCGCGGCTGGCCAGCTTCATCGCGATCGCCCGCGGCGACGTGCCGCAGCGCCACTGGTTCCACCTCGGGCGCCGAGCCATCAGCGTCGAGGGCGTGCCCACGCTGTTGTCGTGGAGCGCGACGATGTTCGAGTACCTGATGCCGTCGCTGCTGATGCGGTCCTTTCCCGGGACGTTGCTCGAGACCACCAACGAAGGCGTGATCTTGCGGCAGGTGCAGTACGCCACGCAGCGCGGCGTGCCGTGGGGCATCTCCGAATCGGCGTACAACGTGCGCGATCGGCACGACACGTACCAGTACCGCGCCTTCGGCGTGCCCGGACTCGGCTTCAAGCGCGGACTGGCCGACGACCTCGTGATCGCGCCGTACGCCACGGCGCTGGCCCTGCCCGTCGCGCCCCGCGTGGCCCTGCAGAACCTTGCGCGGCTGACCGCGGCTGGCGCCGAGGGATGCTTCGGCTACTACGAGGCCATCGACTACACGGTGCGCGTCGGCCCCGAGGCACCCGACACCCCGCCGGCTGGCCGGCCCGACGGTGTGGTGGTCCGCACCTTCATGGCGCATCACCAGGGGATGACCCTGCTGGCGGCCACCAATGCGGTGTGCGACAACATCATGGTCGAGCGCTTCCATGGCGACTCGCACGTCCGCGCCACCGAGCTGCTGCTGCAGGAGCGCATGCCGCGACAGGTCGCGTCGACGCCGCCGCGCCCGGTCGAGTCGACCCGCACGCCGTGGACGCCGCCGAGCATCCCGCTGCGGCGATTCCGGACACCGCACACGCTCAATCCGCACGCCCAGTTCCTCTCGAACGGCTCATGGGTGACGGTGGTGACCAACGCCGGTGGCGGTTCGAGTCGCTGGCGCGACATGTCGATCGTCCGGTCTCGTGAGGACCGGACGATGGACCTCGGCGGCCAGTGCCTCTACCTGCGCGACGTCCGGTCTGGCCTCATCTGGTCGCCGACCTATTTTCCGACGCGTAAAGAGCCGGACGAATCCTTCATCACGTTTGCCTCCGACAAGGCGGTCTTCCGGCGCAGCGACGACGGCATCGAGTCGATGCTCGAGGTGGTCGTCTCGGCTGGTGACGACGTCGAGGTACGCCGGCTGTCGCTGACCAACCGATCGGATCGCATGCGCGAGATCGACGTCACCAGCTACGCCGAGATCGTGCTCGGCCGAATGGAGGACGACATCGCCCACCCGGCCTTCGGCAAGCTCTTCGTGCAGACCGAGTACCTGCCGGAGAGCAACGCGCTGATCTGCAGCCGACGGCCACGGTCGCAGAACGAGGCGCGCGCCTGGGTCTTCCACGTCCTCAATCTGGAAGGCGATCGTTCCTCGCAGACCGAGTGGGAGACCAGCCGTGTCCGCTTTCTCGGTCGAGGCCGCACGATGGCGTCGCCGATCGCCCTCGACGGCCGATCGCTGACCGGCACCACCGGGTCGGTGCTCGACCCGGTGGTCAGCCTTCGGCAGCGTGTCCGGCTCGAGCCCGGCGGCTTCTCCAGGCTGTCGTTCTCCACCGGCGCCGCCCACACGCGGGAGGCGGCCGTGACGCTCGCCCAGCGGTATCACGACCGCGGCGCCGCAGCGCGCGCCGGCGCGATGGCCTTCACCCATGGCCAGATGCTGCTGCGTCACCTCGGCATCTCGAGCGAGGTGGCCCGCCAGTACGACCGATTGGCCAGCCGGGTGCTCCATCTCGACGAATCGTTGCGCGCCACGCCGGCGCAGCTGGCAGCCTCCGCGCAGGGCCAATCGGCGCTCTGGGCGCTCGGCATCTCTGGCGATTTGCCGGTGCTGCTGGTCAATGTGCAGGTCGGCGATGACCTGCGTCTGGTGCGCCACGTCCTGCAGGCCCAGGAGTACTGGCGGCTGAAGGGCCTGATTGCCGATGTCGTCGTGCTCAACGAGCATCCGGCCGACTATCTGGACCAGGTGCAGGAAAGCCTCGCCGCCTTGATCGAGGGCGGTTCCTGGGGTGCCTGGCGCGACCGCCCGGGTGGCGTCTTCCTGCGACGGACCGACGCGCTGTCACCGGCCGACCGGGCGTCGCTGACGGCCGTGGCGCGCGCGGTGCTCGAGGGCAGTCGGGGTGAGCTCATCGAGCAGCTCGATCGCCCCGCGCCGCAGCCCACGCTCCCGCGCGCGTCGTTCCGCCGCGAGTCGATGCCCGCAGTGGTCGAGGAGGCCGCCGTGGAGGCGGCCCCGCGACTCCTGATGGCCAACGGGCTCGGGGGCTTCAGTGAGGACGGTCGTGAGTACGTGGTGGTGCTGCGCCATGGCGAGGACACGCCGGCGCCGTGGTCCAACATCCTGGCCAACCCGCACTTCGGTACGCTGATCACCTCGGCGGGCGCGTCGTTCACCTGGTCGGTCAACAGCCGCGAGCACCGGCTGACCCCGTTTGACAACGACCCCGTCGTCGAGGGGACCGCGGAGGCGATCTTCCTGCGCGACGACGTGACCGGAGACGCGTGGGCGGCCACCCCGTCGCCGATGTCGCGGCGACCGGGAGACGTGTGGCAGGTCCGCCACGGGGCGGGCGTCACGTCGTTTGAACGCGCCACCACCAGCTTGCGGCAGCACCTCGAGGTCTTCGTCTTCCCTGACGCGCCGGTGAAGGCGTCGATGCTGACGCTCACCAACACATCGAGCCAGCCTCGACGCCTCAGTCTGTTCGGCTACAACGCGTGGCTGCTCGGACCGCCACGCACCGGGGTGCAGCGGTCCGTGACGACCAGCCGCGATGCGGCGACCGGCGCCATCATCGCCACCAACCCCTGGGTGGCCGAGTTCGCATCCCGGGTGGCCTTTGCGTGGTGCAGCGAGCCGATGCGCTCGATGACCGGCGACCGCACCGAGTTCCTTGGCAGGAACGGGTCGCTGGCATCGCCGGCGGGGCTGACGCTGGACTCGCTCTCGAATCGACTCGGCGCCGGCCTGGACCCCTGTGCGGTGTTGCACACCGCCATCATGCTCGAGCCCGGCGAGACGCGACGCATCGTGTTCCTGCTAGGCGAGGGGACCTCGATCGACGATGTCCACGCGCTGATCGGCCGATGCGGCGACGTGCCGCGTGTGCAGGACGGCCGTCGCCGATCCGATGCGCTCTGGGACGACATCCTCGGGGCCGTACAGGTGCGGACGCCCGACGACTCGCTCGACCTGATGGTCAACCGCTGGCTTCTGTACCAGACGGTGACGGCCCGGCTCTGGGCACGCACGGGCTTTTACCAGCCGGGCGGGGCCTTCGGCTTCCGCGACCAGCTGCAGGACGTCATGGCCCTCGGCCTCAGCCGCACCGACCTGTATCGACAGCAGGTGCTGTTGGCGGCGAGCCGCCAGTTCGTCGAAGGCGACGTCCAGCACTGGTGGCACCCGCCCACCGGGCGTGGCACCCGCACGCGCTGCTCCGACGACCTGCTGTGGCTGCCCTACGTCACCTCGCAGTACCTGAAGACGACGGGCGACCTCTCGATCCTCGAGGAAATGGTGTCCTTTCTCGAGGCGCCACCGCTGGGGCCCGACCAGCACGAGCTGTACGACCTGCCCGCGGTGTCGGCCACCTCGACCTCGCTGTTCGATCATTGCGTCAGGGCCATCGACCGCGGCCTGACCTCGGGCGCGCATGGACTGCCGCTCATGGGGATCGGCGACTGGAACGACGGCATGAACCGGGTCGGCGACGAGGGCCGCGGCGAGAGCGTCTGGCTCGGCTGGTTTCTCTACGGGGTCCTGGCTGACTTCGGCCCGATTGCCGCGGCGCGCGGCCACCAGGATTTGGCGCAACGCTATGCGGCAGAGAAGCGTCGTCTCGGCAACGCGCTGGAGCTGTCCTGGGACGGCAACTGGTACCGCCGCGGCTACTACGACGACGGCACGCCCCTCGGGTCGGCGGGCAGCGACGAATGCCGGATCGACTCGATCAGCCAGTCGTGGGCGGTGCTGTCCGGAGCGGCGCCAGTGGCCCGGGCGCGGCGCGCGATGGACGCGGTCCGTGCGCATCTGGTGCGGCGTGACGCCCGCCTGATTCTGCTGTTGACGCCGGCGTTCGACCGCGGAGAGAAGGACCCCGGCTACATCAAGGGCTACATCCCGGGCATCCGCGAGAACGGCGGGCAGTACACGCACGCGGCCGTCTGGACGATCATGGCCCTGGCGCGCATGGGATACGGCGAAGAGGTGGTGGAGTTGTTCCACATGATCAATCCCGTCAACCACACGCGCGACCTGGCCAGCGTCGAGCGCTACGTGACCGAGCCGTACGTGATGGATGGCGACGTCTACGCGCACCCGGAGCACACCGGGCGCGGCGGCTGGTCGTGGTACACGGGATCGGCCGGGTGGATGTACCGCGCCGGCGTCGAGAGCATCCTCGGCTTCAGGCGGCAAGGCCAGACCTTCTCGATCGCACCCTGCATTCCCTCGACATGGCCCGGATTCTCGATCGACTGGCGTGTCGGTGCGTCCAGCTACCACATCGAGGTGCACAACCCGGAGCACCGGAGCATGGGGGTGGCATCGGCGACGCTGGACGGGGTGCAGGTGGACCCCGACGCCGTTCCGATCAGCGACGACGGGCAGGCGCACGCCGTCGTCGTGACGATGGGGGAGCGGAGGCGATCGAAGTCGCGTTAGTTGGTCTTGGCCTTGACCATGGCGCGGTCGTCGGTCGGTGTCTCGAAGACCGGCGTTGGGGGCGCCCCGAGGGTGACCTGGACCTTCTTGGATGCCGCCTGCAGGGCCTCGGCGCCCTGCGGCGTCACCTGCGTCTGCCACGCATAGACCGAACGCAGCCGCGTCAGGGTCTCGAGCGACGTGAGGCCGGCGTCGGTGACTGCCGTGCCATACAGATTGATCGACTCGAGGCGCGGCAACGTCGAGAGCGGCGCGAGCGCGCGGTCGGTGATGGGCGTGCGATCGAGCGACAGCTTCCAGAGGTTGACCAGCTTCGGCAGCAGGACCGTCAGGCCGGCGTCGGTCACCTGCGTGCCGCCGAGGTCCAGCCAGGCGATTTGCGCGGCCAACGGCGCGAGGGCCTGCAGGCCGGTGTCGTCGAGCAGGCGCGCGGCCGGAGGCGCCTGCACCATCAGCAACGACGTCCCCGCCCGGAGCGGCTCGACGCGGAGCTTCAGGGCCCTGAGCGCGTCGATGGCGTTCGGGTCGCCGGGCGGGACGCGCACCGACAGAATCGGCGGGGCACTCAAGTCCACCGGGCCGAGGCGATCGACGATCGCCGGCTCGAGGTGGGCCGGCACCTGCGCATCTGCCAGCATCTGATCAAACGAGGCGCCCTGGTCGATCCACCAGCGCAGGACGGCCACCTCGGCATGCGATGGCGCGGGGTGGCCCTTGGGCGGCATCGCCTTCTTGTCCGAGGTCGGCAGGAAGATGCGGCGCACGAGCAGGCTGCCCGCTGCGTCACCGGCCACGACGACGGTCCCTGATTCGCCGCCCTTGGCAATGGCCTCCGGCGAGTCGAGCCGCAGTTTGCCGGACTGTCGAGCAGGCCCGTGGCAGGTGATGCACCGCGCCTCGAAGGTCGGCGCCACCAACGTCTTGAAGACCGGCGTCGCGCTCGGGTCCACAGGACCCATGGCGGTGCTGGCTCGGGCCGAGGTCAGGAACGGCACAGCCGGCATGTGCTCGGTCAGGTAGGTCTCGCCGTGCGTGATCGAGCCACCCGCATGGCCCGTGAGCCCGAGGAGCACCAGCGCCAGGACGAAGGCCCCGCCGTACAGCAGGTTGGGCAGTCGATGGTCTGTCCGGGTGCGCCACCACGCCGCCGCGCTCGCAAGGACGACGACGGCCCCGAGCATCAGGCCCCATTGCTGGTGCCGCCAGACGAGCGCGGCGTCGTACTCGCCGCTCCACGACAGCAGGGTGCCGGTGCCGATGGCGGCCGCGGTGGAGAGGGCACACAGCCCGAGCAGCGCCGGCATCAGGCGGGCGATGCCCATGCCTTCGAAGCGCTTCAGGCGCGACAGGATCTCGACGGCCCCGGCCAGCAGCAGGAAGCCGATCGGCAGATGGACCAGGAGCGGGTGGAAGCGGCCGATGAACGGCTGGAGGTCCGTGAGCACGCGCTTACGCCAGAAGCGCCTTCACGACGTGTCCGCTCACGTCGGTGAGGCGGTACCGCCGACCCTGATGCTTGAACGTGAACTGCTCATGCTCGACTCCCAGCAGGTGCATCAAGGTGGCCTGGAAGTCGTGCACGTGCACCGGGTCGCGCACGACGTTGTAGCCGAACTCGTCGGTCTCGCCGTAGCTGAGGCCCGCCTTGACGCCACCGCCGGCCATCCACACCGTGAACGAGCGCGGATGGTGGTCGCGCCCGTAGTTTTCCTTGGTCAGCTTGCCCTGCGAGTAGTTGGTGCGGCCGAACTCACCGCCCCAGATCACCAGCGTGTCTTCGAGCAGTCCGCGCTGCTCGAGGTCCTTGACCAGCGCTGCCGAGGGCTGGTCGACCGAGCGGGTCATGGTGCGGATGTCCTTGGGCAGGTTGCCATGCTGGTCCCAGCCCTGGTGATAGAGCTGGATGAAGCGGACGTCGCGCTCGGCCAGTCGCCGCGCCAGGAGGCAGTTGGCCGCGAACGTCCCGGGCGTCTTGACCTCCGGCCCGTACATGTCGAGCACGCTCTGTGGCTCGTTGGCAAAGTCCATCACCTCTGGCACCGAGGTCTGCATCCGGTAAGCCATCTCGTACTGAGCGATGCGGGCGTTGATCTCGGGGTCGAGTACGCGCGCGTGCTGCTCCTGCTCGAGCTGCCGGAAGGTATCGAGCATGTGCCGCCGGGTCTCGGGGCTGAGCCCGTCCGGGTCGCCGAGGTACAGCACCGGATCCTTGCCTCGGCGGAACTGCACACCCTGGTGCTGCGAGGGCAGGAAGCCGCTGCCCCAGAGCCGTGAGTACAAGGGCTGGTCGCCCTCCCGCCCCCGCGACAGCAACACGATGAAGGCCGGCAGGTTGGCGTTGTCGGAACCGAGTCCGTACGACAACCATGAGCCGATCGACGGCCGCCCCGCCTGCTGCGAGCCGGTCTGCACGAAGGTCACGGCCGGGTCGTGGTTGATGGCCTCGGTGTGCATCGACTTGACGAAGCACAGCTTGTCGGAAATCGAGGCGATGTGGGGCAGCAACTCGCTCACGATGGCCCCGCTTTGGCCGTGCCGGGCCATCGCGAAGTGCGAGCCGGCGAGCGGGAACTGCTTCTGGTGCGCCGTCATCCCGGTCAGGCGCTGGCCCATGCGGATCGACGCCGGCAGGTCCTCGCCGTTCATCGTCCGCAGCATCGGCTTCTCGTCGAAGAGGTCGAGCTGGGACGGCCCGCCGCTCTGAAACAGGTAGATCACGCGTTTGGCGCGCGGCACGAACTGGGTCGCCGGCAGGAGGGGCCCGGTTGGCGCCCCACCCGCCCCGGCTGCGCCAGGGGCCTGCGCGGTGCCGCCCATCAGGCGTGCCGGGTCGAGCAGCGCGCCAAGGGCCACCGAGCCGACGCCGAGGCTGGCCGCCGACAGGAAATGCCGCCGCGTCGCGTTGAACTTGAGATCGTCGAGGGCCTTCATCGCTTGGTCACCGCTTCATCCGTATTCATGATCGTACTCGCGACGACCGTCCACGCGGCGACATCCACGGGATCGAGCGCCCGCGCGACGGGCGCCTGGCCGGCGCTGGCAAGCGCCCGGGCCGCCTTGACGTCACCGGCAAACCCATGCCGTTGCTTGACGAAGAGCTCGCGCACCGCGGCCAGTTCGGTCGCACGCGGCGCCCGGCTGGTCAGCAGCCGGTAGGCCGTCGTGATGCGAGCATCGGGGGTGTCGCCGCCCTCGCGCATCAGGCGCTCGGCCAGGACCCGTGCCGCTTCGACGTACTGCACGTCGTTGAGCAGCACCAGCGCCTGCAGCGGCGTACTCGTCCGCTGCCGCTTGACGATGCAGAGCAGGCGCTCGGAGGCGTCGAAGCTGATCGCGGAGGGTGGCGGCGTGCTGCGTTTCCACACCGTGTACAGGCTGCGGCGATGCAGGTCGTCGCCCTTGCCTTGCGCGTAGGTGGTGGCGTTGCGGGTGGCCAACTCCTCCCACAAGCCGGGCGGCTGATAGGGGTAGACGCTCGGGCCGCCCAGGGTTGGCACGAGCAGTCCGCTGGCGGCCAGCGCGCCGTCGCGAATCTGCTCTGACGCCAGTCGATAGGCCGGTCCGCGCGCCAGTTTCTCGTTGGACGGGTCCAATTCGATGGCCACGGGATCTGTGGCCGACGACTGGCGGTACGTCTGCGAGAGCACGATCTGCCGCAGCAGGCCCTTGAGGTTCCACCCGCCGTCGCGCAAGGTCACGGCCAGGTAGTCGAGCAGCGCCGGGTGTGTCGGCAGCCTGCCCTGGTTGCCGAAGTCCTCGGGCGTGGCCACCAGGCCGGTGCCGAACAACAGGGCCCAGTAGCGGTTCACGACCACCCGGGCGGCAAGCGGGTGGTTCGGCGCCACAAGCCATTGCGCGAGGCCGAGCCGGTTGCGCGGCCCGGTGAACCCGGGCAGGACCGCCGGGGTGTCGGCCTCGACGCGATCGGTCGGGGCGTCGTAGGCCCCGCGCGCCAGGACGAACGTCGGCCGGGCGCGATCGGGCGGCAGGTCGCGCATCACCATCGCCTGCGGCAGCTTGGTGATGATGGCGTTCTCCTTGCCCCGCAGCACCCGCAGCTGTTGCCGCTCTCGTGCTCCAGCGCGGGCCACTCGCCGCACCCAGTGGTCGGCGAGGTCGGTGCGCGACGGCGCGGCGCGTCGAGGGGCCGCCGCGGGGACCTCCGCACGCGTCCCGCGGTCGGCGAGCGCCGCGACCTCGAGCGCCGTCAATTGGTCGGCGAATACATAGAACTCGTCGATCGAGGTGTCCGACAGATTCTCGTCGCCCCGACGCCCCAGGCGTATCGCCGAGATGCCGCTCCAGTCGCCGAGCGGCTCGCTGATGATGCTGCGCGCCAGGTTGTCGGTCAGCACGCGCGTCGCCGCTGGCGTGCCGTCAACGTAGAGCCGCAGCCCGGCGGCGCGGCTCGAGCCGTCGTAGGTGACGGCGACGTGATACCAGGTGCCCACGGTCAAGGGCTGACGCGTCTCGATCTCAATCGAGTTGTCCGGCGCCACGTGGTGCAGTCCTGCGGTCAGCGTCCCATCGGGACGAAGGATCAGCTCGTAGCCCCGGTGTCCGTTCATCACCGCACCGGAGCGCGTCAGGACCGGACCGGCCACCGAGGGCGTGTCGCGCCGCATCCACAGCGCGAACGAGAACGGATCGTTGCGTTCGAAGAAACCGAACTTCTGATCGCGGCCGCCGAGGTCGATCTGACTATCGCCGACCAGCCGCACCGCACGGCCCACCGGACCTGCCACCATCTCGGGCGCGCGCGCCGTCTTCTTCTTGCGCTCCTCTTCGCCCCCGACCACACCGGGGCGCGCCGGCGTGGCGCGGTTGGCGAAGGTGTAGGCCTTCATCTCGTCGAGCGGCAGGTGCACGAGGGGCCGTGGCAGAACGACGGCCGGCGGCGCGGCCGCGCCCTCGACACCGGCGAGCCACGCCTCGAAGGCCGGGCCGCTGGCCAGACGATCGATGCGGGTCGCCTGCTCGAGCGGCCCCATCGCGGCGCGCAACGTGGCGATCGCGGCGTCGGCGTCCGGGTTGGTGATGGTCACCGTCGGGCTCGGCATGCCGGAGTACGGAATCTGACCCGTCTCGTTGACGTTGTTGAAGAATGCGAAGAGCTTGAAGAAGTCCTTCTGCAGGATCGGGTCGTACTTGTGGTCGTGGCAGCGCGCGCACTGCACCGTCAGGCCGAGAAACGCCGTACCGAAGGTGTTGACGCGGTCGGCGACGTACTCGATCCGGTACTCCTCCGAGACGATTCCGCCCTCCTGGCTCTGCATGTGGTTACGGTTGAACGCGGTGGCCAGTCTTTGCTCGGAGGTCGCGTCGGGCAGCAGGTCCCCAGCCAGTTGCCAGGTGATGAACTGGTCGACCGGCATGTTGCGGTTGAACGCCCCGATCACCCAGTCGCGCCACGGCGACATCTGCCGCATCCCGTCGTCCTGGTAGCCATGCGAATCGGCGTAGCGGGCGACGTCGAGCCAGTCGGCGGCCATCCGCTCTCCGAACGCCGGCGAGCCGAGCAGTCGATCGACCACCCGCGCGTAGGCCCCGGGTTGCCGGTCGGCCAGAAACGCATCGACCTCGGCCAGCGACGGTGGCAGGCCGGTGAGGTCGATGGACACGCGCCGGATCAACGTCTCGCGCGGCGCCTCCGGTGAGGGCCGCAGGCCGGTCCCGCGCAGGTCGGCGCGGACAAACGCGTCGATCGGGTTGTCGACTCCCCCGATGTCGTCGCCAGTCGGCACCGCCGCCTTGGTTGGAGCGAGGAAGGCCCAGTGCGGCGTCCAGGCGGCGCCCTGCTCGATCCACCGCACCAGCGTCCCCTTCTCGATGTCGTTCAGCGCCAGGTGAGACTCGGGCTGCGGCATCATGACGGCCGGGTCGGTGCTGAGGATGCGCCGCACGAGTTCGCTCTTGCGGGCGTTGCCGGGCACCACCGCTCGTCGGCCCGTGTCCAGTGTCGCGAATGCGCCGTCCCTGGTGTGCAGGCTCAGCCCGCCCTTGCGCGCGCGGTCGTCCGGCCCATGGCAGGCAAAGCACTTGTCGGACAGGATCGGCCGGACGTGGAAGTTGAAGTCCACCTGCGCCGGTACACCAGCCACCAGCGGTACGGTGGGTCCGCACCCTGCCGCAGCAGCGAGAAGAGTCGCAAGGAGGGCGACGCCGGTCGCAAGGCGCCGTTCGGCGCGTTGGCGACCCGCGACCGCGAGACAGGGCTCTGTGGCCATTCGGGAGACAACTCCGGGTATCGATCCAGCCTATGCCATGCGGGGGGCTGGTGCAATGCGCGTCGCTGGCCATCGTCTCTCAATCGCCGGCGTTTTGCGACGGACTTAGAATTGGGGGCCGTGGCCATCCTCAGCTTGCCGACACGACCTCGTGCTGTCCCGTTCTGGTTGGCGGCGGGCATCGTTTGGTGGCTCGCCCGCCTCGCGGCCCCCGTCCTGGCGCAGCCAGGCACTGCCGCCGAACCGGTGCGGGTGGTTGGGGCCGCCATCAATCCCCGCATCCACGAGGGCGGGCTGCCCCCGGCCATTGGCGCCGAACACATCCAGGTGACTCGCGCCAATCGGACCCGC
>JBKJQW010000079.1:0-9573 GCA_046593715.1 Luteitalea sp.
ATCGTCGGCGCCGACGGCCCCGATCCGATGCTGTTCACGGCGCTCGATACGCTGATTGCCGAGAAGCGGGTGCCGGTGATGATCGGCATCTCGATCGGCAACGGCAGCGGCGACGCGCAGGGGAGTCAGCGCGGGCTCGAGTACGACACGATGTCGGGCCGATATGCGGAGTTCGTGGAGACCGAAGTGTTGCCGCAGGTCGAGCGACGATTCGCGGTGACGCTCAGCAGGGATCCCGACCAGCGGGCGACGATGGGATGCAGTTCAGGCGCGTCGGCCGCACTCAGCATGGCGTGGTACCGCCCCGACCTCTACCGCCGCGTGCTGTCCTATTCAGGCACGTACGTCAATCAGCAGTGGCCGTGGAATCCAGACACGCCGGGCGGCGCCTGGGGCTATCACCAGACGCTCATCCCCAACAGTCCGAAGAAGCCGCTTCGGATCTGGATGCACGTCGGCGATCGGGATCTGTTCAATCCCAATCGCATGCGCGACGACATGCACGACTGGGTCGTCGCCAACCAGCGCATGGCCGCCGCCCTGGCCGCGAAGGGCTACCCGTATCAGTTCGTGTTTGCCCGGAACGCCGGTCACTGCGACCGGGCCGTCAAGGCCCAGACGCTGCCAGCGGCGCTCGAATGGCTGTGGCGCTCGAACTGACCGCCTGCCGGCAGGTCCGCCGTGGCGCACCGGCACCGCACGCGCCGACGTGACGCGGCGGCACCGGGTCGCGCCCGAGAGCTAGGTGGCGCTCTTCTCGCGGTCGCGGGAATCGCGGACGTAGTCGTGTGTCTGCCGCACCACCTCGGACTGCTGTCGCACAACCGCGGCGGCGGCGGTGGGCAGGGTCTCCTTGAGCGCCGTTTCGTACGCGGCCTTGGCCACATCCTCACCGCGCTCGGCCTCGGCCAGAATCGCGTGATCGCTGCTGCCGGTCACGGCCGACTTGATGTCGATCCATCCTCGATGCAGGGCTCCTCCCACCGAGCCCGTCTGCTCGGGGTCGCCACCGAGCGACCGCACCTGGTCCTGCAGCTCACGGGCAAACTTCGCGCGCTGCTGAGCAAACTCATGGAACTTGCTCTTGTAGGTGTGATCGGTGAGGCCTTCAGCGGCGGCCGCGAAACCCTTCTCGCCGTCTTTGCAGGTCTCGATGAGGTTGTTGATCGTCGAGATGGCAGTGTCGTTCGTCATGGCGGTTGTAAAAGCAAGTTAGATACCAGGACGTTCATCACGCCTTGCGGAGGTGGATCGCCCTGAGCATGCAGTCATGTGTATCAGATACGCACAACTATCAGCCGTCGGGACGGCTGCGTCAACGGCTCCGGGCCCCGCGACTCCCTGCCCGGCGACGGCGACCTACGCGTGGCCGATCCCGGTTTCACGGGCCAGCACCTCGAGCGTCCGCCCATACAGATCGGCAACCTCCTCGGGGCTGCTGGCGATCACCGTGAGACCGAGCTTGCCGTACTCCGACAGCGCGCCGATCAGGTGAAACAGGACGCCCGATTCAGTGCGATGGCTGTAGTGCAGGCCGTTGTCGGTGACGATGTCGATCAGGTCTTCGGGCAGGACACCGCGATAAGTCGACGCGCGGAGGTTGTCAGTGGCCATGTAGAACTTCGGTCGGCCGCTCAACGAGACGAACTCGCCCGAGTCGGGGTCCAGGGTGCCGCCGGTCAGGAACTGCAGCGCCAGGAACGGGTGCGTGGTGCCGAGCACGCGGAGGTTGATCTCGAGTGCCGTCAATTTCCACGGATCGTCGGGCGCGTCCTTGAACGCCAGAAAATCCACGCCGAACCGACTCACCACGTCCTGCTTCGCGAGCACCTGACCGACCAGGATGCTCCGGTGCTGGACTGCCATGCGGTAGTCCTCGTGCGCGGGGAAGCTGCAACCCTGGTAGACCTGCCCGGATGGCCCCCCGAGAATCTGGTCGTGCGTCGAGGTCGGCAGCACCTCGCCTGCCGGACTGGTGCGCAATTGCGCCGACGGTGAGACCTTGATGGCCGCGTCGATGAACTCTTCGACGATCCCTCCCATGCGCGTGAACTTCTGGAAGTAATTCTGGTACGTCTCCCAGGGCACGGCAAACTCCACCGACCGCAGCGCCTTGCGCACGGCCAGCCGGTCATCGGCCTCTTCAGGGAAACGGAAGATCGCGTTGCCTTCGCCCGAGAAACTGTCGTTGAGTTTGACGACGGCCTTGCGCAGGCCGGGGCGGCGACTGGCGAGTTCGATCAGCGCGTCCTCGACGTCGGCCTCGCCGGTCAAGTCCTCGAACCCCTCCGGCAGCTCGATGCCGGCCTGCCGGAACACCTTGCGGCTGCCCGACTTGGTGCCGAGGTAGTTCAGCGTCGGGTCGAGCCCGTTGAGGGGGATGCCGAGCAGGACCGAGAGTTTGCGCTCGAGGGGTGTGGAGTTGAAGATCGTGAGATACGCCCGGGACGGATCGGGGATGGCCTCCCGGATGCGCTCGATCAGGCGTGGACGCTCGAGGATCTTTTGCGTCAGCGGGCGCGGTGAGGCGTCGTACGTGCACAGCATGGTCAGGCGTGCCCGCGCGTGGCTGGCCGGCACGCCCGCCAGCAGGTGCAGGTAGTAGTCCAGGATCAGCGGGTGCACCGGCTGCGACGTGACGTAGACGACGTGGGCGCGCGGGTTACGCAGGCGGATCAGCAGGAACAGCAGACGTTCCTCGTAGAACGTCGCGCCATCGAGCTTGCGCAGCTCGTCCTGGTCGAGCGTCAGCGAAGGCACGACCACCGAGGTCCCTGGCTGGTCGGCCGTGCGCATCAGCACGTCCCACACCTCCTTGAGGCGCGGCTTCAGTTCCTCGAAACGGCGCAGCTCCTCCTCGAGCGAGAGCGTGTCGGCAAAGGGCGGCTGCGGAATCACCGCGCGGCTCCGAGTTCATCGAGCGAGAGCACCTCGCCGCTGGCGATCATCGCGATGGGTGTGCTGCGTTCGTGCAGGGGCCACGGCCGGCCGAGGGCTTCGGCGGCCCGCCGCAGGCGACGCAGCAGGTGGTAGCGCAACGGCCCGTGCAACGAGAAGCTCGACGTCAGCGCGAGCTGCTGCTCGCCGGCCCGGTCGTCCAGCGTCTCCATCAGCGTGCGACGGCGCTCCTCGTACCAGCGACTGTCGATCTTGCCGGCGGCGTGGCGCCGCCGCAGCAACGACAGCTGCCGCGGACGGTTGACGATCTCGGAATGATGGTTGAACCCGAAGATGCGCGGCATGCCGTCCGTCGGTTCGCGCTCGACCTCGAGCATCGTCAAGGCCGGGCCGACGGGGCCGCCCACACCCAGGGTTTCATAGGCGATGGCGCTGGCCGATGCCGGCAGTGGGCCGTCGGGCAGCAGGTCGTACAGGCGGTTGTCGAGTACGGCGATGCGTTGTGACGGACCGGCCTGCTGGCTGAGGAAGCGAAACCACGGGTGCTCGCGGGCGTCCGCGGTCAGCGCGTTCTCCATGATGCCCGCGCTCTTGCCGCCCTTCTCGGGTCCCCGCAGGTGCGCGTCAGCCACGCCCAGCCAGCGGCACATGACGCCGAACGAATGGCAGATGCCAAGCAGCACGCCCTCCGGGTGCGCTCGCACGGCATCGAAGCAGGCAAACACCTCCGGCTCCCACGCAGGGTTCTCGGCAATGCCCTGGCTACCCGGATCGACACCGTCGTTGCGACGGGGGTCGAGGTGGCCAGGCCCCCCCGTGCCTATGCAGAGCAGGCCCTCGACCGCGGCGACGGTCGGGGCGCCGCTCGACCGCCGCACGTCGTAGGAAGACACGCGGACGCGCAGGTCGGCGTCGGCCAGTGCGCCCTGCAGGTCACACACGACCTGCCGCAGCGAGCGCACGACAGCCGCGTGGCCCAGGTTGGGCCAGCCATGATTCATGTCGAGCACGGCGACGTCCACCGTGCCGGTATCCGGAAGAGGGGCATCTTCCGGCGTGTGGACGCGCTGGTAGGAGAACCCACTCGTCGGGTGCCGGGTGGGACAGTCGGCAACGCAGGCATCGTGTCCGTATGCGTACTGGTGGCGGCAGTCGAAGGGCACGGTGTGGGCGATCCTCAGGGCTGGCGTCTGTCGCCAAAGTTGAAGCGCGCGATCGGCGACGGCGTTCGCAGCCCCCCGAGCAGCTGCGCGAGACGCGCCGTCTCGCGCGGCTGCGCCCTCGCCACATCATGCTGCTCACCGGGGTCGGCCGCCAGATCGTACAACTCTATCGGTCCCTCTGGCGCCGCCGTGGCGCCGAGTCTGACCGCCTTCCAGCGCCCGTCGCGCACCGCCTGCCGGCCGCCCTGCGAGTGGTACTCCCAGTACAGCGGCGGATGTGGCGTGCGGGTACCGCGCCCGGTCAGGACCGGGAGGATCGAGATGCCGTCGATTGCCTCCGCCGGAGAGGGCCTGCCCAGCGCTGCCGCCAGCGTCGGCCAGAGGTCCCACAAGGCGCCGGGGCTCGTCGCCACGCGACCTGCGGGGATATGCCCAGGCCAGCGGGCCAGGAACGGCACGCGGATGCCTCCTTCGTACACGTCCTGCTTGTGGCCGCGGAGGGTGCCGTTGGAGAGCACTGACATCGGCTTGCCGCCGATGTCGAACGTGCCGCCGTTGTCGCTGGTGAACACGACGATCGTGTCCTCACGCAGACCCAGGCGGTCCAGCGCGTCGAGCACCTGGCCGACGTGCTGATCGAGGCGCGTGATCATCGCCGCGTACGCCGAAGCGGGGCGGTGGTGCGGCAGATACTGACGGTCGCCGCTGTACGGCTTCTCCTCTGGAAAGACGCCGTCATACGCGCCAAGCGCCTCTTCAGGCACCTGCAGGGCGAGATGGGGCAGCGTGGGCGCGAAGTACAGGAAGAACGGCTCGTGGCGGTGCGCGTCGATGAAGCTGACGGCCTCGCGCGCCAGGACGTCCGGCGCATACTCGCGGCCCCGATACCGCGCATATCGGCCCGGGTCGTGCGGGTCGGTTCCCTCCCAGCGCTGGTGGGGCAGCAGCGGCGGGTTGTCGAGCGCGAGTCGTGTCCGGCCGCGCCAGAGATGCGTCGGGTAGTGGTTGTGCGCTTGCTTCTGATCGAGATAGCCGACAAACGTGTCGAACCCGAAGCGGTCCGGCTGGCTCTCGGTCTGGGGACCGCCCAGTCCCCATTTGCCCACGAGCGCCGTCGCGTAACCCTGCGTCTTGATCCAGGCGGCCATCGTCGGGGTATCCAGCGGCAGCGGCCCCTGTCCGAGTTCGGTGTCGTCGGTGAACCCACCGCCCGGCGCCTCGAGGTTGTCGCGAATGGGCGCGTGACCGGTATGCAGGCCGGTGAGCAGGGTCGCCCGCGAGGGCGCGCAGACGGGACTGCCCGCGTAGAACTGGGTCAGCCTGACGCCCTCGCGTGCCAGCGCGTCCAGGCGGGGCGTCCGAATGCGGGCCTGCCCGTACACGCCGAGTTCGCCGTACCCGAGGTCATCGGCCAGGATCACGATGACGTTGGGTCGCCGCGCCGGGCGACGCTGGGCGTCAGGTGTGGCCGGGGCGGCGGTGAGAGTCAGGACCAGTGCCAGGCCGGGCGCGCAGGCGCAGAGGAGCAGTCGCAGGGGAGTCATGGCGGCGTGTGGTCGTCATTGTCGCCGTCTGGCGTGGATTGCGCCAATGCGGAGTCCAGGGCGCGCCTCGCCATCCAGCCGAGGATCCCGAGCGCCACGACCGACACGCCCAAGGCAACCGCTGCCGATCCGAACGCGTGCGGCTGCCCGAAATCCAGCGTCGAGAGATGCGCGCCGGCCTTCACGGCGATGGCGGTTCGTGGAGTCAGGCCGATGAGGGTGCCAGCGAGATAGGCGCCGATCGGTACCCGCGCCGCCGCCAGGGCAGCGTTGCTCAGGGCGAAGGGCGAATTGGGCGGCACCCGGACCAGCGCCACCACAAACAGGGTCTTGCTCCACGACCGTCCGACCAGGGCGTTGCGCACGGCGAGCCAGCGCGGGCGCTCGGCCAGCAGGGTGGCCGCATGTCCGCCCGAGAGGCGGCGGGCCCAGCCGTAGTTGATGGCCGCCGCGATCACGAAGCCGGCCAGGGCCGCCGGGATGCCGAGGCGATCGCCGAACGCCCATCCGCCGAGGATGGCGGGAGCGTAGGTGGGCACCAGCGCGAACCCGCCAAAGATGGCAAACCCCGCGATGTACAGGGCGAGCCCGCGGCCGCCGAGTCCCTGCAGCCACGGGCCGATGCTCGAGAGATGGCCGAGTAGCAGCAGCGCCCCGAGCGGGGGCAGGGCCAGCGAGACGATCGCCAGGGGCGCCAGACGTCGTGCGGCGGTGCGCTCGCTCGCGGTCGTGTTGGTCATCGAGCCGTGCCCCCGCCTTTACATCATGCGCGTCCCGTGGAGTGTTTCCACCGCTTGTAGACCTCCCACAGCAACGGCAGCACCGAAACCAGAATCACCACCAGAATCACATGATGAATCTGATTGGCGAGCGGGCTGAGGCCGAGGAAGTAGCCCACCCAGAGCAGGCTGCTCACCCACAACACGCCGCCCACGACGTTGTAGGTCACGAAACTGCGATAGGGCATCTGCGCGACGCCGGCGATGAAGGGGACGAAGGTGCGCATCACCGGCACGAATCGCGCGATGATCAGCGACGACCCGCCCTTGTTGGCATACAGCTCCTGCGCTTCGTGCAGGTACTTCTTCTTGAAGAAACGGGTATCCGGTCGCTTGTAGATGGCCCGTCCGGCGCGATGGCCGAGGCCGTAGCCCACCTGGTCCCCGATCACCGCCGCCAGCACCAGCAGCAGGTTGGTCAACCAGATGTTGAGCGGCGGCAGGCCGGGAAATGCGCCGGCGCACACGACCCCGGCCGTCACCAGCAGGGAATCTCCAGGAAGGAAGAAGCCGGCCAGCAGCCCGGTCTCGGCAAAGACGATGGCGACGAGGATGCTGAGCCCGCCCCACGCGATGAGGGCACGGACGCCCTCGTCGCTGTGCAGGGCGCGCACCCAGTTGAGCAGATCGGTGAGCAATTCCATGCGGGAGGTGTGGCGGCGCCCCTGGCGCGACCGAGCGTCAAGCATACGGCAGGCGACGGCGGCAGACGCGGGCCAAGGCCCGGGGCGGCCTCGTGGACCCGAGCCATGGTGCGATAAACTGTCGCGCACAAAGGACTTGCCGTGACCCCCCCAGAACCGCCCGCCGCGACGCCTGCCTTGGCGGACCGGCCATGGATTGCTACCGAAGACGTGATGGCCGAGGTGCGGGCCCGCGTCCGCACACAGCTGCGGGCGCGCCTGGTGCGCGGCGGCGTGCGCGCCTTTGACGATGAGGGTGTCTTCCTGGCGGCCGAGCAACTCATCGCCCGCGCGCTCGAGCAGCGCGACCGCCAGCTGCTGCTGTTGCCGGAACTGCTCGACGACGAGGACGACTGGCGCGTCGATCCGTCGCTGCGCCTGTCGAGCCACCGGCCGATCGCCGGTCGCGCCATCATCTGGCTGAAGCAGACGTTCGTCCTTCCAGTGACGCGCTGGCTGTACGACTACAGCCGCGAGAACTTCGCGCGCCAGGAGCGGCTGAACTTCGTCCTGATGGCCTGCATTCAGGAACTCGTCGTCGAGAACGTCCGGCTGGCTGCACGGGTCGCCGCCTTGGAGCCGCCCCACTCGGATGAGGCGCCTTCCCCTGGCACGAGCCCAACGTGAAGCTGGCCTGCGTGGTCCAGCGCTACGGCGCGGAGGTGACAGGCGGTGCCGAGGCCCATTGCCGGGCGATCGCCGAGCGCCTGGCCGAGTCGCACGAGGTCACGGTGCTGACCAGCTGCGCCAAGGACTACCTCACCTGGCGAAACGCGTACCCCGCTGGCCAGAGTCAGCTCGGACCCGTACGCGTCCACCGCTTCCCTGTCGAGCAGCCGCGGCACCTGCATCGCTTCGCCGACCTGAGTCATGACGTCTTCGGGCGACGATCGACGACCGAGCAGCAGCACGAGTGGTTCCGGGAGAACGGCCCGCGCGTGCCGGCCTTGCTGGACCACCTGCGCACCGACGGCACGCAGTACGACCTGATCCTGTTCTGGTCCTATCGGTATTACCCGAGCTTTTTCGGCCTGCCGCTGGTCCGCGACCGGGCCATCCTCATCCCGACCGCCGAGGAAGATCCGACGGTCTGGCTCGACGTGCTCGGGGATTATTTCCAGTTGCCGGCCGGGGTGGTGTTCCTCACGCAGGAAGAGCGTGAGCTGGTCGCCTCCAGGGCGCGCGGCCCGCTGCCCCCGTCCTGCGTGATTGGCTCGGGCCTGGCTCCAGCGGCGCTGCCACATCCCGAATTGCGCGGCGAACTCGAGGATCTGGGCGTCAGCTTCCCATACGCCCTCTATCTCGGTCGCGTCGAAGAGAACAAGGGCTGCGACACGCTGTTCCGGCACTACATGCAATACGTGGATCAACGGCGTCCGGCGATGCCACTCGTGATGGCCGGGCCCGAGTTCATGGAAGTGCCGAGCCATCCCCAGATTCGGCCGCTCGGGTTCGTACCCGAGCATCTGCGGGAGACCCTGCTCGGCAGCGCGCGCACCCTGATCATGCCCTCGCCTTATGAGAGCTTGAGCCTGGTGCTGCTCGAGGCGTGGAACCACGGTGTGCCGGCGCTGGTCAACGGCGGGTGCAAGGTGCTGAAAGGGCAGACGCTGCGCGCCAACGGCGGCCTCTACTATCACCACGCCAACGAATTCGTCGAGGGACTCACCCTGCTGGCCACCGACGAGACGCTGGCGCTCCGCCTCGGGGCGCAGGGCAGGGCGCACGTCGAAGCGTGGTATCGCTGGCCACGCGTGATGGCCACCCTCGAGCCGTTCCTGCGCTCGGTGGCTGACCCGTGACACGCGCCGGCCACCACGTACCGACCCCCTCGCCGACGGCATCACGATGACCTTCACTCCCGACCCTGCGCTTGCCGCCCACGTTTTCCCCGCCACGCACCGCAACCCGGTGCCCGCGCCGCGCTACAACCTCGTCGTCATCGGCGGCGGCACGGCGGGCTTGGTCAGCGCGGTCGGCGCGGCGGGACTCGGCGCGAAGGTCGCGCTCATTGAGAAACATTTCATGGGCGGCGATTGTCTCAACGTCGGCTGTGTGCCGTCCAAAGCCATCATTCGTGCCGCAAGCAAAGCCACAGACGTTCGCAATATGGCAGAATTCGGAGTGAATGTTCCCGATGGCACGACGATAGATTTCGGCAAAGTCATGGAGCGGATGCGCCGCCTCCGCGCGGACATCAGCCCACACGATTCTGCCAAACGCTTCGCTGAACTCGGCGTGGGCGTGTTTCTCGGCGCGGGAAAGTTCACAGGACCAGACTCCATCGAAGTCGGCGGGCAAACGCTGCGGTTCGCCAAAGCCGTCATCGCCACCGGCGCACGCGCCGCCGCACCGCCGCTTCCGGGACTGAAAGATGTTCCCTATCTTACCAATGAAACTTTATTCTCTCTGACCGAGTTGCCGAAACGTCTCGGCGTCATCGGCGCTGGGCCGATTGGTTGCGAGATGGCGCAAGCCTTCGCCCGCTTGGGCGCGGAAGTTTTTC
>JBKJQW010000088.1:0-3823 GCA_046593715.1 Luteitalea sp.
GGCTGGGCGCAGGTGTCCTACACCTACGGGGCCTCGGTCGAAGACGCGATGGAGAAGCTGCAGTACGACCTCTTCTACATCAAGAACCTGTCGCTCGGCCTCGACCTCTTCGTCCTCTTCAAGACGGTGCAGACCGTCGTCCTCAAGCGCGGCCTGTGACCACCGCCTGGCTCCTTCTGCTGGCCGTCTCCGGCGCCGTCGTCGCCTATGTCCTGATCGGCTACCCGCTGCTGCTCCGCGCAGTCGTGCTGGTCCGCGGCGCCAAGCCCATTGCCTGGCGCGAGATCACGCCGCCTGTCAGCCTGATCATCTCCGCCTACAACGAGGCCGACGTGATCGCCAGCAAGCTCGAGAACGCGCTGGCGCTCGACTACCCGCGCGATCGTCTCGAGGTCGTCGTCATCTCCGATGCCTCATCAGACGGGACTGACACCATCGTCGAGAGCTTTGCGCCTCGCGGCGTGCGGTTGCGACGACAGGCCGAGCGCCGCGGCAAGACCGCCGGCCTGAACGCCGTGGTGCCGACGGTGACCGGCGACTTCGTCGTCTTCTCCGACGCCAACGCCATGTACGAGCCGGATGCGATCAGGAAGCTGGTCCGGAACTTCGCCGATCCGACGGTCGGTTGCGTGACGGGCGAAGCGCGCTACCAGGGCGATGCTGACGGCGTGGCCGACGAGGGCGAGGGCGCGTACTGGAACTACGAGATGCAGCTGAAGCGCCTCGAGACGCAGGTGGGTTCCAGCGTTGGCGGGGATGGGGCCATCTATGCCATCCGCAAGCCGCTGTGGCAGGCGTTGCCCGAGGACGGAATCAACGATTTCCTGAACCCGCTGCAGATCGTTGCGGCCGGGTGGCGGGGCGTCTACGAGCCCGAAGCCATCTGTTACGAAGAGGCGGCCGGAGACACGAGCAAGGAGTACCGCCGGCGCGTGCGGATCATCAGCCGCAGCTGGCGCGCGGTCTTCCTCGCCAGTGATGTCCTCAAGCCGTGGAAGGTCGGGCTGTTCTCGCTGTCGGTCATCTCGCACAAGGTCCTGCGGTGGTTCACCGGCCTGTTCGTGGCGATGATGGCGATTGCCACCGTGGCACTGTTGCTGCCACCACTGATTTCAGCCGCGCCATGGGTGTGGGCACTGATGGCGGTGGCGGTGATGCTGGCGATGGCGCTGCCCAGGTCACGCCACGTGCTGCAGGTGGCGTGGTATTTCGGGGTGCTCAATCTGGCCTCGGTCGTCGGCCTGGTCAAGGGGACCTTCGGCAACACCTCAGGGATCTGGAGCACGCCGCGGCAGGCCTCCGCCGGCAGTACCACGACCGGCATCGTCGACCTCTGGACCGGAAGTGCACTGGTCGCCGGCGTCCTGCTGCTGGCCTGGTTTGGCGTGATGCTTGAAAGCCATCCGGCCACGGTTCGCGTCGTGTTCTGGTCCTCGCTCGTCCTGGTTGCCTATCTCTTTGTCGGCTACCCGTTGGTGGTCGCCTCGGCCAGCCTGGTCCGAAAGCGGCCGCTGACGCTGTCGGACGCTCCCGACGCCGAACTGCCGACAGTGACCCTCCTCATTGCCGCCCACGACGAGGAAGACGTCGTCGCCGGCAAGATCGAGAACTCACTGGCTCTCGACTACCCCGTCGACCGCCTCCGGATCATGCTGGCCTCCGATGGGTCGCGGGACCGGACAAACGCGATTGCGCGGTCCTACGCTGCGCGTGGCGTGGTGCTGCACGCGTACTCGGCTCGGCGCGGCAAGATCGCGACACTGGCGGCCAGCATGCCGACCATCGAGAGCGAGATCGTCGTGCTCACCGACGCCAACGCGTTCCTGAGGCCGGGCGCGGTACGCGCCCTCGTGCGCAACTTCAGCAATCCCCGCGTCGGCGCGGTCAGTGGGGACGTGGTCCTGACCGGGGATCGGGCCGCGCTTGGCGCCCCCGAAGATCTCTACTACAAGTACGAACGGTGGCTGCAGCGCGCCGAGTCCGAGCTGGGGTCGATGGTCGGCGTCGATGGCGCCCTGTACGCCGTACGGCGCGACCTCTTCGAGGCGCCCGCCGGCGACACCGTCCTGGACGACCTGGCGGTGCCGATGGCGGTCATCAAGAAGGGCTACCGCGTGGTCTACGAGCCCGACGCCATCGCCTTCGAACACGGCTCACGGTCGGCCTGGGAGGAATTCTCGCGCAAGACCCGGATTGTCGCCGGCGCCGTGCAGTTCCTGTTGCGCGGCCGCACGCAGATTCCCTGGCGAGCGCCGCAGGCCGTGTTCTCTCTCCTTTCGCACAAGGTCCTGCGCTGGCTGTCGCCGGTGCTGGGCGCCATCCTGGTCATGAGCTGCTACGCCCTGCGCGGCGAAGGCGCCGCCTTTGCTGCCATCTGGTGGACGACGGTGGTGGCGATGGGAGTCGGCCTGCTCGGCTGCGTCGAGGCGCTGCGCCGGTTGCTGCCGATCGGCGTCTGCTACTACTTCGGCATGGTGCACGTGGCGGCAGCCACGGGCATGCTGCGCGGGCTGATCGGCGGGCAGGCCGTGGCCTGGCAGCGGTTCCCGCGCACTCCCGTCAGCCCCACATGAGCACCATCGCCACCCGTATCCGCAGGCACATCGCGCCGGCGGCCAAGACGCTTCTCCTGCGCGCCGGCGGCTACCGCGCGCTCCGCACGCTGGCGCCCAGCAGGCAGATCGCCATTCTGCGTTACCACGCCGTGTGCGGCCCCGAGGGCGACGCATACGCCGACCCCGGCATCTGCGTGACGCCGGCGGCCTTCGAGGCGCACGTGGCCTACCTGGCCAGCCAGTACCGCGTCTTGCCATTGCCCGAGGCGGTCCAACGCATCCGCGACGGTCGAGCGCTGCCGACGAACGCGGTGGCGATCACCTTCGACGATGGCTACGCCGACAACCTCGAGGCGGCTCGTACGCTGCACCGGCATGGCGTGGTCGGCACCTTCTATCTGACGGCCGACTGCCTCGCCGATGGCCAGCCGTTCTGGCCCACCGAGATCAAGACCCTCGTCTCACGCCTCGCGGGACCGACGGTGTCGATCACCGTGCCTCGGGCGCAGACGCTGCCCCTGGCCACCGACGACGATCGCTATCGCGCCGTGAAGCTGCTGACCAAGCTGTGCAAGGGCAATCTGATTCCCGTGCGTGACGCCTTACGCGCCGAGCTGCGGTCGCTGGCCGGCATGCCCTGCGCCCCGACGCCGACGATGCTCACGTGGGAGCAGGTCGGCGCGATGGTCGATCTGGGAATGGACATGGGCGGCCATACGCTGACCCATGCCAATCTGCCAAGTGCGGGGCCCGACGACGCCTGGCGTGAGATCGACGGCTGTCGCCGCGCACTTCGGTCGCGGCTGGGGGTCGAGGTCACACAGTTCTCCTACCCCAACGGCGGCGCCGAGCGCTATCACACCGAAGACCTGCATCGGCTGGCGGAGCGCGCAGGATTCACCGGCGCGGCGACGTCCAGTAACGGGTTCGCGTCGCTGGCGAGTGACCCCTACGCGATGGAGCGGGTCGAGATCGAAGAGCGGCTGGAGGATCTCGTGTTCGCACTCGAGGTCGAGCGGTTTGCCTTCCGTCCGGCCGCTCGCAGGACCGAGAGATCGTGAGCCACGCTCCTGATCAGTTGATCGGCCTGACGCCGCGTCTGCGGAAACTCCGTACGATGTCTGCTGCCGAACTGTCGCATCGCCTTCTGTACAAGTTGGCGATCGCGAGAGAACGGCGCGCTCATGCATCGGGGCGCCTCGCCCCCCCAGACCGCCTGCGTTCCGCCCTGCGTGCTGACCTGCAAGGCGAAGGCTGGCAGCAGCGAC
>JBKJQW010000118.1:0-49724 GCA_046593715.1 Luteitalea sp.
ACGCCGGCGCCGTGGTCCTCGACGTGGTCGATCGGCTCGACGCCGAGCCCTCGCTGGCACCGTCGCCGCAAGCGCCGATGTACTTCTCGCTGCTCGATCGCATTGCGTTCGTGTGGTCGTTGCGCGGCGGCATCCTCGGCGGCTGGCTGGTGCTGGCGGTGGGCGTGGTGACCTGGCTCGTGCTGGTGCGCGTGCTGACGCGCACCGGCGGGCTTCGCAACGTGCTGATGACCGCGGCGTGGTCGGTGATCGCGTCCGGCGCGGTGCTCGGGGCACTGGTGGCGGCGGTGTGGCTGGTTCGCACCGGCCGCGCCGAACTCCACCCGTGGGTCGCCGCGCCCTGGCGGCTCTTTGCCTTCATGACGGTGATGGTGGTGACCGTGAGCTGGCTGGTGCGCCGCCTCGCCACGCTCGCGCCGCCGACGATGCGGCCCGACGGCACGCCGTTCGGCGTGTGGTTCGCGGCGCTGCCGGCCTGGATCGGCCTGCTCGCGGCCGCGCTGGTGTATGCGCCAGCGGCCTCGTACCTGGTCTCGGTGCCGCTGCTGGCGATGCTCGCGCTGGTCGGCCCGACGCTGGCCTTTGTCGGCGCAGGCCCCGTGCCGCGGACGTGGGCGGCGCGCGCCGGCAGCGTCGGCGTGGCGTTGCTCACCTGGACGCTGTGGGGCCCCGACCTGACTGCGCTGCTGCCCTTCGTGGTCACGCTGCTCGGCCGCATGCCGCTGGTGACGCCCACCTGGGTATACCCCGCCGTGTTCTTCCTCGCGGGCATCGTGTTGTGGCCACCGGTCCTGGCCGTGCTCGTCGGCCGACTGCGCTGGCGGCTGGCCCATGGCGTGGCCGCCGGCCTGTTGATGATGGGCCTGGTCATCACGGGACTGCTCGCCTACATGGCACCGGCCTACACCGCCGAACGGGCGCTGCAGCGGGCCGCGGTGTTTGTCGAGGATCGCGTGCGCAACGCGGCGCACTGGGAGCTGGCCAGCAACGAGCCCGGCCTGGACATCGCGCGCGGCGGCCCGGCCAACGTCGCCTGGCAGCTCGTGGCGCGATCGACCGTGCCGGCCCTTCACGTCGTGCCCAAGGCGCACCTGTTCCGTGGCGCCGTGCCGTTGCCTGCCTCCTCGTCGCCGGCAGCCATCACCGCCGTCCTGTTCCGCCGACCCGGCGACGCCGACATCGAGATCACGGTCACGCCCTCGAGCCCGGAGTGGTCCGCGCTGGCCATCGTCCTGCCGGCCGACATCGTGCCCACGAAATCCACGCTGGTGGGCCGGACGCGCGATGGGCGCTGGCAGGCGTGGCACACGACCGTGCCCGCCGAGGGGCTGACGTGGCGCGCCACGGTGCCGGCCAGTCAGGCCGACCGGCTGGCAGGCACGGAGGTCTGGCTCTCGCGGTTCGCGCTGCCAGGAGCACCTGAGGGCAGCCGCATTCCGGCCTGGCTCGAGACCTCGCACACGGCGTGGATGACCGAGCACGTGGTCATGCTGCCGATTGCGCTGGCGGACACGCAGGAGGTGCCGGCGCTGGACCCGGCCGGTGTGCCCATCCCCTCCTCGACACCCTCGGCGGTGGTGCCGCTCCAGCCTGCGACCCAACCCACGACACCGCCGACCGGCGCGGCCGTGCCTCGATGAGGGAGTCGGGCGCCCCCTGGCTCGAGCGGCTGGGCCTTGGCCGTCCCGAACTCCGCGCGTGGGCCTTCTACGACTGGGCCAACTCCGCCTTCCTCACGACCATCGTCGCGGCGGTCTTTCCCATCTACTACAACAACGTGGCGGCCCGCGACCTCGCGCCCGCTACCGCCGCCTTCAACTTCAGCGTGGCCACGACCATCGCGCTGGCCATCAGCGCGGTCATCGCCCCGGTGCTCGGCGTGGTCGCGGATCGTCGGCCGTACAAGAAGCGCCTGCTGTTCATCTTCATGGTCATCGGCGTGGTCGCGACAATGGCGATGGCGGCCATCGGGGAGGGCGACTGGGCGCTGGCGATTGGCCTGTTCATGGTGGCCAACATCGCCGTCAGCGGGTCGATTGCCTTCTACGACTCGCTGCTGCCGCACATCGCGGCACCGCACGAACTCGACAAGGTCTCCTCGTCCGGGTTCGCGCTCGGGTATCTCGGCGGCGGCCTGCTGCTGCTGGTCAACCTCGCGTGGATCCTGCAACCGCGCCTGTTCGGGCTGCCCGATGCGGGCGCGGCCACGCGGCTGGCGTTCTTCAGCGTCGGTGTGTGGTGGCTGGTCTTCTCGATTCCGCTCATGCGCACGGTGCGTGAACCGGCCATCGTCATCGGCGGCGGGCACGACTCGCTGGCGGCGGCGACACGGCATGCCATCACCGATCTGCGCGGCACGCTGACCAACCTGCGCAAGTATCGACAGGCGTTCCTGATGCTGCTGGCGTTCCTGATCTACAACGACGGCATCGGCACGATCATCCGGATGGCGGCGCTGTACGGGGCACAGCTCGGCATCGCGGAGCACCACCTGATTGGCGCACTGTTGCTGGTGCAGTTTGTCGGCGTGCCCTGTGCGTTCTTCTTCGGCTGGCTGGCCGGTCGAATCGGCGCCAAGCGGGCCATCTGGCTGGCGCTGACGGTCTACACCGGCATCAGCAGCCTCGGCTACTTCATGCAGACGGCAGTGCACTTCTACGTGCTGGCCATCCTGGTCGGCACGGTGCAGGGCGGCAGCCAGGCGCTGTCGCGGTCGCTGTTTGCCAGCATGATCCCGCGCGAGCGATCGTCGGAGTTCTTCGGCTTCTTCGCCGTCACCGAACGCACCGCCGGCATCCTCGGTCCATTGACCTTTGCCGCGGCGATTGCGCTGACCGGATCCAGCCGCGCCGCCATCCTCTCGGTGATTGCCTTTTTCATTGTCGGCGCGCTCATCCTCTCGCGCGTCGATGTGGAGGCGGGGCAAAAGGCAATTCAGAATTCGGAATTCACAATGTAGCGTGCGGCCGGCACCGCCACGAGCGGCCCGGCCGCCGTGGCTCAGCGTCGGGGCACCCGCCCGCCGAGCAGCCAAGCCGCAGCCGCGGCTGCCGAATCCGACCCATCCCGTGCGCCTGCCGTTGCGGTCGTCAACTGCTGCGGCGCACCCGCCGCACGGTAGGCGGCGGTCACGAGCGGCGGGGTCCCGCGACCCTCGCCGGCGAGCCACAGCTTGCCGGGCGCGCCCGCGGCCAGCAATGCGGGCACGTCGCCGTACTTCACGATGCCGGGCAGGAACGACGCATCCGTGAGCGAGACCGTGGTCGCAAACCTGAACCCCTCGGTGTCGATGGCCGCCGCCGTCACCGCGTCCCCCGCCTGGGCGCGTGCGGCTGCGGCGAGCGGTCCACCGCCCGCGAGGCCGACCAGATCGACGCCGGTCATCTGGTCCGGCCCGGAGAGCTGCCGAAGGAAGGCAATCGCCGACAGCACGTCGTGCACACGCTGCGCGAACAGCGGGTGGTTGTAGCCGATCGTGTAACCGGCGTACGGCCGCGGGTTCTCGACGCGGCGTGCGGTTACCTGCGCCTGCTCGTCCGCGAGAAACTCGCCCTGGTACAGCAGATCGACCCCGAGCACGCTCACGCCGGCGGCCAGCATCCTGCGGACGGGTGCGATCGGCCTGCCGGCCGCATCAAAGAGTGACGACTTGCCGCGACCGGTGATCCACGCGACGGCCCGTCCCGGGGTGCGAGTCGCCCCGGCGGGGCCGGCGACCAGCAGAATCGCCGGCAGCTCTTCGCCGTGGGCATTCCTGATCAGGAGACGCCGCTCGCGATAGCCATCGCGCGCTTCCTCGGCCACGGTTTCGGCCTGGACCTGATCGGCGGCGGTGAGCCGCCGGCCGATGAGCGTGTCCACGGCCCCGCCCACCACGTCGCGGTACGCGGCCAGCGACTTCGCATCGGTGGGGGTCAACGCCGCCAGCTGGCGATCGGATGCGCGCGCCATGGACGCCAGCAGCGTCCGCTCGTACGCCTCGCCGCCGGATGGCTTGGGATGCGCGGCATTCCACACACTGGCCTCTTCGATGCTCAGCGGCGTGAAGTCGGGCTCGACGACCGGCTCGGGGAGTCCGAGCTTCAGGTGCGTGTTGAGCCAGCCGTACATGGCGGCCCGGCTGACGTAGTTGTAGTTGTGCCCGAACTGCGTCAGCGGCGTCAGCATCACCTTGTCCGGCGCGCCGAGCATCGCGAAATGGCGCTGCAAGTCCGGGAACCCCTTGGTCTCGAACTCCTTGGTCCAGTCGTCAGCCGAGGTCATGCCCAGCGGACGCGGCGCGATGAGGGCGGCCAGCTCCACGTTGCCGGTGCCGATGCGCAGGTACGGGGCGTTCTCGCATGTGCAGCCCCCCTGCATCGCTGTGGACACCATCACGGCGGGAAACACGACGCGGATCCGCGGATCGATGGCGGCCAGCGCGAAGGTCTGGGTGGCTCCGCCGCTTTCGCCGGTCATCGCGATCCTCGCCGGGTCGACGTCGGGAAGCTCGCTGAGCCAGTCGAGCGCGCGAAGGGAGTTGTAGGTTTGCAGGCCCATGATGTCCTGCAGCCGGAGCTCGGCCTGCGTGCTGTAGTAGCCCCAGCCTCCGACGCCCTCCATGTGGGGGCGGGATTTGGCAAACCGGTGCGCGACGTCTTCGGGGATCTGCACGCTGTCGGCGTAGCCCACCATGTCGTAGAAGAAGGTCACGAGCCCCATGCGCGCCAGCTGCGCCGCGCGTGCCTGCAGAGGGAAGCGCGCGCCGGACTCGAACCGCTCGGCGCCGCTGGCCAGGTCCTGCTTCCACTCCTTCGGCGACTTCTCCTGAAAGCGCCCGTCCGGCCAATGTCCGTGCGCCGACAGCACCGCGGGCAGCCGACCCGACCGGCCTTTCGGACGGTACAGATTGCCCGTGACGAAATGTCCGGGCACGCTCTGGAAGTACACCTTCTCCACCGTGTAGCCGTCGCGGTCGACGCGCCCGTGGATCACGGCCTCGGGCGCCGTACGGGCAGGCATCGGCCACAGGCCCGTCGCCACGAGGAGTTGCCGGCGTACCTGCGCCGCACGGGTCTCCCACGCCTCGCGCGAGGAGGACGGGGTGAACGGAAAGTAGCCGTTCAGGTCCTTGAGTGGCCCAAGGCGACTGTCGCGCGGCAGCGCTCCCGCCGCCAGCACGCGCGGGGCAGATGGCGCTGCAGCGATGCGCGCCGCAGCCTCGACGCTGGTGTGCGAGTGAGGCGAAGCGCCCCACGCCGTTGCGCACGCGATTAGGACTATCAGGACGGCACGGTTATGCATACGCTCCGCAACTCTCGAGGTGGGGGAAGGCCCCCCGGGCACACGGATCAGCCCGCGCCGGGCGTGGGGCTCACTCGTGGCAGTTCGGCGATTTCGGGTTGACCATAGTCGCAATGCGCACGACCGTCAACGCCAATCCCGACGCTCAATTGTGAATGCTGAATCCCGAATTCTGAATTACTGCTGTTGCTGCTGTTGCTGTTGTTCCTGCTCCTCGTCGGCGATCGGCGGCTCGATGTCGGGCTCAGGGGCGGCCCAGTAGAGTGCCGGCATCACGTCGGAGGGCTCGATCGGCGCATCGGTGGTCTGGACGCGGACGGCCACACCGAGTTCGCTGCGGGCATTGCCCTTGAAGGCGCCGCGGGTCGGGGGCACGTCGTGGTAGTCGCGGCCGATCGCCACGCGGATGTGCCGGTCCATGGCCAGGGTCTTGTTGGTGGGATCGATGCCGACCCAGCCCAGCGACGGCAGCCACGCCTCGACCCACGCGTGTGACGCGCCGTCCACCGAGCGCTCGTCGTTCTGCTGGTTGTGGAACAGGTAACCGCTCACGTACCGACAGGGGATGCCCAGGCGACGGATGAGCGCAATGGTGACGTGGGCGAAGTCCTGGCACACGCCCCGCCGGGCCGCCAGCGCATCGTCGATGGGCGAGTCGACGCGGGTGGACTTGGGCGCGTACTCGAAGGCGTCGTACACCTGCGTCATCAGCTGCCGGACCAGCGACACCGGGTCGGTCTGGCGACTCAGACCGAGGTCGCGGCCGAACGCCACGAGGGCCTCGGTCGGGCGGGCAAAGTGCGAGGGCTCGAGGAACTCGAAGAAGCGCTCGCGCGTGCCGGCCTCGTCCAGCAGATCCCACATCGCCAGATCGCCGCTCTCGGGGATGGCGATGTCGGCCACGAATTCGACCACCGACTCAGCCACCACGGTGAGCTCGCGATGGCGCGCCGGGACGTCGAAGTGATGGACGACGTTGCCCTCGGGGTCCTGGTACGCGAACACGCGGGAGCGCGGCGTGGTCGCCAGCTCGAAGCGCAGGCAGCGCTGGACGCTCTCGGTGCGCGGCTGCATGCGCACTTCCATCACGCTCTCGCTGACCGGCGCGTCGTAGCGGAAGTGGGTCAGGTGGTAGACGGTGTATCGCATCAGGCGGCTTCGCAGTCCGGGGACCGGGGCACGGGCGTCGGGAGAGGGACCATCGTCACGTGAGCTCGCTCTCGAGCTGGTACGAGATGTAGCTCTGATAGGTCGCGTGGTGGATCAGGCGGCACTGTCGTCGCACGTGGTCGAGCGTCTGCAGCAGATCGCCGTGCAGCAGGTCCTCGATCTGCACGAACTGCAGCGAGGCGCGGAGCAGCCCGGCGAGGCGCTCGACGCGCGCCGGCTGGGTGCGTCCCGCCAGTCGGGCCAGGTGTTTGAGCGAGTCCTCGATGCGGTCGGCCGAGAAGCGCAGCGAGCGCGGGAACTGCGCGTCGAGCACCAGGAAGTCCACCACGTGCAGCGGCCGGATCGACCCGGAATGGGCCCGCACGTAGGCGTCAAACGAGGCACAGCAGCGCAGCAGCGACAGCCACTCGACGTACTCGGTGGCCTCGACGCCGGTGCGCAGGCTGTCGTGGAACTCGCGCAGGTGGACGTCCAGCAGCATCGACGTGTTGAGCGAGCGCTCGAGGAAGCGCGCCAGCTCCATGTATTGCCAGCCCTCGCCACGGACCATCGTGGAGCTGGTCATGCCCTTGAACAGGTACACCGAGTGGCGCACGTCCCTGAACAGGTCCTCGGGCTGTTCCTGCCAGCTGCGATCCTCGCGCGCCGCCTGCAGCCGGAGATAGAGCCGATTGAGCTCCTCCCACATGTCCACGCTGATCTGCTCGCGCACCTGGCGGGCGTTCTCTCGCGCGTGCCTGACGCAGGCCAGCAGCGACTCCTCGCGGTCACCCACAGCCAGGTCCACCGCCAGCAGGGCGAAGTCCACCAGCCCGGCGCGCGGGGCGTCCAGGGCCTGCAACGCGCTCAGGATCCGCACGCCCTGCCGCGACTGGGACTCGGGCGTGCGATCGGCCGCCAGCGTGACGCTGATCTCCAGCAGCCGGGCGGTGTGCTCGGCGCGTTCGAGATAGCGGCTCAACCAGTACAGGTGGTCGGCGACGCGAGACAGCATCTGCCCACCGCCACTCATTCGAGCACCCACGTGTCCTTGCTGCCGCCGCCCTGCGAGGAGTTGACCACCAGCGACCCGCGACGTAGCGCGACGCGCGTCAGGCCGCCTGGCACGATCACCGTCTTCTCGCCGGCCAGGATGTACGGGCGCAGATCGATGTGCCTCGGCTCGACGCGCTGGTCGATGAAGCAGGGCGCGCACGACAGGTCGAGCGTCGGCTGGGCGATGTAGTTGCGGGGGTTGGCGAGGATGTGGTCGCGGAACTGCGCGCGCTGGGCGGCGGTGCTGTGCGGGCCGATCAACATCCCGTACCCGCCGGATTCCCCCACCGCCTTCACCACCAGCTCCGGAAGGTGCTGCAGGACGTGGTCGCGCTGCACCGGATCGCCGAGCAGGTAGGTCTCGACGTTGTCCAGGATCGGATCCTCGTCGAGGTAGAACTTGATGATCGCCGGGACGTACGCGTAGACCGCTTTGTCGTCAGCCACGCCGGTGCCGATGGCGTTGCCGAGCGAGACGTTGCCGGCGCGGTAGGCATTGAAGAGCCCGGTGACGCCCAGCTGCGAGTCGGCCCTGAACGCGAGCGGATCGACGAAGTCATCGTCCACGCGGCGATAGATGACATCAACGCGCTGGGCGCCCGAGGTCGTCCGCATGTAGACGACGTTGTCGTGGACGAAGAGGTCGCGCCCTTCGACCAGTTCGATGCCCATCTGGCGGGCCAGGAAGGCGTGCTCGAAGTAGGCGGAGTTGAAGACGCCGGGCGTGAGCAGGACGACGGTCGGGTTGGGGCGGCCCTGCGGCGACAGGTCGCGGAGGGTGCGCAGCAGGGCCTGGGCGTAGTGGTCGATGGACCGGACGCTGTGACGCGCGAGCAGTCGCGAGAAGGTGCGCTTCATGACGGCCCGGTTGGCCAGCATGTACGACACGCCGCTCGGCACCCGCAGGTTGTCCTCGAGGACCGCAAACTGCCCATCGGCAAGGCGCACCAGGTCGGTGCCGGCCACCGACACGTAGCGATCGCCGGCCACGCGCAGGCTGCGCATCTCGCGACGGTAGTGCGGGCAGCTGAAGATCAGGTCGCGGGGGACGACGCCTTCCCGCAGGATCCGGCCTTCGTGGTAGATGTCGCGCAGGAACAGGTTCAGGGCGGTGATGCGCTGCGTGAGCCCGCGTTCGAGCTGCTGCCATTCCTCGCCGGTGATGATCCGGGGCAGCAGGTCGTAGGGGAAGATGCGCTCGGTGCCGCGGCTGTCGCCGTAAACGGTGAAGGTGATGCCCTGGTGGAGGAAGGCGCGATCGGCAATTTGCTGACGACGCTCCAGCTCGGCGACCGACAGCGTGCCGAGCTGTTCGAAGAGGGCGGCGTAGTGGGACCGCGGCAGCCCGGGTACCTCGAACATCTCGTCGTAGGCACGCCCCAGGGAGTACTGGTCAAACAGGGGCGCCTGCGGGACGAACGTGCCGGACGGCTCGGCGGGCGGCATGCGACAGTAGAGCAGTCGCATGGCGCACCGCGCAAGACCGAGCGATCACTTTATATCGAAAAGTTCACGTCAGGCCTAATCGGCCTTCCCCATGAGCACGATATCGCCGGTCGGGGCGGGCACGCCGCCTTCAGGTTCGATCGAGACGGCCATGCCGTCAGGTGTCGGCAGCGACACCGGGGTATCAAACAACGTCGAGCTTCCGCCTGCGTCGTCGTGACGGAAGACGCCGGCGCTGATCGGCGCACCGGCGGTCAGCACCCACAACTGGTACGTGCGGCCCGCTGGCAGCGCCGGCAGCCGCGTGGTGGTGAGCACCAGGCCCCGCTGTCGGCTCCAGAACGCCCGCGCCACGGCCTGCGGTGCCCCCGGCTGCCCGACCAGATCGACGCGCCGGAGATCGTCGGCCGACAGGATCGCCGTCTCGGCCTGCACGCGGGCCAGGCGGGTGCGATTGGACCGACCCTCCACCTGGGCTTCCACCAGGCGTGCCTCCGACACCTGCAGGTCGGCCTGCAGCCGCTCCACGTCGGATCGCAGCTGCAGCGCATACCAGCCGAGGCCCATGGCCAGCAGCGCCGAGGCGGCCGCTGCCAACCAGCCCCACGTCGCGCCGGCGCCACCCTTGCGAGCGGCGGTGAACGGCAATGTGCCGGCCGGGCTCGCAAGCGACGCAGGGGCCGCGCCATCGACCGCCTGCCCGCTGATCGCCAGCACCCGGGTACGCAGATCTGCGGAGGGCTCGGCGTCGGCCGGGGTCAGCGCCAGCAGGATGAGCGACTCACGCAAGGCCGTCAGTTCCTCCCGGGCAGCCGCGTCCTCGGCCAGCCAGGCCTGGAGGGCCGGCCGCTCAGCCGACGGGAGTGTGCCAAGCGCCAGCTCGGCGAGCGAGTCGTACCTGGGATCGGTCCCTGACGTCGTCATGCCTGACCTCCTCCCATGGCAGGTGCATCGCCCAGTGACGGCAGCGCCGCGCGCAAGCGCAGCAGGCCGAGGCGGATGCGGGTTTTGATCGTGCCGAGTGGCTGCTCGAGCCGCTCGGCGACTTCGGTGTGCGTCAATCCTTCGTGAAACGCCAGCTCGATGGCCGCCCGCTGTGCATCGGGCAGAGACTCGAGCGCCGCACGTACGCGGGCAATCTGGTCTGCCGTCAGCAGGGCGATATCGACCGGCGTGGTCACGTCGGCCGCGTCGCGCAGGGCGGACGGATGATCCGCCTGCAGCGCTGGCTGCCCGCGACGCGATCGCAGCCGATCAATCGCCCGACTGCGCGCCATCATCAGCAACCACGCGACGACCACGCCGCGCGTCGTGTCGTACCGGGCCGCCTGCCGCCACGCCTGGGCGAACACGTCCTGCACGACCTCCTCGGCATCGGACTGATCCCGCAGGATGCGCACCGCCAGCGAGAACATGGACCGGCCATGCCGGTCGTAGAGCTCGGCCAGCGCGCTGCCGTCGCCGTCGGCCATGCGCCTCATGGCGTCGGCATCGGCGTCACGCGACTGCCCAGGGTCGGCAGAATCCACCGCAAGCGCAAGAAGCAGCCACATCAGCCCGCACACCTTTGTCTACGCACAGTCACCTGCTCCAGATGTGAGGCCGGGGGCTCCGGGGCCATTTCCTCTAGAGGAAGGTCAGCCCCGGATTCCGGAAGTCGCCGTCGAGGACGGCCTGGGAGTTCGCGCCAAGCCAGTTGTCCAGGACGCGAGCATAGACCGAACGGAAATCGGTCTGGTAGCGCACATCGCCATTGCTGCTCTCGAGGGTGGGGTTGCCCGGGGTGTCGCGAAGGTCTGGAGCGGTGCCGTAGAGTCCGCCGTTGACGCCGCCGCCGAGCAGCATCATCGAGCTCGCGGCACCGTGATCGGTGCCCTGGCTGCCATTCTCGTAGACGCGCCGGCCGAACTCGGAGAACTGCAGCACGAGCGTGTCGTTGAGCAGCCCCTGGTTGCGCATGTCCGTGTAGAAGGCCAGCAGGGCGTCGTCCATTGTCGCCATGAGGCGGTAGTAGGCGCCGTTCTCCTGGTTGGGGTTCTGCGAGGCGTGCGTATCGAACCCGCCGGTCTGCACCCAGAACACGCGGGTGCCGATGCCGCGCACCATCGAGCCGGCCACGGCCCGTAACGCGCTGCCGAGACCGGTGTTGGGGTAGGTGACCGTGGGCACGTACTGGGCCACCGACGCCACGCGGTCGAGCGTGTCGAACGCGGCGCGGGCGGTGCCGGACACAAAGGAGAGATGCGGGCGATCCACCGGCACGTGCGACGCGATCCGGGTGGCGGCCTGGCGGGCGTAGAGGGCCTCGTTGCCGGTGTTCGGGCTGCTGAAGGCGTACGTGCGCGGATCAGGAATGGCGGGCACGCCGACAAAGCGCGAGAGCAGCGTCCGCGGCGTCTCGCGTACCGTGTTCCAGCCGGTGAGCGGATCCAAGGGCTGCGGCAGCAGCTCGAGGTACCGACCGAGCCAGCCCGGGCCCGACGGGTTGCCGGGATCGGCCGTTGACCAGATGTCGGTGCCGAGGAAGTGCGAGCGGCTCGAATTGGGATAGCCGCTGCGCTGCACCAGCGCCAGCCGACCGGCGTCAAACACCTGCTTGAGCCCGGTCAGCCGCGGGTGCAGGCCGACCGTGGTGCCACCCGCGTCGGTGCCCACCTGCAGGACGTTGCCCGCAGGCACGGCAATCGTGGGCCGACGCTGGTAGTAGCCGGCGTTGCCGTAGGGCACGACCATGCTCAAGGCGTCGTTGCCGCCACTCAGGTACAACACCACCAGGTTGCGCGCGCGTGCGCCCTGGGCCCGGGCGATGTCGGAGAGAAACGCCGGCGCGGCGAAACTGACGGTGAAGGCGGCGACCCCGCCCTTGATGAACTGACGACGGTTGGAGGTCATAGGGACAATCCGACAGGCCTACACGAACTGATACTGCGGTGAGGCGAGCACCAGGTGGGCCACGCCCGCGGCCTTGGCGAGCAACTCGGCGTCCGAGCCCGTCCAGTTGGTGCCGGCGCGGAGGTAGCCGAGCAGCTCGTTGTAGGGAGGCGAGTCAAACGGCATCGGCGACAGCCGATCGAGGGTGTGCGACAGCACCGACTCCGGCGATCCCTTCGACGGGCGGGCGGCCTCGCGCAGGTTGAAGCGTTGGTTCTGCGTGAGGGTGGCGGCAAAGTTCATGCGCGCGAGCATGCCGCCGGTCGAGAACCAGCCCGGGCCGGTCTCCCAGCCATTGACGTCGGGCGGTTCGAACAGCGTCTGGCCCATCGCCAGCATCGGCGTCAACGCGCTGTCCACCGAGAGGCCCGCCCAGCCGGTCTCCTTGATTGACTTGACCACGAACTCGACGGGCCAGGCATAGCGCGTGTAGTAGTTGGACTCGTCCTGGAATTCCTGCGACAGCAACACCTGCAGCACCACGCGGCGCATGTCGAAGTTCGTGCTGTAGAAGGTGTTGGCGATGCGCTCGACAAAGGACGCCGGCGCCGGCTGGAGTTCGCTGACGAAAAACCCGTACAGCTTGCGTGCCAGTCGCGGGCCGGTCTGCGGATGCCGGCAGCAGGCCAGCAGGAAATCGAGGCCCTCCTGCTCGCCGCTCGAGGTGATCGTCCGGCCGCCGCCAGGGTAGATGTCAAACGAGAACGTCTTGCTGGCGGTGTCGTGACGTTCAGGTCGGTAGAGGTAGTTGTACCCGACGACCGGGTCGTTGACGTTGTTCAGGCCTCGCGCCCCGACGTTGAGATTCCAGCCCGTGAACACGCGTGCCGCGGCCTTGACGTCGTCTTCGGTGTAGTTGTTGGGAGCGGTGTCGGACGGGCGGATGCCCATCGTGAACAGCTCCATCACCTCGCGCGCGAAGTTCTCCTGCGGCGTGCCGCGCACGTTGAGGCGGCCGTCCAGCCACACGAGCATCGCCGGGTCGCGGGCCACCCCGACCAGCAGGTCGTAGAAACTGCCCAGGGCCCCGTGGCGAAACTGCTCGATCTGCCCTGGCGGACTGCTCCTGGTGCCGTTGTAGGCGTCGGTGGCCGACAGCATGCGCGTCGCAATCGGGCCGCCGTAGGTGTCGGCAATCTTCTGATAGGCGGTGGCGAAGTGATGGTGCCAGAACAGCGCCATCTTTTCCTGCAGCGGGCGCCGCGAGTGGACCATCCGGAACAGCCAACGCTGTCGCGCGTCGGTGATCGAGGTATCCGGCGAGAACTGCCCGCGGGTGGTGACCCCGGCATGGCCAGGCACGCCAATGCGCGCATCGACGTCGTCTGGCGCCTGCTCGTAGAAGACGAGCAGGTCCACGGCCGCGTGGTACCCGATCTGGGCCAGCTCGGCGACCTCGTCCGGGCTGCCGCCAAAACCGGCCCGGCGGAGGAGATGCTCGATGCGGTCGTCTTTTCGCGCCATGTCGCAGTTACCTGGGAACAGCAAGGTCCATTCCCGGGCACAGATTGTCCAGGAAGTGACGTTTTACCGGTGCTGTCACACTTTTGCAACAGTTTGTGTCGGTGCTCCGGCACCAGAACGCTCCGGAGACCCGACAAAACCGTCAGCGGAACGGAGGGCTGGTCAGCGCTTGCCCAGCGAGAGCAGGTTGGCCATCAGGGCATAGGCGCCATCAGTGCCGGCCGGCAGTTGACGCCACAGATTGAGGCCGACGTATATCCAGCGACCCTGGCCCACACGCGCCTCGACCAGCGCGCCGCGCTTCGGACCGGGGTTGTTGGGGTAGGAGTCGGCCATCTCCACCAGGTCCACGTAGCGCTTGTCGGCCGCCTCGGTGCCAAAGAAGTACAGCCCGCGCTCCTGGACCCATCCCTCCCAGGCGGCGTCGCCGATTTTGTTCGGCGTGGTGAAGATCGGATGACTCGGGACCAGCACCGTGACTGGCGCCCGTTGGTCGGTCACGCGGTCGGCCGAGAACCTGCCGAAGGGCCCGGGGTTGGCCGACGGCCGTCCGACCATGCCCGGGTACGGGCCGTACTGCGCCTCGTTGAACTCGAACTTGTTGTACTGGACGATGACCGTGCCGCCCTTGGCGGCGTAGTCGATCACCCGCTGGTTGTAGGCACGCAGATCGCCGCGACGTTCGTACGCGCGCACACCCGTCATCACCACCGTGTATTTGGAGAGGTCGGCCGAGGCGAGGGCCTCGGGCGAGAGCAACTCGACGGCCGCGCCGAGTTGCGTGAGGGCCGGCGGCACCTGGTCGCCGACGCCCATGATGTAGCCCACGGTGACCCCGGTGACCGGCTGCAGGTCCAGCACCTTCAACGTGCCCGTGGCATCGGCCACCAGGTGACGGCGATGGATGTGCGGGTACTCGATGGTCTGGTAGCCCTTGTCGTAGGCCCGCCCCTCACGCGTGGCGACGGCCCGGACGTCGTAGCGTCCCGGTGTCGTCCCGGCCGGGGGCGTGATGGCGAAGTGCACCTGCCGGGCCTCGTCCTCACGGGCGAAGGCAATCGATGCCGCCGCTGGACTGGACGTCCACCCGGCAGGCAGTTGCAGCGTCACGTCAGCCGTGGCGCCCGTCTTGTGGTGGTTGGTCACGACGACGGCGATGTCGCGCGAGACGCCGCCGCCTGGAAACGCCACGACGTCGGCGCCGAGGGTGACGGCCAGGCCCGGCACCACGAGCAACTCGTCTCGCTTCTCACCGCTGAAGACCGTGCCTTGATGGCGGAAGTGGACCGGGTAGGTCACCACCTGGTCGAGCCCGCCGATCGTCAGCGTGACCTTGGCGGCGAACGGCGTCGGCTCGAAGGGCAGACCGAACGGCGCCTCCGGATCGAAGTCGTAGTAGTCGCGGTCGGGCTGTCGCTTCCAGTAGGCGGTGGTCAGTTTGGCCGCGGCGGGGACACCGAGTGTCGCCTCGCAGGCATACGGCTTCACGCCGTCGATTGGCGATGCCGGGCAGGTGCCGGGCGCATCGAAGCCGGTGAAGTCGACAGCGTTGACCGAGACGCCCTCGCCCGCTCCGGCAAACGCGCGCAGGACCACCTTGGTCTTCTGTCCGCCGACCACGAGTCCATCGTCGGCCAGCAGGTCGACGCGCAATCCCGCGGCCAGACGCAGGGCGTGCTCGGCCTGACGCTCCTTCTGTTCGAGGCGGAAGTCCACCTCGTCGCGGGCAGCGGCGTCGGGCTGCATGTTCACCAGCAACGACCGCAGTGCCCGGATCGTGGTGAGCACCTGCGGCAGCGCCGACCGCGCGGCAGCCACGCCCTTGGTCTCGAAGGCGAGCTGGGCATTGCGCACCTGTCCATCGAGCGCCTCGATGGCCAGTCCAAGCGCCGGTGAACCGCCGCGGCCATACCGGGCGAGACTGCGCAGCCCGGTGTCGATGCCGGCAAAGATGTCGGCGTTCTGCTCGGCCTTGGGGGTTGGCAGGGACGTGTCCTGCAGCACGTAGGCACGCGGCTGCGGACCCGGCAGGCTGTACAGCTGCGGCATCCCCTGACACATGTGCAGGCTGCGCGCCTCGCTGCCCAGTTCGTTGTAGGTGCGCCCGAGCAGGGGATCGAACTGGTTGCCATCGACGCGGCAGACCGACGCCGGATCGACCTTGTCCACCGCCGGCCCGAAGCCGCCCGTGTAGTAGAACTTGGAGGCCTGCCACGGCCGCAGCCCGGCGGCGATCTGCGCCGGGAACCGGGTGGCGTCCCCAGCCGCGCGGAACGCCTCGGCCGTGATGTGCGACGACGCCTGGTGGTGCTGACCGCCGCCCTGGGTGTGATCCCAGACGAAGCCGATGATCACGTCGGGCCGAATCTTGCGGATCCAGTAGACGTAGTCCTCGAGGATCGTCTCCCGGTGCCACCGCTCGAACGTCTCCTCCTGGCTGAACGAGAACCCGAAGTCCACCGCGCGTGCGAAGTACTGCTCGGCCCCGTCGACGCGGTGCGCCGCCAGCAGTTCCTCGGTGCGCAGAACGGCCAGCGACTCGAAGATCTCCGGTCCGATCTCGTTCTGGCCGCCGTTGCCCCGCGTGGCGGTGACCAGCGTGGTGCGCACCCCGTGCTGGAACTTGTACCGCGCCAGCAAGGCGTTGTTCTCGTCGTCGGGATGGGCGGTGGTCATCATCAGGCTGCCCACCGTGCCGAGCTGCCTGAGCGCCAGGCCCAGCGCCGCGTGATCGGGCCGCTCACCGACCGGCTGGAGGCGGTACTGGGCGTGCGCCGGCACGGCGAGTGCCAGCAGCAGCGCCGCGCAGGCTGCGCGTGAGAGGGATAGAAGGGCAGGTCTGTGCATTGTCGGCGGGACGGGACGGATATGAGGTAGGGGCAGCTCCCCGAGCTGCCCATTTACGTCGGCGAACGGCGCGTTCGGGGAACGCGCCCTACCTATACCTCAGAAGTAGAACTTCACGCCCAGCTGAAATAGCCGCTGTTCGTAGCCGGCCGTCGGCTGCAGCTGGCCGCTGCTGGTGGGCAGCGCGCCGCTGGTCAATTCGCCGAGGGCATTGGTCGGGAGGATACGGTTGACTGCCGAGGTCTGCACCGTGTTGAAGAGATTCTTGAATTCCCCGGCCACTTCGACACGGCGGGTTCCGCCAAGCGGGATGAAGCGCGAGAAGCGCGCGTCCACGTTGTAGCGTGCCGGCAGGTAGAGCGAGTTGCGGCCGACAAAGAGCGGCCGGTCGGCCAGCACGCCATCGCCGTTGAGGTCGGTGGCGCTGCGCAGGTTGACGGGGAGCCCGGAGTTGAACTGCAGCATCAGACCGAGCTGGTTGCCGTTGACGAGTGCGCCCGCCAGGCCACCGATCGCGAACGTCGGCTGCACGATCACGCTGCCAGCAAAGCTGTGGCGCGTGTCGAGCAGATTCGGACCACGGTCGCGGTCGAGGCTGGTCGGGTCACTGACGCCATCGTCGCCCTGCACCGACAGTGCGGAGGTGAGCGGCGCGTTGTCGGTGCCCTTGCCGAGCGTGTAGTTGACGTCGAACTGGATGCCGCCGCTCAACCGCTTGCCAAACTGCAGCATCGCCGCGTTGTAGGTCGAATCGCCCCGCGACTGGACCACGTTGATCTGGTTGAACCGCGGGTCGAGGCGGGTGGTGTCGTTGATGGTGGAGCTGAACACCGGCCGGCCGTCGGCCAACTGGCTGACCGGGTTGATCGGGTTGATGTTGACGATCACCGGCAGCAGGTGGCCCTTCACGAAGGTGTACCCGGCCGACCCGTAGAAGTTCTGGCCGAAGGCGCGCTCGTACTGGACGTTGTTCTGCCAGGTGCGCGCCACCTGGAAGTCGGGATCGACGGTGGTGATCGACTGCCGCGGGAGCACGAAGCCGGGCGGCCGATCGGCGAGTGATCCCGGGAAGGCCGGGGCGTTGGCGGCCGAACCGGCCAGGGCCACGTTGATGCGCGCGGGGTTGCCGTTGGCCTGGATCGACGTCTCGTACGCGCCGAGCAGCATCTGGTCGTACATCAGGCCACTGCTGGCGCGCAGCACCTGGCGCTTGTCGGCGCCAAAGGTGTAGGCCAGTCCGAAGCGCGGGCCGAGGTTGTTGCCATCGTCGGCATAGGCCTGCGAAAAGGCGAAGGGCGCGGCGGGGTCGCCCGCAGGGTAGTTGTAGAAGTCGTACCGCAGACCGTAGATCAACTTCAGGTCCGGCCGCACCCGCCAGTCGTCCTGCACGAAGACGCTGTAGCCCGACGAGGTCATCGAGAAATCGGGATTGCCGATCAGCTGCTGGTAGTTGGTGTAGCTGCGCGGATTGGTCCCGTTGCTGGCCGCGAGATAGGCGTCGATGGAGGGGAAGGTGTACAGCTGCAGCAGGGTGGCGGTGCGCTTGTCGTCGATCAGCTGGATGTCGCCGCCGACCTTGAAGCTGTGGTTGCCGCGCAGCACGGTGAAGTTGTTGATCACCTGGAAGATGCCCTGGCTGAAGCCGAAGCCGGCGTCGGCAGCGGTGGCAATCGGGCCACCGAAGCTGGCGACGCCCGGGATGTTGATGGCCGGGCCGGTGCCCGACAGATCGTTGCTGCCGCGGCTCTGCACGCGTCGCGCGTACTGGACACGGAACTCGTTCAACATCCGGCTGCCGAATGAAGACACCAGCTGCCCCGAGGTGCTCTCCATGGCGTCCAGGAAATCGGTGGTGCGCTCGATGGACGTCAGCCCGCCGGCAATGTTGTTGGGCGAATCGTTGCGGAAGACGATCGTCCGGGCGGTGGCCCGGTGGTTCTGCGCCAGCTGGTAGTCCACCTTGCCGATGAAGAAGCGCGCGGTCTGCTCGCGCGGCACCACGGCTGGCTGCGGCTGGAGGCCCAGTCTGGCGGCGTTGGCCGGCAACACGGTGATGACGCTCTGCGACGAGAGATCGCGATAGGTGCTCTCGAAACCGGTGAAGAAGTGCAGCCGGTCCTTGACGATCGGACCGCCGAGTTCAGCGGTGTAGGTGTCGACCTTGGTGTCGGGACGGCGCTCGTCGGTGCGCGGCCCCTGGAAGAAGAACGGGAAGGCGCTGAAGGGCTTGCGCCGGAAGCGATAGGCGCCCGCACCACGGAACTGGTTGGTCCCCGAAGGCGTGATGGCGTTGTACACCAGCCCCGTGGTCTGTCCGAACTCCGGCGCGTAGCCGCTGGTGATCACCTTGACTTCCCGCACCATCACCTCGGAGACCGGCAAGAGACGCAGGCCGGCCCGGTCCTTCTGGGTGTTGGTGTTGCCGTCAATCTGGTAGTTGATGCGGAGGAGCGTGCCGTTGGCGGCAAACCGCGGCACGCCGAACTCGGAGTTCTCGAAGCCGGTCACGCCCGGCTGCAGGAGCGCAAAGTTGTACGGATTGCGCGAGACGAGGGGCAGGTTCTTGACCTCGTTCTCGTTCAGGTTGCGGCCGGTGTCCACCTTCGAGGTGTCGACGACGGGTGCGTCGGCCGTCACCGAGATGACCTCGCTGAGGTCGCCGACCTCGAGCGCCAGGTTCACCGTGGCGGTCTGGCCGGCCCCCACCGTGACGCCGACCTGCTCGAAGCGCTTGAAGCCCTGCAGTTCGGCAACGACCCGGTAGGTGCCCAGCGGCAGCAGGCCCGCACGGTACAGACCACTCTCGTTGGTCACCACCGACCGCGTGGTGCCGGTCTCGGTGTTGCCGACCGTGACCGTGACCCCCGGGAGCACGCCACCCGAGTTGTCCGCGACGATGCCTTCGATAGAGCCGTTGGCGGCCGTCGACTGCGCAAACGCCGGGTGCGCAAGTGACGCAGCAAGCAAAATTGTCAAAACCGCTGTGGCGCGCCCAAGGCGGCGCCGCAGAAGGGAGGGTCGTGCGGACAACATGTGACTCCTGGTTCCTGGAAGACTGCGGCTGGGACGCCCGGGACGGGCGCCCCGACCTTACCGCGTGGTGACAATCAAAGCGTCACTGACTGGTCTTGGACCAGTGAGGTCTGACGGGCGGTTCACCACCCCGTCGCGCACAACCATTGTCGTCGACCCGCCACCGTCGAGGTTGAGGGCATCGACCGCATCGAGCCGCCCGAGCAGGACGTGAAGGTCCGCAAAGCTGGCACCGATGGCCAGGCCCGGCTGCCGGCCGTCCACGGTGATCAGCCAGATGCGTCCGACGCGATCCCGGGCGATGAGCGTGCGCGGGTGCGCCGTGGTGTCAAACCCCCGCGAGAGCTTCTCGACGGTCCAGTCGGTCAGTGGGCGTCCGGCCCTGAGGAGCAGGCCTGCGCCGCCGACGATGGTCGGGGCACGCATCCAATCGGGCGTCCGTTCACCGGAGAGGACGGCGATCGATTCCCGGACCTGCACGGCCGGGGCTCGCAGCAGTCCGGTCAAGCCCGCAGGCGCCGAGGCCGCGCCGTACGAGAGGACGTAGCCGGCGGCGGGGATTGCCGTGTTGCCTGCGGCGCTGCCGGGTGAGGCGCGGAGCGGGGTGCCCCGCACCTGCCACTCCAGGCCTGCCTGTGTGCCGGTCGTTGACCCAGAGGCCGGTGTGTAGAGCACGAGCGCGCGGGCGGCGCGGCGGGTATCGACGCCATCGACGGGCACGGTTTGCCACTTGTCGCGCGCCTTGAACCGCAGCCGCACGCGAGCGCTCACCTGGTCGAAGTGCAGGCCCACGCCGCCGGGGCCGTCCACGATCGCCACCGCGCCGCGGGCCCGGCGGGTGTCGCTCAGCAGCCGTCCGTCGATCTTCAGCAGGCCGTTGGGGTCACCGTTGGGACCGAAGAAGCCGGCATTGACGGCTGCCACCGCCCGGGTGCGGCGCGCGATGTCGGCCACCGTGGCTCGCGCGGGAACGATGCCGGTGGCGAGGGCGGACGAGAGTCGCACGCGCCGCGGGTCGAGGCGGAGCAGACGCACCGACCGCGGCTGCGGCGCGGATGCCAGGGCGATCGCGGCATCGATGCGGAACAGGTCGACGCCGTCTGCCACCGGCAGCGGCGTGCCCAGCCAGGCCGGGTCGGGTGGCTGACTGGCAACGCCACCCGACAGCGAGGTCGAGGAGAGAATCAGTCCACACAAGAGCAGAATGGTCGAACGCACGAGGGCATCATAGTGGCCGAAACCGACATCGATCGACTCATCGACGAACTCAACGCGCAGCACTCGGCTCACGCCGATCGGGATGCGAGCCTGGGCGCGCCTGCCTCACCCGGCGATGACGAGCGCGCCGATGCGCAGGTCGAAGGGGCCGGCACGGACGAAGGGGTCGGCGGCACCACCGACGCGGGCCAGCTGGAGGCATGGCTGCGGGACGTGGTCCGTCGGCAGGGGTCAGACCTGCTGCTGGTGGCAGGGGCGCCGGCATCGGCGCGCGTCGACAAGCGTCTCGTGGCGATGGCCGAGGACCGCCTGGCGGGCGCCGACATCGAGCGTGCGGTGTTGCCTGCGATGCCTCCGCACGCTCGCGCGATCTACCTCAGAGACGGCATCGCCGACGCGTCATTCGGTCTCGAGGGCGTCGGTCGCTTCCGGGTGAATCTGCACCGTGAGCGCGGTCAGCCAGCGGCCACGATCCGGGTATTGCCCCGCGCGGTGCCGCGGCTGTCCTCGCTCTCGTTGCCCGCACAGGTCGAGCAACTGGCGTTGTTGACCCGCGGCCTGGTGCTGGTGGGCGGCGGCACGGGCTCGGGCAAGTCGACCACGCTCGCCGCACTGGTGGACGAGATGAACCGACGTGAGGCACGCCACATCATCACCATCGAAGACCCCATCGAATACGAGCACGTGCACCGACGCTCGATCGTCGAGCAGGTCGAGATCGGCGTGGACGCACCGGACTACCCGACGGCCCTGCGGGCGGCCCTGCGGCAGATGCCCGACGTGCTGATCGTCGGGGAGATGCGCGACCCGGAGTCCATGCGCCTGGCGCTGACCGCTGCCGTGACCGGCCATCTCGTGATCTCGACGCTGCACACCACCGACGTCACGTCCACCGTTGCGCGCGTGGCCGACTCGTTCCCTACCGAACGTCAGGCGACGATCCGCCAGGAGATCGCGCTGGCCCTCAGCGCCGTGCTGATCCAGTCCCTGCTGCCGCGCAGCTCCGGCGGACTGGTGCCGGCCGTCGAGTTGCTGATGGTGCAGTACGGCGCCAGACAGCACATCCGCAAGAACGAGCTGCATCACCTGCACCAGGAGATCTCGCTGACCCGACGCTACGGGTCGCTGACCTTCGAGCAGTCACTCGCCTCGCTCGTGCGCAGTGGTCAGATCGACGCGGGACTCGCCCGCGAGCGCGCCGCCCATCCCGACGAACTGGACCGATTCATCGCGGAGTGAGTCAGGGCCGACCGGGTGCCGCGCTGGCAACGGCGCGGTGTTTCCGCAACAACTCGTAGAGCACCACACCGCCAGCCGTCGCGACGTTCAACGAGCGCTTGCTGCCGAGCATCGGGATGCGTACGTGCACGTGGCATTGCGCGAGCAGGTCAGGGGGCAGTCCCTCGACCTCGTGGCCGAAGAGCACGGCCACCGGCCACGCGGGCTGCCAGTCGTGCAGGTCGATGGCCTCCGGCGTGGTCTCTATGGCAGCGAGTTGCCCGCCGCCTGCCGCAAACGCCGCCATCCACCCGGGCAGGTCGTCACTGCCCACCCAGGGCACGACATCCTCGGCGCCCAGCGCCGTCTTGGCGATCTCCTTGCGCGGGGGCCGCGCGGTGATCCCGGAGAGCACGAGCTCGCGAACGCCCGCGCCATCAGCGGTGCGGAAGAAGGCCCCTACGTTGTACAGGCTGCGCACGTGATGCAGGACGACGGAGACCGGGAGCGTGGGCACGGGAGGCGATGGGGGCGGGGCACATGGGCACCGGCGATCCCGGAACCCTGTGCCACTCGCAACCACGATGGCACATTCTCCTGGTTGACTCACCAGGGCTCGACCCGCGCGTATGGTATTATTGCCACGTTATGGCACGCGTCACTTTTTCTCTGGATGAGGGGACGGTGGCCCAGATCCGACAGACCGCCGCGCGGCTCGGCAAACCGCAGAGCCACGTGGTACGTGAGGCGGTGGCGGAGTATGCCGAGCGTGCGGGTCGCCTCAGCGACCGCGAGCGTCAGCACGCGCTGAGCGTGCTCGAGCGGCTGCGCGCCGAAGCGCCGACGCGTCCGGTCGCTGAAGTAGATCAGGAACTGCAGGCCGTGCGGGCGGCACGCCGCGCCGGCGGCCGCCGGCAGCCGACCGCATGATCGTCCACGTGGACACCTCCGCGCTGGTCGATGCCCTGACCGGGCCGCGCCGCTCGCTCGACACGCTGATCGCGCTGACGCGCGAGGGCCACCGCCTGATGCTCTCGACGATCGTGCTGTACGAATGGCTCCGTGGCCCGCGCACGCCCATCGAGCTGGCAGCGCAGGAGGAGCTCTTTCCAGGCGAGGCGGCCGTGCCGTTCGCCGCGGCGGAAGCCATGGTTGCGGCGCGGCTGTACACGCAGGTGCCGCGCCCGCGGGGACGCGAGATCGACCTGGCGGTGGCGTCGTGCGCCCTCGTGGCCGGCGGCGCGATCTGGACGCTCAATCCCAACGACTTCCGCGACATCCCGGACCTGCGGCTGGTCTGAGCAGCCGCGCCGCAGCCTGCTGGCGTGGTGCCGGCGATGCCCGCGGAGCGCCGGCAACTGCGGGTAGACTGCGCCCATGCGACTGACGATGCGAGGGGTCTACGGGCTCGTGCTGGCGCTGGCCCTCACGGGCGTGGGCCTCACGGCCCGCGTCCCGCTCCCCCACACGGCGCAGCCGGCGGCGGGTCGCCCCAACGTCCTGTTCCTGTTTGCCGACGACATGCGTGCCGACACCATCGCCGCGCACGGCAACCCGCACATCCGCACGCCCACGCTCGACGACCTGGCGCGCCGCGGCGTCAGTTTCCGCAACGCCTACGTGTTCGGCGGCGACAGCGGCGCGGTCTGCGTTGCCAGTCGGGCGATGCTGATGAGCGGGCGCACGCTTTTCCGCGTGAACACCACGACGCTGGACAACGCACCGCTGCTGCCCGAGGTGCTCGGGCGTGCCGGCTACGTGACCTTCGGCACCGGCAAGTGGCACAACGGCGAGGCTTCGTGGCTGCGCGCCTTCCAGCGCGGCGCAACGATCATGTTCGGCGGCATGTCCGACCACACGCAGGTGCCGGTCCGCGATCTCGGCGCCGACGGCCAGCTGACGATGCGCCGGACCGCGACCACATTCTCGAGCGAGCTGTTTGCCGACTCGGCAATCGACTTCCTCACGTCGCACAAGGGACCGGCGCCATTCTTTGCCTACGTTGCGTTCACGGCCCCGCACGACCCGCGACAGCCCCCGCTCGAGATGCGGCAGTCGTACTACGACCGCCTGCCGCCTCTGCCGCCGAACTTCCTGCCGCAGTTTCCCTTCGACAACGGCGCGATGAAGGGTGGGCGCGACGAGAACCTCGGCGCGTGGCCGCGCACCGAAGCCATGGTCCGCGACCAGATCGCCGAGTACTACGGCATGGTCACGCACATGGACGCGCAAATCCGCCGCGTGCTCGACGCGCTGGACGCCTCGGGTCACGCCAGAAACACGATCGTGATCTTCGCCGCCGACAACGGCCTCGCGGTCGGCAGCCACGGCCTGCTTGGCAAGCAGAGCGTCTTCGAGCACAGCACCCACGTGCCGCTGATGATTGCCGGTCCAGGCGTCGCGGAGGGCCGCACGGCGCAGGGGTTCACCTACCTGCACGATCTCTACCCCACCGTGCTCGAATTGACCGGCGTTGCGGCGCCGGCTGGCCTGGACGGCACGTCGCTGCGGCCGGCACTCGAGGGACGCGACGGGCCGACGCGCGACTCGCTCTTCACCGTGTACATGAAGACCCAGCGCGCGGTCCGCGACCAGCGCTGGAAGCTGATTGCGTATCCCGCGCTCGGCTACCTCCAGTTGTTCGACCTGCGCGCCGATCCGTTCGAGATGCACAACCTCGCCGACCAGCGCGACCACGCCGCCGAGGTGTCGCGTCTGCGCGACCTGATGCGTACATGGCAGGCCAGGGTAGGCGACCCGGTGGCCATTCCCGACGCCAGCACCACCCCGCCGGCCATCGACCTCACCGGCATGGCGCGCGAGACCGATCAGTGGCAGCCAGACTGGATTGTGAAGAAGTACTTTCAGAAATAATTGGGAATTTGAGATTCAGAATGAAATTGGAGAATGGCGGTGACAACGATGGTTGAATCTCGCGTGCCCACACACAGTGTCCGCCTGTTGTCGCTGCTGCTCCTGCTGTCGGTGGTGGCGCTGCCGGTGGCCGCCCAGCCGGCGTACGACCTGCTGCTCAAGGGCGGCCACGTGATCGATCCGCGCAACGGCATCGATGGCGTCATGGACGTGGCCGTGGCGGGCGGCAAGATCGCGGCAGTCCGGGCGGGCATCGATCCGGCGGGCGCCAGGCAGGTCGTCGATGCATCTGGCCTCTACGTCACTCCGGGGCTCATCGACCTCCATGTCCACGTCTTCGCGACCACGGGCGTCAAGGGGGCCTGGGCCGGCGACAGCAGCGTGGTGCCCGACGGCTTCAGCTTTCGCACCGGCGTCACGACGATGGTGGACGCGGGCAGTTCGGGGTGGCGCAACTTCGAGGACTTCAAGCGCACCGTGATCGATCGCGCCGGCACGCGGGTCCTGGCCATGCTCAACATCGCCGGGTTCGGGATGCTGACCGACGTGCCGGAGCAGAACGTGCACGACATGGACGCCAAGGCCACGGCCGACATGGCCCTCAGGCACCGCGACGTGGTCGTCGGCGTGAAGTCGGCGCACTACATGGGGCCCGAATGGGTGTCGGTCGATCGCGCCATCGAGGCCGGCAAGGCGGCGGGCGTGCCGGTGATGGTGGACTTCGGATACTTCCGCGAGGAGCGCCCCTACCACCAGCTGGTGACCGCACGGCTGCGACCGGGCGACATCAGCACGCACATGTTCCGCGGCCCGGTGCCGTACATGGACGGCAGCGGCCAGGTGCTCGACTACCTGAAGCAGGCGCGCGCCCGCGGCGTGCGCTTCGACGTCGGGCATGGCGGGGGCAGCTTCGTCTTCCGGACGATGGTGCCGGCGACGCGCGCCGGCTTCTACCCCGACACCATCTCGACCGACCTGCACACCGGCAGCATGAACGCCGGGATGACCGACATGCTGATGACCATGTCCAAGTTCCTCGTGGCGGGGATGCCGTTACAGAAGGTGGTGCAGGCCTCGACCGACACGCCCGCGCAGGTCATCAAGCGTCCGGAGCTCGGTCACCTGTCGGTGGGCGCCGAGGCCGACGTCGCGCTGCTGCGCGTGCTCGAAGGCCGCTTCGGATACGCCGACGGCGCCCGCGGCACGATGACTGGCGACCGACGGCTGATCTGCGAACTCACGCTGCGCGCGGGCCGTGTAGTCTGGGACTGGAACGCGCGGACCGGCAGCGACTACCGCGAGATGCCGGCCACCTACGGCGTGCGAGAAGTGGACCGCGTCATCGTGCCCCAGCGCCCGTGACCCGAGGTTCGTCGTCCATCGTCGATCGTGGCCGCCATGAACCTGCTTGTTCGTGATGTGACGTCGGCGGATGCCGAGGCCGTGGTGGGAATCTTCAATCCCATCATCAAGGCACGGGTGTACACGGTGTTCGACCGACCGTTCACGATCGACGCCGAGCGCGACTACATCGAGCGTTTTCCGGCCAGGGGCGTGTGGAAGTTGGCGGTGCGCCAGCCGGACGGCGCGGTCGTCGGCTTCCAGGTGCTCGAGCCTTTCGGGTCCTACACCAGCGCGTTCGACCATGTTGCCTCGCTCGGCACGTATGTCGCGCTCGATCAGAGGCGTCAAGGCATCGCCACCGTCCTGTTCGCGGCAACGCTGCAGGCGGCGCGACGGAACGGGTTTGAGAAAATTTTCACTTTTGTCCGAGCGGACAATCCGGCGGCGCTGGGGGCCTATATGAAGCAAGGGTTCACCGTCATAGGCACGGCCACACGCCAAGCCAGAATTGACGGCTGCTACATCGACGAGATCCTCATCGAGAAAGCCCTGGATCGCGCATCGGCGGTCAGTGCCGCTGGGCCGTGAGGAACGTCTATCGCGGCGCTGCCATGGCGACCTCCGCGCCCGTGCCAGCATGGCGCGCACGTGCTTTCAAGGCCGCACGCCGGCGTCACGCCGCTGCGCAACGACTCGTGAACCCAGCTGCGCCAGAATCGCCCGGGTCTCGGCGATGCGCCGGAGCACACCCTCCCGGCCCCGCGACAGCTGGTCGTTGACGGCCGTGCCCGGGGTTGCCAACTCCGCCTCCATCTCGCGGAGGTATGTCTCCGACAGGTCCAGATACCGACGGGCCGTGGCGGGATTGGCGAAACCGGTCCCGTTGGCCCGCACGTAGACCGGCGTGGTGTGCGCGGCCTGCGTGGGCCCGCCCCGTGCGCGCGCGGCAATCCACACGCCGTGGGCCCCGACCCGGAGTTGATGCGCCAGGCGCAGGCGTTCCGGCGACTGCCCGGACTCCCCTGCCGAGGCCGTCCTGACGACCTCCCCGTGGACGACCAGCTCCAGGTCGCGCAGCGGCACGTCGATGGCATGGCCCCGTGCCTGCACCACGATGTTCAGCGTGTCGCCCTCACGGCGGTCGAGTGTCGTCCCCGGGCGCGCATCGTCAACGGTCAGCTCGAGCATCGGCCCGGTGGTGACAAAGGTGTGTCCAGCCTTGACGCCAGCCATCCACCCGTCGAAGGTCAGCGGCCCGGCGACGTGCGTGTAGAACCGCGCGTCGCCGATGCGCGGGCCCTCGTCTTCGGACGCGCCGAAGGCTTTGGTGCGCCCGCACCAGGGGAAGTCGGACCCGGCCAGGGCCGTCAGGGGGAAGCCGAGGTCGAGGAAGTGATAGTAGTGCGTCGTGATCAGCGGACCACCCGGGGCGCAGAACTGCATCAGCTCGAGGAAGTCGAGCTTGCGCTGGAGGACGTCGAGCGTCATCCCGCGGTAGCCGTGGAAGGTCATCGCCTGGTGTGCATAGCCGGTCACGCCGCCAAGCGCACGCACGCGGTCGAATGTGCGGTCGTAGCCGTAGTAGGCATCGACCGGTCGGACCCGCACGACCTCGGACGCGCCAAGCGAGATCGTGTGGCCGATCTCCGGCGTGCGCGGGTCCTCCTGTCCCGATGAGAGCAGCCGTCCGCGATCCTGGTAGCGGCCGGCCGGCCCGAACGCGTACTGGGAGAAGTAGCTCGTGAGGAAATCGCCCATCTGCAGGAGATTGCCGACGTGGATGTCCTCGGCAGCCATCCAGCCGACGATGAGCGGATTCTCGCGCGGTGATCGACGCAGGTGGACGTGGTCGTCAGCCGAGTACCAGCCCAGGCTCGGCATGTCCACCCAGCGGCGCAACGTGTAACGCTGGTCGAGGTCCTTGCCCGCGACCACCGTGACACCGTGCTGCTGCCGCACGTACTCGTAACCCTTCGACAGCGCAATCTGGTAGGCACCAGGCGGCAGCCGCAGCTCGAAGGCGCCGTTGACGTAGAAGGCGCCGTCGGGCTGCGTCGCGTAGCCGTCGGCCCGGTCGTCGCGGCCCCACATGATGGACAGCGCCTCTTTGGGCACCCCGAGCGCCTCGCCGGGAAGGGCCAGGGCCCCGAGCGGCGCCTTGCTGATCGGCTTTCCGGCGGCGTCAGTGATCCGGACGCGCACCGGCGTCGGCGATGAGGCCCCCTGCTCCATCACCGACACACGCACCAGGGCGTCTGTCGCTGCCGAGGCGGTGTAGAGATAGAGCGCCGCAAGGACCACGCCGCCGCCGACGGGCAGCAGGGCGCCAGCCCGCCGCGCCCTCAGCCATGCAAGACACGAGATGAACGTGGACATCATGACAAGCGCTCCAGGAACCAGAGGACGGCAAGAACAAGGACGGCCGAGGAGCCGTAGCGCACCACATGTGCGTGCCACGACGACCGGCTGAGGACATTGAGAAGCGGCAGCGCGATGGCCATGACCACCAATTGGCCCATCTCGACGCCGATGTTGAAGGTGAGCACTGCGGCCAGCCATTGGCCGGCCGGCAGATCGAAGCCATCGAGCAGGCCGGCAAAGCCCAGCCCGTGCACCAGGCCGAAGCCGAACGCCGCGGGCCAGCGGGCGCGCCCTGGCCCGGCAACCAGGTTCTCGATCGCCACGTACGCGATGCTGACGGCAATGGCCGCTTCGACGAAGCGCTCCGGTGGCGTCACGACGCGCATCCCGGCAAGCACCAGGGTGATGCTGTGCGCCACGGTAAAGGCCGAGATGATCCCGACGCGCGACCGCCACGTGCCACCAGCAATCAACAGGCATCCGAGAAACACGAGGTGGTCGTAGCCGGTGAGAATGTGCTCGATGCCAAGCCTCAGCATCGACGTCCCCCAGGCCCCTGCGCCTCGTGCTCCCGGGGGCGGCCCGGACACGGTATCGGCAAGCAACTGGGTTGGCTGCGCGGTCATCAGCACCGACGAGGTCACGACGCCGTGCCGCTCGGCCCGGGCGATGACGCGGTGACTGTCATCGGTGATCTCGGGAAACGTCGCGCGCAGCACGAGACCTGTCGCGTGTGCCGGGACGACGTGTTCGAGACGGACCTCGACCAGGCCCGACGACAGCAGACGGGCATCGACGACCTGCGAAGGCAGCGCCCCGCCACCGACCTCGATGCGGAAGCGTGTGCGAATCGCGTCACGGAACTGCGCCGACCTGGCCACGGCAACCCAGTCAGGCGCCGCGGCGCCCTGCGGTGCGAGCCTCCGCGCGTCCTCCGGGTCGAGGAGCACCTGGCTGCGGGCCGTGGCGCCTTCAAACGTGACGTGCCAATAGGCAATCGACCCTGGATGGGCCAGGGCCGCAGCTGCCGCCACGAGCAGCAGCGCCGCAGCCACGACGACACGCCGGATGGAGGAGGACTCTGGCCACATCGGACATCACCGAGTCCGGGCCGGGAGGGCACGCGCGCCTGCCGGCCGACGGGACGACGGCATGGTAGCCGACAACCCTGTGTGGGGACCGAGGTTACCCGGCGTGAACGGCGAGCACCTGCTCGAGTTTCACGGCGATGTGCGCACCCAGGGCGGTGACGTCGGCGTCGGTCATGCCGAGCCGTTCGAGCGACGAGGGAGCGCCCTCGCAGTCGCCCGCGAGGGCCGAATGACCGGTGCCGGCCCGCTTGGCCGCGATGTTGGCCACGTGCACCGCGTCGGCCACGATGTCGTGGGCGAGGTCGGGGGTGTGATGGTGGATGATGCCGGTCACGATACGCTGCGGCAGGGACCAGTGCTGGGCAACCAGACCGCCGATCTCGCCGTGGTGCGCCAACAGGAGTTCTGATTCGGCGCACAGGCTCGAGAGCCCGCCCTTCTCTCGCGCGTCGGCCAGCAGGCGCAGGACGTCGGCGTCGAGGAAGCGCGCCATCACCAGCTTGCCGATGTCGTGCAGCAAGGCGGCGGTGTAGGCCTCGGCGGGCACCGATGCCGTGCAGTACGCCTGCAGGGACTCGGCCGCGAGTGCCGCGGCGACGCCGTGCCGCCAGAGTTCGCCTTCGTTGAGGCCGTACTCGGGGAGTGCCGTCCGCATGCGCTTCTGGACAGCGGCGGCGGTGGCCAGCGAGAGCAGCGACCGGATGCCGAGCCGCACCAGGGCGTCGCGCATGGTCACGATCGGCGTCGCGCTGGCGCTTGCCGCGGAGTTGGCGGCCTTGAGCAGACGCAGCGTCAGCGCCTGGTCGAGGCGCACGATCTCTTCCACCGCCTGAAGGGTCCAGCGTTCGCCTGCGGTCAGCGCGGCCAGGCGCGCCACACTGGCCGGGAGGGGCTCGATGTCCTGCGCCGATCGGGTCAGGGCCTGGAGGTCGATCATCTCGTTGCGTCCACCCTCACCGCACCCGCATGCCGAGCAACCGGATGGCCGCCTGCGCGATGCCGCCGTCACCGGCCATCATGTCATCGACCCACGACCGTTGGCCGGCGATCGTCGCCCAGTCCCGTTCGGCTGCGGCACGCTCCTGCATCAACCTGATCGGAAGCGTCGGGTCGAGGCTGCGCTCACCGGCCTCACCACGGGTGAGCGTGGCAAGCTCGCGTCGGAGCTGCTCGGGATCGACCATCGAGACCGGGGTGCCGCAGTGATCGCACGCCAGCCTGCCAGTGAGGCTCACCGGCGCGCCGCAGTTGACGCAGTTGACCTGCTGGATGCGGGCGCGCACCTGGTCGATCTCGGCGGCCGTGAGTTCACGGACCAGATGTTTCTCGCGCAGGAAGTGATAGGCCGTGATGAATCGCCCGTGGCCCGCCGGGCAGCGGCGATACGTGAACCGTGTGGCACGCTGCTGGTCCTGGATCTCCTGCATCGTCTGCCGGCAGCGCGGACAGGGCGAGCGTGGCTGCACGCCTCGCGCCGGACGCAGGGTCATGCGCTCGAGCAGCCGCAGGACGGCGCCGGGCGAGAGCTGCTGGCTTTCCTGCTGGTCGAACCACAGCCCGCCGCAGCCATCGCAGACGTCGACCGTGACGAGGCGCCCATAGCGTGCGGCGACTGCCACCGCGCTCATCGCGTTGCCACATCCTGGGCAGTGCGCCGTCGTCTCGGTCGGTCCCGATACCACGCAGGGTGAATCGGCACGACACCCGACTTTCGATAGACGGCCCGTGGGGCGGCCGGCAGCGGCGCTACTGGCGAACGATCACCTGACGTGCGTGGCGGACCAGCGCCTCGGCCGCGTCGGGGGTGTCCGCGGTAGCCGAGATGTGCCCCATCTTCCGTCCTGGGCGTGGCGCCGCCTTGCCGTAGAGGTGCAATTTGACACCGGGGATGGCCAGGGCGGCCGCCCAGTCCGGCTCACCCCGATCCCACGCGTCTCCGAGCAGGTTGGCCATGGCCGCGGCGGGCGCGTGCGCCGTCGTGCTGCCGAGCGGCAGGCCGCACACCGCGCGCAGTTGCTGTTCGAACTGGCAGGTGACGTGCGCGTCGATGGTCAGGTGACCGGAGTTGTGCGGACGCGGCGCCAGCTCGTTGACGATGACCTGGCCGGCAGCCGTGACAAACATCTCGACGCACAGTACGCCAACCACGTCGAGCGCCTCGCAGGCGGCGCGGGCTACCGCAACGGCCTGGGCCGCCGTCGGCTCCGGGATGCGTGCCGGCCACACCGACACGTCCAGAATGTGATTGCGGTGACTGTTCTCGATGGCGCCGTAGTCGGCAAGCGCGCCGTCGTGGCCGCGCGCCACCACGACCGACACCTCGCAGGCAAAGTCCACGACGCCTTCGAGCACGGCAGGCTGACAGCCGATGCCTTCCCACGCGGCCGTCGCGTCGCCGGGGTGGGCGATGCGTGCCTGCCCCTTGCCGTCGTAGCCGAAGCTGGCGGTCTTGAGGATGGCGGGCACGCCGAGCCGGGTCAGGCCTGCCTGCAGGTCCGCGGCATCGTGGACGACGGCGAAGGGGGCCACCGGGATGCCCACCTGCGCCAGGAACTGCTTCTCGCGCACGCGATGCTGGGCCACGTGCAACACGCGCCCTGACGGCCGGACGATGGTGTCGGCACCAAGCGTGTCCACGGTGCGCGAGGGCACGTTCTCGAACTCGAAGGTCACCGCGGCCACGTCGCGGGCGAAAGCCGCGACCGCTGCCAGGTCGTCGTAGGACGCCGTCACTTCATGGTCGGCGACCTGACCCGTCGGCGAGTCCTCATCGGGCGAGAACGTGTGCACGCGGTACCCGAGCCGTCGAGCCGCAATGGTGAACATGCGCCCGAGTTGACCGCTACCGAGCACGCCAATCGTCGATCCGGGCAGGATGGCAGCCATCAGGTGAGGGGCTCGGCACGGACCATCCGCTCCTGCTCGACACGGAAGGCACGCAGCTTGTCGCGCAACTCGGGACGGGTCACCGCCAGCATCGCGACAGCGAGCAGGCCGGCATTCCTGGCCCCTGCCGTGCCGATGGCCATGGTGGCGACCGGCACGCCTCCTGGCATCTGCACGATGGAGAGCAGCGAGTCCAGGCCCTGCAGCGCCTTGCTCTGCACCGGGACGCCGATGACCGGCACCAGTGTCTGCGCGGCCACCATTCCTGGCAGGTGTGCGGCGCCGCCGGCGCCGGCGATGATCACCTCGAGGCCGCGGTTCTCCGCGCTGTTGGCGTAGTCGCGCATCAGGTCGGGGGTGCGGTGCGCCGACACCACCCTGGCTTCGAAGGCGACGCCGAACTGCTCGAGCACGTCGGTCGCCTGCCGCATGGTCTCCCAGTCGGAACGGCTGCCCATGATCACGCCAACGAGTGGCTTCGGGTCTGGCATGGTCGTCCCGGCAGTATAGCGAGGCCCACGAGCTCGACGATCTAAGATATCGCCGGTGACTTCACCCCTCGCGCCCGCCTACGTCATCGTCCAGGTTCGCGTCACCAACCCGGAGCCCTACGCCGCGTATCGCGACATGGCCACTGCCAGCGTGGCGCGGCACGGGGGCCGCTTCCTCGTGCGCGGCGGTGCGGTCACGCCGCTCGAAGGTGACTGGGACCCCGGTCGCTTCGTGGTCATCGAGTTTCCGACGCTGGCGGCCGCGCAGGCCTTCTACCAGTCCGACGACTACCAGGCGGCGCTGCGCATACGGCTGGCCAACTCGGTCGGCCAGGCCTTCATCGTCCAGGGGTACGCGCCACCGGTCTAGCCGGAGCAGACCCGGGCGGCGATACCGGAGCGGCAGGCCCCTGCAGCGCGCGTCGGGCTTCGTTGCGCAGCGACTGCGCCACCCGGGGATTGGCCGCGAGTGCCCGCAGGCTCTCGGGTTCGCTGATCGCCAGATTGGCCGGCGCCATCACCAGCGCCGTGAGCAGCGACACCGGCACACCGCGCGCCTCGGCCTGGCGCGTCAGCGCCCTGCCGCGCGACGTCCGCTCGAACGCTTCCAGCTTGCGCATGCAGTCGGGGAACTTTGCCGACGCCTTGCGGTAGAACTCGAGGTTGGCGCGGAAGATATCGGCAGAGCCGGTCTTCTCGGCCACCGCGGCCTGCGCCTCGAGATTGCGGCCGAATGCCTCGCCATTGCCGTTGGCAAACAGGGCCATCGACCAACGGATCCGATCCATGACGACGTCGCCAACGCGAGAGGCGTAGCGTCGCTCGTCGTTGACGTCCATGAACTCGGTGATCGAGGCCTGGTACGGCACCGCCTCGAAATAGAGCCGAACGCGTTTGCCCGGCACCACCTTGAAGGCAAAGAGCTCCGCGGTGCTGTCGCGGTCGCGGGGAGCAACGTCGGTGCCGTCCTCGTACTCGGCCGAGACGCGCACCTGCCAGTCCGACGGCGGCGCGGCCGGGTGGTCCGAGCCGATGACGCGACCGTAGAGCACCGCCGTCGGTCCGTCGGAGCTGCCGGCGGTCTGCTCCGCCGCTGCGTCGTCGCGCGGCTGCCCGTCGCGACAGCCCCACGCTCCGAGAGACACCAGGGCAACGAGTGCAACAACGGGTGCGGACGTCATGGCGCAACCTCCTTCCAGGTCGTGATGGCCAACGTCGGGAGTGGCGGCGAGGGCGTGCGCGATCGCACGCAGGCGAGCACCACGACCGGCCCGGTGACGGGCTCGGCAAAGACCCACTTGCGCGCGATGAGACGTTGAGGCTGCGACACGGCCGCTGCCGCCGCGCCATCGGCCATGGCAATGCTGGCGTCCTCGATCTCGAGGCCGGAAAGCGCCACGAGCTGCACTTCGCGTCCGCGCGGACCACTGGGGGCTGGCCAGTCGCCGGTTGACTCGAGCCTGAACAGCGCGCGTTGCACGCTGCGGTCCGATTGGCATTCGTCTGCCGACAGGCGCTGCGCGTGATAGCGCACCGGCACCTCTCGCACCCGCGCCCGGGGCACCGACGAGGTGGTGGGGCGTGAGGCCGTCGGTGTAGACGTCGCCGAACGCATCGGCGACCCGCCGCCGCGATCGGCGCGGGCCCACCAGAGCGGCGCCGCCACCAGCGCGCCGGCCACGACGACCCCGGCGGCAACCAGGCCAGCCGGCCGGCGTCGACGAGGCACGATCAGGCCCTCGGGTGCCACGTCCGCGGGCGAGGCCACCGCGCCGGCGTCCCGCGCCACGTGCGGCACAGGGAAGAACCCGGAAGGCAGCGCCGCGGCAATCGCGTCGAAGGGCACGCCCTGGTTGGCTGCACCCTCGGCCGAGCCGCGATGCAGCGCCACCAACTCCATCTGCGCCGTGAAGCAGGGCGACCCCGACGACCCGGGCTCGGTGTCGACCCGATACCGCAGGCGCGTCGAGTCTCGGCTGTCGTAGCGGCCCGACGCGAGCTTCAGCGTGTCGCCCTGCGGGTGCTGGATGACAAAGACGGTCTCGTCGGGTTCGAGCTCACGCCAGTGCGGCGTGATCCAGCCGCGTGGGGGTGCGCCCGCCGTGCCGCCGGTCGGTGCCAGGCCTGCCGGCGTGGACAGGCGCAGCACCGCGAAGTCGAGGTCACCGACCGGGCTGCTGTGCACCAGCCAGTCGCGCGCCACCGCGAAGGCCTCGCCCTCTCGCAGCTGCGAGCCGTCGGGCGACAGCTTGAAGTCGAAGCGCACGACCAGGGGCGGTGTGGGCTGGCTCGCGAGCGCCTCGACCACGTGACGGTTGGTCATCACGAGGTCGGGCCCGACCAGGAACCCGGTGCCGAGGGCGCGCCATGCCGGGCATTCGATGCGGCACACGGCCAGTTCGGCCTGCCCCAGCCGCGCACGCCATTGCGCGATGTCGGAGAACCCGGCCCGGAACACCCGCTTCTCGAGATCGGGCTCGTCGGGTACGACCGGCGCCAGTTGTACGCCTTCCGCGAACCGGCGCAGGGAGGCGTCCTGAGGGCGCGTATCCCGGGCTTCGATGACCGTCCGCTCGAAGTCGGTCAGGAGCGGGTTGCCGGGCGCCTCCGCGCGGGCGCCGTTGACCAGTGCCGCGAGCCGGCCCTGCGACTCCGCCCACGCGATCAGACGAAAGATGACGTCGTCCAGCGCACCCTCGCCGACGATGACGGCGAGGTGCTCGTCGAGATGGAACTCGACGAGCCGCTCCAGCGCGGCAGTCCGCGGGAACGCGTGGCAGAGCGCTGCATGCAGCGACTTTTTCTGGCGACCGTCGAGCGAGTACACGTTCTCTCAGGTGAACAGCTGCCGCCGCTTGTTGGCGTTGCTTCCCTCGAGCTGCGGATGCTGCGGGTAGTCCCCGATCAGGCTCGTGATGCGACTGTGCAGCCGATTGTACGTGAGTGCCTGTGGCGCCTCACGAATCGCCTGGAGCGCGTAAAAGCTCATTGCCCCGTGATAGGTGCCGTCGATGTTGGCGTCGTAGGAGTACTCCTTGTCCGTGCACCCTGTCAGCAGCACGTCCTTCATGGCCGACTCGGGGTGCGTGTCGGTGCGCTTCGGCTTGGCTTTCCAGGGGTTCTGGAGGATCTTGCCGCCACGCAGCGCAGGGCTGAGAAACCGCACACGCCGATCGTCAGGCGTGCGCAGCCCCGGGATGATCTCCGACACCGGCGCGCGAGTGGCCGTGCCCGAGAAGCAGTTGTCGAGCACCACCGTGAGGCGCACGTCGTTGCTGACGTTGTCAAACAGGTTGCGCAACTCGTCGTCCACGATGTCGTTGTCGGCGATGTCGTAGGGACAGAGGATCTCGTCGTACTTCTCCTCGTCGCCATCGGTGTCGGCCTTGTAGGAGCCGTGCGACGAGTTGGTGAAGACGAGTACGTCGCCCGCTCTGGCGCCCTTGAGCAGGCTCTTGATGCCGTCCAGCATCGTCTTCTTGGTGGCGGCCTTGTCGAGCGCGATGGTGATGTCCTTGAAGTCGAACAGCTCCTTGAGGACGCTGGCCCAGCCCGTGGCGTCGTTCACGCAGCCGTTGAGATCTGACCCGTCGTAGGGGTAGTCGTTGATGCCGACGCAGAATGCTTTCTTTGCCATGGCGGCTCCGTGTTCAGAAGTCCAGGTTGAGCAACGCGTCGAGGGTCGGCGGCTGCGCCTGGGCGTACCGGGCGAGTGGCTGGGCCCCGGCCATCGCTACCGCAAGGGTCGGCGGGGTGTGCTCGAGCCCGAGGCCGAGATTGCGCGCGTCCTGATAGCTGCGCTTGATTTCGGTGCACACCCGCGAGCGGTCGGCGCGAGTCAGGTCCGGCGACGTCCAGGCTTCGAGCATCGCCCGGCGCACGTGCGCGTCGGCCACGGCCGCGTTGCCAAGGCTGAGTGCCGTGAGCGCGTCGCGGAAGGGGGCGGCGATGGAGCCGAGGTGGTCCCAGTCGTCGCGCTCGCCGACCCGCTCGATGCGGAACAGCATGTAATCGGCGCCGCTGAGCGGTGCACCGCGCAACCGCAGCAGCCCCTGCTGCACCGACAGATCGTGCACAGCCACCTGGGCGGCGGTGCGGCGGATCACGGCGACGTACCCCGCATGCAGCGCGCGGGCGGCCTGGTCCCCGGCATACGCGAGGTGAACGCCGAGATGCTGGCGGCCCGCGCCGGCGCCGAGCAGGGTCTGCACCGCCCCGGTTACCGGACCAATGGCCGCCAGGGCCGTGGACAGCGGCGGTTGCGCCAGCACCTGCGTGACGGCGTCGATGGCCTTGACGAATTCGCCGAGCACCCTGGTCCCTTCGAGCGCCACCAGCCCGGCCGAGATCTCGACAATGCCGCCGTTGAACGGGAGCAGGGGCGTGAGCGGGTGATCGAGGTGGACGATCTGACCGAGGTGCGCCTGGTCCAGGCCTGGCAGGGTCATCGGGCCGGACAGACGCGGAAGATCCACGTCCTGGTCGCCGAAGCGCAGCCGCACGAGCGAGTGCACGGCCGGGTGCCAGGTGGTGAACCACGACTGGTCCTGGGCGAGCCTCATCTCCGCCAGCCACACGCGGAAGTAGTGCAGGCCGGCCTGGCACGGGGCTCCGGTGTCCCCAGCCGGCTGCACGGCCGCGGCGGGCAGGTCATGGACGACGTAGAACGGCGCCTCGCGAGCCCCCCAGTCCTTGAGCGTGTCGAAGAGAGCCACGACGATCACATCACCTGGGCGGCACGTGTGCCGGCGTTGGCGTTCAGGGCGTAGACGGTGACCTGCAGCGCGAGTTCGAGCGAGGCGTCGCGCGCAAGGAGGCGCTGGGCGTGGCTGAAGACGACTTCGCGGGCGCGCATGGTGAACTCGTGCGGGTCCAGCGCCGCACCGTCGCGCAGCTGCGGCACGCGCCGTCCAAGCAGCCGGACGACGTGTGCCGAGAGTTCGCCGTCCAGGGGCGGCAGCACGATCACCAGAGGGACGCCATGCTCGGCCAGGCTTGCCGCGATGATGCGCAGGCCTGCGCAGGCTTCCCGTCCGGCAGGTGTCAGGTCCAGAGCCGGCCGCCGGGGCGGCTGCAGCAGCGCGCACGTCATGTCGGGAAACGTGTGCGAGATCTGCGACGCATCGAAGAGGATGCCGCGATCGACCGCAAGCGACTCGAGCGATTCCTGCACCTGCAGGTTCTCGCCGCCAGACACTTCGAAGAACAGACCGTGCGGCGTCTCCACCGGCTGGGCCGTGACGTGCACGAGGCGGATCCCTGGCATCGGCGTGCCCTCCCGAACGGCCTCGGCGGTGATCGACGCCACAGACACCCGGCCGGCCCGCAGCGCCGGCTCCCAGGCATAGGAAGCCTGCCGGTCGTCGCCGGCCGTCGCCGCCACCGTGGCGACCGGCCACGGCGCGCCGACCGGCGTGTTGCCCAGCCGCGGGGGCCGCGATGCATGCAGCGTGCGGACGACGGTCGGCCAGAGGCGCGCGTCGGTGGCGACGCCGGACCAGAGCAGCGCCTCCCAACAGGGCCAGACCGCCGGCAACCCCAGGTCCAGCCACACTCGCTCGAGTGGCGGTTGCGTCGGCAAGGGCGCCGAGAGCAGGGTGCCGTTGGGCGGCTGCCGCAGCGCATCCAGGCCGGAGAACGCGTCGGTGCGCCTGACGCGCAGGGGAGCGACAGCGACCTGGGTGCCACGGTCGTCGATCAGCGCTACCGACACGTCGAGGGCCGACACCCGACCTGTACTGACGTCGGTGCCGACGGTCGTGACGCGCGCCACCCAGGCGGGAACTCCCGGATCGGCTCGCACGATCGGTGCTGTACGGCGACGCAGGAGGAACCACGCAGCGGCAGCCGCGAGGCCGATGAGGGCGACCGCGAGCAGCGCCGGGACGACCGACCGTCCGCCGACTGCGAGCGGAGGAGGTGAGAGTGACGACTCGCCGGTGTTACCGCTCGGTTCGTCGGGGCGGGACGCCGGGACATCCGGGGGGCGGGACGCCTGGGGGGCCGGGGCGCCGGCGCCGCTGGTCGAAGCGACGATGGATGGCTCGGCAGCCGGCATGGGCGCGGTCGCCGACCACCCGAGCCAGAGGAGCGCCAGCAGCGCCGCCATCCCCAAGGCGGCCCAGACCCAGAGCTGGGTAGGCATCGAGCGCGGCGACGCGCCGCGCTCCTCTGCCACCCGGGCGCCGTCAAAGGCCGACGGTGCGGGCGGCGGTGCGGGCAACTGCGTCTCGCGCGGGCCAGGCACGGCCCGTGGCGGCATGTACCGGCGCGCATCCGTCGTGATGCGGGTGTCGGCCGTCGGGGACGAGCCCGCGCCGGCTGCATCAGAGGGCCAGTCGCGCAGTTCGATCGGCAGCCAGTCCGGCGTGCTGAACAGGACCTCCGGCCGTACCCCGCCCACCACCCAGTGGTGCAGCGCGATCACGCGGTGCAGCCAGGGTGCCCACTCGGTGAGGCCAGGCGTGTCGGCGAGCGGCAGCTGCGGCACCCCTTCCACCCAGGACCACGGCGGCAGCCCGGGCGTGCCACGGTCGCCGCCCTTGCCAACGAGCGGTTCGTGGGCGGCCCGGAGCGCGCTGAGGTCGATGCTGTCGCGCGGCACGCCGGCCCGCACGCGCGTCAACGCCAGCAGCGTCGTGAGTTGCCACACGCCGAAGAGATCGTGCGCGTCCTCGTACCACGTCAGCGCCAATGCCAGCAGACGAAGCGCCTGCGCTGGCAGCCGCAACGCGAGCAGTTCGCCTTCTTCCATGGCCACCGTCGCGGCGCGGCGGACCCCGACGCGGCGCACGAGCACCGACGTCGGCCCGCCAGGTGCCACGCCGAGCGCGGCGCTGCGCATCCAGATCCGCAGCGCCAGTTCAGGCTGCGCGGGATGGCGGCTCCACCAGTCCTCCGACGACACCGGCGTCAGTCCCTGCTCGCCAGTGGGGGCGTCGGGGTCGAGCTCGCTGCATTCGACCAGGTCCAGGGCCACGCTGGCACGGGCCCACTCGCCGGCGCCGTCGATCTTCAACGGCATGAGCATGTCGCGACCCGTCCTGCCGAGTGCCTCGCGGGTCCGGCTATCGAAGGCGCGCATCGCTCGCCACAGCGCGTGCCCCTGCGCACGCGAGACCGCGACGTCCTCCTCGCCCCCTTCGCTGAGCGGACGGGTGGGCGCGCCGGCCAGGGCGATCGTCGCCGAGCCGTCGGCGATGGGCACGAAGGCCCGCATCCGCTGTCGTTCCTCGAGTGGCAGCGAGCGCGCACCCGCCATCAACTGTCGGCTCAGGCCGGCCGACTCGGCCAGACGCATCCTGGTGATCGCCTCGACGCGCGCCCGCTCGGCCATCGTCGCCACCGACGTGTTGCGCGCACTGGTGGCCACCGAGGTGAGCTCGGCAAGCAGGCGCAGACCTTCGGCCGGACGTCCGCCTTCGACATGGTCGAGTGCGACGGCCACCGCGCGGGGCTGGACCGCCACGTGCCCGTACGTGTCTGGCGCGGCGACGTCGCCCGGCCCGATCGCCGAGGTCACGCCCGTCGGCGACGGGGGCAACGGCTCAGGCACGCCAACGGCGGCCGTCAGCCGCAGGCGCAGCGACTCGAGGCGGTTGGCCATGATCTCGCTGCGCACCGGCGGCACCACCGGGAAGCGCGCCAGCGTCTCCTCGACCGGCTCGAGACCGGCCAGACCCCGCAGCGACTCCAGCGCCACCCACGCCGACGGCTCGAGACGCAGCGGCCACTGCAGGCAGGGCAGCACGCTGCGATCGTGCGACTCGGCCATCGTCTGCAACGCGTCCGAGAAGCGCTTGCGCGACAGATCGGCGTCCTGACGACGCGCGGCGAACCTGGCCACGCAGACAAGGGCAAGCGCCCGCGCGGGCGCGTGGCGCACCTCGCTCACGGCCACCGCCATCCGCTCGAGCAGCGGAGGCGCCGGGGCGAGCGGGTCCGGTGACCGCTCGACGGCATCGGCGCACGCCATCAGCGCCGCAATGATCGGCGCGACGTGCGGCGGCGACGTGATGCTGGTGGCGCGGTCGGTCAACAGGTTACAGAGCCGCAAGGCCCACATGTCGAAGGCCATCTCGCTGCCAAGCGCGTTGGCCGCCGTCGCCAGGCCGCCGCTGGCGGCCCGCACGAGCACGATGGCCCGCTCGATCGGCTCTTCGAGGTCCTGCGCCGCGTCCCACGCGTTTCGCCAGAGGTCGGAGGTGTCGCCGACACCTTGCTCGTGCATCACGCACTCGGCGTAGGTGGTGACACACGCACCCCAGGCGCCCCGGTCCACCGTCTGTGCACCAAGCGCCGCCTCGTCGGCGAGCAGGCGGCCGAACACCCGCACCCCCCACGCCGCCTGGGCACCGCGGACCACACGGTTGTCGAGGATCCGCCACGCGCGCAGCATGGCGGCGCGGTCGACCCGCACCATCTGCAGCAGCGACTGCACGACGGCTTGATCAGGTACCTGATCGACGGCACCGGCATCCAGCAGCGTCCACAGCGCCGGCAGGACGCGACGATGCGCGTCGGCCAGCTCACGTGCCGACTCCTGCTCGAAGTAGCGAAGCAGCCGCGCGCGCAGCTCCGGCTCCACGGCGTAGTACCCGCCGGCCTGCCGATCGACCCACTCCTGGGCACCGACTTCGCGCAGCACCGCATCGGCGACCTCACTGCGGACGTCGACACACGCCCGCAGCATCACGTCGTCGAAGCGGCCAAGCAGCGCCACGTGCGGGAGCAGGCGGCGGACGTCCTCATTGCGGATGCGATCGAGAATCCGGATGTGGACGAAGTGGTCGATCCGATCCTCCAACACGCGGTCGGGGTCGACGTCTCGCTCTTTGGCGATCCAGGCCGAGTACACCGACAGGCTGAAGGGGCTGTAGCGCGGTGCCGCGTCGGCGGCCTGCAGGCCCAGCGTCGCCGATGAGGCTGCCGCGCTGCTCCGGGCAAGGACGGGGGCCACCAGACGTGCCGGCACCGCCGCACGCTCGAGATACACCCGCGCCTCATCCTCGGAGAAGGCGAACACGCGGTGCAGGCGCAGCCAGGGCCGTGGCGGCAGGTGAGAGGGCACCGACTCGCCTTCGGCATAGCTGCCTGCGAGCGGACGACGCCCACAGAGCACCACGCGCAGCGACGGCAGCCGCTCGTGCAGCTGCTCGAGGAGGTGGAACGTCCGTTCGACGCTCTGCGGAAGTGCGCCGTCGGGCCCGAGCCGGTCCAGTTCCTCGCAGGTGTCGAGCAGCAGCACCACGCGCGCGTTGCGTGGCGCGGCCACGGCCTCGCACGCCCAGCCGAAGACGTCCAGCATCTCCTCGATGTCGGCGGCCGGGGTGGTCTCCGCGCTGCTGCGTTCGTGCAGCAGGGCGATCTTGTTGAACAGCAGCCCGAAGTTCTCCGAGGCCCGCAGGCTGTCGTCCTTGAGCCGCAGTTCCTCGGCCAGATGGGCAAACAGCAGCCCGGGACGCCGCGCGGGATAGTCCGGGTTGATGTGATCGAAGTCGATGCGCGCGGTGATCGTGGGCGGCACCTCGAAGCCGGGCGGGAGGTGCTCGGCGGCGCCCGAGGTCAGCGCACGCATCAGCATCGTCTTGCCGACGCCGCCGCCGCCCAGGTAATGCATGGCCCACAGGTCGTCGGAGCCGACCAGCAGCGTCCGGTAGGCGTCGAAGAGGGCCGGCCGGGGCAGGTAGTCGCGCAGCATCGCCCGGTCGTTGCGCTGGCGATCGAACAGCGCGAGGCGACGCACGGCACGCTGGTGCAGGGTGGTGGCCTCGCCGGGCACGACCTCGGCGACGCGCTGCAGGGCCTCGATCCACATCCACGCCTCGTCTGGCCGTTCCTGCGTGAGGGCCTGACCGAGTTCGCGCTCGAAGGCCTGTCGCAGGTCGGCGGGCGCGCTGGTGGCGTGCGAGGCCACCAGCGCCCATCGCCACGTCGCTGTGGGCATGTGCTGGTCGCGGGGTTCAGCCAGGATGCGCGCGGCGATGTCGCGGGCGAGTGCGGCGAGTCGATCGCGGCCGTCCTCGGCGACGATCCGCGAGAGCCAGGCCGGGCGCACGTTGCGTGGCATCCAGAACAGGTGCTGCGCGGGCGTCACCTGACCGGTATCGTCGATGGCCAGCGGCGTCAGCATCGCCTCGATCAGGCCGTCGTCGCGCCAGGCCTCGAGCACGTCGAGGTCCGAGGCGCTGCCCCAGCCGGGCATCCCACACCGGGTGGCCAGCGTCGGCGTCCACACCGGCACCAGGCACACCCAGCGGATGCACGCCGCATCGAGCCGGTCGGGCACCTTCGGCCCGGGGCTGCCGGCCAGCAGCGACTCGACGCGGGCCAGCGCTTCGCTCACGTCGGGGATGGGTGACGCGGTGGCCATCAGTGATCTCCGAGCTGGCTGAGGACGTCTTCGTCGTTGGCCAGGACCACCACGTTGACGTCCTGCAGGGTCAGGAGCACGTTGTTGAGCGGCTCGGCTTTCTCGCGAAACTGGGAGGGATACCCCGCCGCGGTAGCGCGATGAATCGAGTTGTAGAAGCGGTCGATGTCCAGCAGCGCCAGGGTTGGCGAGAAGACCAGCGGCTGCGCGCGGTGCAGGAGCAGGTGCAGATAGATCGACCGGTCCGACACGGCTTCCCGGAGCGGTTGCAGTTCTTCGCGGATCGCCCAGTTGGACACGGCGTCGAGCGCCTTGCGGACCTGCTCGTACGGCTCGGCGTAGTTCAAGTCCTTGCGGTAGGTGAACGCCACCGGAATCGGGTCGTCCTCGGTGCCAAGACCGCCCGAGCGCAGGAGATCGACGATGAAGCGGCCGGCAGCGCCGGCGTAGCGCTGGACCTCGTCGAGCAGCACCACCGTCAGTGGGCGCCGAGGGTCGGTCGAGGCGCCGAGCTGCGCGACCACCTCGTCGCGAAGCCGCCACAGGTCCATCTGCAAGGCGGTGCGGAACCCCTCGGCCTCCGACAGCGAGAACGCGGCATCGACCAGCGGGTGGACGACGGCCGGCCGCCCCTTCAGAAACTTGGTGAGCTCGAGTACGTGCGAGGACCAGGTGTGGGCGGGCAAGCCGAAGTGCAGGCGCGTGGCCATGGCGGCCGCCAGGATCTCGCGCACCACGCCGGCGATGTCGGTGGCGCGCTCTGGTGAGGCCTGGTTGTGCAGGCGCAGGCACGGCACGTGCCCGGCATTGACTGACGCCACCGCGAGTTCTTCCAGGAGTCGGGACCCGCCCAGCTGCTTCTCGCTGTCGGTGTCGCTCATCGCAATCCCGAGCAGGCGCCGGGCGCCGCGGGGCGGCGGGCTCGTGGCCTCACGCCACTTGTCGAAGAAGGCCAACCGGCCGCAGAAGGCGGGCGGGTCGGCGTGGCGGCGGAACTGGCGCGCGGCCGACTCCCGCTTGCGCGCGGCGTCGAGCTCGGTGGCGTCCACGCGCAGTGTCGCCGACGCCTCGGTGAAGACCACCGGCGTGGCCCAGTCGACGGTGTCGAGCGGGTCGAAGCCGTGCGTGAAGGCGCCACGCCGGCCTGCCGCGGCTGCCCAGGTCGGGTCACCGCGCAGCAAGGCCTGGTAGAACTGCCGCGTGAACAGGCGGCACGCCAGGTCGGCGACCTTGCCGCCCATGCCAATCACCAGGGCAGGTCCGCCGTGCACGCCGTCACCGGCGACCAGTTCGGCACCGAGGGGCAGGGCCCCGGCCGAGGTTGGCAGGACGCCGGCGCCGCCGCCGAAGACCTCGATGCCCGCCAGCGTGTCCATGGGGTCGGGCGCGGGCGGCAGCGGGGTGGCGCTGTAGCAGGCATTGAGCACCAGCACCGGCGGGTAACTCACGCCGCCTGCGGGCTCGCTCGTCGCGAGCAACTCCAGGATCTGCGGCGCCGTGTAGTCCTGAAACGGCAGGCCGGGGTCGGAGGCCAGCAGGCGCAGCGCGCCGCGTCCGTTGGCAAACCCGCCGTGACAGATGAAATGCACGACCGAGGGACGGAAGTCCGCAACGGCCGCCTGCAACATCTCCGCAGTCGCATCGCGGAGGACACGACAGTCGAGCGTCAGGTCGAGCGCTTCCAGCCGCCGGAGCAGGCCCAGGTACTCCGCGCCCGCGCGAATCTCGGCATCGTCGCGCAGCGAGCCGATGACAAACAGCACACGGGGGGTGAAGACGCGCGCGGCGGCAAGGGTGGGGGTGGCCGTCACCTGGCGACTCATGAGCACGAGCGGCCCGGGACGCGCCGCCAGGAAGTGGTGGCCGTCGTGCATCAACTCCCACGGCAGCCGCATCAGCGGCCACGCGTCCACCGGACAGTCGATACGTAAATCGACGGCGCAGTTGTTGGCGCCGGCCAGCACGTTCGCCCAGGTCTCACTGCCGAGTACGAGCTCGAACAGATAGCGGCCGAAACGGCGCGGCATGCCGTCTGATGCCTGCCCGGAGGCCATGTTGGCGTACCACCGGCCCAGCGTGGTCGCGTCCAGCGCGTGCAGATCTGCCGCGTCCGGTGCGCCTGCGGCCAGGGGCGGGGTGCATCCAGGAAACGACAGCGCGGTGTCGTCCTGGTGCGGCAACGGCAACAGGGTGAACTCGCGCGCGGAGCCGGCGATCGCCACGCCGTCGGCGGCACGCACCTCGCTGGTCCAGCCGCCTCCGGGCACGGCCCGCATCATGATCACGAACCGCACGGGCACGGTCATGGCAGCGGCTCCGCAGCCATCAGATCGCGCGCCAGCGCCGCGGCCTGCGTGCGCGTCGTGGCCGTGAGATCCGGGTGCGAGGGACGGGCCCCGGGCTCGCGCGCGGCCGGCAGCCAGGTCAGGAGATCATCGCCGATGGCCGTCCCATCGAATCGGGCGGCCGTGGCCTCGCCCTCCTTGCGGCGCAGGACGCTGGCCGCCAGCAGCAGGCGCGGCCAGACGCGGCGCCCCCGGGCGGTGAACGTCGCGGGACGGCTGGCCAGCGTGGCGGTCCAGGGCAGCAGTGCATGGCGTGCCCACTGCGCCGGGTCCCATGCCGCCAGCCGCCTCAAGAGGGTCCCGCCGATCCTGTGCGCCAGGAGCGCGTCCACCACGCGACGGCCGTCACGCAGCTGTGCGCCGAGAGCCGGGTCGCCATCGACCCGCGCCTGCCAGACGGCGGTGTCGGGCTGCATGTCGCGAGTCGTGGCGCCGAGCGACTCGCACGCATGGGCCATCACCAGCAGACGCACGGCCGGCGGTGGGTAGGTGTCGCGTCGCTCCCCCAGACCGTCCTCGTCAACGCGCTCGGCGGCGGCCAGCGCCCACAGTGCCCACGGGCCGTGCATCAGCACCGCGTAGAGATCGGCAAATGTCTCGCCGCTCCAACGGGTCCACTCGTCGGTGGCGCGCGGGTCGAGGTCGAGCGCTTCAACGAGTGCGACGCGCGCCGGGTAGCCGACCAGCAGCGCGTCGAGTACATGGCCGACCTCGTGCCCGAGGTGCACCAGCCACCACGGAGCCGTACGACAGGAGGCGGGCACTCGCACGACGGCGAACGGCAGCTGTTGCAGCGCTCGTCTCAAGAACGGCGCATCGACGTCGCGGCGCAGCGTTGCCGGCACCAGGCCATGAGGAAAGACCTCGGGCGTCAGCGACGGCTCGATGTAGGGCAGCGGCGGCGGGCCTTCGCTGCCGGGCATCGCGGGAGGGAGCGACGCGAACGGCTCGCGATGACAGCTCCACACCACCTCGTCGGCACCGCGCAGCACGACGGCGAGCGCGGGGTCGTCGCGCTGGTCGAAGCGATCCCGGAAGAAATCCCACAGCCGACGCACCCACATCAGCCGACGGTCGTGGACCCGGCACTGCGCGGCCACCTGCGCGGCACTGCCGGCCATCGCGGCCATCGGCACGCGCAGCTCCGCGAGCGCCTGGTCGACGAGGGTGTAGGCGGCACCGAGCTGCGAGCGGTGCTGGCCCAGCACGTCAACGTGCACGCGACGCGTCCTCCATGAGTCGAGTTCGCGTTTCAGGCGTTGCCACTCGGCCTCCGTTTCCCAGGCACCGGCCATCGCCTCGTCACGCGAGGCGCGACAGCAGCGCCCGCGAACCCTCGCGCGGCAGGCGCGGTGCCGTCCCCCGTGCCTGTGGCGCAGCCCTCACCACGCGACCGCGCTTCTTCGGCCCCGCGGTCTTCAGCACGCTCGCCCGCACATCGGGGTTGGTGGCCACGTGGAAGAGCAATTCGTCGCCCAAATCGGCCAGCACAATCGGCAGGTCGCGGTCGGTGGTCCCGAGCAGGCGTGCCAGTCCACGACGCACCCGCTCCGGCTCGATATCGGGGTAATAGGGCAGAAAGCGATCGACGTCGTTGTGCGCGCGCGACACCACCGAGGCGCGGACGCGCAAGCCGGACGCGGGCGGCGTGGCCGGCAACGGCGCGCCAAGCAGTCCGGCCACGTCGAGGATGCCGGCCCCGTGCTTGTCGCGCTTCCAGCCCGGCGGCGTGTCGACGCCGTGTGTCATCAGCACTTCCTTGAAGACCGCAGCCACCTGGCCCATCCCGTAGCGCGCGATCAGCGCCTCGCGGCCGTGGAAGGCCAGCCACAATGCGCACGCGCCGGCCGTGGTCGCCACCGCGTACGACGTCCCGGATCCGAGATCGACGATGTCGTCGGCGTGGCCGGCGGTCGGTCCGGGGCGTGCCACCCAGACGCTTTCGCCAGGAGCGGTGACGTCTACCGCGGCGCCGCTCGCGGACTTGTCCCAGATCCGGCGTTGGCAGTTGCAGGCCGCGCAGGCGATGACCTGGTCGTATCGCGCCGGGTAGACCACCCACGGCCAGACGTTGCCGGCCGCGGCGAGCACAACCACGCCTTGGCTCACCGCGTACGCGATGGCCCGCTCGAGTGCGCCGGACGGCGTGACCCCGCCAAGGCTCATCGAGATCACATGGCAGCCGTGATCGGTGGCGTAGCGGATCGCTTCCGCGAGCCGATCGAAGCCGAGCAGCACGACTCGCGGGGTGACGCGGAGCGGGACGATCGTCGCGGCGGGCGCGACGCCGGAGACAAAGGTGGCCGCGGCGCCGCCGGTGGCACTCATGATCACGCTCGCCGTGGTCGTACCGTGCCCGGGATTGCCCGCCTCCAGGGGGTCGATGGCATCCGGCGTCCGCAACACGAAGTCGAAGCTCTCGCCGACGCGCACGCGCGGCACCGCATCGAAGAGCTCTGCATGACGTGTGTACCCGGTGTCGGGATGGCCGATGACGATGCCCTCCCCCTTGGTGCGGCCGTGCGGAGTGGGCGGCGTGAGGGCCCAGCCTTCCTTGACCCGACACAGGTCGAGGCTCCACTCCGGGTTGGTGTTGGCGCAGGCCAGAGGCTGGGCGGCCGAGAAGTCGCGAGGGCGCAGCGTGCCGTCGGCGTGGGTGAGCGTGCCCGGGGGAGGCTCGAGCCCGGGCTGATCGATGGCCGGCTCGGCGTCGGCGATATCGCGATGCGCCTGCAGGGTGCGCGTCAGGGTCCACGCGGTGCCAGTCGCGATCATCGCGCCGTCAGAGCGGCTGACCCGGTAGTCACGTGCCCCGGGCCCGAGCGCCTCGACGCGGTAGCCCTCGCCGATCGCCTCCCGCACGGCCGCCTCGGCGATCGTCTGGGCGCGCGCATCGTCGCGCTCGGCCGGCGCGGCAAGCACCAGCAGGGCGCGGCAGGTGGCCGAGTAGGCACCCTGCGGCGGCACGCCGGGCGCGCTGCCCGGCGGCGGCGGAGGTGTGGCGGGAGGGGGCCGCGGCGGTTGGCGCGTCGCCGACACACGGGCAGAACGAGACGGGTGTTTGGCCATGAGGTTCCTCGACGCGTCATGCGTCCCGGCCGGCAACGGGGGTCATGAGCGACAACGCTGACTCGGCACCCAACGAACAGGCTGTGCGTTCTGCGCGCAACCGCCGTTCTTCTCCGATACGCGACGATTCGCAAGCTGGAGCTTTCAGGAGGTGCGCATGGGACAGCCGCGCGTGTGGACGGCCTTGCTGACACTGGTGGCCCTCTGCGGGGCTGCGGGCACGGGGCTGACGGGCGACCGGATCCCGGGCGCCGCACCGGTGGCTGCGGCTGCGCCCCAGCCAGGTGCTCCGGCTGTGCAGCCGAGCTATGGCACCGAAGAGGACTACGGCTACGGCAGTCGACTCACCGAGACCGAACGTGCCGGCCGAGACACCTGGTACTTCTGGACGGGCGGCAACCAGACGTTCTGGCTCCGTATGGCAGAGCTCACCGATGGCAATGTGGACCTGCTCCACTACATCGACTCACGCCGGCACGGCCGTCGTTTTCGTGAGCTCGGGGCGGTCACTCAGCCGGGCTGCGAGGCGGCGACCGCGCCCGACCAGTACGGCCTCTGGCTGGACAGCTGTCCCGCCGACGGGTTGTCCGAGGCGTTCGGCCAACCAGCCGGGGTCGTCGGTCTGCGTCGGTTCCGGAACGCCGCCTTCGACCCCGCCGCCTGGAACGCGGACACCTACCGCACTCACCCGAGGGGCATGCAGCCGCCGTACCTGGTCGGCATGGCGTGCGGCTTCTGCCACGTGGGCTTCAACCCGCTCAATCCGCCGGCCGATCCCGAGCGGCCGAAGTGGAGCGAACTGGCTGGCGCGATTGGCAATCAGTACTGGGAGGAAGGTCGGCTCTTCAATCTCAAGATGACGCCGGCGGACTTCCGCTGGCACCTCGGCAACCGGCAGCCACCAGGTACCTCGGACACGTCACGGTTTGCCACCGACCACGTGCACAACCCGAGCAACATCAACGCGGTCTTCCTGCTCGGGCACCGGCCGACGGCCATGGAGAAGATGCCCGACGGCACCGAGCGGGCCGTGCCGCACATCCTCAAGGACGGCGCCGACTCTGTGGGCGTCGCCGGCGCGTCGCTGCGGGTGTACGTGAACATCGGCATGTGCTCGGACCTGTGGCTCACCAAGATCGACCCGGTGGCCGGGCTTGTGCCGCAGACGCCGTTCCGCATGGCCGAGGCGCGCGAGACGTGTCAGGGCTGGCGAGACACGGAGGCGCGCATGGCAGCGGCCGAGGCG
>JBKJQW010000130.1:0-14050 GCA_046593715.1 Luteitalea sp.
ACCAAGGACACGGCCTGCGTGGACGTGTGTCCGGTCGACTGCATTCATCCGCGGAAGGATGAGGGCGACTACGACGCCACGCAGATGCTCTTCATCCACCCGGACGAGTGCATCGACTGTGGCGCGTGTGTGCCGGCCTGCCCTGTCGAGGCCATCTTCGCGATGGACGAAGTGCCTGACCAGTGGAAGGCGTATATCGAGAAGAACGCGGAGCATTACCAGAAGTAGCCATTGCCGCTCGCGGGGACGAGACGGTATCCGACCCTGTCCAACCAGGGAACGATTCGACCGGCACGCCGGTCAAGGCTGGTGAAGATGTCTCGTCTCGTCGATGCGCTGTCCGTCCTTCGTCCTCGTCTGCTCGGCGGGGTGACGGTGGCCGTCACCGCCATCCTGATGGCGTCGGTGGCGCCGCGGGCCGGCGCGCCCGTGACCGCGGAGAGCGAGTTCACCCGCGGCACCCAGCTGTTTGCCGACGCGAAATACCGCGAGGCGGTGCAGGCCCTGGTGCGCGCCCGCGAGTTCGATCCCCAGCTGAAGCCGCAGGCGACCCGCCTCGTCGTGCGGTCGCTGCTGCGCGTCGGCGATTTCGGTCGGGCCGAGCAGGAAGCCTCCTCACTGGTCTCGGCCACGGTTGGCGCGGAGGACCTCTCGCTTCACGCAGAGACGTTGTGGAGCACCGCTCACTTCGAGGAAGCCAGCGCACGCTACACCGCCGCGCTGGCTCTCGATGCGAGGTATCCGTCCGCGCTGCACGGCACGGCCCGTGTCCTCGACGCGCGCGGCAAGACCGCTGACGCGCTGGTCGCCGTCGAGCGGGCCATCGAGGCGGCGCCGGAGGTTCCCGAGTACCACCACACGCGCGCGTACCTGCTCGAGCGGCTCGGCAACTACGCCGTGGCTGCCGACGAACTCGAACGCTATCTGCGTTTCCTGCCCCAGAAGGGGTTCAAGGACCAGGTCAAGCTCGCCAGGGCGCGCATGAAGTTCCTGCGGCATTTCGGCGACCGGCAGCCGATCTCACTCGGCGAGGACACCCTCACGCAGGTGCACGTCATCCCGTTCCGAGAAGAGCGGGAGAAGCTGTTTGTGAAGGCGAAGATCAACGGTCGCCCCGTGGAGATGGTGCTGGACACCGGTGCGGAGATGACCGTGCTCTCGGAAGACGCCGCGCAGAGTGCGCAGGTCTATTCGGTGGCCGAGACGCTGAGCGCCGGGGTGGGTGATGTCGGCATGCGCCGCCTCAAGCTGGCGCGCATCAGCAAACTGGAAATCGGCACCCTGAAGGTCGAACACGTGCCGACGATGATCAAGGACCCGCCGCTGAAGAAGTGGCCCGCCGCCGACATCAACGCCTTCTCGCCCCTCGCCGTCGGCCTGTCGATGCGGGTGGATTACGTCAAGAAGGAGCTGGTCGTTGCCCGTACGCTGCCCAAGGCTGACGGCATCGCGACAATGGAAGCGCCGCTGTGGATGCACCGGCTCGCCACGGTGCGGGGCCGGCTCAACGGCGACCGTCCAGCGGCCTTTGTCATCGACACCGGTGGTCAGGCCATCTCGATCAGCCGTACCGCCGCGGTCGGGCTCGAGCAACTCGGACGCTTCCGCCGCATCCCGCTGCGCGTCTTCGGGTCCTCTGGCTGGGACCGAGATGCGTTCCTCCTGCCGGGCGTGGATTTGGAGGTCGACGATGTGCGCATGGCCCAGACCTCACTCGTGGTCCTGAATCTCCGCGCCCCGAGTGTGCTGCTCGGCTACGAGCTCGGCGGCATCCTCGGGCACAAGTTCCTGAGCAAGTACCGCGTCAGCCTCGCTATCGACGAGGGCCTCATCCGCCTGGACAACTGAGAACGTCCGGGCCGCGGCACGTCCCGGGTGCACGGGCAGGGGCAGCTCGGGGAGCTGCCCCTACCGACCGACATCAACGGTCGACGGAGAACTGACGGGCGGCCAACATCAGCCCGCCGCGATCTCGGCGAGCCTGGCTTTCGCGGTGAGCCGTTGATCGCGACGGATTTTGGCGTCCTCGGCGCGGCTCCGTTCCCCATCGCTCTCCATTACCAGCGCTGGCACCTCGACCGGGTGGCCGTCGGCGTCGATGGCCACAAAGGTCAGGTGCGCGTGCGAGGTGAGCGTGCGCCTGCCGGTCAGCGTCTCCTCACTCCTGACCCGCACCTCGACTTCCATCGACGTCCTGAACGTGGCCGTGACCTGCGCGTTGAGGATGATCAGGTCGCCAACCTTGATCGGATGCAGGAATTGCAGGCCGTCAACGGCGGCGGTCACGACCCGCTGGCGGGCATGGCGGAAGCACGCGATCGCACCGGCGATGTCGATGAGGTGCATCACGGTACCGCCCAGGATGAAGCCGAGTGGATTGGCGTCGTTGGGCAGCACCACCTGCACCATCTCGGTGGCCGACGCAGCGGGGGAGTGGGGAGTCATGGGTGATGGGGGCGTTGCCGGTAGGGGCGCCTCCCCGAGGCGCCCCTCTGCGGGTCTAGAAGTCGTACCCGATCCACACCTGGAAGCGGGGCTTGCGGAACTCCGCGCTGCCGCCGAGGAATGAGAACGCGATGTCCTCGTAGGCCTGATTGAACAGCGTCTTCCACGACCAGTCGAAGTGGATCGGGAAGCCGAGGAGGAAGGTCTCGAGGCCGATGCCGTAGGAGGCGCGGCCGTCCACGAGCCGGAAGCCGCTGATGACGCGCGGGTCGCCGTAGACAGGGATCGGCACACCCGTGGCCTGGTCCTGGTTGAAGCCGACGATCGGCTGCACGATTTCGTCCGACGAGGTCGCAAACCGGTAGGTCGCGCCTGGCTGAGCCGAGCTGAAGCTGTTGCTCGAGGGTCGGCCGAGCAGACTGGCCCCGGCAACGCCGCCAAAGACCACGGCCCGGACGCCGCCGAGCACGCCAATCGGCGTCAGCATCGCTTCGATCAGCGGGAACCGCAGCTCGGCGTTGGCAAAGAAGCCCTTGTTGCCGACAAACTCCAGGTAATCGTAGCCGCGCAGTTCGGAGTTGCCACCGAAGAAGAAATAGTCGGGCACGTCCCCGGAGCTGTTGAAGCCACGGAACCTGAAGGCCGCGACGCCGTTGGTGGCGATGCGCTGGTAGTAGCGGAAGTCGCCGTCAAGCGTCTGCCGCGAGAGCGAGTTGCCGAGTTTGGGCGCGACGGTGTAGCCCGCCCGGAAGGTGTGGCCAGCCAGCGGCCCGTACTCGCGGAATACCGTCGTCTCGCGGGTCAGTGCCACGGTCAGCGGCACAGCCAGTCCGTTGTTGAAGATCGAGGTGCCAAACTGCTGCTGCTGGTACAGCTGCGAGTAGTCGGCGAGGTTCTGGTTGCGGAACCCGTCGTTGTAGTACGAGACCCCGCCCGACAGCTCGAGGCGCGTGTAGCGGTTGAACGGGTAGATGGCGAATCCGCTTGCGCCGTTGATGGTCCGCGTCGCGACCGCATCGTCCCGGTCGAGCAGGTACGTCAGCGAGGGGTCGTAGAAGCCCGGCACCAGGCCGTAATAGAACTGGGTCTGCGAGAAGCCCTGAAGCGAGTACTGCACGCGCCGCGACAGGTTGGTGTACGAGCCGGCAAACGTGCGGTATTGCGCGACCGAGGCGGCAAAGAAGGTGAAGTTCTGGTCGCCGAGCACGTCGCTGAACGAGATGGCCGTGCCGCCGAACAGGTCACCGCCGCTGGTGACGCCGACGTTGATCGGCGGCCGGCCGTCGAGGAACATCTTCTCGAACCGGCCCTTGACCCGGTTGTTGGCCGGGATCAGGGTGTGGGTCAGCGGCGCCTGGAAGTCGATCACCGGACCGGGCTCGCCGAAGTCTGCCGACGTGGCGGCCGCAATCGGCTCCTTGAAGCTCAGGGTGTGGATGCCGTACTCGCCCTTGAAATACGTGACAAACGCCACCTTGGGCCCTTCGGCATCGGTCAGCACGACCGGCGACACATTGCTCGTGAGTGCGTCGGTGTACTGCTTGAGGCCGCCGCCCTTCAGATCGAGCGTCCAGAGGTTGAAGATCTGGCCGTTCTTGACCACCTCAGGATCGATTGGGGCAGCCGGGTCCACGGCGGTGGACGGAAAGACGAGGGTACTGGCATCGAGAAATTGTGCCGCTGCCTCGTCGTGCGTCCCAAACGTCAACTGGGTCTTCTTGCCGCTGGAAAGGTCGAGGCGGAACAGCTTGTCGTTGCCGCTGATCCGCGCCAGGTACACCAGGTAGGACCCGTCCGGCGAAATGGCCGGCGCGTAGTCGGCAAACGCGTCCGAGGTGAGGTTGCGCACGTCGCTCGACTCGAGGTCGATTTCGAAGATGTCGCCGACGGCGTTGCGCAGCGCCGAGAAGTAGACGCGGCGCCCATCCTGGGAGAACTCGGGCGACTCCGGCGCGTCCACTGAATCGAGGTAGTACCGCTTCTCGATCTTGCCGGTCACCACGTTCTGCAGGATCAGCGACCGCTGCTTCTCGGTGCGGACGAAGTAGGCGACGCGGTCGCCGGTCGGCGCCCACCCCACCCATGGCACCGTGTTCCAGCGGGCGCCAGGCACGGCGATGTACTCGAAACCGCTGTCCTTGCTGAACCCAGGCGTCAGATTGCGCACCACCGTGCGGTCCTTGGTCGAGAGCAGCACGACGTCGAGCTCACCTTCCTTGCCGTTGCCGGCCACCGCCGCAAGCAGGTCGCCTGAGGGCGAGGGCTCGACGCTGAGCACGGCCGTGAATTTGGTCTCGCCCCGCTCCGGCGCCAGATCGCGGCCGTAGTCGGCCGGTCGTTCCTTGTCGCGGAATGGCTTGAACCGGTCCTTCATGTACTTCTCGAACTGCTGGTCGAACTCGTCGGCCGTGACGCGCAGGGCCTCCTCGTACGCCGCCTCGCCGCCGCCGATGACACTTTTGCGCAGCGAGAACAGGTACTGCCGGATGCCTTCCTTGCCCCACTTGGCCTCGATGAACTCGAACGCGGCGTGCCCGAGGTTGTAGACCAGGCGCGGGTTGGTGAACTGCCCGTACCCCTCGAACTTGGTCATCTTCGGGATGATGTCGGCCACCGTGGCGTCGCGCACGGTCATCAGGTCCAGAGGGCGCCAGACCCCGGTCATGTAGTCGGCCAGACCCTCGTCCACCCAGAGCGGCACGGTCCGACGCACCAGCGAACGCGGGATGATGTCGAACTCGAAGATGTGCGTCAGCTCGTGCGTGATCAGTCGATAGAGCTGGTCAGGCGGCTCGTCCACCGGCAGCAGCATGCGATTGCGCGACGGTTCGGCAAATGCCGCCACGCCCTCGCTCACCGCGCCCGGGATCACGTTCTGCTGCTGGAACTCGGCCTGCGTCTTGAAAATCAGCAGCGGGATCTTGAAGGCGAGGTCGTGCTTCAACTCCGAGGACAGCTTCTGGTACGCACTCTCGGCGTACCCGGCCACGCGCTCGAGGTGCTGCTCGGTCTCCGGGTAGTAGTAGATCTCGAAGTGGTCGGTCGTGTAGATCTGCCACTTGAAGGAGTCGTACCGCACCTCGTTCTTGCCAAAGTACGGGACGAAGGGTGTCTGCGCGAGCGCGGGGGTGCCCACGGTCGCCAACAGGACCCCTAGGGCAGCGGCGCGCCGCCACGCTCGCAACGGCGTAAGCATGCAATCTCCTCGAATCGTGCGGAAAGGCAGGGCGCTGGGCACAAAGCTGGGCAGCTCAGATGCGGCCATGGTACTCGTGGAAGGAGCACCCCGTAAACGGGGGAAGGTCGCATCGTTGATCACAGTGTGAATTTGACGCCTCAGGGCACGGGTTGGCTGCGCCCCGGGCCCGTATACTGAGTGGCATTCGGGTCGGGAATAAATCATCCTCTGCCGGTGTTCTGGTAGTGATGAACCCAGGCCCCCTGACTTCCATGGCGCTGCCTCCGGGTTCCCGCTGGCTGCCCCGCGTGATCCGCGGCGTGCAGGATCGCGACGACGCGACAGCGTCAGATCCGCTCGCATATCTGAACAGCCTGTACGGTCTGGCCCTCAAGCTGACCCGCAATCCTGCCGCGGCCGAAGACCTCGTCCAGGACACCTACCTGAAGGTGGCCCGCTTCTCGCCGAAGTTTCGCGAGGGCACCAACCTCAAGGCCTGGCTGTTCACCATCCTCCACAACACCTTCCGCAACGACCGCAGAGGCGCCAGTCGGCAGCCCGTGGATGTCGACAGCGACGTCGTCGAGAGCCTGCCGCTCGTCACAGGGGAGGACGACCCCGAGCGCCGCCTCATCCGATCGACGCTCGATGCCGACCTGCAGCGGGCGCTCGAGGCGCTGCCTGATGCGTATCGCGAAGCGGTCTGGCTGCGCGATGTCGAGGAGTGCAGCTATCAGGAGATCGCCGAGATCCTCGGGATTGCCTCCGGCACCGTGATGTCGCGTATCTCCCGCGGCCGGAAGCAGCTGCACGACCACCTGGTGGCCGCGCGTCACCGCACAGAGTCCGACTCGGCGGGGGCCTCGCGGCCCTTCACGTCGTCGTAAGGACAGGACTACCGTGAACTCCGCACCCATGAACGATTCCTGCCATGACATCGCCCCGCTGCTGACCGAGCTGGCCGAGGGGCCGCACGCGCCGCCGACGGACTCGGCGGCAGGCCGTCATCTCGCGGAATGCCCCGCGTGCCAGCACAGTCTGCGCGTGCAGCGCGACATGCACGAACTGCTGCGCGCCCGCGCCGAGCACCTCCAGGTACGGGCGCCGGAACAGCTTCGCGCGCGACTGGCGGCGCAGGCCGCAGGTCGGGCCCCGGCTCGCCGCTGGGCGCCGCTCCGGATGCCGGTGGCGGCCACCGCGCTGCTGGCATTGCTCGGCGCTGTGACCTATGGCCTGACCGGCGCGTCGTCTACCGTGCTCGCGGCCCAGCTGGCCCTCGACCACCTGAAATGCATCCGTTTGGTGGCGCCTGCCGGGGCCATTACGCCGTCACAAGCGGCAAAGAAGTGGGGACAGCAGTACGCCTGGACGCCGCACATCCCGGCATCGCCCCGCCAGACGTCGCTGATTGGCGTGCGACGATGCCTGTACGCACATGGACATCTGGCGCACCTGCTCTACGCCGTCGACGGTCGCACGGTGTCGGTCTTTGTCATGCCGCGCAGCGAGTATCCGACCGACACCGCGCCGGCGCGACATCAGTTCCTCGGCCAGCACGCCGAGGTCTGGGCCAGCGGGGACCAGTCTTTTGCGGTAGTGGGCGATGTCGCGCCGCAGCGTCTGGCGTCACTCGCGGCGGAGTTTCGTGGCGAGTAGCGCCACGCCCTTCACCGCCTGATCTCGACAGATCCTGGCATCGCCGCTCCCCCCACAGTATCTTTGGAGACGCCAACCCGGTAGCGGGGCGGCGCGGTTGGCGTTCCGCTCGCCGCACGAGGTTCCCACGACATGCACATGCGCTGGATTGTTGCCGCGGTGGCTGCCCTTGGACTGGGGCTGGCCGCCATTCCGTTCATCCCGCTCGGCACGCAGACCCACGCGGCGTCGGCGACCGGCGCCCCCGCCTCGTGCGAAGCCAAGGCCAAGCCTGCCAACTACGCCTTCAAGGTGAAGGACGTCGATGGCAAGACCGTCAACCTGGCCGACTACAAGGGCAAGGTCGTGATGATGAACTTCTTTGCCACCTGGTGCGGACCCTGCAAGTACGAGACCCCGATGTTCGTGCAGCTGCAGGATCAGTACCGCAGCCAGGGCGTGGCCTTCGTCGGTGTACAGATCGATGATGACCCGGCCCTGCTCAAAGCCTTCAAGGATGAGTACAAGGTCAACTACCCGCTGCTGCTGGCCAACGATCGCGAGGACCTGCAGGATGCCTACGGGCCGTTCTGGGGGCTGCCGGTGACGCTGATGATCGCCCGCGACGGCACCATCTGCAAACGCCACATGGGGCTGGCGTCGAAGGCGCAGATGGAGAAGGAAATCAAGAACCTCCTCTAGCCGCACCGGGGCGTGTCCCGGTGCTATGATCGAGGGGTGCCGTCGGCCGGGCCCGCTGTCGCGGGGCATCGGTCGTGCGGCCCTACCGCCACATGCTCAAAGGTTTCATGCACGCCCGGCTCGCCTGCGGTTGCCGCATCACATTCCGCGAGGGTGTGGAAGGCAGCCCGGTGGTCGTCGTCGTTGCGGACAAGTCGCCGCAGTGCGCGTCGACCCTCCATGTGGGCGGCCTGCCGGTGTACGACACCCGCGAATCCCTCCGCCCTTCCACGCGCCTCGGGCCCCCCGAAGAAGAAGAGTACGAAGAGGAGGGCTGACCCGCTCGCCTCCTGCGCGCATGAAGAAGACGCTGACGATGTCGCTGTTCTGGCTCGTCCAGGCCAGCTCGCTGCTGGTCTTGTTCGTGCCGTTCAGCGCTGGCATGGTCGCCCTGTGGGCCGTCTCCCATTTTCTGCGCGCCATCGGCCTCACGCTGACCTACCACCGCTACTTCGCCCACCGCGCCTTCAAGATGGGGCGCGTGACGCAGTTCGTGTGGTCCTACATTGCGGCCTCGGCCATGCAGAAGGGCCCGCTGTGGTGGGCTGGGCATCACGTGACCCACCACAAGTTCGCCGACCGTGACGGCGACCCGCACAGCCCGATCATCAGCGGCTTCTACCACGCGCATCTCGGCTGGTTCCTCAACGACGTGCGGCACGCCCGGTTGCCCGACACCAACCCGGTGGTCCGCGACTTCGGCAAGTTTCGCGAGCTGCGACTGCTCGACGAGTACTACTGGGTGCCGCCCCTGCTGCTGGCACTGACCTTGTACCTGTACGGCGGCATGACGTGGCTGGCATGGGGGTTCCTGCTGCCGACGACGACCCTCGCCCACGCCACGTTCTCAATCAACACGATCAACCACCTGTACGGATCACGTCGTTTCGACACCGTCGACGAGTCCAGGAACAACCTGATCACCGCGGTCTTCGCGGCGGGCGAGGGGTGGCACAACAATCACCACCGGTATCAGCGCGCCGCCCGCAATGGCTTCTACTGGTGGGAATTCGATCCGACCTGGTACGTCATCAAGGCCATGAGCGTTGTCGGTCTGGCGTGGGATCTCCAGGCGGTACCCGAGCGCATCTACCGCGAGGCCAGCGACCGGACCGCGGCACGCGTCGATCCCAACGTCGTCGAGAGCGCGGCTGACAGCGCTCGCGAATCGGCCTGAACCGCCGCGCCTAGCCCTCGTCGTCAGGCGCCGGGCCGACGCCCCCGGACGTGCCGCGGCGTGTCGCCACGGCTGTCGGAGGCACCGGCGGGCGTCCTGCGTGCGCCAGCGCTCGTCGCAGCAGGAACTCAATCTGGCCGTTCAGGCTCCGCAGGTCGTCGTTGGCCCAGCGCTGCAGGGCCTCGAGCACCGGGGGATCGACCCGCAACAGGAACGAGCGGCGTGAGGCAGGCATCGCGGCGGCGACCTACTGGTAGATCGTGCCGGTGTTGACGACCGGCTGCGTGCCGCGTTCGCCACAGAGCACGACCAGGAGGTTGCTCACCATCTGCGCCTTGCGGTCGTTGTCGAGCTCGACGACGTTCTTGGCCGACAGCAGTTCCAACGCCATCTCCACCATCCCGACCGCGCCTTCGACGATGCGCTGACGGGCGGCGATAATCGCGCCGGCCTGCTGACGCTGCAGCATCGCGGCGGCGATTTCAGGCGCGTAGGCGAGGTGGCTGATGCGCGCCTCCATGACCTCGACGCCGGCCTTGGAGAGTCGCTCCTGGATCTCCGTCTTCAGGTGCTCGGCAATCGTGGCCGTGGCGCCGCGCAGGGACGGCTGGTCGTCGTGCCCGTCGTAGGCGTAGCTGGTGGCCAGGTTGCGCAGGGCCGATTCGGTCTGCACGTGGACGTAGTTGTTGTAGTCGTCCACCTCGAACATCGCCTCGGCGGTGTCCACGACGCGCCAGACCGCAACGGCCGCGATCTCGATCGGGTTGCCATCCAGGTCGTTGACCTTCAACTTGGCAGATTCGAAGTTGCGGACGCGGGTGGACACCGTGTGCTTGCGGTAGAGCGGGTTGGCCCAGCGGAGCCCCGGCGCCCGGACGGTGCCGACGTAGTCACCAAACAGCTGCAGCACGCGCGCCTGGTTCGGCGCGACGGTGAACAGTCCGGCGAGGACCCCGAGACACGTCAGGATCAGCAGCACGCCCCCGACGATCACGCTCAGCTGACCCGTCTGCGCGCCATAGATGAACCCCGCCGCCGCGGCGAGCAGCCCAATCACGGCGGCGACCAGTACGACGGCTCCGTTGAGGACCTGACGTTCACGTTCGCGAATCATCGACCTTTGCCTCCTGAATCCCGGTACCACCGGGCCCGCGGCTACCGCGGAGCCGCGCCGTGTGATGTCGTAGTGATATCACATTGCTAGCTACGGAATTCAGGGCTGCTGGGTTCCGGGGGCGGTGTCGGGTCGCGAGCGGCCGGCGGCCGCTGAGCGTTTGGGGCTGCTGCGCTCAGCGCCTGGGGCTCCTGGGCTGGAACGGCTGCGCGGTCGAGGGGACGACGAAGTCGACGCGGACGGACTGCTGCGTCTGGACCGTGCCTTGACTCTGTTCGAGCTCAAGCGTTGCCGATCCGGCGTCGATGGCCGCGCCAGTACCGGCCGCGACCATGAGCACCGCCTGCTGCCAGCCGAAGGGCTGGGCCAGGGATGGCAACAGCACCAGCCATCCCAGCCGCGCCGAAGAGAAACGGTTGATGAAGCGGCGGTCCGCGCCTTCCCGCAGCCACCACTGCGTCGTCGGCAGGCGCCAGCCCCCTGTCCATGTGGTGGTCCAGGCGACGTGTGCTGTGGCCACCGCGAGAAAGTTGGCGGGCACCGGCACTGACGGCTGCACGTCGCGGATGCGCAGGCGCAAGTCGCCGACATCCAGAAGGGCACCTGCAGCAACCGGCAGCGTGCCGACGACGTCGGTGCGCGATACCTCGAGCGTGAACTGGCCGTCGAAGCTGACGGGGCGTCCTGCGAGGCCCGCGAACTGCTCGTCGCTGAGCACGCCGAGCAGGATCGCGTGCGGCCCAGGCAGTCCTTCGAGGTACCGGATGTCTCCGACCTCGCGCGCCGGCAGCGGGCCGAGCGGCGTGGCAAGGGCGCCAGCATGGAGGTACTGCCGCGTCCGGTCGCCGTGCTGCAGGCCGGCCAGGTCGCCCGCGGCGATCAGGGCGACGCGACCCGACTCGAGGCGCTCTGCGTGCACGCGCCCTCCATCGACCGACAGCGAGGGCGTCCGCTCGAACCGGGCTGGCCGCTGGTGCAGTCGGGCTGCCGGTACGAACCAGATGACGGTGAGTGCGATCACGCTCGTCAGGCCGACCAGCAGCAGGCGTAGACGATACCGCTCGCCCAGGAAGACCAGCGTCGTCATCATCCATGACGCGAGCACCGCCACTGCGAGCATCGTGGGCGCAGCGAGCCGCGAACTTGGCGGGCCGATCTCGTAGAACTGCCGAACCCACGGCACTCGCAGTGTCTCGGTGACCGCGATGAGCAGCACATAACCCACCACGAGCGTCCCGAGCAGCGCGATGAGCATGGTGGCGATGCTCCGCGTTCTGGCCGACAGCAACATCGCGAGACCCACGGCAGCGGCGTCGGTGACGACGACCTGGGCGACCGTGGACGGCAGGTGACTGAGCGGCACTTGCACGATCAAGGCGACGAGCAGCACGACGAGCAGTGGGACTGCGACAAACAGCGCACCGATCACGAGCTTGGCGACGGCCATCGTCCCGGGTGCCACAGGGCGAGTGCGCCAGAAGGTGCGGTCGTCGAGTGGGCTGTCGGCCTGGACGATCGTGGCGATCGCCGCGGCGCCCAGCACCAGACGGCTGGCGACGACAAACAGCGGCACCGCGATGCCCGTCGCCTCGAGCGCTGGCCAGGGCGCCACCGAGACGAGCGGCTGCGCGATGACGACGGCGGCCCACGCCAGGAGCAGACGGTGATGCGTGCGCAGATCGTGCGCGACCAAATGCCATATCGTCCTCACGCCGCACCCCTGATTCTGCCGGCATCGACACGCAGGCTGCGCGCATGCGCCACGAACGCCTCGCGCAGCGTCGGGCGCGTCACGTGCACCCTCGCGTGCGGGAAGGCCGCGTCCAGCCGTTGGGCCGTGTCCGGCTCGCGGAATTCGGTCATCAGGAACTGCACGCCGGTAGCCGTCGGGCGAATGTCGAGGCACCCGTCTGGAAGCAGGGCCGGATTGACCTCGCCGGTGCCGCTCAGCTCGACGAGACGATAGCGCGCCTGCAGTTGGTCCAGTGGCTCCTGGAACACCAGTCTGCTGCCGTGGAGCATCGCTACCTGGTCGAGGAGGCGCTCGAGCACGTCGAGGTCATGCGAGGCGAGCAGCAGTGTCGTGCCCTCGGCGCTCACGAGTTCGAGCAGGCCGTCGACGACCTGCTCGCGGGTGAGCGGGTCGAGTCCCTCCAGTGGTTCGTCGAGGATCAGCACCTCGGGATGGAATGCGAGCGTCGCCACAAGAGCCGCCTTCGTGCGCTCGCCCCGCGAGGCCCGGGCCAAACCGGTCGTCGGCGCGAGGTCGAGCTTGTCCAGCAGGCGTCCCGCCAGCGCGTCGTCCCAGCGGCGGTAGAACGGGCGGCAATAGTCGAGCAGCTCGCCGACGGTGCGCACGGCGGGCAGGTGCTGGCCCTCGGCCAGGTAGCCGACTCGCTCGAAGATGGACGCGCCAAGAGTGCGCGAGTCGTGCCCGAGAATCTCGGCGCGGCCAGACGAGGGCGTCAGCAGGTTGACGAGCACCTTGAGCAGCGTCGACTTGCCGGCGCCATTGGCACCGATGAGCCCGACCGCCTGCCCCGTTGGCAGGCGAAGCGACACGTCGTCAAGCGCGCGGGCCTTGCCGAACGTCTTGCCGAGCGCGTGCGTGACGATGGGGTCAGCCACGGCGTGTACCTCGTGCGGAAGGCTCGAGGCGCCGCCATTCGGCGTCGAGCAGGTCATGGAGATCTGAGAGCACCAACCCGCGGCGCTTAGCCTCGAGCACCAGACCGGCAGCCTGGGGCCGAAGTTCGGCCGTGCTCGCGGCGCGTGGCGCCGGCGGTGGGTGCGCCACTCGCGTGCCAACGCCGGGATGCACCTGCAGGAGGCCGAGCGCGGTCAGCTGGGAGACGGCCTTTTGCACGGTATTCGGGTTGATGCGCAACGCTTGACTCAAGGCGCGAACGGAAGGGAACGTGTCTCCGGCCTTCAGATCGCCGCAGACGACCGCCCGCGTGACGGCTGTCACGAGTTGCTCGTAGACGGGCACACCAGGCACGAGCTCAATCCGGAAAGGCAACACAGGTGTATTAGCACAGGTAGTACACTAAGAAGTCAATAGCACCGATTGCACAGGCGCAGGTCCCGGTGCTGCCTACTGGGATTTCAACGGCCGCGTCCACCAGGTCCGAGACCCGGCTTGCCGGCAGTGGGAGGCACGGTCGCTTCTCGTCTGCGGTGCGCGGCTTGCACGGCCTCCTGGATCCTCCGCTCGCGGGTATCGGGCCTGGCAGCGTCGTCGATCCGCCGGATGATGAACTGCTGTTTCCCGGGAGGCAGCGACCTGAAGGCCTCCGTCACACCTTCGGCTCCAAGCGCGCTCACCAGGTCTTCGGGGATCGTCACGTCTGCACGATCGAGGACGGTGATGCGCACGCGAATGCGATCGCCGGCCCTGGTCTGGGTTTCCTGACGCACCTTTGCCTTGATGCGGATGAAATGCTGCCCGCCCCCGACCGGAAAGAGGCTCACCTGAAACGGCTCGGAGTCGTTCACCTGCGCCATGACCAGGACCGGGCCCTTTGTGCCCAGAGCCTGGGTGATCGCCGCTGGGACGGCAATGGCGCAATAGTCCATGCCTTCAGCCCAGTTCTCCAACGTGGCGTGAAACGAGAATTGTCGACCGACGGTTGGAACGCGCGTCATCGCGGTGGTGTGGCCCTTAGCCGCGCGCCGTCCACGTGCGGCCGCGCTGGCCGGTCGGCAATCGTCCGGGCCGTCGCGTAGATCAACTGGGTAATCCGCCGCATCTTGGCAA
>JBKJQW010000041.1:0-23981 GCA_046593715.1 Luteitalea sp.
GCGGGCGTCGGCCGCGGGCGCGATTGACCTGCGGCGCGCGGACGGTCCGTTCGGCGAACGGCCCCTCCCTTCAGCCTGGACGCCCGGCGCGCTCGGCACCGACCTGCATTTTCCAGCGAAAGCGAAACGGGTCATCTACCTGTTCATGGCAGGCGGGCCATCGCAGATCGAGACCTTCGACGACAAGCCGATGCTGCGCACGCGCAACGGCGAGGCGTTGCCCGATTCGGTGCGGCAGGGGCAGCGCCTCACCGGGATGTCTGGCAACCAGTCGTCGCTGCCGCTGGCGGGCTCGCAGTTCGGATTCGCGCGACACGGCCGAAACGGCACCTCGGTGTCCGATCTGCTGCCTCACACCGCCAGGGTGGTGGACGATCTCTGCATCGTGCGATCGATGTACACCGACGCGATCAACCACGACCCCGCCATCACGTTCTTCCAGACCGGCTCGCAGATCGCCGGCCGTCCGAGCATGGGCGCCTGGGTGCACTACGGGTTGGGCAGCGACACAGCCGACCTGCCGTCGTTCGTCGTGCTGATCACGCCGGGCAAGGTGGACCAGCCGCTCTACTCGCGGTTGTGGGGGAGTGGGTTCCTGCCGTCGCAGCACCAGGGCGTGCAGCTGCGCGCCGGCAAGGACGCCGTGCTCTACCTCAACAACCCGCCCGGCGTGACATCGCAGAGTCGTCGCCTGTTGCTCGATCGGCTGCGCGACCTGCACGTCCATGCCGCGGAGCAACTCGGCGATGCCGATGTGGACGCGCGCGTCGGCCAGTACGAGATGGCGTATCGGATGCAGGCCAGCGTGCCTGGTGTGATGGACCTGTCATCGGAGCGCGACGAGACGTTCGCGCTGTATGGCCCTGACGCCAGGACGCCCGGCAGCTTCGCGGCCAACTGCCTGCTGGCCCGGAGACTCGCCGAGCGCGGTGTGAAGTTCATCCAGCTGTATCACCAGGGCTGGGATCAGCACGACAGCCTGCCGAAGGGCATCGAGCGGCAGTGCCGCGAAACGGACCAGGCCAGCGCGGCGCTGGTCACCGATCTCAAGCGACGTGGCCTGCTCGACGACACCCTGGTCGTCTGGGGCGGGGAGTTCGGGCGGACCAGCTACTCGCAGGGCAAGCTGACCGCCAGCAACTACGGGCGCGACCATCACCCGCGCTGCTTCTCGATGTGGATGGCGGGCGGCGGCGTCAAGGCGGGGCACGTCCACGGCGCCACCGACGACTTCGCCTACAACATCGTCGACGGCGGGGTGCACGTGCATGACCTGCACGCCACGATGCTGCGGCTGCTCGGCGTGGACCATGAGCGCCTCACCTACCTGCACCAAGGTCGCCGGTTCCGCCTGACCGACGTCCACGGCAAGGTCGTGCACCCGCTGCTGGCGTAGGTAGGGGCGCCTCCCCGAGGCGGCCTGATATCGACGCAGGGTCACGGTACGCCAACGTGACGGCGATCTCCGACGAGTTGACGAGGTAGTCGGGCGACGTGGGTCCGACGGGTGGCCCGGCGTGACTGGCGGCCCGTCGGACACCACGCTACGGCTTACGCGTCGAGCACGAAGGTCAACTTCAGACGCACCTTGTACTCCACCACCTTGCCATTCTTGACCGACACCTCCTGATCGGCGACCCAGGCACCGGTGATTCCGCGCAGAGTCTTGCTGGCGCGGCTGATGCCGGTGGTGACGGCATCGTCGAAGCTCTTCTTCGAGGTGGCAGTGATCTCGGAAATCTTGGCGACGGTCATTGGGACTCTCCCTTGGAAGGCAACTGCGGGTTCGGACGACAATCCGCCGCATTGTGGATCACTACAACGCCAACGGCGTGTCGCGCCGAGGCACCGGTGCCGGATCGTCTATCGTGCTGTCGGCGTCTTCACTCACACTGACCCAAGTCGCGCGCATCAGGCGCGCACCAGGCGCGGCTCCCCGGAGACCACCATGAGCTTGCTCGAACAACTTCTCGGTGCCAACAACGGCGCTGCCGTCGATCAGATCAGCCGTCAGTTCGGGCTGAATGCCTCACAGACCCAATCGGCGATCGACGCCCTGCTGCCGACCGTGGCTGCGGGTTTCCAGCGCAACGCCTCGGCGGGCGGCGGGCTCGAGGGGCTCCTTGGTGCCCTCACGGGCGGCGGTGCGTCCAGGTACGTAGACGACCCGTCACAGCTCGGACAGGCCGCGGCCGTCGACGACGGCAACGGCATCCTGGGGCAGATTTTCGGGAGCAAGGACGTCAGCCGCGAAGTCGCCGCCCGGGCCTCGGCGCAAACCGGCATCGGCCCCGAGACCCTGAAGGCGATGCTGCCGATGCTCGCGACCATCGTCATGGGCGCGATAGCCAAGGGCGCGTTCAGCGGCGGTGCGGCACAGGCCGGTCAGCCGCAGGTCCCGTCGGCCCGGGCCGGCGGCGGCTTGCTCGACATGCTCACCCCGATGCTCGACGGCAACAAGGACGGCAACGTCATGGACGACCTCATGGGCATGGTCGGCAAGTACAGGACGTGATCGTCCCTGCCATCCGGCTACGGCACGCGCCAGATGTTGAAGCGGCCTCTACCTACTGCTCGCCGGGCGAGATCTTGTTCATGCGCAGGTAGGTGACGATGTTGCCAAAGTGCAGGCTGGTGTGTGCGAGCAGATGGCTCGCGTAGTAGCTCTTCGGACGCTTCGCGCCAGACTGGGTGGTGACGGTCTCACCCAGCGTCGCGTCGGTCGCCGCCTTGAGCGTCTCGTCGCAGTAGCCGAAGGCCGCGGTGAGCCCCGCAATGACATCCGCCTTGGGCAGTGCCGCGTCGGCGTCCATCTTCGGTCGCTGGCCGGGTGTCCCCTTGAAGCCCGAGCAGATGCTGTAGCTGGCGTCAGCGATGTGCAGCAGCATCTTTCGGAGGGTGAAGACCTCGGCCGTTGGCTGGTATCCGTAGAGGGACTCGGGCGCCTTGTTGGCCGCGGTCATCACCGAGGCCCTGACGGCGGCAAACTCGGTGCGGACCCCGTCCATGGCCGCTGATTGGGCCGTTGCGGCAGGAGTACCGGCACACAGCGCCGCGAAGACGAGGGGAACCGACGCAAGAGTGGACACAGAAATTGAGAAGCTCATGAGATCGGCACTATAGCAGCGCCGCGGCGGCAGGTTTCTCTTCAGGCTCCCCCCGCCGGTAGCAGACAATGACGGCCGTGCTGCGTTGTGTACTCCTCACCCTGCTGATGTGTCTGGCGGCGACGCCCACCAGCGCCCATCCCTCGCCCTTCAGCTACCTCGACATCACGGTGGCCCCGGACCGACTGTCTGGCACGCTGGTGATGCACGCCATCGACGTCGCCAGCGTGCTCGGCATGGCCGACCCCACCGAGCTGGGCCGACAGGACGTGGTCACTGCGCGCGCCGACGCCATTGCCTCGATGGTCACCACCCGGGTGGCGATCGAGACGGACGGGCAGCCGATCACGTGGGTGATCGACACGATCCGGCCGATGCCCGGGCAGGACGCGGTAGGGATTGCCTGGCACGCCGCGACGGCGAGGCCACCCGGACGCCTGGGGGTGGGGGCGCGCCTCGTGCCGGAGGACGCAGCGCACCAGACGTTTGTCACGGTGTATGAGGACGGTCGCGTCACCTGGCAGGAGGTGCTCAGTCGCGAGCGCGTGCAGGCCGAGCACTACACGGGCACCAGACAGGGCCTGATGGCCGTCATGCGTCGTTTCGTGGCCTCAGGGATCCACCACATCGCCATTGGGCCGGATCACATCCTGTTCCTCGTCGGGTTGCTGCTCCCTGGCGGTCGCCTGCTGCGGCTCATGGGCATCGTCACGGCCTTCACCATCGGCCACAGCGTCACCCTGGTGCTGGCGGCGTTGTCCATCCTCACGCCTCCGTCGCACATCGTCGAGCCGTTGATTGCCTTGAGCATCGTGTTCGTGGGTGCCGACAACTTGTTTGTGGCGTCCCGCGGCAGGGACATCCGCGTGTGGGTGGCCCTGTTGTTCGGCCTGATCCACGGGTTCGGCTTTGCCAGCGTGCTCCGCGACATGGGGCTGCCGGCAACCGCGCTTGGAGTATCGTTGTTTGCGTTCAACCTCGGTGTCGAACTCGGGCAGGCCGTCATCGTCGTGGTCGTGGCGTCGGCACTCGGCCTGCTGCGGCAGCGAATGCCTGCGGTCGCGACGCGGGTGGCCACGGTGGGCTCGGTGGTCGTGTTGCTGGCCGGCGTGTACTGGTTTGTCGAGCGCGTGCTGCAGGGTCGCGCCTGACCCACATAGCGAGCAGTCGGGAAGGAACCCATGCGACGTCTGATGGTGATTGGCATTCTCGTGTCTGCCGGCGTGGTGGGCATCGTCGCGCAGCCCCCTGCTTCCGGTCCACCCCAGACCGCCGGACTGGTGAAGGTCAAGGACAACCTCTTCGTGATCACGGGCGGCGGAGGCAACACCGCCGCATTGGTGACCCCGAACGGCGTGGTGCTGGTGGACACGAAGCTGGCCGGATGGGGCCAACGGATCATGGAGCAGGTGCGCTCGGTGACCAGCACGCCGGTGACGATGATCATCAACACCCATACGCACGGTGACCACGTCGGCAGCAACGATTTCTTCCCGGCGTCGGTGGAAGTGGTGGCGCACGCCAACACCAAGACGAACATGGAGAAGATGCCCGCATTTGCTGGCGTCAAGGCCCAATTCCTGCCGGACCGCACGTTTACCGACCGTCTCACGATCGGCACGGGCGCCGACCGGATTGAACTCCGCCACTTCGGGCGGGGCCACACCGACGGAGACACCATCGTGGTGTTCCCGGCGCTCGGCGTTGCGCACACCGGCGATCTGTTTGCGTTGCTCGGCACGCCGCTGATCGACACCAACAACGGCGGCAGCGGCGTGGCCTATCCCGAGACGCTGCGGAAGGCTGCGGCCGGCATCACTGGCGTCGACACTGTGATCCCCGGCCACGCCGAGGCCATGCCGTGGGCCACGTTCGTCGAGTTCGGCGAGTTCAACGCGGCGTTCCTGTCGGCGGTCCAGCAGTCGATCAAGGACGGCAAGACGCCCGACGCCGCCTTCGCCGACCTGAAGCTGCCAGAGAAGTTCAAGGCCTACCAGCTCGGACGAGCTCAGGCCAACGTCACCGCCATCTACGGCGAATTGAAGAGATAGGTTTCGCGTGCATTCGATACCCGCCCCTGCCGTCACACGTCGCGTCTTCCTGGGCACCGCCGCTGGCCTGGCCACGATGGTCCACAGACCGCTGGCGGCGCAGCCGGCCGCGCCCAGCGACCAGATCCAGTTGGCACTGATCGGCGTCGGCGGCATGGGCACGGGTCGGCTCCAGCAGTTCATGACCCACCCGGATGTCCGCATCGCGGCCATCTGCGACGTGGACCGCCGGCACCGCGACGCGGCCATCGCGCTGGTCCAGGCCAAGCTCGGATATACACCGGCGGGCGAGGGCGACTTCCGGCGCCTGCTGACCGACAAGACCATCGACGCGGTGGCCATCCAGACGCCCGACCACTGGCACGCGCTGCTGGCGGTGCGCGCGATGGAGGCCGGCAAGGACGTCTTTGTCGAGAAGCCGCTGGCCTACAGCATCAGCGAAGGCCGAGCGATGGCCGATGCGTCGACACGCCACGCGCGGGTCACGCAGATGGGCAATCACATCCACAACACGGGTCGCAACTACCGCTCGGTCGTCGAACTGGTGCGCTCGGGGACCCTGGGCCGCATCCATCGTGCGCAGTGCTGGCGCACGTTCGGCGCCGTCCTGACCAACGACGAGCCGACCACACAGCCAGCCGAACTCGACTACGACTTCTGGCTGGGTCCGGCGCCCAAGCGCGCGTACCATCCGCTGCGATCGCATCGCACCTTCCGTAATTTCTGGGACTACTCGGGCGGGACGTTCATCGACTTCTGGTGCCACATCGTGGACGTGCCGGTCTGGGCGTTGGACCTGCAGGGGCCGCGCTCGGTCTCGGCGATGGGTGGGCGGTACGTCGTCAACGACGTCACCGAGACGCCCGACACCATGGAGGCCATGCTGGAGTACCCGAATCTGCTCCTGTCGTTCAGCCTGCGACCGGAGCCTCCGGCCGGGTTCACGCACATGGGCGGCATCGGCTGCGTATTCGAAGGCAGCGATGCCACCCTGGTCACCAACTACGACACGCACGAGGTGTGGGTCAAGGGCAAGCTGGTCGAGGACTTTCCCCGTCCTGCGCCGTCGATCCCGGACTCGCCAGGACACCTCCGTGAGTTTCTGGATGGCATCAAGGCGCGGACGCTCGACACCACCTGCAACCTGCGTTACGGGCATCGGCTGACCAAACTCGGTCTGCTCGCCAACATCGCGTACCGCACCGGCCGCCGCCTCCAGTGGGACGACACGCGCGAGCGTTTCGTGGACGGCGGCGACGCCGACACCTACCTGGCGCGAAAGTTCCGGAAGCCGTACGCGCTCTGAGCGTGCGACCCGACCTCGCCATCACCTTGGCCAGCGACAGCGGGCCGGAACGCCTGGGCCGGGCGCCGGGCCCGGGCTCCCGGAGCGCAGTGAAGGATGCTTGAACCGCTCGTGCGCCTCATGCGCATCCTTCACATGACGATCGGCATCACCGCACCGAGGCCCGAGGACGAGACGCTGATCGCGCTGGTCTGGGTCGCGCTGGTGGTGATGCTGCTTGCGGTGTTTGTCGTCGGCCTCTTCGTGGTCGGCTGAGGCGGCGCTTCCCGGCCTCGCGCGGGCGCAGGCTGGGCTTCTTTCCGTTCGGCAGGCGCACCTCCGGCGTTGACAAGGGTGTGCTGCCAGGTGCCGCGTCGGTGGCGCTGGCCCGCAGCGCCCGTCGAGCCCGCGGCACGCCGGGCCCGTATGTGCTATCCATGCAGCGCAAGCATTCACTTGCTGCAGCCCGTGCGGTCGGCCGATCCGATCGGGCCGCCGCCCAGACACCGGGGCCGTGTTCGGCCTTCTGAGTAGAGATGCAGGACATCGTCCGCGCCACCACGCCAGGGCAGGTCACGACCAACCCCGACGACGCCCACGACGCGCCGCTGTCGCCGCGCGTGGTCAACCAGGCCTCGCGTCGCCTGTGCTGGGTGTCGTTGCTGGCCGCCGTCACCACGGTGCTCACCTTCGTCTTCCATCGGCTCACGCAGGCCGAGCTGGTGCCGGTGCAGCAGGACCCGGTCAATGCCCTGGCCTTGCTGGCCAACGTGCTGGCCGCCGCTGGCCTGATTGCGTTGCAGGCGTACCGGGTGGTGCCGCCGGCCACCATCCTGCAGTTGGGAATGGTGTTCGAGCTGATCGTGGCGTTCTCGATCTCGACCTTTGAAACCAGCCTGCCGTGGAATCCCGCCGACCCCGTGCGCGGCGGGTCCAACCTGGCCCTCTGGATCGTGATCGTCGGCATGCTCGTTCCCAACCGGCCCCTCATCACGCTGTCGGTCGCCCTGATGGCCGCCAGCACGTGGCCGCTGGCGTATGCCATCAACGTCGCTCGCCTCGACTTGACGCCGTTGCCGTGGAATCGCCTGTTCGCGTGGACCTTCGTCAACTACCTCGCGGCGCTCTGGGCGTACTTCATCGCCAAGCGGGTGCAGGGCATGGAAGTCGCAGCGCAGAAAGCCCAGGACCTCGGCAGCTATCACCTCGAGTCGCTGATCGGGCGTGGAGGGATGGGCGAGGTGTGGCGCGCCCGGCACAAGATGCTGGCCCGTGAATCCGCGATCAAGATCATCCGTCCCGAACTCGTGCAGAGTGCCTCGGCGAGACAGGCCGATGTGGCCGTGCGGCGCTTCGAGCGCGAGGCACGGGTGACCGCTGACCTGCAGAGCCCGCATACGGTGTACCTGTACGACTTCGGCACATCGCGCGACGGTCACTTCTATTTCGTGATGGAACTGCTCGATGGCATCAGCCTGCAGAAGCTGGTGCAGACCTTCGGACCGCAGCCGGGGTCCCGGGTCATCCACCTCCTGCGCCAGGTGTGCATGTCGCTCGAAGAGGCACATGCCCGTGGTCTCGTTCATCGCGACCTGAAGCCGTCCAACATCATGGCCTGCAAGGTGGCGTTGCAGCACGACTTCATCAAGGTGCTCGACTTCGGGCTGGTGAAGCCGACCCAGGCCGAGGAGTTCACCCACCTCACCGTCGAGGGGGTGTCGGCCGGTACGCCCGGCTATATCGCTCCCGAGATTGCGATGGGGGAGGAGCGTATCGACGGCCGGGCCGATCTCTACACGCTTGGGTGCGTTGCCTATTACCTGCTGACCGGTTCGCTGGTGTTCACCGAAACGAGCCCGACGGCGATGGCCGTCGCCCACGTGCAGAAGGCACCCTCACCACCGTCGCAGCGGACGGAACTGCCGATTGCGCCGGATCTCGAGGCGATCGTGTTGCAGTGCCTGGCCAAGGCGCCGGCCAGCCGTCCGGCCAGCGCTCGCGCGTTGATCCGCATGCTGGATGCCTGTGTAGACGGCAAGCAGTGGTGCAGCGAGGACGCCGACGCGTGGTGGCGCACACACCTGCCGCCCTCGTCCTCGCACCGGACACCCGCGCTGGAACCGGAGGCACAGCAGCCGCTGTCGCCAGTCCTGGTTCGCTGAGACGTCCCCGTGCACACCGCCACCCTCGCACGCATGGCCATGACGGTCGCGTCGGTCATGATCGCGCACCAGGTGGCCGGCAAAGCCGTGCGCGACGCCTTGTTCCTTGGAGCGCTGCCGGTCACCGATCTCCCGCGCATGGTGATGCTGTCGGCCGTGCTGACCATACTGGCCGTGCCGGTGTACTCGCACCTGCTGGCCTGGATGGGCCCCAAACGGCTGGTCCCACTCGGGTTCGCCGCCAGCGCCGTCGCTCACGTGGCCGAGTGGCACTGGTTCGGCGCCGGTGTGGTCGTCCCGGTGGTGGTGTACGTGCACGTCGCGGCGTTTGGCGCGCTCCTGCTCTCCGGCTTCTGGTCGCTCACCACCGAGCTGTTCGACCCGCATGCCGCGCGGCGGCAGTTCGTACGCATTGCTTCGGCCGGTTCGCTCGGCGGCGTGCTCGGCGGCCTCGCCATGGAGCGCGTCGGCGCGTGGGCGTCGGCCGACGCGTCGCTGCTCGTCCTGGCCGCCCTGCATGCGTTGTGCGCGGCCGGCCTGTGGCCTCTGGTCTGGTCGCTGCCAGATCGCACCCGTCCGGCACGATTCGACCCGGTGCTGTCGCTCCGGTCCTTCAGGGCGTCGCCGCAGGCGCGAGACATCGCGCTGCTCGTGGTGCTGGGCACCGCTGCCGCCGCGATTGTCGACTACCTCTTGAAGTCGCGCGCCGCGGCCGAGTACAGCGGCAACGATCTGCTGCAGTTTTTCGCCATCTTCTACACGGTCATCCAGGTCGTGACGTTTCTCTTCCAGGCCTTCGCGGCCGTCCCGCTGCAGCGCCGCTTTGGCGTCGGACGGTCGGTGACGATGCTGCCGGTAGGGCTGGGGGTCGGCGCGGTGGCCTCGCTGCTCTTTCCGACCACGCCGGTGTTCGCGCTGGCGCGTGGCACCGAGTCGGTGATTCGCGGGTCGCTGTTTCGCAGCGGCTACGAGCTGCTGTTCTCGGCGATGTCGCCGCAGGAGAAGCGCCGGGTCAAGACATTCCTGGACGTGGCCTGTGACCGCGCCGGCGATGCGTTGGGCGCGGGCATCGTGCAGATGCTGATCCTGACGGGGCCGTTGTTCCTGGTCAACGAGATGCTGGGGGTCGTGCTGCTGATGTCGGCGGCCAGCATCTGGATCGGCCAGCGTCTCGACGCGATGTACCTCCGCAGCATCGAGCAGCGCCTCGTCGATCACGCTGCCGAGGACGGTCTGCTTTCGATGGGAGACTTCGGCGGTCCCACGCTGGTGAGTCTGGAACTCCCCGTTGTCGAGCCGCAACTCGCCCTCGAGGATGTCCGACCCGGACACGAACCGCACGTCTCGGCGCCGGTGGTGCTCGACGAGCCGCTCGACGTGTTGCGACAGCTGCGCTCCGGCGACCGCGACCGCGTGCTGGCCGCGCTCGAAGCCTCGCCGCGGTTCGAGGCCATGCACGTCGCACAGACATTGCAGCTGCTGGCTTGGGACGACGTCACGGCGCCGGTGCGACGGACCTTGGAGCGTTGCGTCGATCGGCACATCGGATTGTTGACTGATGCGCTGCTCGACGGCGGGACTGACTTTGCGATTCGCCGTCGGATTCCCAGACTGCTCGTCGGGTCGCCATCGCAACGGACGCTCGACGGGCTGGCGCTCGGATTGGCCGATTCTCGATTCGAGGTGCGCTACCAGTGCAGTCGCGCCATGGACCGCGTCCTGGTCGCCGACCCGTCGCTCCGTGTCGATGCCGCGCGCATCTTCCAGGTGGTCGAACGCGAGTTGTCGGTAGCCCGTCCGGTCTGGAACGGGCATCGTCTGCTCGATCAGTTCGAAAGCTCGGATGCGGTGATGTTTCTCGACGAGCACCTGCGCGACCGCGCCAATCGCAGCCTCGAGCATGTGTTTTCGCTGCTGGTGACCGTCTTGCCACGCGAGCCCATCAAGGTGGCGTTCAGGGCCATGCACAGCGACGATCAGTCGTTGCGTGGCCTGGCCCTCGAGTACCTCACCGGAGTCCTTCCGGAGAGCGTGCGGGTGAGGTTGTGGGAGATTCTCGACGCCGGCAGCGGTCGACGCGAGAGCGTCGCGTCGTCGGCGACGGCCCTCGAGGCACTGCTGCGGTCGCAGGATGGCCTGCTCGCGCAACTGAACCGTCAGGTCACACCGTCCGGCGACGATGCTCCCGGGCAATCTGCCCAGCCACCATCAGCCACACCACCGTCAGGCCGACCGTGAAGGCGGCAAAGGCGCCGATGCCTGCCCCGAGGCGGGTGCCGAGCCCGACGATGCCCGCCTGCATGACGTCGCCCAACCGCATGAAGAACGTGTCGATCGCGGCCTTGGCCTTGTACTTGGCTTCCCGTGACGTCGGGAGGAACAGGGCCTGCTTCACGGTGTTCTGCACCGAGTAGTCGGTGGCGTTTTCGAGCACCTTCAAGACGGTCACGACCGCCAGCACCGGGGCCACCATGATCACCGAGTAGTTCACCAGGGCAATGACCGGCAGCACGAACAGCGCGCCACGGACACCGAGGTAGCGAAGCAGGCGCGAGGTGACCAGCAGCTGCAGCAGGAACCCGAGCAGGTTGACCCGCCCGAAGAACGTGCCATAGAACGCGCCGATGAATCGTCGGCGCTCCCCGGCGAGCGCGTCGCCGTCAAACAAGGCCATGGCCTGAGCGCTGACCAGCTTGCCGAGCAGGAATTCACCGGCGCTGTTGACGACATTGAGCAACACCATCAGCACCGCGATCAGCAGCAGATACCGGTCGCTGAAGACGAGCGCGAAGCCGTTGCGGCCGGCGATCGGTGCCTCGCTCTGCTGCCTGCCGACGGCGTCGGTGCGCCGGACCTCCGAGCGGTTGACGATGGCGATCAGCCCGAAGCAGGTGGTGAGCAGCAGCGCCGCCACGACCATCAGCGTGCCAGGCTCGGCCGTGCCGTACTTGACCAGAACGCCGGCCGCTTCGGCACCGAGCCACGCGCCGAGAGAGCTGCCGACGCCGATGAAGGCAAACAGCCGTCGGCCCTGGCCTTCCGTGTACACGTCGTTGGCAAAGGCCCAGAACTGCGAAATCGTGAAGACGTTGTAGATGCCCAACCAGATGTAGAAGGGCACGGCGATCACGGTGCCTGCGGCATACAGCGCGGCAAACGCCAGCAGGTTCACGCCCAGCAGCGCGGTCGTGAGACCGATCAACGGCACGCGGGCCACGCGCGAGGCCAGCCAGCTGTACGCCGGGACCACGCCGAGCAGGAGGACGGCCTGCGCGGCCGACGAGTACGCCTTGAGCTCGGCACCGTTGGGAATGCTCAGGATCAGGGCCTCCCGAGCCGTCTTGAGCAGGTAGTAGCTGGCCAGCAGCAGGAACACGGTGAGGGTGAGGAGGAGCACCGACGGGCCCTCGCCGGCACGGACGTCGGCAAAAAACGACAGTCCGCGTTCGAGCGCGCTCCGCGGCGGCTCACCGACGGTCTTGAAATGCGGAAAGGACTGGTGCGAGCGCAGTTCGGGATGGGACAGGAGCGTGCGCGGGTCGTTCATCAACGAATCAGGCCCACCGCCGTCCAGCGATCACCGTCGCGGCGGAAGTAGAACGTGACCGGTGCCGTCCAGTGTCGGTACCCGGGGTGGATGGCATGCACGCGGGCAGCCACATAGCGGTCCTGTTCGAGGGCGGTCGGCAGAGGAGCCTCCGGCGCAGGCACGGTCACTGGCGTGCCAAGCCTGGTGTGCACACCCGTGTCGTTGGCAAATCGCTCCCACTGCACGCTGTAACTGGTCGGCGCCGTCGCCGCGCCCGCTTCGACAGCCGCGTTGCCGAAGCGCAACAGCCCCCCCTCGAGCGTCGGATTGATCAGGGGTGTCAGCTTGGTCAGCCACGTCTTGGCGATGAGGTCGCGGCGGCCGGCCAGGGCCTGCACCACTTGAGCGGTGGCGGCAGGGTCACTGTAGCGCCCCTGGTCGGCGACGACGCGCAGTTGCGCGTCTGTGAAGGCCGCCACGCGCCGGGCGCCCCAGAACGCGTCGTCGCTGCGCATGTTGACGAAGGCCGCGTTGGGGTACTCGGCCTTCCAACTCAGGGGATCGAAACCGTCGGCGGTGAACGGGCCGACGGAGGGATGGTAGGGCGCGATATGGCGCCGGGCCCACGACGGCGCCCACAAACCGAAGGTCTGGAGCGCGCGCCAGGCGGTGGGCGCGTCGATCAGGTAGGACCGGCCGGCTCGCGCGTTGTCGGGACCCGTGGTGGCGCTGCCCATCACCGAGCCGAAGTCGAACATGTAATGGCGAAGCGCCGACTGCCCGCCGTCGCCCTCGATCATGTCGAGTGTGTTGTTGGCGCGTGAGTCGTCGTGATTGACCCAGGCGGCAAAGACGCGCGCTGCCCGCAGCTCGCGTCGATGCTCATGAGGGTAGATGTCGTTGGGGTCATCGTGCCGGGTGCCGTAGTAGCGGAACTGGCCCGCCGGCTTGCCCGGAGCGAAACGACTGGCCAGCGCTCGATACGTACCGTCGGCGCTCCGCGCCGCCCGCCACAGCAGACGATCGAGCGTGTCGCTGGTGAACGGCTGCACGCGGCCGTCGCGGTCGCGGTACGTCGCCTTCGGATCGATGGTCAGCTTGGCCGGATCGATGTAGACGATGTAATTCTCGACGACGTGATAACCGAGCGCGTGATAGAGCAGGGTGCCAATCATCTCGGCCCCGGTGGCCAGCTGAGGGTGCCCCGGCGGGTCGAACTCCAGCTGATAGAGCTGCGAGTCGCTGGCTCCGTCGATGGTGCCGCGGAAGCCGGGCTGCAGGCCCGTGTTCTTGCCGGCGACGATCGTCCACGCGGCGGCGTTGAGTGCATCGACCGAATTGGCCCCTCGCATCAGTTCGGCCGTGTCGAGCGGTCGATGCGTGATGCGGTTGGTGAACCAGCTCGAATCGGGTACCTCGTCGAGCGTGTTGACGTTCATCGCGCGAACGTCCCGCAGGTCGCCCTTCAGCGCGAAGGTGCTCTCGAGGAAGTCGTAGGACTGGCTCAGCTCCTGCGGTGCGACACGGCTGGCGTCCACCAGCATGTCGGCGTCTACCCAGACGGGATCATCCGGCCTGAAGTGCACGACCGGCGACTCGGGGGCGCGCCACCCGCTCGAGAGCAGGAGCGCGCCCATGGCCACGGCCATGGGCAAGCGGTGCGCTCGGAGTGCGACCAGCCAAACCGGAATGGGCATCAGAAGCTCGTGCTGAACCCGACAATGAGCCGCACCGGGTCTTCGCCACCAAATGCGACGTCGGCGCGCAGGGCGACGGCGCTGTTGTAGCCGACGCGGAAACCAATCCCGTAGTTGTCGCGCATGTCCGTGAGGCGGAAGTCGTTCCACTCGGGCGCGACCTGACCGACATCGTAAAAGACGGCGGCCATCAGGAACGGGTTCAGCTCGTAGCGGTACTCGGCCGACATCAACACCAGGCTCCGGTCCCGGAAGCGCTGGCGATCGTACCCCCGCAAACTGCGGGCGCCGCCCAGCACCGGCATCAGGTAGAAGGGCACCTGGGCCGGGCCGAGGCCGTCAGCGCGCTGCGCGAGCAGACGCAACGCCAGGACGCGACTGAGGTTCCAGAAGGGGATGAACTGCTGCAACTCGACGCGGGTGTCGGTGAAGCTGTAGGCGCCGCCCTCGCGATCGTCGAATCGGCGGATCTGCGCCTGGTACAACCCGCCGCGGCGAGGGTTGCCGGCCTCCCGCGTATCGATGACGACTCCGAGATGCGAGGTCAGGTACTCCGGCTGGAACGAGAGCCCGGGTGCCTCCGCTGCGGCAAAGCGGCTCACCGTGCCGGGTATGCGACTGGATTCAGACGACGCCTTGACGTCGGGATTGAGAAAGCCGACGCCCGCCGTGCCGGTCAGCCACTGGGTGACGCGGACGCCGGCCGTGAGATCGAGTTGCGTGGCCGACAGACCGAAGCTTGTCCGATCGTCGAATTCGCTCTCCGGCCCGGTGCCGTAGAAGCGCTGCACGGCCTCGTGTCGCCGCGTCACCGAGGCCCTGATGAATCCGGCGTCCCTCGGCAGGAAGGCTCGCGTCAGATCAGCCGACACCAGGTGGGACTGACGCAACGACCCAAGCGCCCGAGCCGTGAGGATACCGGCGGCGGTCGGCTGCCGGTAGCCGACACCCAACGTGAACCCGTTGCCCTCGCCAACCCCGCCGACCTGGCCGAACCATCCGCGTGGCGGGTTGAAAATGCGTGGGAACAGCCGCGACCGCTCGACAAACGAGAGAGTCTTCTCGATCTTGTTCGGTGGCGGCGTCTCCTCGAGGGCCTCGGCCTTGGCCCGTCGGGCGGCCTCGAGCTCCTCGGCGCGGGTACGCTCGGCTTGTTGCGCGGCACCGGGTTGGCCGGCGCACGCAATCAGCACTGCGAGCAGGAGCACACGGGAGCGACGGTGCATGGGTGTCCCATTACAGCAGAACTGCTCGAGCGCGCCTACTCAGGCATGACCACCCTGGGGCCTCGCGGTCCGGCGCCCGCTGTGCGCCCCCATCACCCCGGTCCGCACCCTGCGGGGCTGTGTGAGTGGTCGTGCCGATTCTTGCGTACTATTGCGCACCCTGTCGATTCGTGTTGCCGCACCTGCCGCACGGAGCCTGACCGCTGGAGGCCGTGCACCGTGGCAGAACACTCGTCCACGGTACCAACAGCCCCGAGCGCCGGATAGGGCCGACTGAGCGACAATTGCGGTCGTGCGCGCCGGGCAGCGTCCTTGCAAGGCGGGGCAGAAGGGCCCTACGACCATTACCATCCACGAGGAGTGCGCCATGACTTTGAACTACAACTTGCCTTTTATTCCCCTGGACTTTCTCGGGTACGCCGACGCGGCGACCGTGCCGGCTTCTGCCCCGTCTTCAGTCCCCGTCTACGCCCTCGCCGCCGACGAGGCTGACGAGCCGGACGAGGACGAAGAGGACGACGACGACGACGAGGACGACGACGAACTCGAGGACGACGACGAAGCCGACGACGAGGACGACGAAGACGACGAGGACGAGGACGACGAAGAGGAAGAACTCGAGGCGTAGGGGCGTGGCCCCGGCGTGGCCACGGTCGCGCCGGGAGCCGTCTTGTGAGAAACAGCCCCACTCGCCGGCACTCTGACGCACAGATGCCGCGCGGTATGCGGCTTGCAGTCATGAACGAGGTGTTCCCATGCCTGCGGGCGCAGCGCCCTCGTGAGACCGCCGTCGTGCGGCGTTCCGCTGCGCCTCTGTGCCCAGACGGGGCGAGGATGGCCATGTGACGCGGCCCCTGACCCGGCTGCTCATCGTCGATCCGGAGATTGCCGCCGATGCGCCGTTGATCGCGGCGCTCGAATCGCATGGATATGCCGTCCGGATCGTGCGCGAGGGCGCGAGTGCGGAAGTGCAGCTTCGCCTCTGGCGGCCTCACGCCCTGCTGCTGGAACTGGTCCTGCCTGACGAGTGCGGGCTGGCGTGGTTGCGGCGGTGCCATGACGCCCTCGCCCAGACGCCGGTCTTAATCGTCACGCGTCATGCGACGGTGGCGTTGGCGGTGGACGCCCTGGCGGAAGGCGCGTTCACGCTGATGGAGAAACCAGCAGCCGACCGGCCCTTGCTCGAACACCTGCAGAGGGCTCTGGCCCGGCGGGCGGCCGGCGCCAGTGAGGTGGCGCGCGCTGAACTGGAGCCGGGCATCGAGTCGTTCGGTTCGCTTGCGTCACGGTCCAAGGGCATGCGAGACGCCTTCCGGCTGGCCCAGGCGGCGGCTCCCACCGACGCCAACGTGCTGATCGTCGGCGAGAACGGCACGGGCAAGGAACTGATGGCCTCGGCGCTGCACGACGGCAGCCTGCGTGCGTCGCATCCGTTCATTCGACTCAACTGCGCGGCCATTCCTGCTGACTTGCTGGAGTCGGAGTTATTCGGACATCGGCGCGGCTCGTTCACCGGCGCAACGGCCGACAAGAAGGGCCTGCTCGAGGTCGCGCAAGGCGGCTCCGTGCTCTTCGACGAGATCGGAGACATGCCCCTGGCGTTGCAGGTGAAGCTGCTGCGGGTGCTGCAGGAGCGGGAGTTCCGGCCCGTCGGGAGCACGGCCAGTCAACGGGCCGACGTGCGGGTGATCTGCGCGACCAACATCGACCCCGACGACGCGGTACGCCGAGGTGTGCTGCGCGAAGACCTGTTCTTTCGCCTGAACACGATCGTCCTGAGCCTCCCGCCCCTGCGCGATCGCGAAGGCGACATCCCGCTCCTGGTCGCGCGCTTCATCGTGCAGTTTGCCGACCGCCATCGACGACAGGTCAGTGGCATCGAACCCGCGGCGCTGCGCGCACTGGAGCGCCATGCGTGGCCCGGCAACGTGCGCGAACTGGAACACGTGATCGAACGCGCGGTGATTCTCTGTGCCGGCCCCAACATTCGTGTCCAGGACCTGCCCGACGCGGTACGTCGGCCGGCCGCGGCGCCGCGGCCTGGCGCCATGCCGATCGGTCAGTCACTCGAGGAGATCGAGCGGCTGGCCATCGTACAGACGCTGGAGCGGACGCGCGGGAACAAGCGCGCTGCGGCGGCCATGTTGGGCATCCATCGTCCGACGCTGTACAACAAGCTCCGTCGATACGGCCTGTGGCGCGCTGACCCGATTAACGGTCCGGACCACGAGGAGTGACCGCGTCCACGCGCGGCGCCACTCGGCCACGCCACCCATCGGCCGAACGAACCCGCGCGTGCTACAGCGCCGTGCGGCGCGCCCCGGTGAACAGTTGCAGCACGACGAGAATCAATGCGACCACGAGCAGCGCATGGATGAACCCGCCCATCGTATAGGCACTAACGGTGGCAATCAGCCAGAACACAAAGAGGATCAACGCCAGGGTCCAGAGCATCACGCACCTCCTGAAAAAACCTTGCAAGGGACATTCCGTACGCCGACGCTCGCCAGGCCGGAGAGTCGGGTGCACCGGAGGCGGCAAGCGTACCAATTCGGGACGATGGCAGTGAAACGGGTCGCGGCAGCCCGCCGCGCTAGCGCAACATCGCACTCCCGGCCAACAGCATGTCGATGCCTACGGCAAGCGCGCGTTCGGGATCGGCCTCGGGAGCCGTGATGTCTGCAGCTGCACGCGCCTCGGGCAGCGCATGCGGCATCGCCACCCCCAAACCGGCCCAGCGCAGCATGGGCACGTCGTTGTGGCTGTCGCCGAAGGCGACGACGTCAGACTGCGCGATGTCGTAGTGCGCCGCGACCGCTGCCACACCAGTGGCCTTTGTCGCGTCGGGCGCGTTGAATTCGAGCAGATGCGCGGTGGTAATCACGACCTCAGCCGCACGGCCGAGTTCCTCGGCCATGCGATCTCGATAGGCGTGGATATCAACGGTCTCGCCGAACCAGAGGACTTTCAACGGCGAGCGGGTCACTTGCTCGTCGAGGTCGCGTGCGTGCACCTGCAGCGTGCCGTCACGCTCGGCGAAGTTGTGCACGACCCATGGGCTCGTCGGGCTGGCAACGAAGCCCTCGTCGGTGGCCAGGAGCACGTCGAACCCCGCCGCGCGACCGCGGGCGAGCAGGCGGGTGGCCAGCTCTGGCGTGAGAGGGCGTCGCCAGATCTCCTGCCCGGTCGACGGGTGGATGACCAAGGCCCCTTGATTGGCCACCACGAAGTCGTCCAGGCCGAGACGCCGCTGGTAGACGCTCATGCTGTGATGCTCGCGGCCCGACGCCAGCACCACGCGACATCCGGCCGCCTGCAGCCGATCGACCGCCTCCCGGTTCTCCGCGCTCACCTGTTTGTCGTGGCCGACGAGCGTGTCGTCGATGTCGATGGCAGCGAGGCGATAACGGAAATCCGGACGCAAGGACATCTCTCGATCATAGACGCGCAACGGGCGCCCGCACGAGGCACCACCGGACTCGCGCATCCCGCGCGTGCAGTGACCCCTGCCTCACCTCGCGCGAGTGTATCGATGTGGAACACTGGTTCACAAACTCGCCGGGCCAGACTGGCCTGGTCGCTCGCCTCTGACGTGCGCGCACCTGGGATACTCGGATTTTCCCCTGAAACGCCGACGGCGCACACAGGTGCCGATCTGGTCCGGCCCTTGCTGTCGTTCACTCAGGAACATCGGACATCCGTCCGATTGTGAAAGGAGAAAGCTGATGAGTCGGAACTTCATTCCGTGCCTCGGCCTCGTGGTCGGGGCCGCCATGATCGCCGGCACGCCAGCCGTGGCCACCGGCACCGTGACAGCCTCGGTCCTGCAGCAGGCGGCAACGACCACCGACCTCGCTGAACGCATCGAGCGCGCCTGGGCAGCGAACAAGGCTCTCAAGGGCGCCGACATCGAGGCCCGCGTCGACGGCTCGCGGGTGGTGATCGAGGGGCAGGTCGCGACAGCGGCGCAACGCCAGGCCGCAGAGCGCCTCGCCAAGCGCGTCAAAGGCGTGACCACCGTGGACAACCAGATCGCGTTGCGGGTTGGGGAGACACGGGAAGGCACGAAGGGGTCCGTGCTTGCCGGTGATGTCAAGGACACGGCCAAGGTCGTCGCAGACAAGACCGAGACCGCCGCGGAGAAGACCGGCAACGTGCTTTCGCGGGCGGCCGAGGCGACGCGTGATGCGGTCGTGACTGGCGCGAACAAGACCAAGGACGCGGTGACGGGCGCGCCCGAGAAGATTGACGAGACGTGGATCACGAGCAAGATTGCCGGGCAGATCAACGCCGACGATGCGCTCGAAGACGTGGACGTGGACGTGAAGGTCAACAAGAACGTCGTGACCATCACCGGCGACGTTCCCTCGACGTCGCTGCGCGACCGTGTGCTGCGCATCGCCCGCGAGACCGAGGGCGTGGCCAGCGTGGTGGACAACATGGTCGTGCGCGCCAGCACGCCACGCTAACCTGGCGCCAGGTTAGCGCAAGGATTGGGAACGGCCCGGGCGGTCTGTCGAGACCGCCCGGGCTGTGTGGCGTCAGGCTCGCGCGTGACGCGTACTCAGTCGGCCATGCGTTTGATGATCAGGGCCTGCTGCCGGGCGTTGTTGGCGATAGCCTTCAGGCCGCGTTGCAGCACGTTGGGGTCGTTGTCGCCGGTACCCAGCAAGTCGGACCACCCGAGGATCGCGTTCAGCGGGCCGCGGAGTTCGTGCGCCCACTTGGACATCGTCTGCCCGCCGGGCGCCGCGTCTTCTCGCGTCGTCACCGTGTGGACCACACCGATGGCGTCAGTGGTCTGAGCGTCTCCGCCTGCGGTGGAGGACTCGCTGACAGCGACCGTCCGCCCATCGCTGGTATGGAGCCTGTAATCGAGCGACGGGGTCGGCGGCTCCGTCGCCAGCGCCAGCAGCACGCGCGCGCGGTCGGCTTCGTGCACGACCTGCAGCCACCCTTGGCCCAGATTGGCCTCACGACTGGACCCGGTGAAGTCACACCAGGCCTGGTTGACGAAGATCACGCCGCCCTCGGGGGCCGACAGGCGCACGGGAGCGGCGATCCGGTCCAGTGTGCGGAGACACGCGGGGTCCACAACGGGGTGATTACCGACGCTCATACCGTCGCCGCTTCTTCCTGTGGCGCCATCAGCCCGTACTTACGCATCTTGGCGTACAGGGTCGGGCGGTACACGCCGAGGATGTCCGCGGCGGCGCGCTTGTTGCCCCGCGTGTAGGCCAGGGTCCGGACGATGGCTGCCCGCTCGACGTCCTCGAGCGTGCAGAGTGGACTCGTGTCATCCACCGTCGATCCGGACCGGAAGGTCTCCGGAAGGTGGCGCAACTGCACCTCGCGTCCGGTGGCGACGATGACGGCATGCTCGACGACGTGCTCGAGCTCGCGCACGTTGCCCCGCCACACGTGCTTGAGCAGCCGTTGCAGCACCGACGGGTGATAGCGGACCACTTCGCGCTCGTACTTCTCGGCATAGCGCTGCAGGAACAGCTGCGCCAGCACCGGGATGTCCTCACGTCGTTCCCGCAGGGGCGGGATGTCGAGGACCACCGTGTTGATCCGGAAGAACAGATCCTCACGGAACCGGTTTTCGGCCATCAGCGTTTCGAGGCGGGAATTGGTCGCGCAGATCAAGCGGAAGTCCGGGGTCGACATCCGCGTCTCGCCGAGGCGGCGCACCTGCTTCTCCTGCAGCACCCGCAGCAGCTTGACCTGCGCGTTGGGTGGCATCTCGCCGATTTCGTCGAGCAGCAGGGTGCCGCGGTCGGCCGACTCGATCAGGCCGCGCTTGTCGGCCAGCGCGCCGGTGAAGGCCCCCCGCTTGTGCCCAAACAGCTCGGACTCGAACAACTCCCCGGGAATGGCGCCGCAGTTGATCTTGATGATCGGCCCGTTGGTGCGGGGACTGCGCTCATGCACCGCGTCGGCGACCAACTCCTTGCCGGTGCCGTTCTCGCCGCGGATCAGGACCGAGGCGTCGGTGGGCGCCACCAGGGTGATCAGGTCGAAGAGACGCCGCATGGCCGGCGATGTGCCGACCAGCCTGCCCAGGCCGTCGCGGCGCTCGTGGCTCATGCGCAGGCGCGCCGCTTCGGCGTGCAGGTTGCGATGGGCCAGCGCCTTGTCGAGCACGGCCTCCAGCACGGCAAACTCGACCGGCTTCTCCACGAAGTTGAACGCGCCTTCGCGCATGGCCTCCACCGCCAGCGACACGCTGCCATGCCCGGTGAGCATCACGACCTCGACCAGCGGATCGGCGTTTTTCAGGTGGCGCAACACCTCGAGACCGCTCTGATCCGGAAGTTCATGGTCGAGCAGGACGACGTCGGGGCGGTGGGTGGTGAACGAGGCGAGGGCGGAGTGTCCGTCGGTGGCGACAGTCACTTCATACTGCTTGCGCTCGAGCGCCAGCTTCAGCCATTCGTGGCTTTCGGGCTGGTCGTCGACGTGAAGAATGCGGGCGGCTGGCATGGTGTCGCGAGCGTTCATTCAAGGTTCCTTGGGCTGAGCGTCATGCATGCCCTATGGCCGGAGAATTTCCAGTTATGTTCATTTATTGAACACATGGTAGCCTAATGATTCCAACTGCGAACGCCTATCCTGTACAAGCATGGGGCGTCAGCGTCGTGTTTTGAGCTGTAACTGGTTCGTATCTCCCCGCGAGTGGTGTCGCAGATGTGTACTGAGCCATGCAGGGAGCATACCAGCCGAACGGCAGAGAGGCGACGCCATTGCTATGCTGAGGGGATGGCGGCTGGCGGACGGAGCGTGGTGGGGACGGTGCTGGTGCTGGTCTCGCTCGGGCTGTTGGCCGCCGGCTGGCGGCTGACCGAAACCGACCGCTTCTTTCTGCTGCACGCGGTCCGCGCGACCGGCCAGGTGGTCGCGCATGAGCCCTTCGAGCGCGAGGCGCGCAAGGTCACCGAACGTCTGCGGATGGTGGTGTCGTTCTCGACGCCCTCGGGCCAGCGCGTGCGTTTTCGCAGCATCAGCAACTATGGGCGCCCGCCGTTCGGCGTGGGCGCGTCGGTGCCGGTCCGCTACGACCCGACCGAGCCGACCCGCGCCCGGGTGGACCGCCGCATCGAACTGCTGGCTCCCGTGCTGATCTGGATGGGGGGCGTGGTTTTGCTCGGTGGCTTGGGCATGGCGATCGCGATTTTCGGTCCCACACACGCGCGCGGCACGTCACGCCGCGTGCGCTGACGCGTCGCGGCGTCCTGCCGGTCGACGCGGCGGATGTGTGGTCGCCCGATTTGCGTTGACCAATCCCCGGTACAGCGCGTCGCTGGCCCGCCACCTCGGCGTGCGCCGCCAGCCGCTGAGTGCGTTCTGGTGGTTCTACGCGGACGGCTTTCAGCGTGGGGACGTCGAGATGGGGGACGAGGGATATCTGGCCGCACGGCTGGACCAGTTCAATCCCACCTTCCTCTACGTCGATAGCGTGTTCCTGGCAAGGGCGGCGACCCGGGTAGAGCCGGACGTGGCGGTGCCTGGGCCGACGATGCTGTCGCTGTCCGGCGCCATCGCCGTCGGCCTGCTCTGGTTGCGTCGGCGACGACCGTCGTAGGAGAGGCGCCCAGCTGTGTACGGCTCACCAACTGCCCTCCATGCGAAGGTCGCAGGTTCGATGAGTGAAGGGCTGACCTTGTACGGTCGCTCAGTACGTGCGGGTGGAGCGGGCTACGGGAATCGAACCCGTCTGACTGGCTTGGGAAGCCAGGACATTACCACTATGCTAAGCCCGCCCGCAGCCTGTGATTATCCCTGCCCGGTTCACCGCGTGTCAATGTTGAGCGCCGCTTCGGCCACCCCGGCCGTTCGAAGCTGAACCACCCGCCCCCGCCCAGTGTCTGTTTGCGTGTCGCTGTACGCGCGAACTACATCTCTTCTCGGCTCCCCCTCACGACACATTGGGCACGACCGCATGCTAACCCCCGGACATCGGCGGTCCGTTTCTTGCCTTTGTCTTTCGCATGAGAGCGGCGGGCATTCCGTCGCAACACCAATATGACCTGCGCGTCCAGCGACGCGCTGGTCGTCACCGTCGAGACGACGGAGGGACTGCACATGAAGCGCACATTCCATTTTGTGACGGCGTTCACCGTAGCGGCGAGCATGACCGGCCTGGCCCAGCAGCAGGGCGCGGCCACCACTGCAGGTGCACAGGGCCAACAGACGACCGTGCAGGGATGTCTCCAGTCCGGGTCGGGCTCGTCGGGCGCCACCTCGACCAGCAACCACGGCGCGATGACAGGAGCCACGGGCAGCACCGCCAGCACGGGGGCCACGGGTAGCTCGGCGACGGGCACCACCAGCACCGGCAGCACCGGAACGGCTGGGAGCAGCGGCGGCGCGATGGCCGGTACGCACGGGGCCACGGCGCAGACGGGGCAGGCTGCGGGGGCGGGCCGAGGCAACATGAACGGCGCGGCCGGCATGTACACGCTGCGCGTCACCGGCGGCAGCGGCAACGCGCGGACGGGCATGCCGAGCGCGACCGCGGGCCAGAGCGACGCGCGTGCGGCCGCCGGGCAGCAGGGCAGCCGCGTGTACCACCTGATGGCTGACGCAGCCACCGACCTGTCCAAGCACGTCGGGCACCAGATCGAAGTGACAGGCATGCTGACGTCGGCGGCGGCAGCGTCCTCGCACGCGGGCCACGCCATGCCTTCGGCCAACGCCGGGGCGACGGCTACCACGGGCGCGGGCGCGGCCGGCGCTGGCAGCGGCAGCAGCGGCTACTCTGGTCAGGCCACGTCGGGCAGCGGCGGCACCGGTAGCGGCGCGGCCATGGGCTCGACGGCGGGCAAGGCGGCTATGGCCGGCGACACGGCCGGTACGCTGAAGGTCACCAACCTCAAGATGATCGCGGCGACCTGCCAGTAGTTCGCCACGGCGTGCAACAC
>JBKJQW010000054.1:0-22369 GCA_046593715.1 Luteitalea sp.
GCACCAGCGAGACCTGCACGCCACCGTCCTGAATCTCTTCGGCGTGGACCACAACGCCTTCACGTTCCGCTATCAGGGCCTCGACCAGAAGCTCGTCGGAGTCGAAGAGCCCGCCCACGTCGTAAAGGGCATTCTGGCCTGACGATCGTTCTGCCGGTTCGTTCGCCGGCTGGGCGATCCCGTCCGCCTCCGGCCTCGGATCTCGAAGAACTTGCTACAGTGCAGCGCGCGAAGGCCGGAAAGCCGCTCGAGGCGTTCGAGCGCCTCCGCATGGACACCGGCGCCGCAGGTGCTCAGATGTACGCCAGGAACCGGCCGCAGACGAGCGCCACCGTCCAGCACACGAGGGACGCGACCGCCGCCACGCGCGCGCGTGGCGGGGGACGCATCGCGGCACTCCACTCGCCCACGGAGGCAAACACGCCTCGGTGGAAGATCAGGGTATTGGCGACGGCGACCGCGATCGCGCCCATCTTGACGAAGAACAGCGGCATGACGGCGAAGGTACGTGCCTGCATCATGAACAGGACGCCACCGGAGACGACCGCCACCCCGAAGCCGACGCGCGCGATCGGCAGCAGCAGTCGCGCCACCGGCGCGATGGGGAGGGTTGACGCGACGCCCAGCAGGCGTACATCAAACGCGACCGCCGACCCGATCAGCAGCGCCAGGCCCATCAGATGCAGGGTCTCGACCGTGGGATAACCCCAGGCAGAGGATCGCAGCCACACCGCCAGCGCGTTGCCTTCGATGGTGGCGGCGAGGCTGAGCCACTGCTCGAGCATCAGCGCAGTTCGACCTTCCTGGTGTCGACCGTGATGTTCTCCGCACGCATCTCCGTGGCCACCTTGCGGTGCTGGTAGCCAAGCACCGTGACGACGGTGCCGGGCGTGACCATGGCTTCGGTCAAACCGCGCGTCTGCATGCGGGAAACAGGTGCCAGCACCACGTCCCACACCTTGGCGCCGTCGGTGGCGCGCAGCTTGATGGTGCCGTGTGGGTTGGTGTAGCTCGACTCGGTGATGGTGCCTGGCACCGTCAGCGGCTTCTTCTCGTCGTACTCGCTCCAGCCGTGGTGCGCGAGCGCCAGCGTTGCGGCGATGAACAGCGCCGCCAGCGCGACCGAGGTGATCCGAACGACACGGGGCATCATGGTCGACCTCCTTGCGCGGCGCCTCATCCATTCAGGACCGACGCCAAGTGTTCGTTTCCCCGCGATTGTACCTGACCATGTCAGGCGGTTTGCGCGGGCGGCGGATGATGCCCAGCCCACGGCCACAGGCGTCGGGGCGCGGCTAGCGGCGCCGCCGTTGGCAGCCACGGCCAAAGGTCACCACGAGCTCGACCCGCCCTCTACGTAGCGCGTCGACACGATGGTGGCCACCGACACGGCCGCTGCCCCGATGAAGGCAATCGCCTCGTGTTCCTGACCCACGGTGTCGAAGCGGCCGGGCAGCCACATCGCCGCCGCCAGCCAGACCAGGCCGCCGAGAAGGAAGGCCGCGCCGGCCACGCGGTTGGTCTGATACCACTCGTCGTCGGAGATGGTCTTGGCGTCAGGCCCGGGCCCGAGCGGCCCGCGCGGCGAGAGCTGGCCGCAGATCATGGGCGCTGCCGCGAGGATGAGCACGATAGGACCAAGAAGCATGGGGGGACTCTCCTGCGTGGCCGACACGGGTCGCGTCACGCTCCTGCTGTCATCGGCACGACGCCGCGGCGCCTGAATCACGCGCGTGTCCACCCCTGCCGTGGGCCCTGGCGCTCACCCGGGCGCGCCCACCTGTCCGCCGATCCACGCGATACTGGCACCCATGTCTTCACCACGGGTCAGCGGCCTGCTCCTGCATCCCACGTCGCTCCCCTCGCGGTACGGCATCGGCGACCTCGGGCCTGCGGCCCACGCGTTCCTGGACTTCCTGCACGCCGCCGGACAGCAGGTGTGGCAAGTGCTGCCCCTCGGGCCCACGGGGTACGGCGATTCGCCCTACCAATGCTTCTCGGCGATGGCCGGCAACCCGATGCTCGTCAGCCCGGAGCGCCTGGCGGAAGAGGGATGGCTCGAGACCAGCGCGCTGGCACCACTCGAGACGCTGTCGGTCTCCTCGGCAGACTTCGACCATCTGATCGGCCCGCGGCGAGAGCTGCTGGCACAGGCCTTCGCGCGGTTTGCCGCCTCAGCCACGGCCACGCAGCACGCCGCGTTTGAAGGGTTCCGGGCCCAGCACGCCTGGTGGCTCGCTGACTTCACGCTGTTCATGGCCCTCAAGGACGCGCACGCCATGCGTGCCTGGACGTCGTGGCCGGCACCGCTGCGCGACCGTCACCCGGCGGCCCTCGAACAGGCCACGCGCCAGCATGACGAGTCGTGCCGGATGCATGCGTTCGTGCAGTGGCAGTTCTTCGCGCAGTGGCAGGCGCTGCGGGAGGCTGCCGCTGCGCGATCGGTCACGCTGATGGGCGACATGCCGATCTTTGTGGCGCACGACAGCGCCGACGTGTGGGCGCAGCCCGACCAGTTCGATCTGCTCCCCGATGGCGCGCCACGCGTGGTCGCCGGTGTGCCTCCCGACTACTTCAGCGCGACGGGGCAGTTGTGGGGCAACCCCCTGTACCGCTGGGATCGCATGAAAGCCGACGGGTACGCCTGGTGGATCCGCCGGCTTCGGATGACGCTGGCCCTCGTGGACCGTGTGCGGCTCGATCACTTCCGTGGGTTTGTCGCCTATTGGCAGGTCGCTGGCGAGGCCACGACCGCCATGCACGGTGAGTGGCAGCACGGTCCGGCCGGTGACCTGTTCGACGTCCTCGCGGCGGCCCTCGGGCCGCTGCCGATCGTGGCTGAGAATCTGGGCTTCATCACGCCGGACGTCGAGCAGTTGCGCGCCACGTACGGATTGCCCGGCATGGCCATCCTGCAGTTCGCCTTCGGTACCGATCCCCAGGCGCCCGACTTCCTGCCGCACAACTTCACCCGCGACCGTGTGGCCTACACCGGCACGCATGACAACGACACCATGCTTGGCTGGGCCCGTGGCGCGGCAGGCGACAGCACCCGGTCGGCCGAGGACGTCGCGCGGGAACGGCGATACGCCGAGGCGTATCTGGGCGCATCCGGCGACGACCTGGCGTGGGGAGCGATCCGTGCGGTCCTGGCCTCGGTGGCCGATACGGCCATCATCCCGGTCCAGGACGTTCTCGGCCTTGGCAGCGAGGCGCGCATGAACGTCCCCGGCCGCGCGTCGGGAAATTGGCGGTGGCGCATGGCGCCCGACGCCCTCACCAGCACGCACGCCGCACATCTGCGCGTGCTGGCCGATCTCTACGGCCGCCTGCCGGCCGCCCGGCAGACGTTTGCCGGCCCACCACGCGATGAGGCCGCGCCTGCGACCTGATCTGACCGGCCACCGGGGGCGGGCCGTCGCTGGATGCAGGTCCGTGCCGCACGGCGGTCGGGCCTTGCGTACAATAGGCTGGCTCGGCGGCGCACACGCGTGCGCCTGTCCGGAGCCTTCGTTTCGGCAAGGACCTCTGACAATGAACGCGCAAATCGGCATGGACATCAACGAGCGAGCCCGTCGGGCCCTGACCCGCGTCCCTCCCTCGATCCGGGTCACCGACGAGATGGTGGCCGACGTGGCCGACGCGCTGCGCGGTGCCGTGCGCGCCGCCTATCAGAACGCCGCCGTGATCGCCACGAGCCGCACCCACGGGGGTGAGGAGCTCGAAGCCTCCCGAGCGCGGCGGGTCGAAGCCCAGGAACTCGCCTACGTGTACGAGAAGCTGGCCAACGAGAGCCGCTGACCCGACGTCAGCCGACCGGTCATCTCCCCGCAACGTTCCGGCCTGGCGATCACCGCGTGCGACCCATCGAAAGGACCGCCTGCGTGTGGCGAGCGACCCTCCTGCTGGTGTTCATGACGGCCGCGCCGGTCCTGGCGCAGGAGGCGCCGCCGCCTCCACCGCCCCCCTGCCCGTGCGTGGAACCGGTCCTTCCGCCACCAGTGTGGACGGGGTCGTTTGGCGCTGGCCTGGCGCTTACCCAGGGCAACAAGGACACCACCAACGCCAACCTGTCGTTCGACCTGACGCGCGACCCGAAGACCAGGACCGTCTTCAAGGCCGATGGCCTGTACATCCTGGCGACCGAGGGCGACCGGGAGAACGTCGACCGCGGCCTGTTCAACGTCCGCGTCGAGCGGCTGATGACCGCCCGGGCCTTCGCGTTCGGGCACGTCAGCTACGTACGCGACCGGTTCAAGGCCATCGACGCTCTCGTCGCGCCGACGGCAGGGCTCGGCTACCGGGTACTGGCCTCCGATCGGACGACCCTCAGCGTCGACGGCAGCGTGGGTGTCCTGTTCGAGAAGAACACCGGCCTGGATGACGAGACCGATGGCGCGCTGGCCTCCAGCCAGAAGTTCACGCGCAGGGTGTCGTCCAGCGCCGCCTTCACCCAGGGTGCGACCGCGCTCTGGAGGATGAACGACCTCGGTGACGCGCTCTACACATTCCGCGCCGGGGTGGCGGCCTCGGTGACCACGCGCGTGCAATTGAAGCTCGAGTTCCAGGACATCGTCAAGACACGTCCCACCGGGGTGTCGGTGAAGAAAAACGACATGGCGCTCATCACGGCGCTGGGCTACACGTTCTGAAGCATCGCCGCCCTGTCGGCGGCGTCACGGCGTTCGCGCACACGAGCCGGGAGGAGCGACATTTTGTTCAAGGAGTTCAAGGAATTCATCGCGCGGGGCAACGTCATCGACCTCGCCGTCGGCGTGATCATCGGCGCGGCCTTCGGAGCGATCACCAAGTCTCTGGTCGACGACCTGGTGATGCCGGTCATCGGCCTGTTGATCGGCAACGTCGACTTCGGCAACCTGTTTCTCACCTTGAGCCCAGGCAAGCTCGCTGGCCCGGCGGCCACCCTGGCCGAGGCCAAGGCGGCCGGCGCGGTGACCGTGAACTACGGCCAGTTCATCAACGTCGTGCTCAACTTCCTGCTGATCGCGCTGGCGGTGTTCGTGCTGGTGAAGACAGTCAACCAGATCCGCGGCCAGCAACGCCTCGAGACCGAGACCGAGGCCGCGCCGCCGCCGGAAGACATTCTCCTGCTGCGCGAGATCCGCGACCAGCTCAAGCACCCGCGTGTCTGAACCGCCGCTCGTCGCCTGCGTCCCCAACGTGTCCGAGGGCCGCGATCCTGACGTGATCGCCGCCCTCGCTGCCGCGGTGACGCGGGTGGACCGCGTGCGGCTCTTGCACGTGGACAGCGGCGTCGATGCGCATCGCACCGTCTTCACCCTCGTCGGAGCGCCGGAAGCGGTCGGCGACGCAGCCATCGCCCTCGCGCACGGCGTGGCCGCGCGGCTGGACATGCGTGGACATCACGGCGCCCATCCCCGCCTCGGCGCGCTCGACGTGTGTCCGTTCGTACCGGTGCGGGCCACCACCCTCACGCGTTGTGTGGCGCTGGCGCGACGCGTCGGCGCCACGCTGGCCCACGACCTGGGCCTGCCGATCTACATGTACGAGGCGGCGGCCTTCGATCCCGCCCGTCGTGCGCTACCGCTGCTGCGTGCAGGCCAGTTCGAAGGCCTGCCGGCAAAGTTGCGCGACCCGGCGTTCACACCCGACTTCGGCCCGGCCCTCGCTCACCCGACGATGGGCGCAGCGATTGTCGGGGCCCGGCCGGTGCTGATCGCGTGGAATCTGTCGCTCGATACGGCGGACGTGAGCGTGGCCCGGACGCTCGCCGCGCGCGTGCGCGCGTCGGGGTACACCACACGCGAGGGCGCCGAAGAGGTCCACCATCCGGGTCTGTTGCCGGCGGTGCGGGCCATCGGCTGGCACATGCCCTCCTACGCGCACGCGCAGGTGTCGTTGAACCTGCTCGACTTCACGGTCACGCCACTTCACGTTGCCTACCGGGTCGTGGCCGAAGAGGCGGCGACTCTCGGTGCGAGGGTTATCGGCTCGGAACTGGTCGGCCTGGTGCCGCTCGAGGCGCTGCGGGCCGCCGGCCGCGACGCCCTGGGCGCGCGTGCGCTGGAGTATGCCGACAGCGAACTGGTGGCCGCCGCGGTCGCGGCGCTGCGGCTCGACGCGCTCGCGCCCTTCGCGCCCAGGTCCAGGGTGCTGGAGTGGGCGATCGACGGCGCGCCGAGCTGAGGGCGAGGCGTCCGCGCGCGGACGGGTCGTATGCTCAGCGACGGGGCGAGGTCGATGTGGGGGTCGCCCGCGCAGGTCGTGCCGGCACCGCCGGTGGGGTGGGCATCTTGCCGCCGAGCAGCGTGCGGACCCAGAAGTCGTGGGCCTCACGTGCGGCATGCGCGCGTTGGCCGGCTTGCACGCCGTGGCGCGAGCCCGGATACACCATCAACTCGAAGGACTTGTCGTGCGCGGTCAGCCAGTCCACCACCTGCAGCGAGTTCTGCAGGTGGACGTTGTCGTCGATGGTGCCGTGCGTCAGACGCAGGCGGCCGACGTACCTGTCGGCATGGGTCAGGACCGCGGCCTCGCGGTAGCCATCGACGTTTTCGCTCGGTCGATCCATGTACCGCTCGGTGTACACCGTGTCGTACAGGCGCCAGTCACTGACCGGGGCACTGGCCAGGCCGACGTTGAAGGCCGGCGCACCTTTGGTCATGGCCAGCAGCGTCGTATATCCCCCGTAACTGCCTCCGGTGATGGCGATGCGGTCAGCCGACACGAACGGCTGCGTGCGCAGCCACTCGGCCGCCTTGCCGTAATCGTGCATCTCCCACGTCCCGAGGCGACGGTGCATCAGGGCCACGCCCTTCTTGCCGTGGTGGCCGCTGCCACGATGGTCGAGCGCCATCCAGATGACGCCTCGCTGCGCCCAGTAGTGCGCCTGGGTGGGCGCCCAACTGTTGCTCACGGTGCCCGCATCCGGGCCGCCGTACACGCTGACGAGCACGGGGTAGGTCTTGCGACGATCGAAGTCGGGCGGCAGCACCCATCGGGCCGGCAACTCGAAGCCGTCGCCCGAGGGGATGGTGAAGACGTCAGCCTTGCCCCAGGCGTACGCCGCGCTCGCCTCGCCGCGCGCCGACGCCACTTCACGCACCAGCGCGCCATCGGCGCGGTGCAGGGTCAGCACGGGCGGGTCGGTGACGCTCGAGCGGGTGGCCAGGAAGTGCTTGCCATCGGGCGCCATGCGCACCTGGTACGTACCCGGGAACTTGGTGAGGGTGTCGACTCCCGAGCCATCGAGTCGTACACGCCGCACCTCGGTGTTCCACGTCCCCCCGGTCGTGCCCGGCTGCGCCATCACGTACGCGACACCGGCCGCCTCGTCGACATGGATGATGCTGCGTACGCGCCAGGGGCCGGAGGTCAGCTGCCGCTTCCTCGCGCCGTCCGCGCCGTGCAGGTACAGGTGATCCCAGCCATCGGCGTCGCTGCGGACCAGCAGGTCGCCGTTACGGAGAGCGGTCAGGTCCTTGTACCAACTCACCCATGAGGCCTGCGTCTCCTCGAACAGCGTCGCCACCGCCCCCGTGGTCGGATTGCCGTGCAGCACGCGGATCGTGTCCTGCTGGCGATTCATCCACTGAATCAGCACCTTCGCGCTGTCCTGGGTCCAGGAGAGCCACGCCAGATAGTGGTCGGCCTGCGGCGGCAACTGCATCCAGGTGACCTTGCCGCCGGCGGCAGGCACTGCCCCCACCTGGACGTACGGATTCGGATCGCCGGCCTTGGGGTAGCGCTGTTGCTCGAGCCGTCCGTGCTGCCCGTCCGCCCAGTAGATCGGGAAGACTGGCACCGGTGCGTCGTCAAACCGCAGGAAGGCGAGCCGCGTGCTGTCGGGCGACCACCAGAAGGCGCGGTAGTTGCTGGCCCGGCCGAGGATCTCTTCGAAGTAGACCCATGACGCATAGCCGTTGAGAATCGTCCCGCTGCCATCGCTCGTGAGCTGCCGCTCGAGCCGTGTCGCGAGGTCGTAGGTGTACAGGTTACCGGCGCGCGTGTAGGCGAGCTGCTTGCCGTCGGGCGACAGGGTCGGATTCTCCTCGGCGGCGACCGTCTGCGTCAGGCGCCGGCTGCTGCGTCCGGGCACGTCGACGGCCCAAAGGTCCCCACCGACGACGAAGATACGCAGGGTGTCGTCGGACGTACGCGCCGCGACCGGATTATTGGTCAGGCCGGATGGTGCGACCTGCGCGAGCGCCGCGGCGTCCTCGTGCCGCGTCGCCGTCCCATCGGTGGCCCGCACTTTCCAGATGGTGCCATCACGCGTCTCCAGCCAGTGATCGCCGTCAAGCCAGCCTGTGATCTGGGGCAGCGCCTGCAGACCGGCCTGCCGGCTTGCTCGGCCGCTCGAGCCGAAGGCGTCGTCATACGTGAACCACTGCCCGGTGCTGGCTTGGGCGCGCGCCAGCGCCGGCAGGACCAGCGCGGCAAGCAGGACGGACACGAGGATTGGGTGCGGCACGGCGGGCTCTCTCTGGGGGGCGAGCGGGAGATGTAGCAGGCTCGGCGCCCAGGGACAACTCAGTCTACCGTAGTGCAACGGTACAATCGGGGACATGAAAATTGCTGCTGCCGTGCTGGTGGTCGTGAGCGCCGCGGGAGTGACCACGGCTGCAGCCCAGCCCACACTGCCCACCGTCGCCGAGCGTGTCGTCGTGACCGGCACCGCGGCCCCGGCCACGGCTGGCGCGGTTGGACGCGCCCTGTCGGTGGTCACCGCCGAGGATTTGGCGCGCCTTCCTGTCGCGTCGGTGACTGACGCCCTGCGACTCCTGCCGGGGGTATGGGTGCGCCAGCGCGGGCCGTTCGGATCGCAGGCCGACATCAGCGTCCGTGGGGCATCGTTCGGGCAGACGCTCGTGCTCGTGGACGGCGTGCGGATCAACGACCCCCAGACCGGTCACCACAACGGCGACCTGCCGGTGGCGCTTGAAGACATCGACCGCATCGAGTTGCTGGCCGGGGCGGGCTCGTCGCTGCATGGGGCGGACGCCGTCGGCGGGGTGATCAACATCATCACCAGGCGCGCGGCCGCGAGCCCGTCGGCACGGCTGACGGCAGGCCAGTACGGGCTCGTGCAGGGCGGGGTGGCCTGGCGCCCGGCAGGTGCTGGCGTGCTCACGGGCCTCAGCGCATCGGTGGACCGGTCGTCCGGCTTCGCCCCGGCGCGCGACTTCGTGCACCAGCAGGTGCGCATGGACATGCGGCTGGGCGCGACCACGGTTGCGGTGTCACACCTCGACAAGGATTTTGGTGCCGCCGGATTCTACGGCCCGGCACCCTCACGCGAGTGGACGACGCAGACGCTGGCCACGGCGCGGCACCAGCGGCGGCTCGACGCGGCCTGGACGCTGACCAGCGATGCCTGGTATCGCACGCACGGCGACGAGTTTGTCTACGACCCGCGCGTGCCCGCGGCGCTGGCCAACCGGCATCGCACGCACGTGGTCGGGGGTGGGGTCCGGATTGGTGGCCGCCCGACGACATCCACGAGGCTGACGGCGGGCCTCGAAGCGACGGGGGACTGGCTGCGCTCGTCGGCGCTGGGCGACCGCGACGAGCGCCGGGTCAGCGCCTTTGCCGAACTGGAAGCGCGCGTGGGCCGTCTTCTCTTGTACCCGAGCGCGCGCGTCGACTCGTACACCACGTTCGGATCGGCATTCAGTCCGTCGCTGGCGATGGCATTGCCGCTGCAGTCGCGGCTGAAATGGCGGGCGAGTGTCGGGCGCGCCTTTCGGGTGCCGACGTTCACGGAGCGCTTCTACAAGGACCCCAACCATCTCGCCACTGCCGCGCTGGCGCCGGAGCGGGGGTGGACGGCGGACACGGGTGTCGATGCGTATTTGGGCGGCACGTGGGTGGGCGCGGTCACGGGGTTCGTACGTCGCGAGCGCGACGTCATCGACTGGGTGCGCCCCGACTCGTCGGTTCGCTGGCAGACCGAGAACATCCGGGACGTCGGCAGCCACGGCGTCGAGATGTCCATACGCGGACGGCGTGGGCCGGTGTCGTTCGGGGCGCAGTACGCCTGGACCCGGGTGGGGACCGACCGCGTCGTGGGACTGTCGAAATACGTGGACGACTACGCTCCGCACGGCGCGGGCGGCGACCTGGCGCTGCAGTTGCCCTGGCGCCTGTCGTCTGGGCTTCGACTCGAGCATCGTCGGCCCCTGGGCCGAGCGGGGTGGACGACCGCCGAGTTCCGGCTCGCGCGTCCAATCCAGCGCGTCACCGCCTTTGTCGAGGTGGCCAATCTCGGCGACGTGCGATACCAGGAAATCCGTGGTGTGGCGATGCCGGGGCGATGGGCACGCGCCGGCCTCAGCGTTCGGTGACGACGGCGCGGTGACATGACGGCAAGCGAGGTAACGAGTGGCCAGGGGCTGGGAAAGCAAGTCGATCGAGGAGCAGCAGGAGGCCGCGGCCAACAGACGCGCGGCGGCTGCGTCTCCGCCGGTCTCTGAAGCCGACGCCGCGAAGCAGAGCGAACTCGACGCGCTGCATCTGGCGCGGACGCGCGTGCTTGCCGATCTGCAGCGTGCCTGCCGGCCCGCGCATCGCGGCATGCTCGAAGCGGCCCTTGCCGACGTAGACGCCCGTATCAGCGCGGTCAGGAACCGGTAGACGCATGAGACGGCGAGGATTCCTGCTCGTGGTGATCGGCACGGCGGCCCTGCCGGCATGCAAGCGCCAGCCGGCCGGCGCGCGCGAGGCCAACGGCACTGGACAGGCCGCCGCGCCCGCAGCAGCCACGCCTACGCCTCCGTCGTCGGCCGCCGCAGGCCGGCCGCGGGTGGTCGCGCTTGGCGACAGCCTGACGGCGGGTCTCGGGCTGGCCCCGGAGCAGGCCTGGCCGGCGCTCGTGCAGCGTCGGATCGACCAGGCGGGCCTCGAGGTGGAGGTGGTCAACGCGGGCGTCTCGGGCGACACGACCGCGGGCGGTGTCCGGCGGCTCGATTGGGCGCTCGACGGAAATGTCGAGGTGCTCGTCCTCGCGCTCGGCGCCAACGATGGCTTGCGCGGCCTGCCGGCCGACCAGATGCACGACAACCTCGCGCAGATGATCCGCACGGCCAAGGCTCGCGGGATTGCCGTGCTGCTCTGCGGGATGGAGGCGCCGCCCAATTTCGGCACGCAGTACACGCGCGATTTCCGGAACGTCTACGCTGCCCTGGCCGACGAGCACGACGTGGCGTTCATCCCGTTCATGCTTGCCGGCGTGGCCGGCGACATGGCCTTGAATCAGAACGACGGCATCCATCCCAACGAGGCAGGCACCCGGCGCGTGGCTGACCTCATCTGGCAGTCCCTCCAGCCCCTGCTCACGCGCGCCCTCGCCAACTCATGATCCAATTGCACGGCGTTTCCAAGACGGTGGACAGCGGCGGCTCGCCCCTGACCATCCTCCATTCCCTCGACCTCACCGTGCCCGCAGGGCGCAGCCTCGCCATCGTCGGCCCGTCGGGCAGCGGCAAGAGCACGCTGCTCGGGCTGATGGCCGGGCTCGATGCCCCCAGCACCGGCGAGATCAGCATCGACGGGGTGACCATCACCAATCTGGGCGAGGATGCCCTGGCACGGCTGCGCGGCCGCCTCATCGGCTTCGTGTTCCAGTTCTTCCACCTGATGCCCTCGCTCACGGCGTTCGAGAACGTCCTGGTGCCCATGGAACTGGCCGGCGCGCGCGATGCACATCCACGTGCCACCCGCCTGCTGCACGATGTCGGACTGGACGCGCGGGTGCATCACTACCCCTCCCAACTGTCGGGCGGGGAACAGCAGCGTGTCGCCCTGGCCCGCGCCCTGGCCAACGACCCCAAGGTCCTGCTCGCCGACGAGCCGACCGGCAATCTCGATTCCCAGAACGGGCAGCACGTCATCGACCTGCTGTTCGAGGTCAACCGGACCCGCGACACGACCCTCGTGCTGGTCACCCACGATCGCGAGCTGGCGGCGCGGGCCGACGTGCAAATCCTCATGCGTGATGGCCGAGTCGTCGATCGCATCATTCGCGACGGCGCGCCGGTGGCCCTCGCCGCCGGGGAACGCTGATCGTGTTCACGCTGCGCATGGTGTGGCGCGAGTTGCGTGCCGCCTGGGGCCGGCTGATCTTCTTCTTCCTGTGTGTCGCCATCGGCGTCGGCGCCATCGCTGCGCTGCGTTCGGTGATCCAGAACGTCCGCGAGGCGCTGGTCAAGCAAGCACGCGTCCTCACGGCGGCCGACGTCGTGTTCTCGACCAATCGCCCGTGGCCCGACGACGCCAGGGCAAAAGTCGAAGCCGCCATCGCCCGGGCACCGGTGCGGCAACGCCTCGAGGTCGTCGAACTCGCGACGATGGTGCGGCCGGCGGACGAGCGGCGTGCCGTCGCGCGGATGGCGGAACTGCAGGCCGTCGATCCGGGTTATCCGCTGTACGGTGAACTCGTGTTGCGCGATGGCCTGCGCTTCACGCCGACGTTGCTCGACAACCGGGGCGTGCTGGTGCGACCGGAACTGCTCGTGCAACTGGGCCTCGCGGTCGGCGACGCGGTGCGCATCGGCGAGGCGACGTTCACCATTCGCGGCGTCATCGAGAGTGAGCCCGGCCGCCGTGCCGGCATGTTCAGCCTCGGTCCGCGCGTGATCATCGCGCGAGGCGACCTCGAGGCGGCCCAACTGCTGACATTCGGGTCCCGCGCTCGCTTCGCCATCCTCCTCAGGGTGGACGAGGCGGGCATCGACCCGCTGGTGACGGGTGTGCGCGACCAGTTCACCGGCAGCTTCGTGACGGCCCGTTCGTACCGGTCGACTGAGGATCGCCTCGGCGAGGACCTGCGTGTCGCCGAGAACTATCTCAGTCTGATCGGATTCGTGATGGTGGTGCTCGGCGGAATTGGCGTGTGGAGCGTGACTCGCGTCTTCATCGGTCAGCGGGTACGCAGCATTGCCGTAATGAAGTGCCTGGGCGCGACGAGCCGCCAGATTCTCGGCATCTACGTGGCGCAGGTCGCGACGCTCGGCCTGCTCGGCAGCCTGCTCGGTCTGGCCCTCGGCGCGGTGGCCCTCCGCTTCCTGCCTGGTGGCCTGTTCGGCCTGGAGACCCTCGAGGCGCACCTGACGACGCAGGCGTCGGTGCAGGCGGTGGCGGTGGGCGTGCTGGTCTCCCTGCTCTTTGCGCTGGTGCCGCTGCTGGAAGTCCGGAGGGTACGACCGCTCTGGCTGCTGCGCGACGAATCGGCCAGGACGTCGCTCGGTGGCCGCCTCCGTCAGATCGACTGGGTGCAGTGGGCGACGGTCCTGATTGTCGGCATCGCCCTGGCCCTGGTCGCCTCCTGGCAGGCGGCGTCGCTGCAGGCGGGCATGATCGTCTCACTCGGTCTGCTCGGCATCACGTCCGCGCTGGTCGGCGCGTCGGCGCTGGTCGTGCGGGCGGTGCGGCCGTTGCGCCGGAGTCGTGTGTTCGCCCTTCGGCACGCCGTCTTGAGTCTGGCGCGGCCGGGCAACCAGACCCGCGTGATCCTGTTGGCCGTCGGCCTCGGCGCCTTCTTCATCCTCGGCGTCCACCAGGTGCAGTCGACGCTGCTGGATCAGTTCTCGTTCGACCTCAGGCCGGACGCCCCGGACATGTTCCTGCTCGATGTCCAGCGCGACCAAATCGCCGATGTGGAGCGGGTCATCCGGGCGACACCAGGCACGGCCGGACTGCGGCTGATCCCCGTGCTGCGCGCGCGCGTGACCGGTGTGCGGGGCGCCGCCGCCAAGGTCGACGGCGTCGAGGGCGTGCAGGGCCGCCAGGGGCTCGGGCGCGAGTTCGTGATCACCTATCGTGACGGGCTCGAGGCCAACGAGACGCTGCTGGAAGGCGCGATGTGGGGGACGCCGCCGCGCGACGGCATCGCCGAGGTCTCCATCGAGGAGTCACTGCGGCGCAACGCCGGGCTGCAGATGGGCGACGTCGTTCGCTTCGACGTCCTCGGCCGGGTGATCGAGGCCAGGGTCACCTCGATTCGCGACGTCGACTGGAACGACGTGCGCTCCGGCGGGTTCATGTTCGTCTTCCGTCCAGGCCTGCTCGAGAAGGCGCCACACTCGTTCATGGGCGTGTTGCGCGCGCCCGAGACGCCTGACGGACGGGCGCGGCTGCAGCGCGATCTGGTGGCCGTCCACTCCAACGTGTCGGCGGTGGACGTGCGAGAAGTGGTCAAGGCGGCGCAGGGCATCCTCGGCAACGTCACCTTGGCCATTACGGCGGTCGGCGGCCTGGCCCTGTTCAGCGGCGTGCTGATCGTCATCGGATCGGTGGCGATGACACGTTTCCAGCGTCTGTACGAGTCGGCGATCCTCAAGACGCTCGGCGCCACGCCGGCGACGATCACCGCCATGGTGGCGATCGAATATCTGGGGCTCGGGGCGCTGGCTGGGCTGGTGGGAGGGAGCGGCGCGCTCGCGCTCAGCTGGGCGGTGTCGCGATACCTGTTCGACATGCCGTGGCGCCCGGCGCCGGGCACGGTGGTGCTGGGTGTGCTGCTGACCGCGCTGGCCGTCGGCATCGTGGGCGTCATCGCCAGCCTCGACGTGGTCCGGCGCAAGCCGCTGGCCGTGCTTCGGGCCGAGTGACGGGCCCGGAGCAGGGTGCTAACATGCTGTGATTGATGTCCTGCCGGCGATTCGAGCAGGAGCGGAGCACCCAATTTGGATATGTCGGAGTTCCAGGAAGCGCTTCTCAAGAAGCGGCGTGAATTGCTCGCCGGCGACGGCCTGAAACCCATCGGTTCGATGATGGGCAACAGCCGCCAGGGCGACATGGCCGACCAGGCCGATGGCATCAACGAAGTCCACATCGCGCTCAAGTTACGTTCGACGGACGCCAAGATCATGCAGGCGATCGAGGAAGCGCTCGAGCGTATCGACCGCGGCACGTATGGGGCCTGCAAGGAATGCGGCGAGATGATCTCGGCAGCGCGCCTGCGAGCGATCCCGTGGACGCGCTCCTGCATCACCTGCAAGGAGAAACAGAAGTGAAGCTGTCTGCCACCCTGTCGCTGCTGCAGGAGCTCTATCGCGAGCGACTCGCCCTGTTCGATCGCCACATCAAGGGCGCACAGGTGATCGCCGACTACGAGTTCAACAACACGTATCAGTACGTGATCGGCCGCGAAGAGCATCACCTGCAGTGGATCCGCGGCGCGATTACCGATCTCGGCGGAACCCCGGACGCGACCATTGCCGCGTTGGCGGTGCCGGCGGGGAAGGGCAAGAAGCGCGAGGACGCCGTCATCCAGGACGACGCCAACCAGCAGCAGGCGTTTGTCGCCAAGTGGACGGCCAGGGTCGACGGCATCACCAATGCCCGGCATCGCACCATGCTGACCTTGATGCTCGGCGAGATGCGCGAGCACCTGCGCTTCTTCGAGTACGCACTGCAGGGGCGCGACGACCTGCTCGGCCGTCGCATGGAAGGTGCGAGCACTGGCGATGGCGTGATGCCCGTCCGGTGGGTGGAGTAGCGCGCGTTCCAGTCGCCATCGCGCTCGGCAGCAACCTTGGCGACCGCGATGCGCAGCTGGACGACGCGGAGGAGCGGCTCGCCACGCTGCTGAGTGGCGCCGTCGCCTCGGCCCGCTACCAGACGGCCGCCGTCGGAGGCCCTCCCGACTCGCCGAGCTTTCTCAACGAAGTGGTCGTCGGCACCACGCTGATCGGCCCTCGCTCGCTGCTGCAGGCGCTGCAGGCGATCGAGGATGCGTCGGGGCGGGAGCGACCGTTTCCCAACGCGCCCCGGACCCTCGACCTCGACCTGATCCTGTACGGCGACTTTGTCATCGACGAGACAGGGCTGCACGTGCCGCACCCGCGCTTCCGCGACCGCGACTTCGTGCTGCGGCCGCTCGCCGAAGTTGCCGGCGACTGGGTCGACCCTGTATCGGGTCACTCGGTACAGGCGCTGTTTGACCAACTCGTGGCGCACCGGTAGCCGTCGGTCGGCACGCAGCCTTTGGCGCGATAGAATCCGCCATGCTCAGACTTCCTGTGCGCGTCGGAATCGCGCTGTGGCTTGCGACCCTGGCGCCGACTGCTTCCGCGCCAGCCCAGACCACGCTGCAGAGTCCCGAGCGCTTCTTCGGGCACCGCATGGGCGCGGACCGCACACTCGCCAACTGGGACCGGCTGCTCGAGTACTACCAGACGCTGGCCAAGACGTCCGACCGCCTCAGGCTGCTCGACCTGGGCAGGACCAGTGAGGGCCGTCCCTACATCGCGTTGGTGATCTCGTCACCGGCCAACCTGGCCCGGCTCGATGAGTACCAGCGGATGAACCGGCTGCTTGGCGATCCGCGCGGCGCGGCACAGGCCGACATCGACAAGGCCATCGCCACTGGACGGGCCGTGATCATCCAGACGTTTGCCTTGCACTCGAGCGAGGTCGCGGCGTCGCAGACGGCGGCCGAATTCGTCTACGACAGCCTGACTCGCGAGGACGAGGAAGCGACCCGCAATCGCGATCAGGTGATCAGCATCGTCGTGCCGTCAATCAACCCGGACGGCACCCAGATGATTGCCGACTGGTACATGAAGTATGTCGGCACCGAGTTCGAGGCGACGGGATTGCCCTGGCTGTACCAGACCTATGCCGGCCACGACAACAACCGCGACGGGTTTGCCCTCAACCTGCCGGAGTCCCGCCACCTGGCCCGGATCCTCTATCGTGAGTGGCTGCCGCAGGCCTACGTCGATCACCACCAAATGGGCAACACCAACGCCCGGCTCTACATTCCGCCCTACGCCGAGCCGATCCGTCCCGACGGCGACCCGCTGGTGTGGAGGGAGATGGCCTGGTGGGGCGCGCACATGGGCACGCAGCTGGAAGCGGCGGGCAAGACCGGCGTGGTTGGTGCGGCCATCTACTCGGGGTGGGGGCACATGGGCTTCCACTGGATCACGCCGTTCCACAACATCGCCGGCATGCTGACCGAATCGGCCAGCGCGCGGCTCGCCACGCCGATGTTCCTGCATCCCGACCAACTGCGCGGCGGCCCCCGCAACCTGCCCGAGTACGCCCCGCAGACCAACATGCCGAGCGTCTGGCCAGGAGGCTGGTGGCGCGTGCGCGACATCGTCGAGCAGCAGAAAATCGCCGCGTGGGCGACCGTGGATCTGGCCGCGCGCAACCGCGAGACGGTCCTGCGCAACATGTACCTGAAGGCCTCGCGACAGGTCGAGCGGGGCAGAACCGGCCCGGTCAAGGCCTACGTCCTGCCGGCGGGCCAGCACGACGCGCTGACTGTGCGCAAACTCGTCAACATGCTGCGCGACTCCGGCGTCGACGTGCACCAGACCACATCGTCGTTGATCGTCGACGGTCGCGCGTACGAACCAGGGTCCTTTGTCGTGTCGATGGCACAGCCCAAGCAGGCGTTGGTCCGCTGGATGCTCGGCCGCACCTTCTATCCCGACAACACCTACACGCGCGAGCGTGACGGCACGCCGATCCGGCCCTACGACATGGCCACCGACACCTTCGGAGAATTCATGGGGGTGCGCAGCGACCCGGTCGGCGAGGCGGTGCCTGCCTCAGCACTGGCCAAGGTGGTCGTCCCGCTGGCGGCCCCGGCAGCCGTGGCAGCACCCGCGCCGCACGGTTATGTGCTGGACGGACGCTACAACGACAGCTACCGGGCCGCGCTGCTGCTGCTGGCCAAAGGCATCGGCGTCCGGCGCGCCAACGCGGCTTCAGGCGACGGCAACGTCAGGCAAGGAGACTTCCTGGTCGCGCGCGGCGACGTCGGGCCGATTGCCGCCAGGGCTGGCGTCCACTTTGCCGCGCTGACCGCGCCGGCGCCAGCCGACAGCACCGTGCTGGCCGCGCCCCGCATCGGGCTCTTCCAGCGCTACCGCGGCGGCAACATGGACGAAGGGTGGACGCGGTTGCTCTTCGAGCAGTTCGACGTCCCGTACACCACCGTGCGCGATGCCGACCTGGCGCGCGCGAGCCTGCACGCCACCTACGACGTCATCGTGCTGCCAGCCGACTCGATGGCCGCCATGACCGGTGACACGTCGCCGGCAGGCGGACGGGGTAGCGGTGGTGAAGGAGCGGAGGGCAGCGGGCAGCCCACCACGCCCCCCGAGTACCGCAGCGGCTTTGGGGCGGACGGGGTCAAGGCGCTGCAGGCGTTTGTCCAGGCAGGAGGCACGCTGCTGACGTTTGGCCAGGCCGGTGACCTGCCGCTGCAGCGGTTCGGCCTGCCGCTGCGCAACGCGGTGGCGGGCCTGCCGTCCAAGGAGTTCTGGTCGCCCGGCTCGACGCTGCGGGTGCGGTACGCCAACGACCACCCGCTGGCCTATGGCATGCCCAGGGACGGCCTCGCGCTCTTCATGTCAGGCAGCCAGGTCTACGAGGTGACCTCGACCGACCGCAGCCAGGACGTGGCGATTCTGGCGACCTACGCGGAACGCGATCTGCTGCAGAGCGGCTGGCTGCTCGGAGAGGCCGTCATTGCCAGGAAGGCGGCCGCGGTGGTGGCCACCCTCGGGAAAGGGCGCGTCGTGCTCATCGGGTTCCGCCCGCAGAATCGGGCCCGAGCCGGTAGATGCTGCCCACCGCCATCGAGAATGTGATGGCCATCGCCACGGCGACGATCCATCCCTGGCGCTGCGTATCGTTGGCGAACTCCGCCAGGTTGCGTTGGACGCGCTCGTCATGCCTGACGACAAGCGCATCGGTGAGCGCCCGCACGTCGTTGATGGTGGGACGAAGCACCAGTAGCGCGCCGACCGTCGGGTCGGCGCCGACCTCTCGCTCGAGTACGGCCACGGCCGCCAGCAGCGGCTCCAGGCGGTCCTGGTCGTCCAGGTCGTGCAACTGCTGCAGGGACGCGCCGGTCTCGGCCAGCGCCTGCTGCGTCCGAGCGCCGGCGCGGCCGGTGTCCACCGCGTCCACCAGGCCGTTCAGGAAGGTTCGATACTCGGTCTGGGCGTGCTGCGCGAGGACGAGGCACTGGCGTTCGAAGCGTGCCGCTTGGGCCCGTGCGACGCCGGCGGTCAATTGGTACAACAGGACGAGCCCGACCGGGATGAGGATCGCAGCAAACTGCAGGACGATTGTGCGCGAGAGTGAGCGAACGCGAAGCATGGGCTCGGCCTGCGCAAAACTAGAATTTGCCGATGATCGCCAGGCCCGAGCCGTCTGGCGGTTTGGACACGTAGCCCACCGCGCCACGCGTGCGCTGCACGAACTCCAGCACCTCGGCGTCGGTCGCCTTGACCGGTGGCGGGTTCAAGGCGTCGCGAAAGGATTTCTTGATCCACAGCGTTTCGTACCGCTGTGGAGTCATGGCAAGAGCCTTCCGCAGGAAGGCGTTACGCGCGGTGAGGTTGTCCACGGGCACGAGGCGCAGGCTGCCGCTGAATTCCCGGTCGCCGGTATACAACTCCACCACGTCCTTTGGCGACAGGGTCAGACCCCGGTTCGCCACGACGTAGATATCGGGGCTGGCCACTTGGGTTGGCATCACAAGCAAGGCGACAAGCAAGGTCCACATGGCGATTGGGAGCGCTAGAAGCGGACCGCCCACTGGAGCTTGAGGCCGGCGTAGCGCTGGCGCGCGCGCGTCTCGCGCGTCTGCGTGGCTTCGAGCTTGAGTGCTGAATTCGACGTGAGGTCGTACCGAACGCCAACCGCGCGCCGGTGGTATGACTGGCCGCTCGCCTGCTGTGCGAAGTAGCGGTCGCCTGGGTCGAAGGCGGCGCGTTCCAGACGCCCGTAGGGCAACCAGCGGTCGAACCGCCGGCCTACCTGCGCAAACCCGGCCCAGCTGACATGAGTGTCGCCGCTTGGCGAGGCGTCGCCGTTGCTGAACCGGTAGTACTCGGCCACGATGTCCCAGCGGCTGGAGTCGACTGCCGCATACGCTCCGGCGATTTGCACGCGCGCGATCGGCCCGTCAAGCAGGCTGTCGCGCACCGTGGTGCGATAGCCGTGGACCCCAAGGATGAGCGGCACATCGCTTTGCAGGCGGTAACTGGCGTTGACGCCCGCACTCAGGGACGGATCTTCGTGACCCGTATTGGCGGGGTCGAGCACGCCATCGGCCAGCGTCGGGCTGTTGCCGACAAACACGTCGTAGTGCAGTCGACCAGGCCCCGCCGCACGCGCGCCCGAAGCCAGCACCCCCACCGTATGCGACGGCAGTACGCCGCCGCGGTCTTCGAAGTCGATGAAGCGGGGCCTGGTGATCGAGGTCTGGAGCTGCTGGCCGTGATGAAAGGCCGTGTTCCAGTACCCGAGCGGCGTGTGGAACCGTCCAAGCCACAACGTCGCGCCCCGGTCGAACGTATAACCGACCTGGATTCGTTCCAGATCGACAGCCAGGTCTCCCTCTTCGCCGTACTCGAACACGAGCTCCACCAGCATCTTGACGTGCTCGGAAAGTCGGGGCGTCATATACAGGTCGAGTGAGCCGTCACCGAAGCCGCCGCGTTCGCGCTTGCCTGAATATCCAGCCCCAATGTCAGCAAAGCCCTTGAGGAAGCTCAGGGAGGTATCGGCTGGTGCGCCCTGAAGATCGGACGCCTGCTGGACGTTCGGGCGCTCGGTGTCGGTCGGCGGAGCGGGCGGGCTGGTCTGCGCATGCGCCTGGCCGCACGCACAGACCACCGCCAGGGCGGCCAGCGTCCCCGCGACCACGACCCGCGACCGTCGCTCGGTGGTGGTAGAACGGCAGGGCGACGGCGGCAGGTGAGACCGGTTCACGTGGCGTAAATTGGCCGGCCGGGAAATCACATGAGACACGCCGGCGCGCTGGTTGTTCGCTGACTAGGGTCTTTGGCCAGTTCGGGTGCCTCTGCGCCGCGCCTCCTGCGGCACAATGGCGGCGATGTCGACGAGCCCAGTGGGTGATCCCGCAGCGCCCATGCGCGAGGCGCTCCGGCTGGCCGCGGTCGCGGCGACGTACGGCGAAGTGCCGGTCGGCGCGGTCGTCGTGCTGGACGAGGTGATCGTCGGGCGCGGGTACAACCGCCCGATCACCGGCATCGATCCGACGGCACACGCCGAGATCGTCGCGATCAGGCAGGCGGCCGCCTACACCGGAAATTATCGTCTTACGGGTGCGAGCCTGTACGTGACCATCGAGCCTTGCACGATGTGCGCCGGAGCGCTGGTGCATGCGCGCATCGCCCGCCTGGTGTTCGGCGCGCGTGAACCCCGTGCCGGGGCGGTGGTCTCGACAGCGCAGGTGCTGGCCGCACCCGGGCTCAATCATCGCGTCGAGGTCGTCGAAGGCGTGTTGGCCGAGGAGGCACAGCGCCTCATGCAGGAGTTCTTCAGGCGGCGCCGCTGACACCGGCCGCGTGTGGCGGCTGGGGTCCGCCATGGCAGCATCGGGTCTGGAACGTTGGACCTCACGCGCGGCACTGTTGGAGCGTACGCCGCTGCCGTCCTTCGGCGTCGAAGTTGGCGTCGGCCAGCCAGGCCTGGTAGCTCGACCGGAGCGCCAGCCACTCAGCGTCGATCATCGAAAACCAGGCGGTGTCGCGGTTGCGGCCCTTGGTCACCATGTGCTGCCGGAAGATGCCTTCGAACGTGAAGCCGAAGCGCAGGGCGGCGCGACGGGACGGCGCGTTGCGGTCGTTGCATTTCCATTCGAAGCGCCGGTACCCGAGGTCGTCGAAGACGTACTGGGCCATCAGCGACAGGGCCTCGGTGGCGACCCGCGTGCGTGCAATGGCGGGACCCCAGAGGATGTGGCCGACCTCGATGACGCCGTGGGTGGGGTCCATGCGCATCAGCGCCTGTCGGCCTTCGGCCCGCCCCGTGGCACGGTCGATCACGGCAAAGAACAACGGATCGTCGCCGCAGACGGACGTCTCCATCCAGCGTCGGTATGCCAACGCGTCGGCGGGCGCGGACTCGAACAGGTACGCGAACCGCGCCTCGGCGCCTGGCGCCAGAGCCGACTCGAACAGCTGGGATTCATGGCGCGCGATGGTCATCGGCTCGAGGCGGGCGTAGCGCCCTTCCAAAGTGCAGCGTTCGGGGCGGGGCGCGCCGTGCCAATCGGACAGGTCGGGAGTCACGGGAGCATTGTCCCCGCCTGGGTCGCCCCCGGCGGCCGCGCCGGGCCGCGCGTCCGCTCCCCAACTCACCTCAGGCTGCCAGGGGCGGCATCGCAAGAGCCGTGCGGCCGCCGTGTGTGCAACACACGTCACGCGTAGCGCCCCACGACGCATTCGCAGCGTGGCGGGGGGGCGCGGACTCCTGCCAGTCTGTCAGCAGATCGGGCTCGGCCTTTGCACGTGATTGTCGCCATGAAGTCAACCTACATGCTCAGCAGAGTCTGCCTTGCCGCAGTGGTGTCCACCGCGGTCGTCTTCGCAGCGGGATGCGGCAGCGA
>JBKJQW010000037.1:0-9992 GCA_046593715.1 Luteitalea sp.
GCCCGTGCACTTCGGGGGCACGGCCGGTGATCTCGAAGAGCTCGTTGCGCTGGCCGCACAGCACGGGCTGTCCGTCGTCGAAGATGCCGCACATGCCTTCGGGTCCTCGAGGAACGGCCGGGCGCTTGGCACCTTCGGCGTCGCGGGCTGCTTCAGCTTCGATCCGATCAAGAACATCACCTGCGGCGAGGGCGGGGCCATCGCCACGCGCCAGGATGAGCTCGCGGCGCGGGTTCGCCGATCGCGTGCGCTCGGCATCTCCTCGGACGGCTGGAGCCGACACAGCGGCGCGACCTCGTGGATGTACAGCGTGGACGGACGCGGCTGGCGAGCACACCTGCCCAACATGAACGCGGCCATCGGCCTGGCCCAACTGAGTCGTCTGCCGGAGTTCAGGGCACGGCGACAGTCCATCGTCGCCCACTACGACGCCGCGCTGGCAGGCCTGGACACGATCACCAGGGTCACCCGACCGCAGTCTGACGTGTGTCCGTTCACTTACACGATTCGGGTACATGACGGGCGGCGCGATCAGCTCATGGCCCACCTGCGCGCGGAGGGGATCGGCACGTCGGTGGAGTACATCCCGAACCACCTGCAGCCGGCATTCCAGCCGTTCCACACGTCGTTGCCGGTCACCGAGCATCTCTTCGCCGAGATCCTGAGCCTGCCTCTCTACCCTGAGCTCACCGACGGCGACGTCGCCCGCGTCGCCGAGTCGGCGATTGCGCATTTGACGGCGCAGCGTGCCTCGTGACTGACGGAAGACCGGTGCTCATCCTGGGCACGCGGACGTTCGCGGTGGAAGTCGCCGACCTGGCGTCAGACATCGGCGGCGTGACCATCGCCGGGTTTGTCGAGAACCTCGACCGCGACATCGCCGGCACGCGACTCGAGCATCTGCCGGTCCATTGGGTGGACGATCTTGCCGATCTGGCTCAGACGCACGCCGCGGTCTGCGCGCTCAGCACCACGCACCGGGCCCGCTTCATCGAACAGGCGGCCGCCTACGGCATCCCCTTCGCCACGCTGGTGCACCCGAGTGCGCGCGTCTCACGGTCGGCCCGGATCGGCGAGGGCTCGATTGTCAGCGCCGGCGCCATCATCGCGGCCCACGCGCAGATCGGGAGTCACGTCATCGTCAACCGCGGCGCGCTGATCGGCCACCACACCAACATCGGCGACTACGTCACGCTCGGGCCGGGGGTCAACATCGGCGGCTGCTGCGAGATCAGCACGGCCGCCTACGTCGGCATCGGCGCCATCGTGCTCGACAAGATCGCCATCGGCGCCCGGAGCATCGTCGGCGCAGGCGCCGTGGTCACCAGGCCGGTGGCCGACCGGGTGCAGGTGATGGGAGTGCCTGCGCGAGTCACGCGGGAAGGGATCGACGGCCGGTAGGTCCGATGACGCCCCTGATCGTCAATCTCGCGCCCACCGGCATGGTGCCCACCGTGCGCGACAACGCGTCGCTGCCGATCACGCCAGAGGCCATCGCCCGCGACACCCGCATCGGCCGCGATCTGGGCGCCGCGATCGTGCACCTCCACGCCCGCGACGGCGATGGACTCCCGACGTGGCGGCCCGAGGCCTACGCCTCGGTGATCCGCGCGGTCCGCGAGCAGGTGCCCGACGTCATCGTCTGCGTGTCGACCAGCGGGCGCACGTTCTCGCAGTTGGACCAGCGGGCGGCCGTCCTCGATCTCGACGGCGACGTCAAGCCCGACATGGCGTCACTGACGCTCGGCTCGCTGAACTTCCCGGACCGGGCCTCGGTCAATGCGCCGGAGATGATCGAGTCTCTCGCCGCCCGCATGCAGGAGCGGGGGATCGTCCCCGAACTCGAAGTCTTCGACCTGGGCATGCTGGACTACGCCCGGTACCTCATCGGCCGCGGTGTGCTCCGTCCCCCGTACTACGTCAACATCCTGCTCGGGTCGCGCGGCACGCTCGCGGCCACGCCACTCAACCTCGCGCTGTCGGTCCAGGCGCTGCCGGCTGGCGCCACGTGGGCCGGTGCGGGCATCGGGCGCTTCCAGTTCCAGGTCAACGCGCTGGCGGTGACGATGGGCGGGCACGTGCGCGTGGGCCTCGAAGACAACCTGTTCATGGACGCCGCAAAGACCGAGCCGGCCTCCAATGCCACGCTGATCGACCGGGTGGTGACATTGGCGCGCGCCGCGGGCCGCTCACCCGCCACGCCGGATGAGGCCCGCGCGCTCATCGGGCTTCCGCCACGCTCCGGCGCGCGCTGATTGCCGTGGCTACCGCTGCCACGCATGTCTGGGCACGTCGAGTTGCCGGGGCCCTGCCGCCCGCGCTCGTAGCCCTGCTCGTGATCCGGTACGCCGTGGACGTGCCGTACTGGGACACCTGGGAGTGGCTCGACCGGCACTACCCTGCCGCGCCGTCCGCCAACGTCCTGGTGCGGTACTGGGAGCCGTTCAACGGCCACCGGGTCTTCGTGTCGTTGCTGCTGGACCGCGCGCTGCTGTGGGCCTCCAACATCGACGTCCTGCCGCGCATCGCGCTGAAGCTGCCGCTTTCGCTCCTGACCCTTGGCCTGCACCTCGCGCTGGCGCGCTCCACGATGCCGCGTGCACCCGGCATCGTCGTGACGGCAGCACTTGCCGGTCTCGCGTTTCCACTGGCCTACTGGCCCATGTGGATGGATCCGCGCCAGTTCTCGATCCACATCGTGGTGCTCGCGCTGACAGCTGCCATCGTCGTGGCCGCTGGACGCAGGTCGGCGCTGGTTCGAAGCGCCGTCACGGCCTTGTTGTGCCTGATCGCGTCGCTGTCCTATGGCCCCGGGGCCCTGGCGTGGCCTGTCGTACTCATGGTGCTCTGGTGTCGCCAGCCTCGCCCACCGGGGCCGATGCTCGCGCTGTGGATCGCGCTTGGCGCCGCGGCCACCGCAGCGCAGGTCATGGCCGTCAGCGGGGGCGCGACGTTCGCCCCGACAGCACCGCCAACCTGGTGGGCGATGGCCCACGCCACGGCCGCCATGGCCGGCCTGCCGGTCTCACCCGCGCTCGCCGCACTGGGCTATCGGCCCACTCGCGTTATGGGCGTCGTCGGGATCGCGCTGATGCTGACCCTTGGCGCGACCCTGTGGCGCTCCGGTCGCGAGACCCGCGCCCGTGCGCTGCCGTGGCTCGCGCTGAGCGCGTGGGGGCTGCTGTACGCGTGGGTCGGCGGGGTCGCACGAGGCGGATTGCCGCTCGCGTCCCTGCACGATCCGCGACTGGTCTATGGCAGCGCGCCGCTCTGGAGCGGCGTCGTCGCACTGCTCTGCCTCGTGCTCCAGCGTGCCCCCGGGCGGCAAGAGCGCGCGGGCGACACGTTCCGTGTCGCCACCCCACCATGGCTGGCCAGGCTGGCGCTTGCCGCGTCCTGCCTCGTCGGCGCCGGGTACGCCGCGACGGTGGTCTGGGTATTTGCTGCGCCCGGAGGCGTTTCACGCCTGCACGACCAACTGGCCCTGGGCCGCGCCTGCCTTGGTGCCCCGCGTCGCGCCGACGACGCCTGCCTGGCGCGGCTACACCCGTCGGCGGACCGCGTCCGCACCCTCACGGCCCGCCTCGGCCTGCGCAACGCGGCGTTCCTGCGTGCGGCGCAACGCGACCAGGCCCAGGCCCGCGAGCGCGGCACCGTACACCAGCCCTAGAGATGCCAGCATCCGCGCATTCGGGCTGCCGCCCATCAGCAGCGCCGCACTGAGGCTCATCACCAGGGCGCCGGTACACACCGCGGTCAGCGCAGGGATGACGGACCACTCCAGCAGGACTCGCACGACCACGCCCACCAGCATGACCAGCGAATAGCTGCTCGCCGCACCGCGCGGCAGGTGCTCCACATCCACATTGGCTGGCGAGCGACTGGCCAGCAGGATCTGGCCGCGCACGTACGGCGTCGAGCCACGGTAGGCGCACACGCGATCCACCACCGTGCGGTCGATGGCGCGGAAGCTCGTCACGTGCAGCCATCGCGGCGCCCCGAAGACGACGCGGTCGATCGCTCGCACCACGCCGCTACCGACTCGCCGCCATGGCGCGTGTCGGGGGGTATGGAAGCGAGCGAAGACCGCGTCATGACCGGCCTGCACCGCGCGCACGAGGGCTGGCATCGACTCGGGTGGGTGCTGCAGGTCGTCGTCCATGCACACGGCGATGGCCCCAGTGGATGCCTGCAGACCGCGCAGCAGCGCACGGTGCTGACCACCGTTGAGCGGCGTGGTGACCACGCGCAGTCGGGGGTACCGTGTCGACAGGGCCTGCAGACGCCGCAGCGTGTCGTCTCGACTCGCGTCGTCCACGGCCACGACCTCATAGTGCCAACCCTCTCGCTCGCAGGTCGCCATCACCCGGTCGATGGTCGTGCCGATGATGGCTGCGCTCTCGAAGACGGGGATCACGATCGAGATCACGACTGCATGCCCTCAACGCGGCGGCGCTGGGATCCCGGGGCTGTCGAGGCGTCCCACCGGCGACATCACGAGCAATGCGGCACCAGGGGCGTCGGCGTTGTTCACCGCAGCCCCTCCGAGCTGTCGCTGCAACAACGCCAGCCCAAGCTCCGCACGGCGGACCCGCTCGCGCGCCATGAGCGTCGCGACGTGCTCGAGGTGCAGGCCGGAGGGATAGATATCGGGAGCGTTGCGCAGGCCGAACTTGACGTACACCGGCGCCACCGCCTCGATCAGCGCGGGAATCTCGTAGTGCCGCACGAAACCGCCGAAGCCATCCGGCACCTCCACGTACACGTCGAGAGGTACATCGCAGTGCTGCCGAATCGCCGACAGCTGCGCCAGCGACAAGTCGGTCGGAACGTTGATCGTGGTGGCGCCCTCGTCGGCCAGCACCGCCACCGCGAGCGGATTGGCAGCGGCCAGTTGCACGCTGATCTTGATGATCAGCTCGGCCGGCAGGTGCCCAGCCTGCTTGGCCAGATCCAGGATCCGGACCAATCCCATGTCGGCCACGAGCACGCTGCGCACGCCGAGTTCCACGGCTCGCAGCACGTCGTCGAGCGCGTAGCGCAGCTGGTCCTGGCCACGCAACTGCGCGCCGAGCGTGCGGCCGGCCGGCGAGACGACCGAGGCCCCCGTGTCCCAGCTGGCACGCGGGCCGACAAACAGCGACAGTTCCAGGCAGGCCTCGCGGCACATGCCGCACATCTCGCCGATTTCCGCGTCGGTCAGCAGCATGATGCCCGACCCCTGCGACACCCGATGGATGGGCACGCTGCGGACGCGCGCTTCCTCGATGACGGCCGCCAGGACACGCGGGCCCTCCACGCTCGGGATCTCGACGCGGTACTGGCCGCCGTCGGGGAAGCGGTGCGGCGACGCGGGCAGGTCGTGCGCGTCCCCGATTGGGAGGTCGAGGGCTTGCAGCAGGCGGGCGGCGGGAGACAGCGGCAGTGACATGCGTTTCAGGCTCGGGGATCGAGAAGGACCTTGATGGCTGGTTCGCTGCGCGAGTCGATCAGGGCCAGCGCCCGCGGCGCCTCAGACAGCGCGAAGCGGTGAGTGATGAGCGCCGACGGATCGATGCCACCCTGGTCGATCAGGTGCACGGCGCGGCCTCGATGACCACGTCGGCCCCGCCGCCGATCACGTCGCGCACGGCCGCCGCCAGTGACCGCGGAGGGGCGCGCACCGTGTCGGTGGCACCGAGGGCACCAGCGACCTCGAACGTGTCCTCGCGCACGTCCGCGACGACGAGGCGGGCCGGGCGTCGCGCCGCGGCACACGCGGCCACGAGCAGGCCGATCGGTCCGGCCCCGATGACGACGACGGTGTCGTCTGCCGTGATCGCACTGCGCTCCACCGCGTGCAGTGCACACGCCGTCGGCTCGGCGAGCGCTCCGATGTCGCTGGGCACGCGGGTGATCGGATGGCACAGGTCGGCGCGCGCCGCGACGTACTCGCGATAGCCGCCGTCGCGCGTGAACCCGTATTCGTCGTAGTGGGCGCAGAGGTGGGTGCGGCCTGCTCGACAGTTCACGCACGCACCGCAGAAATGGTGTCCTTCGACGACGACGCGTGTACCGGATGGCAGGTGGGGATACGCGGCCACGCTCTCGGCGATGGCGCCTGCCCACTCGTGGCCGGGCACCACCGGATAGCGGCTGAAGGCGGCGTCACGGGTGCCGCGTATGAGCTCGAGGTCTGATCCGCAGATGCCGACAGCCTCGACGCGCACGAGCACCTCGCCACGCCCCGGCGACGGCACCGGGACGTCGACGAGGCTCGCCTCGCCAGGCCGCTCGACGCGAAAGGCACGCATGGCGCGGCATTATGGCAGCCCTTGACCGAATCTTGACGACCAGCAATTGCGCGAACGTGTGGATCATGCAGCCGACCTCGCGCTGCGCGACTTCGAGCAGGATCTGCGCAGCTGGCAGGCGGGCCTCGATCGGGTCGTCGGCGACGGCCCACCGCCGCTGCCGGCGCTCGATGGAGCCCTGCGCGGAGCCTTCGCCACCGCTGGGGCCGGCGCTGTCGTCGTGCACAGCTCAGACGCGCTCGTGACCTGGCCCGAGCGTCAAATGCCGTACCTGCTGACGTCCCCTGTCGTCCTCCCCACGTCACGGCGTGCGCTCACGGGCGACACCCGGTGTCGCGCTGCTGCTGTCGCGGACCTGGCTTGCCTCGTCACACTGGCCGGAGACATTCACGAAAGCCGTGTCCGGTGGCTTCCACCTCACCGTGCAGGATCCAGGCGGCGACACATGGTACGACTCGTCGCCCAGGCATCAGGGGGCCGCCACGCCCGTCGCCCGGCACCCCGAGACGGCGGGTGCCAACTGGCGCCTGCGCGTGAGTCCGCTCGACGCCGCGTCGTCTCTTCCCCACTCACGATGGAGGGCAGCCGCGCGCTGTGGGAGTGCAGCGCCGAGGTGGTATCAGCGCCGTGAGCCTCTCGCCGGATGGGTCTTCTCGCCGGCGTTCAGTGCGAGGCCAAAGTACTCGGCGGTCCGAACAGCTGCAGGTTCTGGATCGACCAGGGCGGCGCCGCGTCCGGCGAGGCAGTCTGCGTGATGCGCAGGAAGCGGGTGGTCACCGGCGCGAACGTGATGACCGTCGTGAGCCCGCGCCCGCTGCCTTCCGCGATGGCGGGGCTCCAGATCACCCCGTCAGCCGACGTCTGGACGACGTACTGCCGGGGGTAGCCGACGATCGTCACCGGTTGCCCGGTCACGTCGGGAGCAGGAGGAACTGCCGCACCGCCAGTCCCACCTGCCGCGCGCGCCGGCGGGGCAGCGGCTGCGCCGCCCCCCGGTGGTGCGAGCCCCGAGGGCGGCGCCCGCATGATCGCGGCCGAGTCGAACTGCAGTTCGCTGACCAGCGTCGGCTCGGACAGGTCGATCTGGAACCACATGCCGGCCGACTGAGGCGCGAGCGACGTCCACGCGCCACCGCCCGAGGTGAGGACGCGCGCAGCCGTCTCCGGCTGGTGACTCGCGGCCGCGACCCATGTCGGCTTCGGGGCGATCGACTGCGGCACCACCGACCGCAGTTCCTCGACTGTCCAGTTGCCCTGGCGTCCGCGGCTGGCGCCACGCACCCGCGCGACGTCGGCCGCGCTGATGAAGGCTGCGCGGTTACCGAAGCTGTTGCGCACGAAGGACGTGATGTTGGCAATCCACTCGTCGGCCTGGTCGCCCATCGGGGCCATCACGCCGCCGGGGTACGTGTTGCCGTCGATGGGCCCGGTGAGCCCGTGCAGCAGCGTGCGGATGGCGTACTCGCGATGGCCGAGCAGCCGTGGTGAGCCAGCGAGCGGCGGCGCCATCCGAGTCCCGCCAGGAGCCCCGGCCAGCGGCGCGCCCTTGCCATCGGGTCCGTGGCAGGCGTAGCAGAGCTCGTCGTAGACGGCCTCACCACGCTGCATCGCCTCGCGCTGCGTGGCGGTCATCACGCGGGACGTGAAGCCGGGCGGCACGGGCGGCCTGAGGATCTGGTCGCCGATCTCGCGAACGCCACGGGTCGGGCGGGTCGCCTGCGCGGTCTTCACGATGGCAGCGAGATCGGCCACCTTCCAGAGCTGCAGCGTGAGCATGGCCTGGATGACCACCGAGGTGTCCGGATCCTGGGTGAGCGCGCGCACGTCGGCCACGAAAGACGTATCGCCGGCGGTGAACAGCGACTCGCTTGCCCGCATGGCCTGGATGCGCATCTGCGGGCTGAGGTCCTTCAGGAACTCGCGCACGAGGTCGGCGTCGAGCGCGCCGAGGCCCTCGAGCGTCCACAGCGCGTGGAAGCGCGCCACGAGCGCCGGCGCGGTCCGCGCTTTCTCGACCAGCGCGGGCACAACGCGGCGGTCCTGACGCAGCACCAGCAGCCGCTGCGCCGTGTCACGCCACCACCCGTTCGGATGGTCGAGGTGCGCGACGAGCGCATCGACGCCCTCGGCAAGCATCCGCGGCCGTGTCGGGTCCGGCCGGTGTTCGTCGTGCACGAGGCGCCAGATGCGCCCGCGCCGAACGACCTTGTCGAACTGGTACTGCTCGATCTTTCGTCGGAGGTAGGTGCCAGGCTTGGTCCAGTTCGATTCCTGGATGATGCCGTGATACATGTCGGCCACAAACACCGTGCCGTCGGGAGCCGTGGCGAGGTTCACGGGCCGGAACAGCGGGTCGGTGCTGAGCACGAACTCCGATCCCGGGTACGCGTTGCGCAGCTGCGTGAGCCCCTCGGTGACGTGGATCTTGGCGCGGCGGATCAGGCGCCCGACGGGCTCGGCAAACAGCAGGTCGCCTCGCAGGTCGTCCGGCAGGCGATGACCGCGGACGATGTCGGGACCGCACGTGGCGGTGAAGTGGTTCAGCGTGCCGATGGGTGAACGCACGCGGGCCATGCCGCCCTGCACGTCCGCATAGCCGATCGCCGCCGGCCACACCTGCTCGAAGCCGTCCTCGAACTGATCGCGCACCGAGAACGGGCCGTAGTGGATGGGCACCTGGAAGTTCATCGGGCCGCGCTCGCCGCCCGCGTCCACGAACCACATCTTCCCCGCGTCGTCCTGCGCGAGCCCCCACTGGCCGCCGTTGCGTCCGGTCGTCTCCTTCTTGATGCCGGACGGCGTCCAGCGGATGCGGAAGGCGTTGTAGGTGCTGTAGATCCAGTTGTCGAGGCCCCACACGAAGCCGCTCTGCTGGTGCTCGAGATTGCCGCGGCGGCCGACCCCGCTGTAGAAGAGCGTCTTGCGGTCCGCAACGCCATCGCCGTTGGTGTCGCGGTACTCGTGGATGTCGTCGCTGTCGGTCTCCATCGTGAGGATGCTGCCGTCGAGCGGCAGGATCATCCGTGGCAGCACCAGATTGTCGATGAAGACCGTGTGGCGGTCGTAGGTGCCGTCGCCCTTCGTGCTCTCGTGCAGGCTGATGCGGCTGATCGGCGCGTGCTGATTCGTGCCATCCGCATCGGGCATGTAGCCGCGCATCTCCGCGACGTACAGGCGACCGTTGCCGTCGAACGCCACCGCCACCGGGTTCTCGATCAGCGGCTCGGCCAGCACGAGTTCCATGCGGTACCCGGGAGGCAGGATGAAACGGCGTGCCTGCTCAGCCGGACTCAAGGCCGGCACTGGAAGCTTCGGCGAAAAGTCGGCATCCGCATCGTCAGCACGGCGTCCGCGGGGCGCCTGCGCGGTGAGCGTCAGGGTCGTGAGCAACCCGATGGCGGCGACGACGAGGACGAGGCCGCCGCGCGAGGCCCGCGGCGTCGGGCGGCTGAGTAGAGGCTGTGGCATGCGCGGTAATGGTAGCGCGCGACGTGCACCGAGCCCCGGCCTTCCCCCGTTCAGCGCGATGCCGCGCCGGGGGCACCGTCGTAGATCTTCTCGCCGGCCCGGATGGCCCCCTTCAGGACGTTCTGCGACGGCGGCGTCGGGCAGGTGGTGTGCGGGTTGTACGCGCAGGGCGGGTTGTACGCCTTGTTGAAGTCGATCGTGTAGCGTCCGTCGCCGGTCGGTTCCGCGTAG